>NZ_JBVMVX010000003.1:0-61906 GCF_055635335.1 Exiguobacterium sp. KKT215 | reverse complement strand
GTGAACACTCCTTTAGTACATATCCATATCCAATTTATCTTCGATAGTGAGTTTCTTTCTACCACGTTTCTTACGATCTCCGCTTGAGCCATCTTCTGTTTTTCTCGCTTGTTCGATAAGCGATTCAATCAGGTCACCAGTTGGATTAGCATTCATGTCTTCAAAGTCATTCGACTCGTGACGTTCGCCATCTCGTTCCATGTCTTTGATTTTTTGTTCTGAAATCAATTCTTGTTTTGCTTCATAATCTTGCTCGATTTCTTCTAATGAGAATTGATTGTTTACTGCAAACATGGATACTCGTTCCGAAACATATTGCAACTTGTCGTCCGTGTATTCAGTGAAGTAAGCCGTAATATTATCGAATGAATTTTCATGAGAGAACTTTTCATCTTTCGAGAAAATATGTGTTAAATCTGTTTCAAGGTTTGCTCGAACTTTTTGCTTCTCGGAGGTCATGAATTCCATTTCATTTTTGTTATTACTCAAACGATAGAATACATTTGACTTTTCATCGACAGATACGAGAGAATCATTCGCAATTCTACGATGCTTACGATCTAAGTGATAGGTTGCCATCGTCAATTTATTCAGATTTTCTGAATAGAACTTGAATTCGTTAATCGAGTCAGAAATATGAATTCGAGAGACAGCTTTATCCATGCTTTCAGCATCCATGAACTGACGAGTCATTTGATTAATTTCAAAAACAGAACTGTCATTGACTTCACCTAACTTGATTCGATTCAAGTCATTCATCAGTTTGTACACGGCAGGATCGTCACTAGATTTGGCAGCCAATGAGATTCGTTCGAGTTCAGGATTGAGATATTCGAATTCTTCTTGGATAATCCCTTTTTCAAATTCATAAGCTTTCTGAGTGAAGCTTCGGGCTTCTTGATACTTCCCGACTTCTTCTGTGAGTTTCTCATGTTTATCGAGGAAGGCTTGAGCCTTCTCACGATAAACAGTCACGAAAGTAGATGGGTCGAATCCTGATTTAATTAACGTTTCGAAGTCTTTTTCTTTATAAGATTTTAAAGCGTTTTCGAGAATCGTCTTCTCATTTTGAAGTTTTCTGTCACGAATATTAAGTGACTTCTTCCAGTATTCGATAGACTCACGAGCTTTGTTGATTTCAGGTAACTTCACATAACCACACTTGATGCGTTGGCGAATAAATTTGTATGAATCGTAAACTTCTTTCGAGACTTTAATGTTTTCCCGAATCTCTTTGAACGAGTCTAAATCGACTACTTCTTCGTTCTTCTCTTCTTCGAGTTCGGCTTTGAGTATAGCCAACTCTTCTTCAAGTTTTTTGAGTTCCATATCCACTAGAGTTTTCTCGTCATTTAACTTGTCAATCGTTTGATTAACTTGAGCATAGAAAGTTACTGGTGAATACTCGATCCCTTCTTGCATGGCAGACTCTTTAGCTTTTAATTCAATAACATATTCATTTCGTGAAAGTCTTTCATGAGCAACTTTACCATTGCCCTGATCTTCGTAAGAAAGATGTGAGACTTCTTCTTCAATACCATTGGCTTTGTAGAATTCATTGATCTTTTCTGCCAATGCCTTTCTCCATTCCACGATCTTGTGTTTCCCATTCCATCCAGTTAAATCAACATTTCGTGTCTTTTTGTTCCCTTTCTCGTTAAGAATAAATTCACCGTTTTTGTCTTTAAGATATTCTTTTTTCGAACGAGATGAAGCCCATTCACCGTTGCTTTCAAAATGACGAATAGTAAGCAAGATGTGGGCGTGTGGGTTCTGATCTTTGTCATGGTGGATGTTCACGTCTGCAACCATACCGGCATCAACAAAGTTTTCTTGGACGTACTCTGTAATTAATTCTTTTTGCTTTTCTTTATCCAGTTCGATGGGCAAAGCAACCACAACTTCACGCATCAATCTAGCGTTTACTGGCTTTTCAATTGCTTCTACTTCGTTCCACAATTTTTCACGATCATATACCCATTCAGGCGCATGTTTTGGAGCGAGGATGAATGAATCAGGTTTGACTTCACGAGTTCTATACGCTTTCGTCTCTTGATCTCTCTCACTGAACAACTTCTCTCCTGAAACGTAAGAAGCTTTTGCAACTGCTGATTGTTTAGCCTTTTGAACATTACGAACAGCCATATAGAACAATGCCATCTGATTCACCACCTTTCAAAATAGCCCCTGCGGGTTAATACGAAGTATTTTCTGTCGGAGACAGCCCATTGGCACTTTGATGAAATCAAGGTGCGTAAATGGGCACTCGCTTCTCTCCTGACCTCATTTTACCACTTGACGTTCCACTATTCAATCGCATAGACTAGGATTAACCACAATTCTTTCACGATCTAAGTTTCTTCTCTTTTTCGCATAAAACCATAAGTGAATAACCCGTTTTGAATTAATTTGATTTAATTCTTCACGAGTTAAACCAGAGTCAGGCAATCGTTTAACCAGTCATCAACTCTGAGTTTTTATGTTCATTTTGCTCACTCATCCTTGTTTTCCTATGTATTCTTAATCCATCATCATTGGTCGAGCAGTAAAATGTTTGGCCTGTTCATCTGCGATGATCGAGCCAAAATATTTTACGCAATCTTATAAAAAATACAAATACCAAAAGAGAGGTCGTGTAATCCATGGCACGTTCAGTAATTAAGAAAACCGATTTGAAGAAACACGATAGACTTAAAAAAGAAATTGAAAGACAACAGAAAGAATTACGAGATATTGAATCAGGAATCGAAGCATCTATCGGTAACTTTGTTTGCGAGAAATTCGGCACTCATGACTTGGAATGGTTAGAAGAAAAGATTACTTATTACTACGATCTTGAACAAACTGAGAATGCTGCTAAAGGTGAACTAGTGAAGAATGAAGTAGCACCTGAATACGACACTACCCGTTCTTAAAATGAGCAAAAAAAAAGACTTTGATCGTCAACGTGATTTGTTGACGTCATATGAAAAGAAGAGGGCTGAGTTCGATAAAAAGCAAAAGCATTTTAACGAACTTGATAAAAAACTAAACTTCCTTGCTAAAGATGAAGCACGTAGAAAGCGAGCGAATCGCCTTATTCAAACCGGAGCATTAGCTGAGAAATATTTCGATACTTCTCACCTTAATTCTGAACAAATCGAGGAACTATTTAAGATGTTTTCAGATTACATCAATCACAAGAAACCTGATAAATTCAAAAAATAAAACCCTGCATATGCAGGGTTTTTATCGTTCCATTTCAACTTCTCTATTCCGTTGTTTCTTGATCTCTTTTTCAGTCTTCTCCTCTTTTGATTTTTGCTTATCTCCTTTTTCAGTTTCATCATTTTCTTTCGTGTTTTGTTCTTTTTCTGATTCTTTTTTCGCTTTCAGAGTTTGCACCATTGAACCGTACAGTTTTTCAAATTTGTCTTTAATTTTCGGGTTTTCAATCTTCTTGTCAAAGTCATTGGCTAGATCGACGAATGATTTTAATCGTTCATCTTGAATCTCGTTTAATGAAGAGTAGTCCTTCGATTCTAACTCTTTAATCTTCGAGTTGATCGTGAGCATTTTTGCAGTTTCAAGACCCTTCATTTTGTCGATTTCTTCTTGAAGTTTTAAATTTGGCGTGTCTGCATTTTGATTACTCTCGGTCACTTTATCGAGTGCAGCCACTAAGTCGTTGCTCTCTTTCTTTGCATCATTGTAGCCCATTAATTTAGCTTTATCATTCATCAGATTAAAGATTTTTAGACCTTGCTTGGGTTCTTCTTTGAGGGCAGTTGCAATTTCAACAACTCTCTCATCATCTGAATTTTCAATTACATAATCCATCATTTTTACGAATTGATCTTCCTTACTTAATGGACTCTCAACATCCTTTTCTGTCGTGAGTTTTTTTCGATAAAACTCATACACTTTCATGAGAATATCTAATCCAGTTTCAATTACATCGTCTTTGGTTTGGTCAGTATTGTGCACTTTAAATTACCTCCTAAGAATGGGTTTTTCATGCTGTATTTCCTACTCTAATTATACCATTTTTGGCTTACTTAGACTTCATTTTACAGTGCTGTTTTGTGCGCTTTTCATTTTATTTTTCACTCTTTTTAGGTGATTTTCAATTTAAAATCTCAAGTTTAATCATAATCTTCAAAATGATTTTATCTTCTTTTAAAAAATGGTCTTATAACATTTAAAAATATAAAAAACACATTATAATATATTAGTTTAATACTTATTACCGATACTTTTTACATCCAAAGATGTTTTGTATACTTAAAATAATATAATTTACATCAGATAATGTTGTTTTCGTAACTTACAATAGAACATAAGCAATTTAAAGAAACTTTCTTTACATCAAATGATGCAAAATATGTTGCTATTATATGTCGTGTACGTTATACTTGTTTTAGGTGGTAAACAAAATTCAAAACGAGGTGCAAAACATGAAAAAAATTATTGGTACTGACATTGGAAACTCTAAAACTGAAATCGTTATCGGCTCTCAAAATTCAGAAATTTCGTTCCGTCAACCTTCTGTTATTTCAGAAGTAATCGGCTCTCAAATTTCTACCGATCAAACGATCGAACAAGTAATGAGCGATTTGTACAACAACATCACTGTACATATCTCTTCTAAAGCTTTAAGTCGTTCTGCTTTATATCACATCGGTTCTAAAGCGTTAAATGCACCAAACAAATCAAACATGAACTTGTCACTCGGTAAGAAATCTGAAAACGATATCCCAGTCGTTATGACGCTTGGAATGATCGCTGCATCTGCGGTCAAGGAAAAGTATGAGGAAGAGAATGAATTGCCTGAATCAATTTCTTTATCAGTTGATATGGCAACAGCAATCCCTTCATCTGAGTACACGAAACCAATTGCAGAAGGACTTGAGAAACGTTTCGTTGATAATCGTCACATCGTCGTGGTTCATGTCGCTGACGAAATTGTTCAAGTTACAATCAAATTTACCAATTGCAAAGTAACAGAAGAGGGTAAGACAGCGATGCTCGCTTTCAGTACGAGTGACGACAATATCTTGTCTGAATACAACCGTATGTATAACAGTAACAAGTCAGTTCGAGAATTATTAAGTGCCACTTCTCTTCATGTGGATATTGGTGATGGAACTACTGAGTTTACTACTATTGAAGGATTGCAACCAATCCCGAACTTGAGCCGTGGTAAACGATTAGGAGTAGGCTATGTGTCTGATGATGCTATTCGATTGATTCAGAGCCAAAGTCAATTAAGTCTTAATTCACGATTCACTCGACAAGAACTTCAAGAGTGGATGAAAAAAGAAACACCTAGAGGTGAGTTTGCTCGTGAATGCTTTGAAAAAGCCAAGCACCTTCAAGCAGACGAAATTCTTAATGAAACGTTTGTAAGCTTTGCGGAATTGTCTTCTTCACAAGCCGAATTGATCTTCGTTCATGGTGGAGGAAGTATCACGTTCAAAGAAAATATGCTCGAAAAGTTGTATCGTTTTGCAGAACAAAACTACTCACAAGTTGTTTGGATTGATAAAGAGTACGCAACTAGCATGAATAGCCGTGGCACGTATGTACTTGCCAAAGCACTTTATGCAAATAAAAAATAAATCTCAAATTAAGTAACCAGTCCTCAAGGGCTGGTTACTTAATGACTTTTGATAGGAAAGGATGACGGTTCTATGAGTAATCGTTCACTCGTTACAGCATCATTATATTTGGAACTACCAAAAACCTCTTCAAAAGAACGGGTCGAGTCACATGAGTCGATTCAGAAATGGGCGACCGTCCAAGCCAAAGTGAGCACTAGCGTTGTCACCTTAATCGAGTTGGCTATTATGAGGTTCGGGCATAAGGACGTTATGAATATTGACGTTCAGACTGAAATGTTCAAAGCGATTTCTCCTTTTAAATCCGTTTTTCAAGATACGTTTTCTGAACTGATCGTCTTAGACGGCTCAGAGGTTTCTCTTCCTGAAAAACCAATTAAACGTTGTTCTCTCTTAAATCAGAACCTTACAGATTTAGAAAAGGTTCAATATTACGACTGGATCGACGCCCAATCGAATTTGTCCGCAAGCGTCCGTTCCCTGATTTTAGAATCTATTGAAGTCTCGGGATATTCAAAAGTAACTTCGTTCCCCTTAAAACAAGCGCTAACCGTCTTCTATGCTCTTACAGCAATGTACCGAGACAGCGATCTCCCGTTAGAAGTCATCATGCCTTTGGCCACAAGTACGCTACAAAGCACATCATTGAAACATGCACCAGTTAGTCAAAATACGTCATCTCCAATGGACGTTCGTGAACTAAATCGTGTAAACAAAAATGAAACGGCTGCCATCCATCCTTCAAAGGAAGTTGAGCAAGTCGCACCGAAGGAAAAAACCGAACGACAAGAATCGCCAAATGTCGAGAAACGAAAAACTACCGACGAAAAAACCTCGGAATCTAAGCCCGATCTTCCTTTTGACGCAAATGCTTTTTAAGAATCTCGTTTCCTAACGGGATTCTTTTTTTATGCCTTGTGTATGTGCTTCGTTTTTCGAAATCAAGTCAATATTTTCCTTGGAAGCGACCTTTTATGCTTATAAAATAGTTACTTCAAAGTACATATGTTGTATAATAAAAAGTGTTATAAATCAGTGTTTGAAGGGAGGTCATGAAAATATGAATCCATTTACAAAAATAAATACATTCGTCGTCAACACGACTGCTTCAGTTACAACATTAGTAATTTCAATCTTTATTTTGGCAATTATCGTAACTGGTGCAATGGTAGCGTGGGGAAGCGAAGAAAACGTACCACGCTTCAAAAAGGCTCTAATGTGGTCGATTGTAGGTCTTATGGTAACGGTTCTTGCACGTACAATCGTTACTTGGGTACGAAACGGAGTAGCTTAAACCAACGTCAAAGGAGTAAATCACATTGAGACAGAATTCGAACGATTCGAATGAGTCAAGACGTGACAATCTCATGGTGACGCTTCCCGTACCGATCGACTCAAGAAAGTATCTAATTGGGCGGATAGCATTTGTCGATGTATTGATCGCATCGCCATTCGTGCTAGTTACCGCCCTTTTCTTGTACATTCTGTTTCGTCTCGGGTTGTGGAACACATATGTATCCGTGTTCCTTTGCTTGCCTACGATTGCCGTCATTTTGGCTCAGTTAACCAAACATCCAGTCAGAAGAGAAATTTCATATATCGAACACGGTGTCCTTTGGCGGTTCTTCTACAAAAAACGTCAAAAGGAATTCTTTAAAAGAAAAGGAGAAATTGATATGTCCGACATTTATGACTCTCGAAAAGTATTGGGGCTGAAATCGGTTTATCTTGACTGCTATCAGACGTCCAAGAATCTTGTTCGGGTCTTCGAAGTATCGAGCGTCAACTTGTCCCTCGCTAACCGTTCAGAGAAAAAAGCGACACTCGATGCTTTCAAGGTCTTCCTAACGTCTAGTGACTTCTATAAACATCTTCAATTTTGTAAAATCGCTCAACCGATCAACCTCGACCGTCACCTTGAGAATTTTCGGAAGATTGAACGACACGGAGAAGGTAATGACGTCAAGGCGATGCTAAACCGAAGCTATGAGAAATATATGATGGACGTCGGTCGTAACCGAAATTTAGTGGCTCGTAAGAACTACATCATCCTGACCCAACCGATTAAGAATAAGGATTTGGATAAGGCATTGCTTGAAATCGACAACAAGAGTGCGATTTTATCGCAAAAATTAAGTAACCTCGTCCTCGATCAACAGAGCCTTACAGTGAAGCAGCTAAACAGTGAAGAACTGACTTTGTTGCTCCATACCACATTGGATTACGACAGTGCCGTTTCGGTCGGTCGTCACATCATCCGACGTGCAAGTAGCTACTCGGATGTTTCGATGGGTGAAGATTCTGCCAAGAAATTGATTGAGTCATTACAACGTGACCTCGAATACAACATTCAATAATAGAAAGAAGGTTCATTCATGGGATTTTTCGATATTTTCAAAGGGAAGTCGGTAGCAAAGGAAGCCGAAGAAGAATTTGCTTCTTCGCTTCATGAATATGACAACACGCTTTTGTCTGTTCTCTCTCCTGACTACATCCAAGAACATGAAAATTATGTTCAACTAGGTTCTAACTTCACTCGTACACTCATGTTAGTGGATTACAACACTATGATCTCTCAAGAAGATATTCAAGAATGGTCAGAGATTTCGGATAACGTCTCAATTTCTTATCACGTCAACAAAGTATCGTCGGCGGAAATTCGCGCAAATATGTCTAAAGCCATTAAGCAGGCTCGTCTTAAACAAGCCGACGAACGATTGGACGATGCTACGAAAGTTGAAGCTGAGGTACAGGAAAAGGACGCAACACGAGTCATTCGTGAATTGGCAACTGGTTCGGAAATGATGTTCGAACTGAATGTCTTGTTCCATTTAAACGCCCCGAACATGGTCGAGTTAGACCGTTTAACTCAACGTGTGAAGTCGCTTGTCGGTGCAACGGCAACTGCGTACTCACCAAATTTACGTGCGATGGATGCTTACCATTCCTTCTTGCCCCTTGGTGAATTGAAGGTCGCTGAGATGACAAGACGATTGGTGAACTCGGAAGCATTGTCATTCTTCTTCCCATTCCACGAAAACGAGATGTTCCAAGAGAGTGGGATGTTTTTTGGAATCAACGAGAAAACAAAGAACGTTATCTTGGTTGACCAAAACAAGCTTTTGAACAAGCACAAAGTCTATATCGGGGTCTCAGGGGTTGGTAAATCGACCGCCTTGTTTGCGGACATTATGAAAGAATACATGGTCGGTACTAAGATACAGGTCAATGACCCAAAAGGTGAATTCGGGTCGAAGTTCAAGAACCTCGGTGGGGAATGGATCAAGTTCAGTCTTGAGTCATATACAAGCCGTATCAATCCCTTTGATCTTCCGAAACAGTCATTCGAAGCAGACGAGGACGGCGAGACAGTAAGGGCAACCAATCCGATTTACAACAAGATTCCTCAACTCATTGTCATGTTCAAATTGATGTTCCCTGATATGACGGTCATGCAAGAAAACATCGTCTCGAACATCATTCTCGAAGTGTACAAAAAAGCAGGAATCTATTCTGAATCTGATAGCGAGGGGAAAGAAGCCACTGACTTTTCAAAGCTACGACCTTCTGACTTCCCGACTTTAACCGACTTTGACGAAGCTTTAACTTCGTTGCAGTCGGATGATCCCGACATGTATTCAGACCTTCGCAACTTCCATACAGGGATTAAAGTCTATATCAACGGCATCTATAAACACGTATTTAATGGTCATACCAACGTTGACGTCAATAGTGACTTGGTGGCTTATGACTCTCTTTCCTTTGCGGACAACGAGAAAGTTCAACGGATTCTCTATTACAACATTATGAGTCACATGACTTATGAAGCAATCAACGGCGACGGCTCACCGATGCGATTTGTTTTCGACGAAGCCCACGTCATTGCCGATCCGAACATCCCGTTAGCGATGAAACAGTTGTTCTACATGTTGAAAGTCTTACGTTCGTTTAACGTCGGGGTTTCAACGGCGACGCAATCAATCAAAGACTTCTTGAGTGCGAAAGATCGTACATCTGGAAAAAACTATGGTGAAGCTGTCATCAACCAATCAGTCCAAAAAATGTATCTCCCGATGTTGGAGAACGAAATCGACTTCCTAGAATCTGAAATGTCTCACAAGTTCAGTGAAAAAGAACGGAGCATCTTGATTGTACGGGATGGAGATAAAGCGAAGCAGGCAGGGAAAGGCATTCTATTCATCGGTAGTAAGAAGATTTATACGGCGGTGAAACTGACGCCTATGGAAGCCGATCTTTGGTTCAAAAATAAGAAGCTTCATGAAATCGTCGTCTAAGAGGAGGGATTCGTTTGAGTGAGAAGCAACGTTCCTTTCCTACCATCCCTCTTTTCATCGGTGGTTCGACCACAGCCATTGTTCTCATTGTGCTTCTTGTTTTCATCTCAATTATGTCTATTTTCGGTGGGATGTTGGAGCAAAAGAAAAAAGAAGAAGATGGGGTCGGCGGTGGATTCGCTATGTGCCAACCAAACGGGGAAATCAACCGTTCGGTGTTCGATGCTCGATTCAAGGGGGCAGGAGTGTTCGATGGAAAGGCTCAACTTTTCATCGACGCTGCCACTCGGAACAATATTGATCCTGTGGTGTTAAGTGCCATCGCCTTTCACGAGACAGGTAACGGGACTTCGAACATGGTTCGTGAACGAAACAACCCAGGGGGTCTCTACAATTCGTCAGCAGGTTCATTCTTCGTTTTCTCGTCTTTAGAAGAAGGGCTTGATGTGATGGCTCGAAACCTTTACAAGAACTATTATGCCCTCGGTCTTGTGACGATTGAACAGATCGGGAATAAATACGCCCCTCTCGGAGTCGCAAACGACCCAAACAATTTGAACGCCCATTGGATTCCTAATATCACGAAAAGGGTGTCGGAGTTCGGAGGGCTTTCCATGAATTGTGAAGTAGCAGGATTCGACTCGGGACTCGGTTCTCCTGTTCGTGGGAAAATCATCATCACCTCAAGATGGGGGCCGAGGAGTTTCATGACACCGAACGGTTTATATAGCGACTTCCATACAGGAATTGATTTCAACTGCAACACGAACGATCCATTGCTGTCTGTACTTGATGGGAAAGTCGTCTTATCACAATGGCACAACTTGTATGGATGGTATATCAAGGTCGCACACGGCGATAAAACGACCCAATACGCTCATATGAACGCTAAGGGGTTACCTGTTGGTGCAACCGTCAAAAAAGGCGAGCAAATCGGTCTGTGTGGGAATACGGGGAATAGCTTCGGTTCACACTTGCACTTCGAAATTTTCATTAACGGTGGCACAACACGCATCGACCCTGAACCATATTTCAAGAATCAAAAGTAAGAGGTGAAAACATGAAACAATTCCTTCGATACATTCTGACATTTCTTCTCGTTCTCGGTCTTGTGATGGCTTTCTTAAACGAGAGGGATAAAGTCAAGACGGAGAGAATCTTGAGTGACGAATGGAAAAGTAAAGCAGAACAACTCCAACAACTTCCCCTTTACGATCAAAGAGCCGAAGATTTCGTGGCTGCCATGAACGGCGGAGAAGGTGACCTCGAATCACGATTGACTGGTGTTGCATTGGCGGAATATGAAGAAGCCCTTGCGAACAGTGGGGAAGGTGTTCAGGACGCTTATATCGACACTTCACTGGTGAATACGAATATCTTAATGACGAATAGCGAGATAGACGCTCAGGGCAAGTATCGTTCCAAAGTTATGTATGAGTTGGATATGAGTACCGTTGCAGACAACCCTGAAACAGGGGTTGTCGATAAACGAATCGTGACATTAATTATGGAAATGGATTGGGAAGACGAAAAAGTGAGTCGGTATGAGATCACATTTTTCAATGACACGTTAGGATTAGAAACACCAAAGGAGAGCGTCGATGAATAGGGTCATATTGGCATTCGGAAAAGTTCACAAGGTGTTGCATGACACCTTGAACACTTTTCTTTCAAAAAAAACAAAACAATTCGAACAACAATACGAAGAACAGTTTGACGAATCCCCGTCAGTTGTTCGCATCCGAAAATTCCGTAGAGATTATGTCTTGCGTCAAAGTCTCTTGATTTTCATGTTCTTCACCATCTTGTTCTTTATTTTTACAAATTAGAAAGGAGGGGTTGTATGAATCAGTTTAAAAAAGTAGCGAGTTTTGTTCTTTGTTTACTCTTCTTATTTTCAGTTCCCGTCTCGGCAAAAGAAGGGGACTTCTATAAACGAAACAAGGCACAGTTCGATCAATACGAAAATATTCTTGGTAAAGACTATATTGACAACTTTGTAAAAAAATATGACTCTTCCACAAACACATTCAAATGCGACACTTTCGATTTTTCTTGTCATGCTAACGCCCAAATATTTAGTGGGGCTTTAGGGTTAGCCAAAACTTCTGTTGAACAAATGAAAATTGTAGTTCGAGACCCTCAACTTATCGTAAAAGATCCCGGAATTAATAAGTTCAAAGGATATTTGACGACCTTGGCAAACTCCTTGCTACCGTTGTTTGTAATTTGGCATATGATGGTCATGGCACTCCGTAGGCTCGGTGATCCAGACGATTATCAACAAGCCATGAACCAAAAAATGCTAGGGTTTATCACAGGTGCTATTATGCTCGGACTCTATAATCCGATTTTCAACATCATTCTTGATATGCAAAACGATTTGCTTAGAGGGATTGTGAAAGGGACTGTCGATACAGATGCTTTGATGGTCATGGTATTCACATGGTCGCCTACCTATTCGATAGTGCTTTCATTTTTCGTATTACTCGCTGTCATTATTTTCGGTTTGGCAGTCATGTATCGTTTCGTGGCACTATCGTTCATGTTTATGGTCGGACCGTTGGCAATTGCAACAATCCTAAATGACGAATTCAACTACTTCAACGTATGGTGGAAGTATATTTGGAACAACATCGTTACTTTCGCCTTACAAGCAATCGCTTATGCTTTCTGCATTCAGGTGCTAACCAACCAAAATGCATACGTCAAATCTTTCCCTTATTTAAGTCAAGGTGTCGTCGCCATATCAATGGTATTAGTTATTAGTTTCTTCTCCTTAACGATTCCATTTATTTTAGGGAACTTAGGAAGCAGTTCAGGGACTGGACGATCCATTGGTCGAGTGGCACGAGTATTAATCAAACGATAAGAGAGGTGTAATACATTGGCTCAAACGGTTCAGTTTAACAAGCATGGAAACATGATGTTCAGTGGGAATGATGCGATTTATCGCATCCCCACAGAACATTTAAAGTCAGATAACGACCTTGAGATTGAACGAAGTATCAAACGTTTTGCGGTCGGTCATCCGTTAGAACATCAACTAATGACACCTGATGAAGTGACCAGTGAAGGACGGTACACGCTACTAAAATATGATTTGAATCAACTACACGCATTCGATCGTTTATTCGAAATCCCACTGAGAGAAAAGTTGGATTACTACCGTTCGCTCGTTGCGTTCGCAATCGAAGAGAAACGAAAAACGCTTCAAGTTTCTTGGGAGAGTTCGAATTTCATTGTCGATACACATGAAAAGAATATTAAGGTGTTGCTCTATCAGACAGATACGATTCCGATCTTCCGAGACAACGATATTAGTATCGTGCAACGAGTAAAAGAACTGATGCTCATTTCACTGACTCGCCTTCAAAAAATCGTCTCACTTCCGAAATTTGTCGATTTACTTGAGCAGGATCAAATCAATCGAGAATTTTGTCAGTCCCTTTATCAATACGATAATTTGGACGATATTTTATACTTGATTGAAGAGACGGAACTTAAATACCTCGAAGCAGAACGAGAGGACGAAGATGACGAAAGTGAAGTTGAGAGTTCACCGAAACGTGGTCTGTTTGTTCGTAAGAAAAAGGTTGAGAAGAAGAAAAAGAAATCTCCAAAAAAGCAAACTCCTGTATATGCGAATCCGAATCGGAACAAGAAGAAGGTAAGTCGGTTTGATAAGAAAACAATGTATCTAATGGTCGGCGGTGTCATCACCTTGCTCTTATTCTTAGGTACAGAATTGATGACGGGTTCGAGTAAAGAACCAACGAATGAATCCAAAGAAGTTGCCGTGTCGAATCAAGCTTCCTCGACTTACTTTAAATCCAGTAACAATGCAGCCATCACCAATTCTCTGATTCGCGCCTATCGTGCTTCTTATTCAGGACGTCAGAAGGATGCTTACACCATCTTAGAAACGATCAACAAGCGTGATTTAGATGTGTCAGACTTGTCTATGGTCATCTCTGTTTACGATGCTGAAAATCAGTTGGCTTCCCTTATCGACGACAATCCGATTCCTGAGATGGCGAACGAGGTCGTGACCTATCTAATTAAAAAAGATCAGTTGAATAAATTGGTCGATATTTCATCTCAAATGAAGACAGCAAACCCATATATTGAATTTGAAACGGCATATTTGAACAACGATTATAATAAAGTCATTGAATTAAAAGAGATGGTAGAGTTAAATGGTCGTAAGGAAGGACAGATTGTTGACGCATACCTTCAACTTGGGAAAGTTCAAGAAGCAACAGAGTTCGCTCAATCTGTCGGAAACCCCGATCTATTCAAACAAATTGATGGTCATAGTATGTTTTAAGGAGTTTTAGATGGATGACGAAAAGAAGTGAATTGCGAATCCTTTCCGAAGAAGGGAGAGTCAAAATCCCACCTGAGTATCTAAGGCTTCACAATCTTCAAAAGGGAGATACCGTCGAAGTTTCTTGTAATTCTTCTAGTATCAACATCCGAAAGTATCGTGAAGAATTTATATGTGCGGTGACAGGTAAATTTTCAAAGAACGGGAGCATGTACGGGAATAGTTACATCTCAAAAGAAGGACTAGAAATCATAACTGCTCAGAACAAGAAAAAGAGTGATTAGTCTCCATGACTAACCACTCTTTTATTTATGTGATGCTATACTTTTTGCCGTTGATTGTCTCTCGGATGATACTCAGGAGACCGTCGAAATTTGTTTGAATCGGATTCAGTTTTTCTGTTTCGTCCACGGGTTCGAAGAAGGAATGATTGGGGATCACTTGGTAACTGTCCTCTTTCACTCGAACGACAAATCCTTCTTCTTGTCCGTTCAAGATTATCTTCACACAATCAGCGAAATAGACTCGCTTTTTTTCTTTTTCTTCGTGCATTATGCACTTAGCGTTGTACCCCTTGTGATATAAAGACTTCACAAGGGATCGAGCACGTTTCTGTTGGATAAAACGACGGTGGTCGTCGATAGGTAGCTTCATGGGGTTTTCATCCTTTCGGTTGGTTAAATTACTTTTTATTTGCTTTCATATGCTTGCTTCCAGTAGTCAGGAATCTCAAAATCGTTTGTGATAATGTGTTGATACACAATGTCTGCCACTGTCCCGAAATAATCTTTCTGCAACTGTTCGTCAGTGTTCATGTCCTTAAACAGGTCATACATATGACCGCCATTATGTTGGTTCATGTAGTCTCTCCATTGACTCGCTTCGGTATAAAGGTTTGTTTCTTCCGCATTACTGTCAGCGTAGACCCAAGACATTAGCATCTCCTCGATCTCTTCCATGAAACCAAATTTGAGGTCGGTGAGAGCCTTGATAGAAGCTTGGCTATGAGGATGCTGTTCATCTCTCACTCGGAGCAATAAGTCGTGGTTATACGTGATGGCATTTACTTTCGTCACTCCAATACTTGCAACCGCCTGTTGAACTACCT
Organism: Exiguobacterium sp. KKT215; assembly: GCF_055635335.1. Taxonomy (NCBI): domain Bacteria; kingdom Bacillati; phylum Bacillota; class Bacilli; order Caryophanales; genus Exiguobacterium; species Exiguobacterium sp. KKT215. The sequence goes on along the minus strand of NZ_JBVMVX010000003.1, from coordinate 46,573 downwards.
TTGTTAAATCTTTCATGTTTGTTCCTCCTGTTTTTCCCTCGGGCGAAATCGCCCCCTGAGGGTGAATTTTTGCCGTTTTGACACGTTAGACGAACAGCCATCGCAAGGGAGACGTCAAGGGTCTCAGCCAGTCTACTTTTTTTCGTTCAGGAGCGTTTTATGGACGAAAAAAATCGACTGCCCCTTGATGTTGACCGCCGTGACGTGTGCGAGTGACAGGGGAAGAAGCGAAGCCGTTCCTTGCCCTGTCAGAGTCCGTCACGTTCGATAGGGTGTATCGTCCGAGGGGGAAAACGGTAAACATTCGTGGTCTTTCAAGGGCTTGACCTGACGCTCCGAGCGTCCCATCAAATCGTGCAGGAACGTACAGCCCGACACGTCCCTCGGACGTGCAGCCACTGGCCAGTTCATCTCCGATGATCTCGCTAGTGGCGACGGGGTGTCGTTATCGCTCGATTTAGGGGCGTTGCGGTGGGTTGTGGGGGCTTGGGTGGTCGATGCCCTTCCGAACACCTTAGCCCCCGCCCCATGAGCCATAAAACGCATTTCAGACCTTCTCTGTATATTTGCATTCAGGGAAGCGAGAGCAGCCATAAAACGTTCCATGCTTCGAATCACGAAGAATCAGTTTCTCCTTGCAATTAGGACAATCTCGTTTGATGTTTGTCGTTTCTTTTCTGTACGTCTCGACGGTTTCCTCCTCAATCTTCCGATTCAGAAACGACTCAAGTTCATCTCTGCCAATCAATCGAACGTTCACTTTTCCTGCGACCATTTGAGCGCTCTTAGTGAATCGGCTGTTGGTCACGACCCAAGCTTCATCACAGTCAAAATAATGCTGTGCTGTGAAGACTTCTTGTATCGCTTGAATCCCAACATTCGAGCCGTATCTTTTCGCTTGAACTACGATATTATGTCCGTTCTTTTCTAAGAGTAAATCTGCTCCGAAGTCTCCAGTGGTAGACGTCGTTTTTGCGGTGTAACCACGTTTCTCAAACAACCATTTAAGATACCTTTCAAAACCGATGCCATCCATTTTGTCGATCTGATACAAGGTGGAATTCTCATAATCTTTACGATGCTTTTGTCTCTTCAATTGCTGTATCAATTTTGGGAGTAAGAGGATCATCCCTCCGATGAATAGCCCCATAACCAAGGAACTCAATTGAGGGTAATTCCCATCGAGTAACCGTTCTAAATCACGATAAACAACCAAAGCCAAACCTAATCCAATGGCTACCTGTACACGGCTTAACTCTTTGTTATAACGTACATTACGCTTCGAATAACGACGCTTCTTCTTCATGCAATCACTTCTCCTTTTCGAATAAATTCATTCCATAACTTCGTTATGAGAACAATAAAGACAAACCATCTAACAATTTATTTCAAGTACCACACCTATTCCATTAGCAGTATTGTCTCTAGGTATTGCGTACTGAGTGGCAGGGTACGGGTACTAACCTTTATAGGCAATTGACACATTAATTCTGGAGTATATTTCGACTTCGAAACGTATTGCTCTTGGTGCTTTTCAGCGAAGGTCGCTGCACGATAAACAAGGCTCGTGAGAAGCATCGTCTTCACCTGTTTCGCACGTCTGATAGTGTTGATTAAATCCTGTGTGCGATAGACGAGATACCCTGCCCCACGTCCTTTTAGAGCGTTCCCGTTCGCATCTTTCTTCTTGCGTACCACAAAACCACTCGGAGCGTTATGAATGGCTTCTAAAGCCCGTGTGATGCTCTTATGCTTCTTCACTTCTCCGAACAAGTTCTGTGCCAATTGACGTGACGTGACTTCGAGGGGCATAACTTCTCCCTCCCCCTCGGGCGACACTTTTTCGAAGTGTGATTGGAATGAACTCGTCAAGTCGTCTGCGAGTTCATGCTTGTGGTCGTATTTACGTTGTTCACGGGTCTTCTTGTGCTTGTACCACCCTTTTGTGACGACAGAGAACCCTGTGTAGTCCTCAATCATCTTCTTATCGAACCAGTAGCCCCCAACGTCATATGACGAACGGACAGTCCGAATCACTTCACTCGGTTTCTGTGAAACAGAAAGAGCGTTGTTCCATACCAAAATCTCTTCCAAAGCATCTTCGAACGGAATTTCATCCTTACAGTTGGCACTTGCCAATTGTAGGATGATTGAGTTACGATTCCCGACTTCCCCATACTTCTTCAATTCGTTGTACCACGCTTGTTTTGTGTACATTGATTTGCCTGTACGGAAGCGATCTACACGGAACTGGCTGTGCCATTCTTTTGCTTCTTCGCAATTCCACACATTCGATGGTTCAAAGTACATAATGGTTTCTTCTCTCGGAAATCTAGCCCACCCAAACACTTCTTTCCCTGTGTCGATTGGAAGGACGTTCATTTCCTTTTTAAGACGGTTCGCAATGTCTTTTGCATAGTTGATGCCCTTTTCTCCGTACCACGCTTCTTCGAAGCGTACAAAGAACTGCACGCCCTTCGGAGTCGATAAAATCAAGAAAGGAAGGAAGTCGAAGCCCATATATTCGAATGCAAAAAGAATCTGCTGTACGCTCATTTTTTGGTCAATGTCGAAGCAAATTGTCTGTACTCGTCTTAGGTTGTTTGTCGATATGTATGAATGGTGGTCGGCTCGTGCATATATGTTAGGAGTCCAGTGAGACACACCACCAAAAGATGATTCGTGATAGTGCAATACGCCACCGATCGAGCGAGCAATGTCCTGCCCGATTTCTTGTTCTTCCCCGATGTATTTCTTGTCATATGCGACACGGACTGCCCCTTGCGTTTTAAGTTCAAAATCACATTTTTGTTTGATAGAAATCGGAATGTCATTTGCATAAGATTCGTATAATCCGAAGCCGTCCCCGATGATAAACTGCACGATTTCTTTCTCTAGTTCTGTATGTACTCGATGGTTTTTTGATTGAATATTCAACATGGTTTCCGCCACCTCTCAGATAGTTTTTGAACAAAAAAAGGTTTGCCTTCGCTCGAAAAATCGAGCGTGGCAAACCTCAAAGTCAGACTAATCTTCCATTCAACCCATGAAAATTTATTAAAAAAATGTCGATTTTTATCGAATTTTTAATCCATTTTCCTACGTTGAATGTTTGCAAACCATATGAAATGTGGTAACTTATATATATCAAAGAACTACGCCAAAGAAAAAAAGGCGTTTGTTCCTGACAAATAAGTGTAATATACACTCTATATGGTTTGAAGATTAGTGGTGCTTTTGGAACACTTTTTGAATTTTCCCCGTCCCGCCAAGAATGAGGAATTCATCTAGTGTATGGCTGCCACTTTTCTTTTTTTTTGCATTTTTATTGTTTTTGATAAAAAGGTACTAACTTCTAAATTATCGCACTAATTCTAAAGTCATTTTCATAGTGATTATATTACACTAATTTCAGGGAAAATGCTTTAAAAATCTGGTTAATGAATTGAATGATATTACATTCCCATCTTTTGAAAATAGTCACAATTTTCTTAACGGAGTCTTTTTTTCTTCTTTTATGAAATCTGCAACCGTCTGTTTGTGCCAAAATCGTTGCCCGTCAATTTCGACGTCGGGTGATGGAACTACCGTACCCAACTCTACATAACGCCAAAAATATTGCTTAGAACGCATCCTCGTGTTCGGGATCTCCCTTACTACCTCTTCGAAGAAGGAACTTTGCTTGATATATTCTGAGGCTTTAAAAGTGCCTGTCTCACCGATTCGACCCGACGGGTTAAAATCGTATTCGAGAACGTCGAGATAAAAACGCAACTCTTTTTTGTTTAAAATATTGTAAGCATCAGCAAGATTTAATACCGTTTTTTTATTTTTCTTTGGTTCACTAACAAACTGGGCAAGTTGATAAAAAATCATCTCCCCTTCGTTCGATAACACTACCGAAGAAGGGTCTTCCATCCGTTTTTTTACGTTTGGGAAGTTTTTGTAAATCATATCTAAGGCATGATTCACATGACCACTCCTTCACTTTTTATTATATACTTAGATTATAGCATTTATTAAAGAACATTCACACCTAATTCTTTTAAAAATAACATTAATTTGTTTGTATGTGGTATAATTAAATTAACAATAAATTACTCAAAAGTGAGGTGTTAGAATTGATCCATTCACTCTTTCCAATTATCAAACGGTACGCCCTCTATCCTGCGGTGGTCGGTTATTTGGCTTATAGTTACTTCCGAAACACTTTCAACTATGAATATGGAACTGACTTCTTCCTCGTGAAGCCATTCACCGCCATGATCCCGTTAGACGGATTGTCGGATCAGTTCTATTATGCCATCACCTTCTATTTGTTTGGATATGTGTACGGTCTAATCAGTAGCTTTTATGGCGTCCGAAAATTCAAAAGAGGGATTGTCCTTTCTCTAATGATTTGGGTCAGTAAGATTGTAGTAACCATGGTCGTTCTGCCCCTCTCCCCACTCGTTTTCGTCATCAATATTTTCGTGTCTGCCTATCAGGTACTTAGAAAGAACAACCCAAGAGCAAGACTTCAATACGCCGATCAATAAAAAAGACCGCCTGACCTTCGAGGTCAAGTGGTCTTTTATTTTGTCTCTGAACACTCTGATATGACTTCCTACGTGTCTATTCATATGAAGGAGGGACGAACATGGAGACGATTACGGTAGCCTTACAAGCCGTTCAAACACTTCTTATGTTACTTGCCTGGTATAACCGATAAGCAAGTTCAAACCTTGAAAAACGGTTGGTTAAGGCATTATACGGATTGGCCTGTCATCTTCGATGATCGAGCCAATCCATGTTCTTTCAATCTAAATCCTTTTTGAATACCACTCCGTGTAATGGCACTAAAGCGTACAACAGATAGAAAAGTTTCAAATAGTCTTCTTCACTAAGTTCACTGTAATCATGGCTGCCATGCAGAACCGAATTACGAGATAACGGATCGACACTTTCGTATTGATATATACGGTGCATTCCTTCAAGTGCTTTCATTTCAAAGAATGTTTTTACGAATTCGTCATCTTTCATGTTACTCAATTGTTCCGTCGCAATGTCCTTGATGGTTTTTTTACTGAATGCTTCTTTGGTTGGTTCTTCGTAATTAAAGACACCCTGATTATCCTGACTTAAAATCCAATTGGCTACGAAGAATTCAATGACGGGGTAAAGCCCTATCATTGCAAGTTCGTAATTTTGGTTACGATAAGCAATCAATGTCTGTTCTAAAATTCTATGATGCCGTTTCAAAAAGTCTTTCTCTTTAAGTGCGTCAACGTTTTTTTCAAGGTTTCGATCCATCCAATCAAGCAAGACCTCACGTTTAAGGTAGGGATGATAATCGTTAATACTGAATTCATCAAAGTAATCTATATGGAGGAAGATATTCTCTTCAGCCATTTCTTTAGAAAATGCGATCACATCACTCGATAGTTCAGATAAATTCTCGCTAATTTTTTTCCAATCAATTGTATTAAGAATCTTATAGGCGTTCGCAACGTGCTGTTCTGCACTCTTCGATACGAGTTGAAATGTTCTTAACCTCTCTTCGGTAAAGATAGAGTTGATAGTATGACTCAAACTCCTCATCGCATCATTAATTTTAAGAGCATATGATTGCAGTTCTCTATTTCTAGCATTTATCTCTTTAATGAACTCAGGTTGGTCGGAATTATTCTGTTCATCCTTCATTTATTTCGCCCTCCAGTTCTCTTTGCGTGTTTCTCTCTTTCAAATAATTATAAAAGGTCGCCTTTTTGATCGGTAACGTTCGACAAATGTCTACAACTGTAACTCCTGAATCATACATCATAAATGCTTTATCTAAAGTATCTTGATCGATCTTCTTTCGTCCTCCGACCCGTCCCCTTTTGCGTGCGGCTGCCAATCCAACTTTCGTTCGCTCAATAGTTAAGTCACGTTCCATCTCAGCAAACATGGAGACGAGAGTGAACATCATTTTACCTTGAGGGGTTGAGGTGTCGAGATCGCCCGTTATAACTCGTAAATCAATGTCTCGTTCTTTCAAGTCGTCCACAAGATTAATTAATTGCTTCATGGTTCTACCGAGTCGATCTAACTTCCAAACAACTAGTGTGTCGCCTTTTCTTAAATACTCCAAACAACGTTCGAACTCAGGTCGAGTCTGAGTAGACCCTCGTTTCTCATAAAAAATTTTCTCGCAACCTTCTTTTTCAAGAGTATCAATTTGTAAGTCAAGGTTCTGATTTTTTGTTGACACTCTGGCATAACCAATTTTCGCCATCACGTTCTCCTTTCAGTAAAATGAAAAGTCCATAAACTCAATATGATTATAACAAAATAGACGTTGTTTTATAGATGGCAAAATAGAAATCGTTCAAAAATAAAAAAGTACCGTTTTGAGCCGTTTATGACTTTTTCGGTACTTCGCTATATTTTTTATAAAAAACAATCGTTTTATAGACTTCTTAATATATTAAAATCAACAAAACGCTTTTTAAGTTTGTTGGAACTTGTTAATCTCCTAATTGGTTCCACTACCGCATTGGTCGGAATATCTTCGGGAGGTGGATAGTTTTTAAAATAACAAATACGATTAATGAAATACTCCATTTGTTCCTCATCTCCTTCCCATTCCATTTCGTCTTCATATTTTAGAGACTCTTGTTCAAGTTCTTCATACAAAGCGTATAAGTTCCATGCATCAAGTAATGCGTTGTGAGTTCCGTTTTCGTTTGTTTCGTATGTCACATTATATTTCCTACACATACCCTCAAGTGTATGTGGGTAGACCGTTCTGTGTTTCGAAAGCGATAAAGTATCCAAAAAATTATTCTCTAATGGCTTCATTCCATTTCTTAATAGGGCTTTATTCAAAAAACCTAGATCATGAGGAATATTATGAGAAATAATCAGACTGTTTCCAATGAATTTCACCAAAGCTTCTAACGCTGATTTCTCTTCAAAACCATGTTTAATTCTATGCTCTATGTGTGAGAATTTTTTGATTGTTTTTTCATCTAATTCTTGATTTACAAATAAATTTAATGAACCAATATGATCGATGTATCTAAATTTGATAACACCGATTTGAAGGATTCTATCGTTTTCCATGTCTAATCCACCGGTTTCTAAATCTAGAAAAACCCTATCTATTAAAACATGACTCATTTATACCACCGTCTTTCTAAAATTATAATGGCAGTTCATCGTCCATAAGTTTAAATTTCGTCTCATCAAGTAATGAAGATAAGCTTTCCGATTGAGATGTTAGTTTTTCACCTCCACTGATGAATTTATTTATTTCTTGAATATATCCTTCTATCTGATGTAATCGAAATTTCAGTTCACAGACTATCACTTGTTCGGTTTTTGAATCATTCGAAGCTCGTTCAATATAAACCTCTATCCCGATTTTATGGCGTTCCATCCCCACCAACGCATATTTCAAAATTTCAACATTCTCTATCGAGTAATCCATTTAAAAACCCTCCTATAAAGGTGCTATATCTCTAGTAGCTACTTCTCTTCCATGATCCGTGATGACAACGAAACCATCCTTTACAATTTCTAAGTATCCTTTTTTTATACAGCTTTCAGCCATTCGTTTGTCTTTTAGTAAAGACAGAGGAACAGATTCACCTATTTCATTAATCTTAGCAAGCATTCCCCATTGTAATAAGGTCATCTTTTTGATTGTGGTTCACCTCACTTCTATATTTTTTCAGTACAGTCGTCCGAGTAATTCATAATTTTATTGGCGAAACTCATCAACGGTCATCAATCGTTTATGACAATCGGCGCAATAAACGTATTTCAATTCTCTGTGACTTGCCCCATTATATAAACCTTCGGTGTCTTTAACTTCACCATTGAAATCATAGTGCATATCACAAGTTCCGAAATAACGTTCTTTTATATAAACACCATGACTCGAACCACATTTCGGACATTCGTTCATGCCATCCACTCCCTATAAAATTTATCTTTTAGTACAGAAGTCCGAGTAAACCATAATTTTATTGGTTGCATTTAGTAAATCTAACGTGTCGATACCGATAATCTCGCTCGATAACATCAGACAATCCATGACGTTTGCCCGTGATACCACATTTACTGCACTTGTATGTGTCGTGGTGACCACCACCTCTTTTTAACACGGTTACAAAGTTCGTCTTTTCCCAATCGTGTTCATAATGACTTTCATTCAACGCAATAACCTTCACGGAAACTAGTTCACGTCCCGATTCATAAGGTCTTAAAGTTCTGTTAAATTCTTTAATCGTTTCCGTTGCCCATTCCGTCGGGTTTTCATGTTCTCCAATTGTGTAAACCTCTTTGAAAGTGCTGTTATCTCTCAAACGTTTTACTTCCATTTCGATTTTTGGCATTCCATCCACTCTCCTATAAAATTTATCATTTAGTTGATTCGTCCGAGTAATTCATAATTTTATTTGATACGACCGTTTTTTCTAAGAAAGTTTTCAGTATCTCTAATTCGCACCATAAGGATGTTTGATTCGTGCCAATCCTCGTTAGACGATCCTTTGATTTCGTACAAAATTTCTAATTCGTTCTCCGCAATTAGTTTATTGTCTTTAAAATGTTTTGTAGTTCAGAATCATATTCATTATTCTGTTCCTCTATCTGTCGCATTTGTGTCATCAGTGCTAGCGTAACCGTCTTCTTTACCTCTGTATCCATAGTGAAATCATGTAGAAATTCTTCAATGTGATCTAGAATTTGATTGTTTTGACTAATCATGATTTCGATCGTCTCAATACGCTCATTCAACTCTTCATCTACTTTTGGATTCATTTGTTTTCGCTCCTTTTGAATAGATACTATCAAGCATATTCACGTTAAGAATTCCGTTCGATCTCTCGAAGGTACTTAAAAATTCTTTCCCTCTCCTCATTCGTCATGGTAAGGACTTTAACCTCGTCATACTGTGATAGACGTCGAGACGTTTCACCCATACCCCTGAGTATTGATTCGATCTTATCAATCAATTCATGCAAGTCAGACCACCTCCTTATCTCCTCCGCATTTCTTTCACTAACTTTTGGAGTTCGACGGCAATTCGTTCGATCTCGATTGCATTTCTTTCAACATGGTCTAATCTATTGGAGCGAACATGAATAACTTGATGTTCCATATCGTTCTTACATTTTTCGAGTTCGTCCATCAGATCGAATAATCTAACACTTTTCTCAGTGTGCTTACGTCTCTTCATCATCTCCACCCTCAATAAAATTTGACATAAATTCCACTCCTTTTATTTAGTGATTACAATTTAAAGCCTACTTTGATTATACTATATTATGAATCAAAAAATGAAATAAATACATTAAAAAATGAAATAAAAATGAAAATAAAAAGTAGGTTTCCCTACTTAAAAACATTGTCAGAACTGGATGACAGGATTGTGTTCAACCCACCTTTTCGTGATGGGACAGCCATTCTGAGAGATGGTCTTGATTCAGAACTTTAATGACCCCATCCACATGTGCATTCAAGTGTTCCTCGATCTCTTTCCGCAACTTAAAGCCTAATTTACGATATGAAGAGGAAGGGTTGATGTAGCAGCGTTCACCACTCTCCTTCGAATCCTCTCCAAGAATCGCCACAAGACTGATCGTCACCTTGCTATTGACCGTTTGGCTGCTGTCGCATCGGGACACCCGTTGGACGACGGTACGGAACGTCGCTCGGATCGAGTTGTTCGAAACCCCGTCCTTCTCGATCTCGATCAAAATCTTCGGTTCTTTGTCGTAGCCTACCATCCGTTCCATATAGAACAATTCCTCGGGGAAACGCATAATCTTCATGTATTTATATCGCTTAATCATCATCTCATTCCAATCTCCACTATAATTTCAACCAGTTCGTGATTTGCTTAAAGAACGACGTGGATGCTTGAGCATCCACCACACGCTTTGAAGCGTTGTCTCGGACGTTATGAATCAAGTCCTCATTGCAGGAATAGTCCATCGACATGCACATATCCTGATACTCATTGATGGCGTTCACCTCAGCAACGTAATTGACGTTAGACTGCGCCATTGCCACGTTCTGTTCACCATATATATGAGGGAAGAGCACCCAACCTACAAACGACAAAGGAAGGGCGATCATGACTAGAACAGTGATGTTGGTCACGCATCGCTTCTTTTTTTAATTTTCGTTTGTACATTACGTTACCAAGGATCATAGATATTGTGGCTGAGAGCACAACCAGGTGACTGTCTTGAAAAATCCCTACAATGACCAATCCAAACCCACCAAAGGAACATATCTTCATATCTCGTATATATGTTTCGAGTGCGATATAACTGAAGGTATTGATGTCTAATTTTTCTGTGTAATACGCATATAAATTGCGTATAGATTCATACATGAAATATAAAGCCACGGTAATCATAAAAGCTATTGTTGGTATACTCATTATCACGTTCGCCCCCTTTACTCGTTCCCGCTTATAATCTATTCCATCCACATTCTGTGAAATACGTTTCGGAATTATTCAAGTTCTAGTTCCGAATGCAAATCTAAAACTATAAATCATAACACCGATTCCACCAATAATAAGGAACGTATTTGCAATTTTAAAATCAACTTGATTTAGAATGAATTTGTCTCCCTCGTTCAATACCTCGTTCAATATAAGTATGAATCCCATAAGAATGCTTAATTTGAAAAAAAACATCATTCCTTTTAAATTCTTTTTATCTGTTGTTTCGGACTGTGAAAGATATGATTCTGTTTTTCCCATTGATTGCCTCTCCTTTTCCCACGTTGATTCTTTCATAATTCATAAATGAACTTAAAGAATCAAATCATTATTTTGCATTTTTGCCCGAGTACATTTCGATTAAATTTTTAGCGAATTCTTTTTTTGAATCGCTCGTGTTCGGATCTTCTATCATCGCTTCCCAAACCTTAATCTGCATTTGTACATGGTCATCGACAGAAAGCATGTCTTTCATGAAGGTGTGTGTAGTCCAATTTATGACTAATGCTATGATTATCCCGAACCACAATGTGAAGTAAGTCTCAAAAGAAAAGCCACGTTCATTTCCAAACCATAAAGAAATACTCGCCATCACAAGACCGATTGTACTTATTTTGACAACTTCGAATCCACGTTCCTTAATTCTATTTCCTCCTAGATCGTGAATAAGATTAACTTTTCCGACGAATGAGTGATAGACAATCCACGTTGAATGAACAGCCAATAGAACAATAATTGTTAAAGCAAAAACGCTCATGATTTACGTCCTCCGTTTTTCTTAATACGAAGTTTTTCATTCTTCATATTTGTGTTCTTGTTTTTTCAACTCTTCCGCAAGTTTCCGTACCTGTTTACGCAAGTGTTTATCATATTGAAAAATAACCCAATCAGAGAGGATTGGAGTCCCTACAATAAGCAACATCGTGAGTATAAGTCTCGTCTCGGAGTGCACAGGTTTCCACTCTTCTAAGAACAGATTCCACGCTTGAAAATACCCGTATGCCATTACAAGAGTCGTAACCCCGTAGATGAAGGTGATTTGCTTAACCCTCCATGATCTCGTCCAGTAGTCCCAATAAAGTTTTTTTGTGAAGTCCACAAACATAAGCCATCCACCAATAGCCGTGACAATGAGAAATGGTTCTTTAAATGTTTCAAGAATGTTTTGCAGTTGCATTTCATCCACCCCTAACCTTTAAGTTCAATACCTTTTAGACACGCAGCCGTTCGGCCTGTTCATCTTTAGCGAACGAGCCGAACGACAAGTATCAATAAACCACATCTGCATTCGCATCGAAATCGTCAGGCAAAGACGTATAGGAATCTTTCAATTCACCTGTGAAATCCTCCCCTTTAATAAAGATCAATGTTCTACCCAAGTTGTCAGCGAAACGCTTGCTTACCTCGTTCGTGTCATTCTCATTGATATATAATGTAAGCATCGCACGTTTTCTTTCAGATTTTTTAATTAGTTCAGGAACCCAGTTAGCGTAATGATGGTTTTCCTTAAACACTCGTACTTCAAAGTAAGATGGTTTGTCAGTGGATACAAAATAATCAATTTTGGTTATATCGAGAACTACTGACCCTTGTTCTGTATCCATCGTGATTCGACTTCCCGTATTCCATGTTTGTTTAAAACGTACGTCTTTAACTTGTGTTTCTTCATTGGCAACTAGCTGCCATTCCGTATCTTTTTTTACTAGGCTACTACTCTCCATAAATAAAACGAAAATGCAGAAACACATGACTAACACAAGCGTCGAAATGAAAAAGATATTAAAAGACTTGTATTCTTCGGAATCCACGTTATTGTTGTCGTTACTTTCTCTTTCCATATTTATTCCTCATTTCATAACATTATAATTTCATTTAAAAAGTGCGAGATAAATCTTTCGAACATCATCTTTTTCCAAAAGCGTCACGTTCTCTCGGTCAATAATACAGACAGCATAAGGTGTGTACAAGAGGACTCGTTCACCATCTTGAATATTCAATCTAAGCACGTCGTCCGAATCGTCCAAGCCCTCAAAAACGGCTCGGACGGTATCGACGACCAACTGACTGTTTTGAAGCGAACGGATCGGCTCATGTGCCTTTAAGTCGCTCTGACGATACAAAATAAATTCCATCAATTCATCTCCCCTTCAACTGACTCGTGCAACCATAGCAACGCCATGAATCCCATGACACTTCCGATGACCATAAAGACTGAAAAGACCCACATTCCTGACATGTATTCCACGTTTTTAGCAAGGATCGAACTCATGAATGAGATGACAAGCAATAATACCTGAACCAACATCATAGTGGCTGAATTTTTGACCATTTTAAATTCTCCCGCCTTTGCTGACAGGATAGCCATTGATACGCTATACTTATAGTGTCGAGTTATAAGAGCGTGTGGCAATCCGCCATGCGTTTTTTTTTGTTGTCTTGATTTACTCTATCGACCGTTTATACCCTATCACGAGCACTTGCCCAATGACGATATAAAGCAGAAGCGAGGGAAGCAGTATCGTGTCGCCTGCCCCCCAAGCGATTGAAAAGAGAACCGTTGAAATCAGGAGTCCTTTGTACAGGCTCACCTTATCGCCCTGAGCCTGCTTCTCCTTGTTAAACCTTCGTATCATATATTCGATTAGCAAGATGTTTGCAACGAATATCAAACCCATATAACTACTAGCCATTCCATGCCCCTTCCTCGGGCTTACGCCCGATTCATCAATTCGTTTAAGGCGAACGGGTATTTTTCAACAAATTTATAGCGATCTTGATGCAAGTTCGTCGTGAAATTTGTGATTGAGTTGATGTGTACCAACTCCCCGAACAACCTCTCATTCTCTTCATAATAGGTCTCGATGCTCGCCGTCGCTTTCCAGTGTCTCATGCTACGGACACCGTTACCAGTGAGTGCAGCATCCATCTTCGTCTGTGTCGCCTTTTCTCGTTTTTTCTCGTTCGATTCGATTTGCGACATGATCTTCTTCACGATTACAGTCGCATACCGTCTTACCAATTCCTCCGTCGCATTCTCCGTTACTTGATTGTTCAATGCAGTAGTCATGACTCATTTTCCTTCCCCTGACAGGAAAGCCGTGATTCTGTAATGTCGAGTTACAAAAGCGTGTGGCATTCCGTCATCCGAATTTTGTTTAAACAAATAAGAAGTAGTACATGGTGGCGACAAACAAGGTTGGTACGAGGATCTTGACCACACTCATGACGAGCCTGAGAACCATTTTAAAGACGAGACCGACGAGAACCAAGAGAATCACAAGCGAGACACTCGAACTCCACATACCGAGGATAATCGTTGATAAATCCATCCCTTCACCTCCATCCGATTTTATGTATTGCACTTGAACTCCTTTCCTAACTTACTCTTTTATTATAGCACGCTCTTGATTCAAAAACAATAATAAATACATTAAATAATGTAAAGAATCTATTTTTATTCGTACCTAGAATCGCTTCTTGAACCCAATGAACAATCAGGATGACTTGAGTCATCCCGAATGTTCTTTATTGTTAGGCTCTCTCTGCATTTCTTTGGTCAAGATTTTTCATGTTGACGACGTGTTGTGCATACGCATATTCGAAAGCTTTCTTGTTGATATAAGCATGGACTTCGAGCAAGTTTTCGATGTACCACCGTTGCTCTCCACGCACGTTCTCAATGCGATTCAGGATGGTCGTGTACGTCGGCTTGTTTCCTTCGGTCAACGTCTCGAACAAGCTACTGGCGTCCTTGATCTTCATCTCTGTCACGTTCGTCGGTGTGAATGAAAGACGGTAGTGAATGTTTTCTGCTTCATGATACGCCATGTAGACACCCGACTTGATTTCTTCCAATTGCTCTACCGTTTTGAAGGTGGCTTCAATCTTTCCGTAGTGTTCATTCTCGAAATGAAAGACCATATGTTCATCCCGTTCTTCCACGACAACTTTCCCGTATACGCCCGTCCGAACGGTCGCTTGGTCTGCCATCCCCTGAATCAACTCCATCTGTTTTTTGCGAGAAGAATAGCGTTTTCCTGTGATTTTTTGAAGTTCTGTGATTTTCATGTTGGTCTGTCTCCCTTTGTTTTCCCTCGGGCGAAATCGCCCCCTGAGGGTGAATTTTTGCCGTTTTGACACGTTAGACGAACAGCCATCGCAAGGGAGACGTCAAGGGTCTCAGCCAGTCTACTTTTTTTCGTTCAGGAGCGTTTTATGGACGAAAAAAATCGACTGCCCCTTGATGTTGACCGCCGTGACGTGTGCGAGTGACAGGGGAAGAAGCGAAGCCGTTCCTTGCCCTGTCAGAGTCCGTCACGTTCGATAGGGTGTATCGTCCGAGGGGAAAAACGGTAAACATTCGTTGCCTTTCAAGGTCTTGACCTGACGCTCCGAGCGTCCCGTCAAATCGTGCAGGAACGTACAGCCCGACACGTCCCTCGGACGTGCAGCCACTGGCCAGTTCATCTCCGATGACCTTGCTAGTGGCGACGGGGTGTCGTTATCGCTCGATTTAGGGGCGTTGCGGTGGGTTGTGGGGGCTTGGGTGGTCGATGCCCTTCCGAACACCTTAGCCCCCGCCCCATGAGCCATAAAACGCTTTTAACATAAAAAAAGAGCAGGGATGCCCCTACTCTTGTTCGATGCTATTCGTTTTGTCATACCACTTTTCAAATCGGTCGATACATCGGCGGAGTCCTACCCCACTTAATATCACGATCCCGATACAGAACGTGAAGAAAAATATCGTGACTCGGTTGTGAGCATTCGTGCCGACCATATAATTGTTCTGTAAATGATACATGATAATAAACACGGTAATACTTCCTGCCACGTACAAATTGACAATATTACCTTTAAACCACTTCAAATTCATTCCCCCGAAACGAGACAGCAGCATCCCTTTTCAATTCTTTGGTTCAATCGCCTTTAAAAACGTTTGCTTCACTAGTGTGTACACATCGTCATCCAACTCACTTAAATAGTTGATAAATGCGATCTGGACGACTTCTTTGAGCAAGTAACCATTTTTGATTTGACTGACCCGTTGTACTTCTTCATTGGAAATTCGGACGGTGAAGATTGTCAACGTCGTAGGAAGATACGGGTTGTCCCGATATGCTCCCATCAATTCGATGAATCTTCCTTTGGTCTTTAATTCGAACGATAAATCTTCTAACGTGACTTCCCTTAGTCGTGTCTCCAATCTGCGAATCATGTCGATGAATAACTCGTTGTAACTGTACTGTGACAATGATTCTTTAGCGTCTGTACCTAAATGCCTATCCATGATCCATTCGAGAAAGGGTGACTTTTGGTTGCTCAGAACGTCGAAGACACTATCGAACAACACTTTGTAAAATGGGTGTACCTTATAGGTTTTTGTAGGATAAGACATACATGGAAACTCCAATCTTTGGGGTACGTTCACCATATTGCCGTACGCCCTTTAATCAGATTGAGTGTATCATATCCATATATTGAAGTAGTGACGTTTTTTATCGTTTCCATACCTGTGAAGTTCCTGTCTCTCTCTTTTGAACGGATAAAGTCATGGCTCCTGTATTGAGAAAATTGAATGCCTTGAAGCGATATTCGCCGTTGACCGTCACTTGAATCTGACCTAAATGGTCGGCAAGTCCGTCGGGTCTTCCTTGGACGTTATAAGTGACACTATATCCATTCTGTTTTAATCCCGTCTCGTCTAACCGTGTTTCTGCATATTGTTTGAGTGAAGGGGTGACGCCCCCTCGCATCTCGGCTTCCCGAGTAATATCGGCTGCCACTACTGACGCTTGGTGCGATTGGACTCCATAAATCGCTAGATCGGGAATGAAAATTATAAATGGTATGAGCATGAGTAGAGCAAAAGCCGTTCCTACAATTCCCTTCATCTTAAATCCTCCTTTGATTTGATAAAAGGGCAGTCAGTTGAATGACTGCCCTTTTAAATCTTATTGCCATCCTGTTGGTACTTTTGAAGTTCCTGACTTGAATTGGTTCATGACGACCGTGAAGACGTCCTTACCGAACAAGATGACGATTGCTCCGACGAGGATTCCAAGGGCGACACCGATATAGACGAGCACACCTTCTTCCGACGTCCCTTTAGCCGACGTTTCTTCTGAGTTGAAGTTACGGACACGTTCGATGACGTTCCCTTTGAAGATTTCTGCTTTAGCGTAAAGTTTCTGTGAGTAGGTTGTTAACATGGTTAATTGCTCCTTTGAATGTGTATTAGAATGTTGTGAAGTTTGAGAACTGCGTATACATGAGCACACCGACAAACGTGAGAATGACGACGATGTATGGAAGGATAATCGAGATGATGTAGTTATCAAGCACGTTTTCACGATTCTCGATCTCTTCGTTATACGTCCCTTCCTTCAACTCACTCATGATTTCTAACTGATAGTTCAAGATGCTTGCTGAGTTTTTGGTATCGACTTTCATCATCTGTTCGAGGGCGATCATGAATTCCTTCGCTTCTCGGATTTGAACCCGATTCGCAAAGTTGACGAACGGACGTGAATCGGCAGGATATAGCTCGATCTCCGTGATAAGGTTCTCGACATACGGATGTAAGTGTTCACCTGCATAAGTGATACTCTCTTTGATTGCCGTCAACGGCGAGCGACTTTCTAACAGGATGGAGAGCGAAGAGAAATAGTCAGGCAGTTCCATCCGTAGTTGATTGAGATAATTTTCTTTTCGTTTCTGCAATCGTTTCATCGGGATATTGAAGATCAGTACGGCGACGGGCAATGAGATGTATGTGATGACCGGTACATCAAACGCACTCCCGATACCGTAAGCGTAAATGACAGCCATGAATGCCAATCCGAATCGAATGAGCATGAAGCGATTGAATGATTGCGGTGACTTGGCATCTTCTAGTTGGTATTCGATATAGGCTCGATACCGATTCCAAGATGTGAACCGTTCTAAGAACGGTAAGTCCCTGGCATTCTCTCGTTCCTCCTGTTCTTGTTTCAATACCGACTTCAAGACATATTTCTTACGCACCTGAATATCAGAGAGCGTAAGAATTGTCTTGTAAGCGAGGACACCGATAAGGACTAGAAGGACGACCGATATGACTTGAGTTAGTGTCACGTTCTCAATCATATCCATGCTGTCTTACTGCCATCCTGTCGGTACTTTTGAAGTTCCTGTCTTGAACTGGTTCATGACGACCGTGAAGACGTCCTTACCGAACAAGATGACGATTGCTCCGACAAGGATTCCAAGGGCGACACCGATATAGACGAGCACGCCTTCTTCCGACGTTCCTTTAGCCGACGTTTCTTCTGAGTTGAAGTTACGGACACGTTCGATGACGTTCCCTTTGAGGATTTCTGCTTTAGCGTAAAGTTTCTGTGAGTAGGTTGTTAACATGGTTAGTTGCTCCTTTGAATGTGTTTAGTTTTTAAGAGTCGGTCGGGTCATAAATTTCAATCTTTGCCAACCGTGTGTAGATGAATAATACATAGATCAAGGCGATGAACATGATGATGTTTGATACGGCGTTGTTTTGTATGGCTAAGAAATTGTCATACGAAATCAGGATGAACATGAACGGGATCGAGAACATCAGTAGACATAACGTTCGCCATATTTTGAACTGAGAACGATACACCATTGCGAGACGCTGTTTGAAGACCTCCTTTTTCTTCATTTGGTTGGCGACTTCTCGAAGTCTGCTTGTATCAGAACTCCCACTGTCCTCAATGACTTGGATTTGGTCATGGAACAGTAGGACGATCTTTTGGGGATAGGCTTTGTTGAAGTCGTGAAACGCTTGTTTCGGCGTCTTACCCTCACTCAAAATGAGGTATGCCTTTTCTAACCTTGACTTCAACGGTTCTTCTAGGCTCGGCAAGATGGAGGAAATCGCTCCTTTTAAATTGCCGAACGTGCCGTATGCCGTCGTGAGAGACGACATATACACACTGAGATGATGGTCAGTCTCTTGGATATAATCACGCTTGATGGTGTGAAGTTTGATGACAGTTGCGACGACACCACCTAGCAACGATAACGGAATCAATGTGAGAAACGCTTTGAAGTAGACAAAGAATGCGATAATGCCGATCACCGTTCCAGTGATGAAATAAGTGACATACATTTGTTTGGTGTATGGTTTATGGTATTGCTCGGCTTGTTCCATAACATAGGATGGAACAAGATAGTTCAGGAACGGGTATCGGCTTCGGATTGTTTTTCGTTCGTCTTCGGAGTCATTCAAGACCTTAGAAAGACGTTTTCGTTTCGACGATGGTTCGAAGTCGATCACTTTCAGAATCAACACGTAGGCGACGATGCCGATGACGAACAACATGAGCACGTTCAACACATCTTGAAGGGTCATACGTTCACCGCCTTGAGAGGGGCGAAAGCTTCGATGGCTGCCAAGTCCCTGTGATAACTCATTAGTTCCTGCCAAAGTTCGGGCGACATAGCCGATTGGATTTCGTGACGTTCTGTCATCTCGTTAAATCTGACAAGTGTATTTCCGATCGCTTTACCGTTTTCGAATCCTCTATACTCGACGACTTCATGAATACGTCGGACGTTCCCGAATCGTTTTAGATGAATCCCGATTCTGAAACCGTCCTCTGAGACGATTCGATTGCCATAGATATGGGCTTCTTGCATCTCACCTTCTTGACACAAATCAACGAATCGTGAGACCGAACCGAATGCCGATTTTGAGTGCAGCGTCGTATTGACGATATGACCTGTCCCGACGGCTTTCAGGATGAATAACGCTTCTCCGCCACGAGATTCTTGAATCATGATGTAGTCAGGGTTTTGACGCATGGCGTTTTTCAAGTGGTATTGATAGCCGTATTCCGTCCCACTGTCTCCCTTCGCCCCACGGTTCTTCCACATCTTGATGGAGAATTTATCTTTAGGATAAATTTCATCAAGGTAAGATTCAGGCGTATCTTCAATCATGATGATGGTTGCGTTCGGTTTCGTATAGCGTGTGAAGTATCGGAGCAATTCTGTTTTCCCTGTACCTGTTTCTCCACCAATCAAGTGTGATTGGGTGGCGAATGTCAGGCTCAACAGGTTATAAATGTTCTCGTCCATATATCCCGATTGAATCATGTAGTCTTTACTCAAACGTAGGTTCTTAGAGATTGTCCGCATCTGTAAATTCGGACTCGGACTTAAATCGAAACCGACGACGTTGATACGGATTTGAGGGAAAATCGCATCAAATGACGGGCTACCATATGAGAAGTTTTGGTCACTGGCGAATGCGAAACGGCTCAATAATTCGACATACGACTGTTCGTTGTCGAATTTCAAATCGACGTGATACTTTCCTTTTGTAACGTGGTCAACCCAAATGTTGTCGTACCCGTTACATGAGATGTCGGTAATGTCAGGGTCGTTTCGGAGTTCTTCGAGCACGTCCAGTCCAACGATACGTTCGACGATGATATTTGTTACTTCGTCCAAAGTCAGGTCGTCTAAATATTCTCTGTGACGCTGTGTGAAGTCTGTCTTGGAAATGATCTTGGTGATTTGTTGTCGAAGTTTAGCACGTTTTGATTCGTTTCCGAACGCATCTCGAATCAATTCCTTGTATTCATCTGTCTTGAGGGTTGTTTTGACGTCCTCGATTACTCGGGTGTCTAACCCTTCACTTCGTCGGTTCGATGTTCTCGTCCCTGATTGAACGTTCAGGTACACGAGATTGTCGAGGTTGAGTCGGTTTTTGTTTCTCAGGTTCGGTTGCCGATATTTCGGTAATGTGTTCTTCACGAGTCATTACCCCCGTCCACTAAATACTTTTTGTAAGAGCGTTGAATTCTGATTTTCTACCGTCACTTGGATTTGAATACCTAAATCTAAGACGAGCCGTTCTAGTTTTTGACGGATCAATTCTGAATCAGGCTGTAAAGCCAATTCTTCTTTTTGACGCTCTGGATCGAACGGGATGATGCAGTTTGTGTCGAGGAGACTCTTATACTCACTACCTGGCACTTCCTCACTCGCCATGTTTAGAACGTCATGCCATTTATCCCGTAACTCTTTGTTTTGCTCGAACAGGAATCGTTTCGCATCCTTTTGCTTCATCAGTTTCGTGATAGAAGGGGTCGTGACAGAAATGATGTGGTCACTATGTTTCATCATTTCAAATGTGAACATATGATCGACGTCGGTAGCGAGTTTACATACGATGAAGTCGTACTCTTGTTCTAGCAGCGTCGAGGTGAACCGTTCCACATAATCAAGTACAAACTCTTCTACGTTCTCTTCCGAATAATCAATCAGGTCGGGAACATCGACGTCTTTAATATCCATCGGGAAGACGAGGAACGAGACTTCTTTTTCGATGCCTTGATAGATTGCCTTTTGCTTGCGATCACCATTCGCCACAATGTCTTCATGCGAGAGGATATAGTTTTTGACGGACGCGAATTCGCCTTGTGTGGTGCGTTCAAAGTAACTGTTAATGTCCTTGCCCTCCGTATGGATTTGAAGGGCTTTTGAAATGAGTGGATTGTTTGTATCGAGTTCGACGTACAAGACGCTGTAATTTTGTTGTGCAAGCAAGTTCGAGAAAGCCAACGATACCGTTCTCAAGCCTTGTGATTCAGCATTGGCATAGAAAGAAATGATTTTTTTCTTTTTCATTGGGTCTCTTCTCCTCCCTCTTCTGTTTCTTCATACTCACCGTTGATGTAACGCATGATTTCTTCGTCTGACAATTCCTCGCCCTCAGCCGACGGGTTATAAGACTGGCTTGTGGCGACAGGGACTACATCCCCGACCAATTTTGCTTTGTTTAATGCCCCGTTCAGTTCACTTGGGACGGCAAAGATATAGATGGATGCGAGTGACGGTTCTGTGCTTGCCGTGTTTTGCTCCTCGTTCTGTTCTTGCTTCCCTTCGTTTTGGAAGACGTTCGATGCTTGAGCATCCTTTACAGCTACGACACGGACATTCGCTCCTAAGCGACCGTACATGACCTTGCCCTCACTGTTGTCCTTTTTAGAACGGAAATAGAGGTCTACATTTGCATTCGGGATGATACTGTTCCCTAATGAGGTTTCGAGGTCAACGAGTAACGGGAATGCCACTTCGTTATCTTTAAGATTCAGAATCGCACTATCAGGAAGTTGATCTTTGGCTAGAATTTTTTCATCGTAAAGCATTGAGTTCTTCGGAATTCCGAATCCACTGACCGTCCATTTGCCGATGACCTTGTTCGGGTCTGTGATGGCGTTTGGTGGGACGGCTCGGCTCGGGACTTCCTTCATCGTAATCATGTCTTCCGTGATTTCTGTTCTTGGTGGGATTTCCGCCTTTGTATAGACGACATTCACGGCGTCAATCTCGGCACTGATTTGAAATCTCGTATAGAAGACGATTCCACATACAAGCGAGATGACGAGAAAGGCAGCCACCAGTTGTTTTTGAAGCCTTTTCTTCTTCTTCATTGTGTTTCTCCTTATCGGTTTAGTTTTTTAGCTTCGATGATGTACACGTTACGGCTACGAGAAATGGTCTCTTCTTTTTTCGTGAAGTTCGTACTTCCCTCAAGGCTTGTGTACGCATCGGTTGCGATGATCGGTTGGTCAGTCAGGTAGTAAATGTTCAGGAAACGGTCACCGTCTCGGTAGTTCACCGACTGAGCATAGTTTCGGACGAGTGCTTCTTTGGCTACCTCGGGGTCAATGGTCACTTCCTCACTGACCCTGAGATGCCCCATATTCACGGATTGATTCAGAGCGTTTCGTGTGCCGTTATCGAGTGCGTTTTGATTGTCCGTGGCAACGAAAGCCGTCTCATTGTAGGCGACATAAAATACAATCACGAACATTGCGAAGAATGTTACGAAGCCACCCCATATCACTTTACTCATGTAGCATCACTTCTTTCTCGGAATACTGATTTGATTGAACATGGACTTGCCTTTTTGAAGTGGGTTCATTTCAGCATATTTTTGAATTTCAGCAATCTTATCTCTTGTAAGGTAATAAGTTGAGTTGTAGCTTGAACTTGGATTGAATGGGTCGTTCGACCAGTTGTTGTACCAAGTTTTCAATGAGTTGATTGTTGTCACGTTGTTTTTCATGTTCCAACCGATCCCCGTTGGGAACGGTTCGTCAGGAGACAAAGGACGTTGGTAGAAGTCGTCGTTGCCGTTCAAATCATTGATTGGCGAACCTTCGACGTTGACGCCACCCGATACACAAGTTGTCATGTTGTTGATTCCTGCACCCGTCGCAACTGTATCGAATTCGAGTGATCCGTTCGGATAATCGAACGGGATATAGAACTTCGTCCCTCCGTTAATTAGTACGTCAGATAGATTTCGTCTTGGATGCGACGATGTGTTCGAATCGAATACATTCCCACTGAATTTCTCAAGATAGACGTTCGGCAGTTTGAATGTCGTTGTGTTCATTCGGTTGAGATTTGCTTCATACCCACCGACCGTAAAATCACCAAAGCCGATTCCAGTCCGATAGGGATATGGAAGGTGGTTCGATAATGTCGGGAAGTACGATTTCACTTGCTTCGTTCCTGTTCCGTTCGATAGAGGGTCGTCGTTCTGATAGATAGAAGAAACTGTGTAATCGAATCCGTACCCTGCCTTACGGGTCATATGATTGCTCGGGATCGAGAGTGACGTGATGACACGTTCACCGTACATCGTCTCTCCTTCTTCACTGTTGTTGACAGTACGGACAACACCTGACATTTCCGATGCTTCTCCTAGAGGAGAGCACATCAGAACAGATTCATTCGAAGCGACATAGATCGACGTATCAATCATGTTGTTCTCATATGTCTCTTCAGTGACACCGTGATAGGAGTAACGGTTCGAGTTGATGTTCCCTTCCACAAAGCCGTCTCTCGGTAGAATCCAGTCAATCTCTGCGACACTGAATTCGTCTTCGATAAGCCCGATGGTTTTGAACGCCACGTTTTGCCCATCGAATTTGACCGTGTAGCTTGTGACAACCCGTTGGAGGTTCGTCTCTTTTTCAACTAGGTCATTGTATTCTTGTTGATAATGAGCGATCTCGACGTGTAGCGAGTTGATGCTACATTCGAGGTTTGCCATCCGTTGTAGGACGGGCTTCATTTGGTCGGCGTACTGTTGTGCCTTGGTATTGTCGCCTGCCTTAACGGCAGCGTCGTATTTCGCATTTAAATCGTTGTACGTGTTTCGTTCTGAAATGTATTGTGCTTGTTGGGTCGATCTCAAGGACTGACGATAGAGAATGTCGTCTCGAATATCTTCTTTAACAGCATTGCGTTTCGTCGCAAAGGATTTGCGATAGAACTTGACGGTCGTTCGGGTCGTCGTGTTTGCTTGAACCGTCTTCCCGTCGATCTCTCGTGCTTCAAAGTCAAACTCATAATTATAGCGAGGTGGTGGCGTGACAGGTGGCTTACACATCCCGTCGGGCTTGGATGGCTTCGTCGGTGGTGGCGGTGGTGCTTGCGTCGGCGTGTACTTCAACCTTGCTTGCGTTCCTGCCGTTCCAAAGTAGACACTGTTCGCCCATCGAGTCGCATTGTTGTCCTCGGGTGTTCTCATTCCTAACCAAATCGTCGTCTGAGTTTCTTCTTGGTCAACCATCCGATAGAGACGGTCAACTGCGAAATACCTTTGACCGACTTGACTCGGCAGTTGCCGTGGGTAAGTTCTTCGGGTAACAGGATAGTCTAGCGTTTTGACCATGTTGGCTTGTCCGCCCGACCTCATGCTCAGATTCCCTTTGCCCCATGCTCGGTTACCAAATTCAAACGGTGTCTTCAATTGCGTGTAGACGATCCAGTTATCAACCTTTTTGACGATGAACAATGCCCACTCTGCGTTCTCGTAGTCGTCAGGGAATAGCTCTCTTAACGGTAGATAGGCGGAGAATCCAACGTTGTCATATCGCATGTTACAGGTCAGGTTGTTTCTGTTGGTCGCCGTAGCAGCACATTCGTTCCACACGCCCGCCCCTTGGTTGTTATATTCAAGGTCTTCCGTTGCAGATAGATTTCCGAATTGATCTGCACTAAAGACTTTAGTCGATCCGATGTTGTTTTTTCCTGCTACTTTACGGGCGACAATATACGTCTTGTTATTGGTTGAGGTATGGCGTTTGTGACCGAATAAGACCGCATATCCCGTGAAGTTGAAATACTGTAAGTTCCCTTTTCCAAAGTCCCTTGAAGTGATGCGATAACCGTCGTTGATATACTTTTCGTTGTAGACGTCATAGGAGAGCCGTAACCCTTTTTCCATGTCGTGATCGTTCGAACCGTAGTTTTTGTTCCATCCACTTCTTACTGATGAAGGAACGTCATATGGATTGGCATTGACGGAGTTACTACTTATCAAAACGAGAAGCAACATCGTTGTTGCGACAAGTTTTTTCATGTCTTAAAACTTCTTTCTGAACACAAAGTAGAGGACGCCTGCAACGGCAGCACTACCGACGGCCAGTCCGCCGAACAAGAACCCGTTATTGCTTTTCGTTTCTCCTGCCGTTAGATTCGGTGTCTTGATCTCAGTCACGACGTTTTCTTTGACGTCATCCGATTTCTCGTCTGATTCTGTATTCTTGTCCGATTCCGATTTCTCAATGTCCTTTTTCTTGTCGTCTTTCTTTTCAGCAGTCTCATTCTCTTCTTTTTTGTCTGCTTCTTTTTTGTCATCCGATGCTTTTTCTTTCGTCTCGGCAGTTACTTTTTCGTCTGATTTTGCGTCGTCTTTTTGGCTGTCGTTTTTGGTTGCGACACTACTTGTTTGCTTTTCTTCACTTTTTTGCCCCGTTTGATTGGTTTGTGTACTCGGTTTTGTTTGTGAGGAAACTTTTTCGTCACTTTTGGGAGAGTCACTAGGCTTGCTTGGTTGAGTTGGTGCAGGTTTTGGTGCAGGTTGCGTTGGTGCAGGTGCAGGTTTTGGTGCAGGCGTTGGTGCAGGTGCAGGTTTCGGTGCAGGCGTTGGTGCAGGTTTCGGTGCAGGCGGTGGAGTCGGCTTCGGCTCAGGTTTTGGTGCAGGCGTCGGTGCAGGTGCAGGCTCTTGGTAATCGTTCACAGTGTAGAATGTGAGATCCGCAAAGAGATATTTTCCACTTGCGAGTACCAATTCAACAGTTTGTCCGTTCACGACTTTTCCTGTGTACATTCCTTCTGCCACGAAATACTTGTCTGCCTTGTTGTAACCACCAGTGACAAGCCCTTTACATTCACCAGTTGCTTGAGCACGAGTGCCGCCTTGGTGTTTGCTTGCGTAAATCGTCATCGTACAAGTTGTACGGTCGCCGTCTGCCTTTGCAGTTAGTGGTGATGTAAGCAACCCGACTGAGAGAGCCAAGACCCCAAGGCTCGTTGTAATTTTTTTAATCATGTTCTAAAACCCCTTTTTCGTTTTTTTGTTCTTACTAGATTAAGGATTGGAGAATGAGAAGTGCCGTGAAGATGAACGGTGCTTCCGCATGAACTTGCGTACCTTTCCAGTTTCCTTTGACCGTTCTTATCCCGATCTCTCCGATCAAGCTGACAAAGATGTAGACGACGACTGCCGTGAGGAACAAAAACATGGTGTCCCAATATGAAACGATGTTCAAGAACATGAACACGTTCACGAGCATCTTCACATCCCCTGCCCCAAAGGAAAGTATCGGCAACTTACTAAACAGGATGAAGAAAGCGAGCGTACAGATACCAATAAGTAATGTGCTGATGAACTGCCCTGTGCCGAATGCAATCGCCAACAGAAGAACCGCCATCGGGTAATGCAGGAAATTCTTGGTGATGTGGTATTTCAGGTCGTACACGACGTTCACCATCATATATAGAAGAAAAACAATTGAGAATATATGTTCGGTAGTCATGACTACTCCTTTCGCTAAAAATTAACTTACCGTATTTGGTAAGTTGAGCGCTCTATTTCATAATCCTACCAAGAAATGTTTTTCGCTTACTCGGTAATTCTACTAAATCTTTTGGTAAAAATCTACTGATTATTGATAGTAAATTAGTCTCAAATTGATTTTTCAACGTACTGTTTATATCATATAGAAGTTTTGTCTCCTGTAACGCTTGGATCACCATCGGATATTCGATGTATGGCAGCGTAGCAATGGGACGTTTCAACTGTTCATAAATCTGATTGAGTGTGCGAACGTCTTTCTCTTTAAAGTCTTTCATCAGAACAAGTTCGTAATTGTTCCCGACTTGCTCCCTCAGATGCTTCATCGCCGTGTACTCAGGTGTCGGTACGTCGATGCCGTATTCTTCATAGTTCAGATTGGCATAGTCAAACTTGATTGGATCAGGTTCGACCGCCACCAAGACAAGGCTTGCGAGTCGCATAAGTTTTTGGACTTCGGGATCACGCCACCTGTCGGAAATGTCTAGGATGACGATGTTACTCTCTGTCGCATGAGTCAACATGAGAAGTTGATGGTATTCAAATTCAGTCAGGCTCGGCTTGAGCGAATCAATGACGTGCCAATTTACACCGAACTTAGTGAACGGACGTTCTTTGAGATTTCCCATTTGTTCTTCCCGAACGAATCGACTCAAGTCGAAGTACGAATCGGTTTCCTCATGGATTTGGAGATAGTCGTACATGTATGGCTTAATCAATGGATGCTCTACATATGAGACGGATAACCCTCGTTCTCCGACCATTCTAGCGAGATTTGTCGCTAAGATTGTCGAGCCTGCCGAACGATTCAACGAACCGACGACGATGATTTTAAATGGGATGCTCTCATAAATCCGTTCGATTTTTTCTCGTTCAATGATTTTTTCTTGGTAGACGATACGTTCTTTCCTCATGTTTTCGTCCAGTTCATCTTGCAACTCGTCTTCGATGATTTCTTCATCGACCCCGAAGTGCTCGATCAGATAGGACTCTAACGCCTGCAAGTTTTGTTCGAACAAGAAGAAACGGACGCCTTTCTCACGTAACATTTGAATGTAGGTTTCGCTTCCCTCCATCGTCTCGTGCAAGATGTAGAGGTCGGGATTCGTGAACTCAAGGCTGTCTTCCAAAGCTTTCATCGAAGAACAGATTGTCATTTCGAATTCGGGAAGATTCTTGATGGTGGTCATTTTACGATTCAAGAGACTGAACAACGCATCACTCTTGACTACTGCCGTGATCTTCACCTTTATACTCCTCCCTTCCGTTTCTCAGATTCATCTTCTAGGAAGAGGTTGAACACTTCCATGAACAGTGCGTCTTTCTTTTCCTTCGAGATTGAGTTCATGAACATTTCCAAATCTGAGAAGTGGATCGGTGCATCCCCGTCGCCCTTTACGACGACCTGTTCTTTCGTGTTCAAAAATGAATCGACTAGAATCTTTTGCATTTCTCCAACATCACCACCTGTCAATTCCGCATTCGATTCAGCGACACTCAAAAGATGCTGCTGCACGACTTTCATTTCATCTTGGATTCGATTGAAAACCAATTTTTCAAAGACCTTTTCGGTCTTCCCTGCGACCAATTCTTGATAGTCGATCGTTGCCATATCTTCACTCCTTACATAAAATGAATACTGTTTTTTCCTTACTTTCATTATACTACATATTTTAAAATTAAAATAGTTTATTGTTAATAATCACATCAATGATTTACAGTCTTCTTTGCCGAAGCAAACAGCATCGGAGTCGATTTCCGTGATTGGATTTTTTCGAAGAAGCGTTCGAGGTATTGGTCAGTGATTCGTGCAGGAACCGTGTCCATGCGTTCAGCCAAGATGTTTTCGATGACCCACATCTTCCGTGTCACGAACGCATAGTCCTCGACGACCCCTTCAAGCGTTTCTTCTAATGATTTCGCCGTAACCTCGTCCTTATCGTCCTTCGCCTTTTGAAGAAGGGTCTTCACTTGGATCATGGTATCGTATGACGATGATCGATCCTTTCTCACCAGTTGTAACAAGGCGAGTAGTTCGTAGGTGCTCATCATCATCAGTTCCTTTGTCGATTTCATCATGTTACTCAAATCAACGAGTGGTTTGACCACGTTCTTTTTACGTCCACCGTTCTCCATGACTTCCGACGCTGCCAACTCCATCTGACAAAAATCACAATGTGCGACCGTCTCCTTTACCGTTACTTCTGTTCCACAATACATGCAAGTTTTCATAATATGTACCTCCTGATTTTTTATGGTGTGAGAGTGGTTTCCCACCCTCACCGCCGATTAGTTTGATTGAAATTGTTCGAGTGCCTTGATTGCGTTATCGACGAGCCATTCATGGCTCGGTTGCTTCCCGTCAAACGGGCGAATCAGGATGACCGTTCGGTTTGCAGGGACGAATGCTCGGTACTTGTCGTCCTTCACCGCAAAATGCACGACTCCTGAACGTGTGCTCACCATCGCATAAACATCGCCGTCCAACAGCTTAGTGATTTGTGAGAATTTGGTTTGTTCGTTTGTGTGTTTCATCTTGGTTTGTCTCCTTTTGTTTTCCCTCGGGCGAAATACGCCCCCTGAGGGTGAATTTTTGCCGTTTTGACACGTTCGACGAACAGCCATCGCAAGGGAGACGTCAAGGGTCTCAGCAGTCTACTTTTTTTCGGAACGTTCTATCCACGAAAAAAATCGACTGCCCCTTGATGTTGACCGCCGTGACGTGTGCGAGTGACAGGGGAAGAAGCGAAGCCGTTCCTTGCCCTGTCAGAGTCCGTCACGTTCGATAGGATGTATCGTCCGAGGGGAAAAACGGTAAACATTCGTGGTCTTTCGTTCCGACTCGTTCGGAACGTTCCCTGCTTGCCTTGGCAAGCCCACGGTCTTGTCTATTGGTCTTGATCTTACGCTCCGTGAGGACTGTCAAAACGGACAGGAACGTACAGCCCGACACGTCCCTCGGACGTGCAGCCAATGGCCTGTTCATCTCCGATGATCGAGCCAGTGGCGACGGGGTGTCGTTATCGACCGTTTTAAGGACGAGGCGGTAGGGTCTCCAGTCGCTTGGCAGCCATCCATCGGCTGCCTTAGCGAATGTCCCTATGAGCCAAAATACGCTTTTATTATGCCGTATTCTTGAAAGTGAAGTAGGTAGAAAAATGTATCGGGTTCTGTCGTCCACTCTATCGGTCAAGATGCTCCGATTTGAATATCCTTGTCCGTGTTTAATATGAGTGACTGTTTGTTCAATGATTTTATCTTTCGGACGGCTCAAGTCGGACGAAAGATTTCCTTTTCCAACCGATTCTCGATGAATCGGTCATTCATTCATGAGGTGAGGGTTCTGTTTAGAAACCTCACCATCCATGCGTTTTCGAATTGAGGAAGCAGGGATGACCGTTTGTTCGGTCGTCCCTGCTTCGGTTCTGTTAAAAAATATCTTCTGCCGTGATTTCGGTCACTGGTGGCGTCCCTTTGATTCGTTCGATTTCTTCCCGAACGTGTTTGCCGAACGTGAAGCAATGGATTTCGTGGAGCCGTTCTGCCCGACACGTCGTGACTCGTGTTTTTTCAAGGAACGGTGTCAAGAATTTGATGCTGTCTCCGAAGTCCTTTTGTTCACTGACCACCAATACGTTCCCGTACAGCACACGGTCGCCATACCCGACACGAACATCGCCATCCTGTGATTTGAAGAGCATGGTCGGTAATTCTTCGAAGTCATTGTGCGAAACCCTTTCGCTTCTTTCGCTGAAGATACGGATCTGGTTCGGCACATAATCAACCGATGATTCGAGACCTTTTCCGTATGGAATGATGACGTAATCTTCTATCTGAACTTCTTCACACGCTTTTTCATTTTCTTTGAAAATCAACTGCATTCCCTGTTCGGCTTTTTCAAGCGTCACGATCTCGGGATGCTCCTTCGAAGAATGGAACAAGAGGGACAGTTTGTAGTTCTTGTAACGTTCGATTCTTTCGACGAACCAATCGAACATGAATTTGTCGTTCGGGTCGTCTGCTTTCGGGTTATCCTTCTTGATTTCAAGTGCATAAGCTTCGGCTACATAATGTGGAATCCCTTCTAAATAGGCGACACAAGCCGTCCATTCCTCAAATGCTCGAACTTCTCCTTTGCCGAACTGACTTTCGACAGCCACAAATTTCTCATTCGTCTCGTCATAACTTAGGAACTTGCCGAATGGCAATCCCGTCTTTTCGATTTCTTTTACTTCTTTCATTGAAATGACTTGTAAATCTGTGAATAGCAACATATGTAGTTCCTCCTGTTTTTCCCTCGGGCGAAATCGCCCCCTGAGGGTGAATTTTTGCCGTTTTGACACGTTCGACGAACAGCCATCGCAAGGGAAACGTCAAGGGTCTCAGTCAGTCTACTTTTTTTCGTTCAGGAGGGTTTTATGGACGAAAAAAATCGACTGCCCCTTGATGTTGACCGCCGTGACGTGTACGAGTGACAGGGGAAGAAGCGAAGCCGTTCCTTGCCCTGTCAGAGTCCGTCACGTTCGATAGGATGTATCGTCCGAGGGGAAAAACGGTAAACATTCGTGGTCTTCCGTTCCGACTCGTTCGGAACGTTCCCTGCTTGCTTCATGCAAGCCCACGGTCTTGGTCATCGGTCTTGCTCTTACGCTCCGTGAGGACTGTCAAAACGGACAGGAACGTACAGCCCGACACGTCCTTCGGACGTGCAGCCATTGGCCTGTTCATCTCCGATGATCGAGCCAGTGGCGACGGGGTGTCGTTATCGACCGTTTTAAGGACGAGGCGGTAGGGTCTCCAGTCGCTTGGCAGCCGTCCATCGGCTGCCTTAGCGAATGTCCCTATGAGCCAAAACACGCTTTTATTATGTCGTTTTCTCGAAAGTGAAGTGGGCAGAAAAATGTATCGGGTTTTCAGAATGATAGCCTGGTATTTCGAATTTGAAATGGCTCGAACGAACTCGAACCAAATTTGATTAATTTTTTCAGATGCAGTTTTTATAATAAAGACAGAAACGTTTCGAATTCAGATTTGAAAGGAGTTGTTGTCTTTTGGAAAAATGGATGCTTGGTATCGTCTTGGCAGACTTGATGGTGAACATCATCGGTCTTTTCGTTTAATCAAATGAGCAGAGAGAACGGACAGTGGTCGGTTTGTTCTCTTTTCTTTCATTCGGAATCGCAAAGCGATACCGGTTCTCTTCTTTTTCGTTTCCTCATAGGACAACGAAAAAGTTCCTCTTTAACCCGATTCTCGATGAATCGGGGGTCAATCAGGGCGAGTGTTCATCACTCGCCTTCCATTCGTGAGCGATTCGACTTTTTCGGACGGATCGAGGGCAGAAGAAAAAGAGTGGTCGCCCACTCTCTTTTTTGCTTAACAATATCCATGCTGTTTTAAGCTGACGTAATTCCCTTCCTCATATCCGACAATCACATGGTCGAGCAACGGGATGCCGATTATCTCTCCTACTTCTTTCATTCTTTTAGTGACTTCAATATCATCGTTTGACGGTTGGCATTCGTTGCTCGGATGTTGATGAACCAAAGCAAAGGTTGCACAATTGTTGAGTATTGCCCCCTTCATAACTTCTCTTGGGTGTACGATGGTTGAGTTTAACGCACCGACACTGACTCTTTGGATTCCTATGATTCGATTTTTGGTGTTTAATAAGACAGCGAGTAACACCTCTCTATCAAGGTCACCGATTATCGGTTGTGCGAATTTTGCGATGTCATGTGGTGAACGGATGTAATCGAGTTCACTCTCGTTTTCAGTCTGCACAATCACTTGTTTGATGGTTTGAATCTCTCGAATCATCTTCCGTCCTCGTGTCGGGGTTTTCTTTTGTTCTTTCAGTTCATCAAATCCTAATGGGCTATTCTCTTTATAGCCGATGCCCGTATGCTCGATGACCTCAATCCATGCCATGCCTTCAAATTCTTCAAATGTGATACCGCCTAGATACGAGTCGTAATCGTCATATGCTTCAAGTAAGATAGATTTTTTCCCTCGTTGTGGTTGGTTTTCATCATATACCGTACAGTACCACGAGTCCGTACAGACCCGATATTCTTGTCTTTCGATTTTGTTTGTTGTTTTTGCTTTTGTCATATGTAGTTCCTCCTGTTTTTCCCTCGGGCGAAATCGCCCCCTGAGGGTGAATTTTTGCCGTTTTGACACGTTCGACGAACAGCCATCGCAAGGAAGACGTCAAGGGTCTCAGCCAGTCTACTTTTTTTCGGAACGTTCTATCCACGAAAAAAATCGACTGCCCCTTGATGTTGACCGCCGTGACGTGTGCGAGTGACAGGGGAAGAAGCGAAGCCGTTCCTTGCCCTGTCAGAGTCCGTCACGTTCGATAGGGTGTATCGTCCGAGGGGAAAAACGGAAAAAAGGAACTTCGTTCCGACTCGTTCGGAACGTTCCCTGCTTGCCTTGGCAAGCCCACGGTCTTGATCTTGACCTGACGCTCCGAGCGTCCCGTCAAATCGTGCAGGAACGTACAGCCCGACACGTCCCTCGGACGTGCAGCCACTGGCCAGTCATCTCCGATGATCTCGCTAGTGGCGACGGGGTGTCGTTATCGCTCGATTTAGGGGCGTTGCGGTGGGTTGTGGGGGCTTGGGTGGTCGATGCCCTTCCGAACGCCTTAGCCCCCGCCCCATGAGCCATAAATAGGTTTATTTAATTGGTTATGGAAGATGTGGCAACTAATAGTCGTAATGGAACAAAAAAAGACGCCCTCTTAGAAAGAGGACGTCGATGGCTTACATGAAAAAAATCGGTTCGGATGAATTGATTGGTGGTAAATTCACCCTACTGATTATGCTATTCGTCAAAACGGCAATAATCAGAGGAATTCCAAGAGGAAATCTTGTATTCAATTATAGCATTGACGTTTGTTTACTACAATGTTCTGTCTGTTTTTTTATTGCGTCAAAGCAAGAAAAAAACTTCCTTCTTTCAACCGATTCTCGATGAATCGGTCAAATAGAATCATTAGAATGTGGTCATGCAATGAACACATTCCTCCATGCGTAGGGTCAGGGTCACGATCTATACAAGAAAAGGCACACGGTTGTGTGCCTTTCTTTCAATTCACTTCGCTCTTTCTATGACTTGCTTCGATACCCTCATAGATTTCTAAAGCCCGTGACGCTCGGATGCTTCCGACGATTTCACCGTCACTCACCTCATAGAGTCGAACGAAATTCGCCGTCTTCATGTAATACTCGAAATGGGATTTCTCGTCGTCCGTCCCTAAACAATAGAACTGGACGCCCGATTTCCTCGTCATGAGGATTCCGTCGAATCGTTCGTTCATCAACATCTTGGGAACATCGTAAAGATAAAAATCGACACGGTGTTTCAAGACGTCCTGAATGATGATTGGATAGATAGTCGGGAACATTCGATTGACGGTGTTCGTGATTTCTCGTTCGAGCCGAACACGTTTCCGTTCCATTTTCTCGACTTCTTCCTCGGTCTCGATTTGGAGGACAGTCTCTTTAAAAAGGATTTCACGGTACGCTTTGATTTTTCGTAACAGGCGTAACTTTCTTTTTTCGTCTAGGTTCATGGCTATCTCGTCTCCTTAGTTATCCGTACCCGTCCGTTGAGGGACGGGTCGGATAAGATTTTATGGTCAGTTAGTCGGGGTGATGATGAACACGTTGCGCGATTCTCTCGTATGTTCGTTGGTAAGAATCGGGCTGTTCAGACGGTCAATCAGTTCACGCATGGCATGGTCATGTAATCCTACTGTTTCCCCTTGCCTGTCGTGTGAGACGATGACGAGAACCCCGTATAGAATCACGTCCTGTCGATAATCAATGCGTGAACGTCGCTCTCTCATATCAATTAAGGTAGGAAGCATTTCAGCAAGGTCGGGACGGAATAGAAACTCGTCATCATGGTAAATGTCGATGTGCTTCATGTCTTTCGGGCAGTAGCATGAAAAGGCGTTTTTGATGTTCCCCGTGATTAATTCATAGGATTCGTCCGACTTGTAAGAGACAACTTGGGCTTTGCCGTCTTCGGAAATGACGACGGCATATGACGCTTGACGATACGATTTCAACTTGTCCTCGGTGTCTTGTTCGTTTTGTGGGTCAAACTCGTTGAGGTATTTCGGACTCAACCCCCCGTGTAGGTAAGCGACGCAACACGGGAACGTCTCGAACCTTTCATAAGACACTAGCCCGTTATCATGTTTCTTGAATGCGACGAAACTGTTTTCATCAGCCGTGATGAAATGCTTTGTCCCGTCATCAATCAGGGTTACATTCACCATCGCCTGTTGCCCTGCAATGAGTTGAATGTTGAGTGGTGTTTGAATGGTCTTGTTCATTATGTAGTTCCTCCTGTTTTTCCCTCGGGCGAAATCGCCCCCTGAGGGTGAATTTTTGCCGTTTTGACACGTTCGACGAACAGCCATCGCAAGGGAAACGTCAAGGGTCTCAGCCAGTCTACTTTTTTTCGTTCAGGAGGGTTTTATGGACGAAAAAAATCGACTGCCCCTTGATGTTGACCGCCGTGACGTGTACGAGTGACAGGGGAAGAAGCGAAGCCGTTCCTTGCCCTGTCAGAGTCCGTCACGTTCGATAGGATGTATCGTCCGAGGGGAAAAACGGTAAACATTCGTGGTCTTCCGTTCCGACTCGTTCGGAACGTTCCCTGCTTGCCTTGGCAAGCCCACGTCCTTGATCTTGACCTGACGCTCCGAGCGTCCCGTCAAATCGTGCAGGAACGTACAGCCCGACACGTCCCTCGGACGTGCAGCCAATGGCCGGTTCATCTCCGATGATCTCGCTATTGGCGACGGGGTGTCGTTATCGCTCGATTTAGGGGCGTTGCGGTGGGTTGTGGGGGCTTGGGTGGTCGATGCCCTTCCGAACGCCTTAGCCCCCGCCCCATGAGCCATAAACACGCTTTAAATGCTCTGACAGGAATATAGAACATCATTCAAAAATAGACGGACCAACTTTCGACGATTCTTGTGCTTTCGACACCAATTTGTTTCGAATTATTGAGACTACTTTAAACAAAACGTTGTCATTAAGCCGTTTATGATACATTTGCAAGTAAAAAAGTAACCGGACCGACTACGGCGACAAAGAACCGTGTTCTATCGGTATCGCAAAGCGATGCCGTTCTCTTTTTTCGTTTCCTCATAGGACAACGAAAAAATTCCTCTTTAACCCGATTCTCGATGAATCGGGGGTCAATCAGGGCGAGTGTCGATCACTCGCCTACCATGCGTGAACAAGAAAAAGAGTGGAAGCCCACTCTTTCACTCGTCTCTATGAAGGTCGAAGAAATCAATCTCACAATCAATGGCTTTACGTGAATGTACAACGATGGAGACAGAAACGGTGTCTTTGAACTCTTCTACTGTGGAGAAGTCCTGTGCCAATCCCTGCAATGCTTCAAAGGCTTCTGTCACGATTTCATCCCATGTCAGTTGTTCTTTGAACGAGCGATATACATCCACTCTAAATTCCTGCCACACAACCTGATAATGCTGTTCAGATACCTTCATTCAGATGCGCCCCCTCTCGTTGTCGTGACGACTTTGATTTTGAACTCTTCCTGAAACCTTTCCCAAAAGTCACCATCGTCATTGAAGTCATATCCCCGTTCCTGCCAAGCCTTTTCGCCTTTCTCGCTGTAAACGTCGTCATCGTATGTGCATGAATGGACGAACATGGTGAACTCCTCGTCTTCGACATATTCTTGCATGATTGGAGTCCATTCATGCTTCTTCCATGAGATTTGTTCGATAATCTCTTTCAAATCGTACTCATTGTCGAACGTCTCGGTTTCGTTGGTATCAAGATAATGCAGGGTGAATGTGAACTCTTCTTCGAATAAAATTGGTTGACTCATGTTGAATCACTCCTATGTAGATGATTTTCGGAAAGCCCTTCATCGACCGTCCCGATTGACTCAACCAAAACGAGCGTGATGACGGACGACAAGAGTGAACGAAGTGAAAACGTAAAAAAAGCGATAGAGTGACGAAGGAAGGTGTGGGTTGAGAGGGAATGGCACAACGTCGTGTGCCACCCAACCAACTCACACCAACCGAGGAACGTCTTTTTTTACTGGCTCTTGTCGGAAGGAATAGCGAGTTACAGTTGAGGAAATCGGGACGGTCTTTCACGTTTTGAGAGGATCAATTGATTGATCCGTCCAAAACAAAAAGGTGATCCAATGAAGGATCACCTTTTGATTTGTGTTTAATCGTCACATTCCATGCAGAATGCACCATTCGTTTCACCGAACTTGTAATAATGCCCACAACGTGTACATACCTCGTAATCTCTGACACATGACTTACATAAGTAGTTGCCATTTATCGTTTGAGGATTGTGATTGTACGTTGAAACGCTATTCGTACAGTTCTCACACTGTACAAAATGGTCTGTATC
Source organism: Exiguobacterium sp. KKT215 (assembly GCF_055635335.1). Classification (NCBI taxonomy): domain Bacteria; kingdom Bacillati; phylum Bacillota; class Bacilli; order Caryophanales; genus Exiguobacterium; species Exiguobacterium sp. KKT215. The sequence continues at coordinate 9,744 of NZ_JBVMVX010000003.1, read as the reverse complement.
TCTAGCCATCCTTTTCACCCCCTTTCTAGGTGGCTGCCATCAACTCGTCGATTTTTTTGACGATGATCGGATCAAATTCTTTTGCCCATTCGTATAACTCTTCGAGCACCACATGAGAAGGCTTCACACCGTTATAGACAGATGTGACAGTGGTCACCTTGGGATATTGCTCAAAATCACCTGCGACGATGTGAGCCGTCTCAGCGTTCATTTTGATTGTGGTCTCGATCAACCCTTCAAGTTTGTTCGGTGTCTTGTTTTCCGGCATTTGCTTTTTGTCTCCTGTTCTGCGAATAAAGAATGTTGACGATTTCTTTCCGTTTCGAATCATTAATAAAACGATTGTCTTTTTTTGCGAGTTTATGCAGAATGCTTTCACTCTTATAGCCTTGCTCCATTACAATAATCGCCCCCGATCTTCATAGTGAGGTGAATTGTCTTTTTGTGAGAGAGTGCTGCCACTCTCACCACTTTCCATTCACCCTTCATTTCTTCGGCTTCCATGAAAGAAGAAGGGACGACGACGTTCTCGGCTCGTAATTCTCCATCTATGATGGCGAAGTTCGTCCCACTCACACACGATTGGACTCGCTCGCCATATTTCATATATCGAATTGCCGTCTTAAAATCCATCATCATCCCCACCTTTTTTATCGTTCCATGCTCATTAATGACCGATTTGTTTTTTCATTTTTGTCTTGATTTTGAGTCAAATCAGTTCTGCTTGCATCATTATAAAATTGTGAACGAAACACTTGTTCATCATTCGAATAGTCTCCCGAAAGTAACTTGGACTTCATTCCTTTATAAGAATTCGATTCCAAATCATGACCGAGAGCTTTAAGATTGAATTCAATTTCGTCCACATGAGCCTTGCGATATTCTGAATTCCCATCTCTTAACTCTTCATGGTAATCAGTTAGAGCGAACTCCAAATTCCTCACTGGATTCTCAGGTGTAGATACACCTTCCATCTCTTTTTGGAGTTTCGTTCGATTATCTAATTTTGATAGGTCAACATTTTCATTATTGCGTCCATTTTTCTCGTCGTATTCTCGTTGTTTTCGTTCAATTTCATTACGTTTTCGTATCTCTACTTGTTTTCGTTTTTGTTCTTCAAGTGCCTGACGATCTTGCTCTATTTCTTCCTGACTCTTTTGAAACGGCTCGTGTCGAATCAATCCTGTCAATTCATTTCGAACTTGAGCAAAGAATTTATCAGATTCCTCAAAGACATTGTATGTGTCGTTTTCGGCTCTATGAATCATTATTTGAACCCCATGCTGTTCAACTGGGAAACGATGTTTTTCAAATGTTTCTTCAAGCTTCACAAGGTCTTGGTTGATTTCGGATCGTAGTTTAAATGCTGATAAAGCTTGAGATTGAAACTCTTTGTTTTTCATATACTCATTTACTACATCCATATTTCCGGCACTATATATCGTCAAGTCGTGTTCAATCTCAGAAGCAAGCGTATTTGTTTTTTCTTTAATACCGAACTCAAGCGTATTTAAGAAGTTCGTTCGCATCGACATATATTGATAGGCAATTCTTGGGTCAGTTTCTAACGTTTTATGAACTTTATCAAGGTGGTGATTAGCATAAGACGCTTTTAACGAAACTTGATGTAGGTGTTCTGTTATCTCTTGAATCGCTTTGTCTTCAATCGGGCTTTTCATACAGTTTCACATCCATTCTTTTTTTAAAATTCTGACAGTAGGAGAACCTACTGTCAGAATGGTACGTCTTTATCATTACCGAACGTGTTCTCATATGATTCTTGAGCCAACGCATCGGCTTGTTCATTGAAAGTGACGCTTCGGCAGTATGCTTTGAGATGACGAGCCATCTCGTTCATACGACCGTCCGCCTTTTCTCGGTCTGTGCTTCCTTTCCCTGTGTAGACGAAGTAGTTTGTCGAGAGCGACACTTCAGTAGGTGTCTCTTCTTCTTTCTTCTTAAACTCTTCTTTGAAAATCGGCAACCAGTTTTTGAAGTCAGGGACAGAGATTTGATTTTCGATTGCCAAACAAGCCGTTGTGAGCATCATCGGGAAGTGGACTTTCTTCATCAAGACTTTCTCCTTCTCGTCGAACACTCGGTCAAGGTATTGGATTGCTTCTTCGATTTTTTGGAAGAGTGCCATCTTGTTCTCTTCATCTTCTTTGAAAATGAGTGAGTAATCAGCGATGACTCGTTCACTGACATTTTTATAGTCATAATCGTCAAGCATCATCATCGCTTGCAGAATGGCACTGATATGTTTTTCGCCGTTGATTTGTGCTTTGGAGAATGCGGCGAACTCTGTGATGACACGATGTTCACTCATTTCTTGCAATCGTTTAGCCCATTCAACGCCCATCTTAGCTTTTGCTTGTTGTTGCTTAGTGAGTTGTGTCCCGTTGTTCATTCGGAAGAACAAGTCCTCGATCTCTTCGTCAGTAACAAACTCACCTTTGATTGTGTAGAGCGTCAATGTTTTCGAAACGATTGCATCTTGGACTTCTTCATCCAAGTCTTCAAAGAATTTACCTGCGATTTCAAACTTAGTACCTTCGATGTAAACTTCGTCGAGCGATTCGATAGTCGCATAATCACCATTGATATAGTCAAGTAAAGTGGTAAGACGTTGTTTCCCATCGAGCACATAACGTACAGGAGTAATCTCGTCAGTATCTTCGTGACGTTCGTTATAAACGACCGTGTAAATCGGGGGGATTGGGAAGTTTGAAGCTACGGAATGAACCAAGTACGATTGTTGTTCTCGATTCCATTGACCCCCTGCCCGTTGAATCGGATAGTCATAACGAAGCTTTCCGTTTTCTGTCATCTTACCGAGTTGCTTTACTGACCAACCATTGTTTGAAATTTCAATCATGTGAATCTCTCCTTTGAATTTGAAGTGGGTATGTACAAATCATTTCCGATACAACGAGTAAGTTCGAAACCGTTTCCCGAACTACCTTACAATGTAATTGTACCATAAAAGATATAAAATGTACACAAATAAATGATAATAATACATTAAAAAATGTAATAAATTCATTTAAATAAGGTTTCCCTTCCCCCACTCGACTTCATAACCGAGCAATTTAAGAGTTAACGGACAATTTCACGTTCGATTTCAGTATTCGATTTGGCTTTCGATTTCTGAGCGATTTTTTCTTGTTCCATCATCTTGGATTCTTGCAAGGCTTTTCGGATTTGGCGACCAGACACGAGACCCGATTTCTCTTTGGCGAAGTTCTCAAGATCGTCGATACTCTTCACGTTCGGGTTTCTGAGGACTGCCCATCCGACTTTCGTACTTCCTTCTGTCGAGAACGATACGGCACGATTCGAATGATGCCCGACATAAGCTGACACCTGACTCGCGACGTTCTTTCGAATCTCGACTAACGTGAACTCTAGTTCACGTTGACGAGAGTTATCTTTCATTCCTTTTGTAGTGACCATTTCTTCTTGCAGGGCTTGTGCCATGCTTGCTTTCATCTGAAACTCTTTCGCATCATTCTTAGTCGTAAATTCTTTGGAGATGACCGGCGAATCACTCCGTTTCGGTTGAAGCGTCTTCTTCTCGACTTCGGTACTGGCTTTATAGAGGTCTTGTCCTGCGTTCAATTGGACGACATAGACCCCTTCTCGGACTTGCTGTACAGAGTAGTGAGTGTCGATTCGAGCATAGTTCGTGTAACTCTTTACTTCATCAATCTCCTTCTCGACATTGAGGACAGCAAACTTCCCTTCCTTTCCGATCTCGTTCAATGGTTCGTTCATGTTTCGATTCGTTCGGACATACCAACTGTCATTCTTCTCGCTATACTGCAACGTCCCACTGGCGATGATGCCGTGTTCCTTATGAATGAGTTGAAGGGTCGTTTTTCCTGCGTTCTCTTGCTCGAACACTTCCTTTTTTAGCCCCACTTCTTCAACGAGGTATGCCTTGGTGTTTTCATACGTTTTATCTTGATCGACTGTAAATTCCTGAATCTTGTCTTGTTGAAGGGCATTGATTTCTTCAATGATTTCATTCGAGACGTCTTGGATTTCTTTGATGGCAGCACGAATTTTGTCGGGTTGCCCCCCGAACTGAGCGATGTAACCGTTCGAAGCATCCCCTGTATCGAGTCCATAGTAGTGACTGACCACAAAAGCTACCGATTCTGCCTGAACCTCTTTATGTCCCTTATCAACATCTTTAAATTCAGATTCGAGGTTATGGAGTCTTGCATGGGCATATTCATGAATCAACGTCGTGAACTTATGAGTGTTCGTTACTTCTCCACTCAAGCTGTTGATGACGATTTTATGTTCAGACGGAACATAGTACCCGTATGCGTTTCGATCTGACTTTTCCTCGGTGACGGGCAACTTGTTCTCGTTCAAGAACTCTTTATAGTCCTCATACAACTTCGCCATGTATTCATCCTCTTGCATGGCGTTCGAGACGATGAACTGTGGTGATACGATTTCTTTCCCATCGGTTTGACTAATGTCGAACACATTGACCGTTCGGAATCCTGCAATGCCTTTTTTCTCTTCTTTAACAGGCTGGCCGTCCTTGAGGACAGGCTTGCCTGTGACGTCTTTCTTTTCTTCTTCGAACTTCTTGACGATCGGGGCGAGGATTTTGATTGCCGTCTCCCCTTTTCGAACGTTCCGTCCTAGCTTCTGCCATTCGTTGTAACCCATGACGATGGTGGCGTCGGGACGTTGCATCCCAATCAACACCATGTTGTTGGCTGAATAATTTCGGACACGGCTCATGACCTTCAAGATTTCTTTGTACTTCTCTGAATCCATCAATTCTTCGATGTTTTCGTTTAAAATTTTGGACGCATCTTCAACCGTGATTTTCGTCGATAAATTGGTAGTCATCTTGTCTCCCCCTCTTATTTGGCTTTATAGAGCCGTTCGATTTTTTGGTTTTTATTGAGATAAAAGCCGACGTACTCATAGTCATCAAGGTTTGCGTAGTGATAGACGATTTCTTCGTAAGTCAATGTGTCCGTTGGTTTTTCTGTGAAGACTTCACCATCTCCGAAGTATTCCAATAATGGTTCTAGTACAGGCTGTTTCATGTTGTTTTCTCCTTTTTCTTATCAAATTTGAATGCCATTCGTTTGGTCTTGCCATTCGCATGTAGTTCTAGGCTCAATCGAGCATCGAACGTTTTCGTTTTATCTTTGTTGCTGAATCCTTTAATCAGATCGGTCTGCCCTTTTGCGAGAAGCTTTTCGATTTGTTTCTTGCTGATTTTTTTGCCGTTCATTTCTTTGTTAATGGATTGCTTGCACTGGTTGGAGTAATTGGTACATCCATAGAAAGAGCCTTTATCGACGATCAACCCGTCTTCACACGACGGACATTTCCCGACGGACTCACTTTCCGCCTGTTTCTGAGCGAATGCTTTCACGTTACTCTTGGCGATGATTTCAGGGGCTTCATCTAGCATCTTGAGCACAAATTTGTGAATGTTTCGAATGAAGTTCTCTTGTGTCCCTTCGCCCTTGCCGATCTTGCGGAGAAATTCTTCCCACTTGGCGGTCATGGATGGACTTGATAAGAGAGTCCCTTCGACAACCCTACAAAGAACCTCGCCTTTCGGGGTGCAGTACACAAGGTTTTTCTCAACGTTGATATACTCCTTGTTTTTAAGCGTCTCGATGATGTTAGATCGAGTCGCTTCCGTACCGATTCCTTCTGTTTCTTTTAAGATGTTTTGGTCATCTTCTTCGAGTTGGTTTCCTGCGTTTTTCATCAAAGGGATAAGGTCACCCTCGGTCAAACGCTTCGGAGGGGTCGTTTTTCCGTCTTTAATCACTCCTTTCAATGATAGTTCGTCCCCACGTTTCAATCGTGGCAGCCGTTCTTCCTTCTCCGATTTTTTCTCGTCATCTCGGAACAGGACTTTCCACCCTTCCTCAAGTTCGACTTTTCCATTTGCAGTAAACAGAATGTCTTTCTGTCGGACACTGACCGTCGTTTTGGCATAGACGGCAGTCTCACAAAACATTGCTAAGGTAGTCTTGACTACCTCTATATAAATGTTTCGCTCGTCCTTTGAAAGCGAATCGAGCGTTTGAGAGGATGCTATTTGTTTTGTCGGGATGATCGCATAGTGTTCTTGCACTTTGCTTGAGTCAACGTATCGTTTCCTCGGTTCGATGTGCCGTATAGGGGCTTCAACCCCGAGAACACGTTGCATGTCGTCGAGTCGTTCTTTCAGGTAAGCGAACTCGTTTTCCGTGATGAACGGGGTATCGGTTCGTGGATAGGTCAGTAACTTCTTCTCATAGAGTGACTGGACTAGATCGAGTGTCTTTTGAGGGCTGTACTTCCACTTCTTATTGGCTTTCGTTTGAATGCCCGACATAGTGTACAGTCGGGGTGACTCTTCCTTCGCTTCTTTCGTCGTGATGTCGTCGATTACGACAAGGGTAGGGTTGAGCATCATGTTTCGTTGTAGCGTCTCAGACGCTTCATTTGACGTATCATATCGAAGTCCTGATTTCATGATGAATGAAGTTCCGTTGTGTTCGGCTTCCCCTGCGATTTCATAGAAGGGCTGCTGCACAAACTCTTTCATTGCCTTTTCTCGTTCATAAATCATGAACAGGGTCGGTGTTTGGACTCTGCCGACGGAGAAAGTTTCTTGAAATCCATTTTCTCGGAGTCGGATCGTATAAAGTTTCGAAAGGTTCATACCAATCAACCAATCGGAAATTTGACGTGTCTGTGCTTCCTTGTAGCTGTTGTAAAACTCCCTACCATCTTTCAGATTCTTGAAACTGTGGAGTAGTACGTCTTTTTCAAGCGAGTTGAACCACAACCGTTTGATTCGCTTGTTTTCAGCGTTGGCTTGTTTGAGGATCGACCAGGCAATGTTTTCTCCCTCACGGTCAACGTCCGTAGCCACAATGACTTCTTCCACTTGCTCCAATAGGGATGTAATGACCTCGAATTGCTCTCGCTTCGTCTCACTCACCACGAACTTGTAATTGGATGGGGCGATTGGGAGACTCTTTAAAGTCTCCTCACCCCATCCTCCCCACTCGGTTTTGTATTCGTTCGGCTCGGCAAGCGTCACGAGGTGACCGATCCCCCACGAAAGTAATGCCCCGTTGGGAAAAATGGATGACTTCCCGATCTCCATATATCCTTTCTTCCGTTCGAAACTTCCTAATGCTTCTGCGTATGCCTGTGCCTGCTTCGGTTTTTCGGCAATGATTAACGGTTTCATGTTTTCACTCCTTCTCACATTGGTAAGTCTTCTTCTTCCTCAATACTTAGGCTTGATTGTTGTTCATGTTGTTCGTTTGGATGAACTTCCTCAGACTGCATGACGCTGCCGAACCCATCTAACATTCCTGTCATTTCGTCAAGTTCATCAGATTCGTTCGCCATTTCAAAGGCTTCGTGAGATTGCCGAACCGTCTTAACGCTTTGTTTCAAAATCTGCATCATTTCGAAGGCTGTTTTGCTCGATTCCTCTTCGTCGATTTCATCTACTGTTTCCAAAACACTGAATGCAAGGGCTTGTTGAAGGATGACGCTCTTATCGTCCTTTAGAACGCTCTCTACACTCAACGGGAGCGTTGATGACTCATTAATCGTCTTTTCACTGTCCGATTCATTTAAGGCATCCTCAGGCTCGTTTGAAGTGCTTTTCGAACCATCTGTTTCTTCATGAGTTGAGGAAGTCGTTTGAACGGTTTGTCGCTGTTTCAGGAGTGTTTTAGCATAATTAGACATACCACCACTTGAGTTTGTGGCTGTACTGACGGTGGTTACATCGGTAGTCTTGACAACCGAAATGGCGTCAACATCCTCCTCGTCTTCGCTAACTCCCCCATCCTCCTTATATTCGACTGGCTCAATCATACGTGGTGCTTCTGATATTGGCTGCGTCGTGTTTGGTTCTAATCCCAACATCTCAATATAGTCATCACGGTGGCTCGGATATACATACGGATACTTACCATCAACTGGTTCGCTTGACGTGATGAAATCTTTGTAGATGGTGCTTTGGAATGCTTTGTTTAGTTCCAAGACCCTTCCTGCCATAAAGACATAACAAGTATCACCTTGCATGTTTAATAACGTTGATTTCGAGACTAACGGCTTCTTCTGATAGTTTTCACTTCGTGAAGCCGATCCCTGCTTCGGTTGGCTATCCATACCAAGGTAGTAAAGAAGATTCGAGCCACCCTGTTTGGATTTTGTCTCGTATTTTACCGTCGTGTCACCTGCTGACGCTTCATAGTATTCGGCTGTCTTTTGGTCTTTTGTTCGGAGGAACAATGATGTGTCGTGGTTGTTGACGATGGTACGTGCAAGCTTCTCTGAATACTTCTCTTCCAACTGTGCGAAATCCTGAACGATTGTCATCAAACTCAAGCGATACCCACGGCAAGTTGAGAGAATGTTGTCGTAATCGTTTAGCTTTCCTAAGTTGGCGAATTCATCAAGGAGACAGATCGTCGGTATTGGCAAGATCGAATCATTTTCGTCGCCTATCTTATAAAGAACCGAGAACAGTTGGTCAAAGAATGTCGCCGTTAAAGAAGCAACTGGATTGTCTTTGACAGGAATTTTTACAAATATAATCGTTTTCTGTTCTTGCATATCCTCAAAATGAAAATCACTCGTCTTCGTGAATTCCGAAACGGCTTGCATAGAGAACACACCCGTTTGTTGAGCAAACGAAGACATGACCGAAGCCCTCGTATTTCCTCCAAGTGAACTCGCATCTGCAAGGAACTGATAAGCGACATGGTTTTCACCGATCCGTTCAATGATTTCGAACAACCGATCCGGTCCGTCTTCGGCATCTGAAATATGATTGAAAATCCTTTTAACGTCCTGCATACTCGCTTTCTCGTTTATTGCCTTTGCATACAAAATTAGACCCACTAGCAAGTCTCGCGCTGTGTTGAAGAAGAAGTCTTCTTTGCCATCTTTACTAGAGTTACGAGAGATACTGTCTGCCACTTTCTTAGCATCCATGTCTGTTTTCACGTAATCCAAAGGGTTATATTTACTCCCCACTAGATTGAAAAAGTCAACCTGATGCACGACATAACCCTGATCTCTTTTGATTTCTCCTAATAACTTGTACAACTCACCTTTCGGGTCAGTAACAATCATCGAACTCGTGTAGTTGTTGATTAGGTTCGGGATGACGAACGCTTGCCCTTTAGATGAACCTGATGAACCGACAACCAATACGTTTCGATTATCCAATTTCGATTGTGGATGCAACACGACCAGTTCGTTCTCTTCACGTCCAAGTATGATTCCCTCAGGAATCTTTAATGTCTCCCTAAAATTCTCAGACCATCGTGTTACAGATTTTTCTTTTTGAATGAGATTCGGCTTTTGATCTACGGGAACGAATTTATTTTCTTTCAACTCTTCCAAATCGGAGAATACCGCATCTCCGAACACGCCATGATTTGAAGCGTCAGAGTAAGTTTCATTCGTTTTTCGATTGAAAGCCTTAAACAGCATTGCAAAGAGTAACGGGGAAGCGTAAATCCCATATCGAATAGGCGAATCTTGCGATAGCAGCCATTCGTACTTTGCTTGATAATCAATCAAGGAGTCGAGCAATTCAATACCGTTGGTAAACGTATGGAATACCGATACTCCCAAGTAGCCAATTGCTCCTGCCATAACCGTCCCTACGAAAAGAGACTTAATGAATGAGGGTTGGCTACTATCTTTCTTCTTTTTCGCCAT
>NZ_JBVMVX010000002.1:0-75157 GCF_055635335.1 Exiguobacterium sp. KKT215 | reverse complement strand
TTAGTACACCCCGCAAAATGGACAATAGATATTATTGTTCGTCCTGTCAGCTTGTAACTTTACCGTTTTATCACAACAATAAAGTTCAATTTTTTCTAAGTTCTCATCTTCGTTTAACTGATCAGGCATATCTTCTTTGAGTTCCTTGTAATTAAAACTGACGGCTGAACTTTTCATCTTTCGACTGGTTTTCTTAAAGGTGTCATTCAATTGTTGTTTCATATAATTAATGGCAAGCGTTTGAGCGTGTTTAACAACGTCATTAGGAAGAAAATTGTTACTATTATTAACTAATCCACAAGAAGGACAAAATAATTCTAGTATATCCTCTGCATCTAGGTCTCCACCTAACGCTTTGAATCTCTCATTACAATACGGACATTCAAGATAATAATATCCCTCACTATCAGTGGGAATTAAAAATTTAATTTCCAAGAACTCACCCCCTACTTTAATAGTCTCATTATATCATTCTAATGTTATTTTTCGGAGTACTTAGAAAACAATGTAAGGGGTATGTTGTTCTTATCAAATACAATAAATTTGAAGGGAGCAGCAATATAAACATACTAAATCAATCTAGTAGAAGTACAAGACAACCTAATCGAACACGAAGAAAGATATTAACTATCTTTTCAGTTCAACGAATAAATATGATTCACTTTTCCAAACAATTCTTGAATGAAAATCAATATAATTTCAAAGATACGGAATACATTTCATCTCTAAGAAGCTAAGCAAACTAGATAAATAATCCGGTAAGATCAATGAAATAAACTACTCATTTTTAGAGTATTGTAGTGTTTTAAGATACAAAAATAATCTTTATCAGCATAGACGGAATGTTCAGCCGAATCGGTTTGATTTTTAACATGAGTTGATTCTTCAAAAAACTATAAACGTTATTATAATTGAACAATCCACAAAAGTATGAGCCGGCGCACACTTTCAGGTCGACGTCTCTAATCATCGGTCCCTCTCCAAACTCATCCGCATACCAGCCCTCAGTTCTTTCTGGGTTTCGTTCTTCAAAAGTGTGCGCCGGCGCACACTTTTATAAAAGCTGCGGTATTTGAAATAATTAAAATTGGGTAAAAAAATATTCCTTAACTTGTGCTATATTTATCCTTAGAAGAGGTGATCAATATGGAGACTCAATCAACCTCCAATGGCCGCTCGCAACAACTCATCATTTCTCAAGCGGTCACGGCTATTCAAAGGCATCGTATGGAGGAGATTCTCCACAGCGTGTCTATCTTTGATATCCAGGAATTCGTCACGACACTTTATCAAGAACACTATCAATTCGAAAATTTAGAGGCTTCTTATAAGAAGATACGTTATCATTCATTCAACAAGCTAAAGAAGCGATGGGTGCAGGCTGCCATCCGAAACTACGAAGAGGGACGTGGCCCGAAAAAAGAATTGCGTGCCCGGTTCGAGATGATTACCGCATATCATCATTTGGTCGGCCCTGAAGCCTTCCTAAAAGAGTTTCACGTGAAAACCATCGAAGGTTATATGCAACAATGCATCCTAGAATTAAAACAATGGGCTGAGAATCCGAATCTTTTAATCCATACGTATCCTTACTGGTCCCAAAAGACGGTGAATCAGAAGAAGACCTCACTCAAGACGGATGTTTTAATGATTCTGTGGGAGGTCGCCAAAGAGGTAGATCTCAACCAACCGACTGCGCACCACTCTCCGACGCTCGCCGTCGATATCCCATTCTTCGGTATGTCCGACCGCATCAAGAACCAGACAGACCTGTTGGATGAGAAACTGAACGAAGCGTCACAGCTGAATCTCGAGCTTCAAAACTATGACACGGTGATCCCGAAATACAAGAAAGGGATTCCCGACCACCTCTCTGTCCTCGTTAGCAAAGAATTCATCCAAGAATTGAACGGGAAAGTACCTGATCTCGACTCGAAAGACTTCGAGGCCTTCACAGAGATTCTGGCGTATCGGGACATGACGTTCCAGACAAGCCGGAAAATCATCTTCCCGCTCTCGCAGCTCGTCAAGAAGCTGTATGCGAACGATAGTGGGAAAAGCTACGATTTGACGACGCAACGTCTCATGAAGCTCGGTTATTATCGAGTCGCAGGACACAACGAGGATGGGGACTTCTTCATCCGAGGCCTGTTCTCCTCGGTGACCATTAAAAATGCGACGACATTAGCCGAGAGCCAAGTCATCGTAACGGTCAGTGAGGAGATCTACGACGACCTGTTGAAACAACAGATCGTCAGCATCTACGGGGAACAGATCGAACAGTTGAAAGGCAGCTTCGCCTATCATCTGGCCTTCGTCCTACAAAAAGAGCGGATGAGCTCGATTCAGACAGGGGAGCAGCAACCGGTGCGAAGGCACTGGCGTCAGTTCACCTATTCGATTCGGTTCAACAAGGTCCGAAAGGCCGACAACCTGAAAGAGCTTGAGTTGAATCTGGATCGAATCAAGGAACATGATTTCATCTTGAAGGATTGGCACCGTTCCGGCGATTATTACTTCTTCACCTTCTATCCTTTGGAATCTTGGGAATTGCCAGGTCATGCGGACACGTTACTGTTATAACTGTTATCTCGAAGAACCCAGTCTCTCTGGGTTCTTTTTTCAGTTGATCTACTTCATTGTTTCACATGAATCACGACGATTAAAAAAAACCGTGAAGTTGGAACCAACACGTTCTATCATGTCGAGTATCATCGGACATCCTGAATTATATCTTTGCTTGTACCGTACCAAACTTATACTTTTCTCTCATTCTTCTAAAATAATAGGGGTGGTTTGAGTCTACCTTTCCTAAATTTCGATCTTAAGAATCGATAGATATTCAATCAAATCGCCTCTCTTGATGAATATGGCTTCCCTTTATATCAGTTTTCAACGATTTTGGTAACACATGACCGTACCAAACTTGCACTTTTTGTTTTTTGGTAACAGATGACCGTACTGAAAGTGCATTTTCTTATTTTGGTCACGAAACACCGTACCAAAACTACATTTTTATCGATTCTTCGCTATTTAGAAAATAAATTTTTAAGACTCTTTTTGATTTTTTGGTAACAGATGACCGTACTGAAACTACATTTCCTTATCTTTTGGTAACAAACGACCGTACCAAACTTACACTTTTGCTTTTTTGGTAACAAAACACCGTACCAAAAATACACTTTTCTCTTTTCCATCTAAAAAAATCTACTCCATTTTCTATAGGAATGGCGCTATAGAGCGGATGAATCAGTTTTGGTAACAAATGACCGTACTGAAAACGCATATTTTTCTCGATCCAAAATGGCTTTATATCAACGCATTTTTCATTTTGGTAACAAAATGCCGTACTGAAAACGCACTTTGACACTATCTTGAAAGAGCTAGATACTGAAACTAGTATATTTTAGGATAGGGGAGGTGTAGGAGAGATAATGGAGACGAATCGACATATTTTAATCGCCAATAAACTATTGGTCGCGATGAGCGGATTGACGCGTTGGACGAAACGCGCAGATCATTATCGTTACGAGCAGCATCACTATAACATCCCGGCCTGTTTCACGGCCTTCAAATGGACTAAGTCCCGGATCCGTCATATTCTCTCCATTCTCGCCTATGCCGATGACCAAGGGAAAGTCGAATTCATTGAAGACCACATGGTCGCGAATTTTGCATGCACGTCGGTCCGCTCCCTACATAACAACTTGAAGACCTTCGAACAGAATGGGCTCATGACGGTCGTACGTCACTTCCCAGGAGTGATCTCAATCCAATTGACGGATTACCTTGAAAACTATCGTGATTTGTTTGTGGACGGTGCAACGGTCGATTCGAAGACCGGGTATACGTCTGTTTGGCACGGTCTCTTGTCCGAACTAATCGCACTCGATAATGTGAATACGTTGCGACTCGCGCTACGGACAATCGTTCAGGTCGAGAAAGATGTTCGTGTTCAGTCAAATGAACAGGCCATCCTGACGTACGATGAAATCAAAGGATTCCTTCCTAAATACTGTGGTCATAAGCTTGCCATCCAAAAGATGATGTCTGGCCTTACATTCCTTCAGATCTCGCTTGTCGAAGACAGTAAACGCTTCTTGAACATGGTCAAACAAAATGTCTCACTCAAGAAACGAGTCCAAGACGTGACACGACCGCTCTTACTTGAAGTCCAGCTATCTGCTGCGCAAGACAGTAAACAGATCAAAGAGAAAGACCGCTCTGAAGTTCAGCTCCTTTGGTTCGAGTTGCGTAAGCGGGTAGGGGAGTTCTTCGACTTTGACGCGCTCAAGGTCAACCGTGATTCACTCTTCTCGATGAGCGATACATTCGGGGCCGAGACATTCAAACGGGTCGTCGAAGAGTTAAAACAGGCATTCCTACACCATCGTGAGGACTTGGTCCACTCGAGCACCCATAAGCTGTTCTTTGAGGAGCCGATTTTCTATCTTCACCAACGACTAAAAGAGAACCAGGCAAAATTGGCTATCGCATGATGGTCTATTTGTCATGTTCATTTTTGAAAATATATATGAAAATGACCCATTTTTTTAGGTGTTTCCTTCTGTTTATATTGTTTCTCATTCGTTCTAAGTCATCATTGCATACTGAATCTGCTTTTTTTACTTTCAGGAAAAAAATCAAATCAAGTAGTTAAGTAATCAAGGATTTACTGAATTAAATCCTCTCTTGTTTTTTAATTCTCAAATCAGAGTTGAAAAAAAATGAACCTTTGTGAACGAAACGATGGCCCTTTTGAAATATCTCTTTTCACTTAAATCGTCAGAAGGATTGGTATGACTGGATTGAGAGACCCTCTTCGTTTTCTAATTCTATTAATCTTTATTTAACTCTCTCTAATCTATTTATATTTTTTTAACTCAGAAGAATATGGTTTCATCTCTTCTTCTATTATTTAAATCATGTCCAGATGTGCCACGTATTTCTTCTATAGAAGAGATCTACAAATATGAATGATGTTCGCAACAGGAACTTTGTATAAATATCTAGGCCAAAAATGTCTCTGTATACAATTCGACGTCGAAACGTATACAGAAAATATTTAGATTAAAAAATCGTATACAAATAAAAATTATTATTGTATACACTTGTATATTAGATTTATCATTGTCTTTGCTGTTTTTGTGTTGAATGCAAAGAGTGAATGTGACATGATATGAAAGAGAAAGGGGAGAGAAGATGAACATACTCACGTTTTACATATCGAAAGGTGGGTCAGGCAAGACGACCTGTTCTTTGAATATGGCTTACGCATTGGGTGAGCTGGGACAACGAGTCCTCATCATTGATTTGGATCCCCAAGGCTCGCTCAGCAAGCTGATGTTAAAAGAATCCGACACGATCAAATACATGACGATGTTTGACGTACATACACGTAATCTTGATATCAGAGAAGTCCTGTTTGATGATGAAACGTATCATGTGAGTCTTCTCCCTTCGAATGAACGAAATGCCCGGTTGGTCAACCTAATCTCCGAGCAAGACAAGCTCTTCTTATTAAAGGACATGATTGCACCGCTCGAAGAGGAGTTTGATTGGATCATCTTAGATTCAGTCCCATCGATCAACGAACTTTCGAAAGTCGTGCTTTCGACATCAAATATGACGGTCATCCCGTTCATGCCGAAGAAGCTCGTTTTCGACCAACTTGCGAGTACGGTTCGAACCGTACAAAAAGTGAAAAAGTTCTACAACCCAGACCTCGTCATCACAGGTATTCTTCCTGTCGCGATGGATGCATCTTTAAAGGCAGACAAGGAGTACTATGAAGCAATGGCAACCATCGCGAAGGAAGAGGCATTAGACATCCTTCCGATGATCAAGCGATCCACCTTTATCGAGAAAGCTGCCGATAGTGGGAAGAGTGTCATCCAGTACCGCTCCAAGGAATCGAAGGTACTCGCTGAACCGTTTCGACTATTGGCCAAGCAAGTCGTCGAACAGGCAGGTGAGACATCATGAAGGCACGGAACCGCAATATTCATAAAATCAAACCGAGTGAGCAGCACCCGTATCAGAGCGGTTTGACGAATATCAGCGCGCTCGTCCAAAAACTTCCGGTCTCTAAAGAAGTCGAAGACCTTGTTCATGAGATCAATGAGCTCTCAAAAGTTCAAACGATTTCAGTGTTCGAGATCGGAAAGCGGCTCGTCATCGCCCGTTCTGAGATGCACGACAAAAAAGAATGGATGGGGTTCCTCGAGGCTGTATCGATGTCGAGTTCGCTTGCATCCCGATATATCAAAGCCTATGAGACGTTACATCCACTTGAAGCATCACTTGCGAGCTTGCCGGCTTCCAAACTGTTTGAATTGATGTATCTCGACAACGTCGAAGAGGTAGTCGAACAGGGACTCTATATTGATGGAGAGTCACGAAGCGTTGACGAGTTGACGGTCAAACAGATTCGAGCGGCGCGTAAGAGCACTGAGTCTGTGCAACAGGTCAAAGTCAGCCCGTTTCAAAAAACAAAGAAACCATCTGCCGTCCTTTCAGCACGAATCCCGTCCGACCTGTCCGATCAGTTCCAACAGTATGCACATGCCCAAAACCGGAGTGTGAGTGAGCTGTTGACGGAAATCATCGAGCGGACCGTGAACGACAATATCATCGACGTCACAGACGAGAAGCGAGGAGACGAATCATGAAGAAAATCGCATTGTACAATCGAAAGGGCGGCGTCGGGAAGTCGACGACGACCATCAACTTGGCGCATGCTTATGCTCGTGACGGATTACGTGTCCTCGTCATCGACGCGGACGATCAGGCGTCTTCGACGAATGGACTCGGTCTCACGAACGATTACGAAGGAAAAGTCTTACTCGATTGTCTACTAGAAGAGAATGACCCATTCTACACACCAATCGAACAGGTCATTGTGACATGCGAGTATGAGACAGGTACCGTCTATCTTGTGCCAACCAGACGTTCGGCCTCACCCAGTGACTTAACGAGTCAAATCGGATATGAATATCGCCTCAGCGAAGAACTCGCCAAAATCGACGAATTGTTTGACATCTGTCTCATCGATTGCCCAGGATCGACTTCAGCGCTTAACCCTTATGCTCGCTGCGCACTCGTCGCGCAGGACCGCATCGTGATGCCTGTACAGATGCAGAAGTTCTCAATGGATGCCGTCTACTCGGCTCCAGAAGAGCTTGAAGAGATGAAGCGCTTCCGGGAAGACATCCATATCGCTGCCTTCATCCCGACGATGGTGAGTGCTCGCTCGAAAGGGGATGTCACGACAGTCGAAGAACTTGAAGAACTTGGGAAAGAAGTCGGTATTCCGGTTTTGACGACGATTCCTTATGCGGTGAAGGTTCAGACACTACAACGAGAGTCTCGTCCTGTCATTGATCACAAGAGCCCGGCAACCGATGCCTATTTACAACTTGCTGAGGAGGTATTGTCGTTATGACACGCAACCGAAAGAAACATACACCGAAGATTTCTACGTTCAGTGCCAACCTTCCGGTGAATCAGAATCAACAAACGACGGATAGCCGTACGGAACAAGTCGATGCCGTGAAAGAATTCTCGGCGACGACGACCGTGTCGAACCCTTATCAGGCCCTGCCGGCGACGGGGTTGTCACGTATCATCACCAAGAAGCTCCCTGAGGATATGGACGGAATCGTTCAATATTACAACCACATCGATGCGATTCAAGCGACTAGCTTTGTCGAAAAGTGTCGTATACTTGCACACGCAAATAGTCTGTTCCGTGATCCTGAGACGAAGAAAGAGTTCAAACAAGAAGAAGGCAATTGGAAAGACTTCTTAGCCAAAATTGGCATGTCACATTCTCAAGTGAATCGATTTGTCTCATTTTGGAATACGTTTGGTCCGAACATCTTAGAGAAGACGCTCGAGCAAGATTTCAGTGCAACGAAGCTTGCTGAGTTGTTGTCGTGGCCAGAAGATCCGAAGCTCGCGCTACTCGAGAATAAGAAGTACTACACAGCTTCAGGAGACAAGACGGTGTACGAGATGACACGTGAAGAACTCCGTGAAGTGAAACGGATGTTGATCGAACGTCAGGAACAACGCGTGCTCGAAGTCGAAACTAAATCTGTGAAACCCATGCGTGTACAGATTCGCTTTGCTGATCTGACAGATCCTTTATACGTCGGATTAACGCAAGCCGCGCAAAAAGAACATGTGTCAGAAGATGAGATTATCCGGCGGGCTCTCAGTGCCTATTTAAATACGAATTAAATTGAGAGAAGCGAAATACATCATGGCCCACGAAGATTCTTAACATACCGAATCAGAGTGGGTCATTTTCATCAGGAGGGACATACATGACTTACTCTAATCAATACAAGGACGTGGAAAGTATCATCGATACCTTGCTCGTGCTTGATACCTTTTGCGCCTCAAGAAACATCGAAGTCGAGTTTGTTGTGGTTGGCGCCTCGGGGATCCTTCTCTTCATTGAAATGATGAATAAAGATGCCGAGTATCGTCCGACGCGAGATATTGACATTCGCGTGACGGAGGGCGTTGTGACACCTGAATTAAAAGAGGCACTTCATGAATATGAAATTGAAATTGTCGAAGGGGTCATTCAGTTCCCACCCCGTGAAGACTTTAGAGAAAATGAATTCCGTCATAAGATCGAAGGTCTATTCGAGGCGATTGATGTGTATGTCCCTGACATTGAACTATTAGCATGTACCAAGATCTTCTCCTCTCGCCAAAAGGACTTAGAGGATCTCGAAAAGACGAACCTATTGGAACTTTGCGATAAAGACAAACTTCTCGAACTTGTAGAGGAATATAAAGCGAACATGACGTGGGACGATCCATTTTGTAACGTGCACGACTTGAGTCGAATTTTTCAGGAAAAGGGTATATAATAAATCAAAAGAAGAGTAGAGGAGGGTGACCGATGACGGACAGTAATCATGTACTTCTGCAAAGCGAGCTAGCGGATGAACTGAATCGTATGCAGGCAGGTGGGACAAGCTATCGCTTAGAGACGGCTCAATTGGCTCTGGCATTAAGTCGTCATGTATCGGTCCCTGAATCGCTACGTGACCGAGAAATGGCTCGCCAGTATGTTCGATCTTCACTGCTTGATTTACAGGACGACCGGGCGGAGGATGTGGCTAAAATGCTTAGTATGGCAGCACGGCGCGCCTACAACACTCCTGAAAGTACGTTCTCGGTAGATATGAAAGTGAAATTAGAAGAAAAGCGTAATCGATTCAAGAAGCGTGGATTGCGGGTGAAATCTTAATTGGACCAAGTCGAGTCATTTTTATACTCTCATGAGGTTATGATTCTACGTATAAATGGAGCTTTTTTGGTCAAATCATGGAACATGGATCAGGCGATTTCTTCAAACCGTTAAATACTTTCTTTGTAATAAACATAAGGGTACTAGATTCAGTCACTGGTTGACTCAGTCTAGTACCCTTTTCGTATCATTGTTTATTTTGTTGGGTGTTCCGCTCCCGCAGGACCGCGAGCTCGACTTGTTCCTGTAACCGGTTCTCGAATGCCTCTTTTTCACGACGGAGGAGTTGTACTTCCAAGTGAAGTTTTTGGTTCTCCTCTTCGAGTTGGTCGCTTCGTCGCGTCCGTGATTTCAACTCGTCCAGCGTGTCCATGAGGTTCTGGTTTTGACGATTGAGCTGGCTGCGCTCTTGCTCGAGCTTCTTGACGTTTTCTTCTAACTTAAAGACCAACTTCTTCTGGGCCTTTAGTTCCTCTTTGAAAGAGGCGCGTTCGGTTTCGAGGACGTCCTGAACATACTGTTTCTCGGCGAACAGGAGCTCCACTTGATGTTGAAGTGGTAGTAATTCCTGTTCGTGTGCCGCGACTTGACGCTCATAGTCCTCTTTAAGCTGTTCCGACTCTATGATGATACTTTGCTCAAGGTCATGAATCGTCTTTTGATAGCGTGAACGGATCCGTTCGTGTTCCTTTGTCCGAAGCTCTAGCCGCGTGGCACGTTCATTGAAGAGGGCCAGCACCTGATTCAATGCCGCCTGGAGAGCGTCGTTCTCCTCACTGATCAATGGATCTGGAACCTGTTTATCAGCCAAGGTGATCAGTTCTTCAAATAATTGATTCGTAGACAGCTGCCGCTGTTCCGACAACCGCTGGATGTGTTCTTTTACCTCTTGTGAGACTCGAAAAGAGGTCACTTTGGTTTCATTAGACTGCACAGCATTCACCACTTTACCATTTGATAGATTTCTCATTTGAACGCATGTTGACTCGCATTCATCTCACTTCCATTTTCGCGTATTTACTACGTAAACACAAGACGAGGCATTGCTGACAAGCCTAATCCATTTCGACGTCGAAATGTATACATTTTAAAGTGTTCTCGTCACTTTTGATTAGATATGACCATATGTCAAGTACTCTGTATACAAAAACTCTAGATTAATCATGAGGCGTACTTATCGAGACTAGGCGGTACGGAATTGAGGTTACGAAGGGCTCGATGAACGCCTCAAAGAATCTTCTAACAACCGGGACTCTTCTAACAGTTCTTTTAACGTATCGCTATATGGGTTCAATGAGATTTGAGTATGTCCGATGCTTCCGTAACTGAACGAACGCTGCATCAACACACCCAGGAATGTCAGCTTGTCTGTACTCGTGTAAAACGATATGAATTCCGGGTCGTCGCTTAGCCTCGCCAAGAGAGCAGCCTCCCGTTCTTGAGGGGGAAGTTGTTGAAAGACTGGATTACCGATTGATTGATAATAGGCGTCACAAGCGTAAAGTGGAGTAAATTTATGCTCGAGAGCAGCCGCGTGGTCATAGATGAGTTCAAAATGGCGAAGGTCGTTGTCATTCACTTGTGACAGAAGATGCAAGAAGAAAGCGGACTCACTACTTGCGGCGAGTTCTGGCCGGGCGAACACTTTCGCAGAGTAGATGGCCAATAGAGTGGTCGCCTGATAAGAGTGATTGGTCTCCGAAATCTCTTTGGCACGGGCGATGAACAGTTTGACGACATCATCGCGTGTCTTGAACTCTCCCATGAGCCAGGCGAATTTCAAATAGTCCGGTATTGCATAGAGCCCTCGGAAACTCCTACTGGAGTTCCCAAGGGCTCAAAAGTTTGATAGCACGTTATGAAACTTTGCGTCATATATCTTAATTGAACCGCCGTATACCGAACGGTACGTACGGTGGTGTGAGAGGTCGGGAGTTAATCGCTCCCTCCTACTCGATCCGAATTTACCGGTTCGCTTGCTCTTGTAAGAATGCATCGAGCGAGTGCTATCATTTTAGATCTGCGGTAGTTTATCAACTTAAAAATAATCAAAATAGCATACCCTTTAGCAGATTGGTTCTTTTAGGGATTCCGCCCCTTTTAACGGTAGAATTTTTTCATAGAGTTAAAGTTTCAAACATAAAAAGATGATTTTCCTGAAGGATCCAGATTCCAGATAATTGTTTATCGACAATTAAAATCTATTGAAGAAGGCGTCAATGAGCATGGAGGCTGCAATGTATTCAAAAAAGCCCGCTGGAAAACTTTCTTTTTCCAACAGGCCTTTTAGTCTGATTACGTGATGTTCTAACAAGCTTCTACATACTTATTGTTTCTGGTTATTTTACTTGCCACTCGGTGTGGAAGAAACCTTCTTTGTCTACACGCTGGTACGTATGGGCACCAAAGTAATCCCGCTGTGCCTGGATTAAATTGGCTGGCAATGTCTCAGAGCGATAGCTGTCATAGTAAGCCAATGCGCTTGAAAAAGCGGGCGCCGGAATTCCTTGCTGAATGGCCAGCGTCAGCACTTTTCGTAGAGAATGCTGATACTCCCCTATAATCTCCTGGAAATATGGATCAATTAATAAGTTAGGCAGTTCGGGATTGCCGTCAAATGCTTCTTTGATCTTTTGCAGGAATTGCGCCCGGATGATACATCCTCCACGGAAGATCATGGCAACGTCCCCGTAAGGAATATTCCAGCCATACTCTTCAGATGCCGCACGCATTTGGGCAAAACCTTGGGCATACGAGCAAATCTTACTCATGTATAAGGCTTTGCGGATGGCTTCAATCATTTCTTGGGAGTCGCCTGCCTGTTTTTCCGGTTCAGGGCCTTGCAGAATTTTGCTTGCCGCGACCCGTTCTTCCTTGACCGAGGAAATAAACCTTGCGAAAACGGACTCTGTGACGATTGGAAGGGAAACACCTAAATCCAACGCGTTTTGGCTTGTCCATTTCCCAGTCCCTTTCTGTCCGGCCACATCCAAAATCTGATCAACAAGCGGCTTCCCGGTATCTTCATCCCGCTTGTTCAAAATATCGGCGGTAATTTCGACAAGGTAACTGTCAAGCTCCCCTTTGTTCCAATCCGAGAATATAGTGGACATTTCTAGGACAGAAAGGCCAAGCGCGTGTTTCATGATGAAATAGGCTTCGGATATCAATTGCATATCGCCGTATTCAATGCCATTATGAACCATTTTTACATAATGGCCAGCTCCATCAGGACCCATATAGGCACTGCAAGGAGTGTCATCTACTTTTGCCGAAATTGCTTCCAGAATAGGTTTGACTTGTTCATATGCTTCTTTCGGTCCACCGGGCATGATGGAAGGACCGTTGCGGGCACCTTCTTCTCCGCCGGAAATTCCGGCGCCTAGAAAGTGCAAGCCTGCTTCTTGTAATTTTGCTGTTCGCCTATTCGTGTCTTCAAAAAACGAATTTCCTCCGTCTAATAGAATGTCCCCTGATTGAAGGTGGGGAAGGAGGGATTCAATGACCGAATCCGTCGTGTCTCCAGATTTCACCATCAACAAGATTTTGCGGGGGGTTTCCAATGAAAGGACAAACTCTTCAACACTGTATGCTCCCAAAATCTTTTTTCCTTGTGCTTCTTTTTCAGCTAATTCGTCGATTCGGTCTGTCCAATAATCATAGACAGATACAGAATAACCTTTACTCTCCATGTTCAGGGCTAAGTTTTTTCCCATTACCCCTAAACCGATGACTCCAATTTGCTGCTTCATTGTATTTTCACCTCATCGTTTTGTGAGTTGCCAGACGGCAACAGCCGATTTTCCAGCTTTTCTCTTTCTTTTTCAAATCCTTCTTTGCCAAGCAATGCAAACATATTGGTTTTATATGCCTCTACTCCTGGTTGGTCAAATGGATTGACACCGAGTAAAGTGCCGCTGATCGCGCAGGCTTTTTCGAAGAAATAAATCATTTCGCCAAAGGTGAATTCATTGAGTTCGTCTAGCTCAATGACCAGATTCGGCACACCTCCATCGACATGAGCAAGGGAAGTTCCAAGTGCCGCTTTTTTGTTCACTTCATCCATTGTTTTTCCTGCTAAGAAGTTCAACCCATCCATATTGGCTGGATCTTCTTGTATGACAAGATCGAGGGAAGGTTTCTTCACTTGCAAAACTGTTTCAAAGAATAGACGGTGCCCTTCCTGCACATACTGCCCCATTGAATGTAAATCAGTGGAGAAATTGACAGAAGCGGGGAAGAGTCCTTTTTCATCTTTCCCTTCACTTTCCCCGAAAAGTTGTTTCCACCATTCTGCTGTAGAAAGCAGGCCAGGCTCGTAGCTTACAAACAGTTCAATCGATTTTCCTTTATTATAAAAAATATTCCTTACTGCAGCATATTGGTAGCTTTCGTTTGTAGCGAGTACGGGATTGTTGTATTTGTGGTAAGCAGCTTTTGCCCCCTGCATCACTTGGTCGATATTAAGCCCGGCTACAGCCATCGGAAGTAAACCGACTGGAGTCAAAACGGAGTATCGTCCTCCGATATTATCAGGAATGACAAATGTTTCGTATCCTTCTTCAACTGCAAGATTCCGAAGCGCACCTTTGCTCCGGTCGGTTGTGACATAAATTCGATTTCTAGCTTCTTCTTTTCCATACTTTTTTTCCAAAAGGGTACGGAAGATCCGGAAGGCTAAAGCGGGTTCAGTGGTTGTGCCGGACTTGGAGATCACATTGATGGAAATGTCTTTCCCTTCCAGTAGCTGAAGCAAATGTGTGATATAAGTTGGGCTAATGTTATGTCCAGCAAAATAAACTTCCGTATTCCCTTTAACTTGGTTATGGAATGTATGTGATAAGGCTTCTATTGTTGCCTTGGAGCATAGATAAGAGCCGCCGATGCCAATCACAATCAGCGCATCTGACTGTTGCTGAATTCTTTCGGCAGCCAGTTTCACCTGGAGAAACTCTTCTTTATCATAGTTAATCGGCTAGTCGATCCACCCCAAGTAGTCAGAACCCGGTCCTGTCTGCTGGTGAAGTTGGTTATGCGCTTGTTTGACAAATTCGCTAATATTTTCAAACTCGCTATTCGTTATAAACGATAATACATTGGTGAAATCAAATGAAACGGGCATGTAATCTCTCTCCTTTTGAATGAACTATTTTTTACCACCACTTCGATTGATCCGTCAGCAATAACTCATTTGCCATTTCTGGACCTGTTGAACCGGCTGGATAAGAATATAAAGGCAATAACTCCTCTTGGTAAGCTTCTAATAGTGGTTGAATCCACTTCCATGATAGTTCCACTTCTCTCCAATCGGCAAAGAACGTTGAATCGCCGCGCAGTGCATCATAGAGCAGAAGTTCATATGCTTCCGGCTGATTTTCTGAGCTGGTTGAGAAATCAATCCAAACAGGTTTGTATCCAGTGCTGGATGGATCTTTTAAATTTACACGCAACGAAATGCTTTCATTTGGACTAATTTCAAGAATCATTAAATTTGGAGAGCTTCCTAACTGTGTATTTAAATCCATCACCTTGTTCTCGAATTCAATGACAATTTGTGTCGACTTCTGGTTCATCCGTTTCCCTGTTCGTATATAAAAGGGGATTCCATTCCATGAGGGGTGTTCGATAGAAAGGCGAGCTGCAAAAAAAGTATCATTCGTTGAGGAATCATTAACCCCCGGCTCCTCTTTGTAGCCAATGACGGGGTTGCCCTGAACCTCTCCCGGACCATACTGGCCGCGGACAACGCTTTGGTATGCTTTTTCTTTCCGGATGGGTTGGAGAGAGGCAATAATGTCTGTCTTTTTCACCCGGCCCTTATTTTCCATGAAGTTATCCGAAAGATAGACAGCTGTCATTGTGACCAACTGAAGAAGGTGGTTTTGAACCATATCCCGGATGGCTCCTGCCTTATCATAATAATCAGCCCGGTTTTCTACACCTACAGTCTCACTTGCTGTAATTTGGACATTTGAAATTTGTTTATGATTCAACAAAGATTCCAAGATCGGATTCGCCAAGATCATGGTTCTTAGTTTTTGTACCATAGGTTTCCCTAGGTAGTGATCAATTCGGTAGATCTCCTCTTCACGGAACACGTTGCTCAAATTCTCATTTAATTTTCTGGCTGTTTTTAGGCTGTTTCCAAACGGTTTTTCAACAATGAGGCGTTTCCACCCGTTGTTTTGACTGATTCCGCTTTTACTAAGGTGGGACGTGATAATATCAATTAAGCTGGGGGCCACAGACAAGTAAAACAGCCGATTTTGAGGAATACCCAACTCGTTTTCCCTGTTTTCAATAATTTCGCGCAGTTTGTAGTAAGACTCTTTTTCTGTCGCATCAAAGCTGCAATACCGAAATTTCTCTAAAAAAGCTGGCAAAGATGAAGCGTGAATGGACCTTCTGGAATATGCGTAAAGTGCTTTTTCCACTTTATACTGAAAGGTTTCATCCGAACAATAGTCTCTGCCGGTACTGACAACGGAGATGGTTTCAGGTAACTTCCCGTCCAGGTATAGATTGTACAGAGCAGGAAATAACTTGCGTTGTGCTAAATCTCCTGTTGCTCCGAACAAGACAAATGTCATGTTTTGCAGGGGCCGTTCTTGTTTAAATTCAAATAAATCATTTTGAAAATTAAATTCTTCAAGCAGATTCTCGGTGTGCATATGTTAAAACCTCCTACTCTTAAAATCATGTGTCTCTGGCATGACTGATAATCGCAACAGGTTTTAGTATAATGACTCAAAGTTTTCTATGTAAGTACGCACTTTATAAACATATACTTACAAAAAGTATACTGTAGCAAGGGAAAGAGGAGGAAATTCACCAGGGATCCGGTTCTTAAAAACTTATCTGATATACAAAATATCTCTATCATGAAATATTTTTTAGAAGTTAAGGAATTTAGGATTTTTTGAGGGAGAAATAACAAAGGTTAAATCCCATTATCGAAAGTAATCTATTGCAAAAAAGTTACAATAGCTCATTCGGATAAGAAACAAGTAATTGATTTTCAAACTGGATAAGTCGTGTTGAGTGTTTAGTGAAAAGGAAAAAGTAATTGGATTATCTTAAAGCGGTCTTAATAGAACTATAAAGTTAATCAGATACATTAAGAAATAAATGCATATATATGAAATTAAACAGATTACCATTGTGATAGCCGCCGACAGTATACTTTTTGTCAGTATGTGAAATTAAAGTGCGTACTTCACAACAATGCTTGTAGGTTTTACACTAAGTCAGAATCAAAAATACGACAACAAGGAGAATGACACATGAAATTACAATTAGCTTTAGACTTAGTAAACATTCCACAAGCAATCGAAGTGGTTAAAGAAGTAGAGGCGTTTATCGACATCGTTGAAATCGGGACGCCAGTCATCAATAAAGAAGGTCTTAAAGCTGTCGCAGAAATAAAAGCAGCTTTCCCTAACCTGGAAGTTCTTGCAGATGTGAAAATTATGGACGCTGCAGCTTATGAAGTATCAAATGCTGCTGCTGCAGGAGCAGATATTGTTACGATTCTTGCTCAGGCAGAAGACTCATCCATCAAGGGCGCAGTTGAAGAAGCGAAAAAACAAGGTAAGAAAATCCTGGTGGATATGATCGCCGTAAAAGATATCAAAACACGGGCCGCAGAGCTTGATGAACTTGGCGCGGATTATATCTGTGTCCACACAGGCTACGATCTGCAAGCGGAAGGGAAAGATTCGTTCGAAGATCTTCGTACAATCAAAAGCGTCGTAAAAAATGCCAAAACTGCTATTGCAGGCGGCATCAAACTGGAGACATTGCCGGAAGTCATTAAAGCACAACCGGATTTAATCATTGTCGGCGGTGGAATTACAAGCAAAGAGAACAAGGGCGCGGAAGCGGAAAAAATTCAAAAGATGATGAAAGAAAGTGTCACGGCGTAATATGAACACGGCGGGCTATACAGACGAAATACTGGCTGAATTGAAGCGGACCACTGCTCTCATTGATGATGAGGAAGCCGAAAAGGCAGTGGACGGCATCCTGCGTGCAAAGAAAATATTTGTGGCAGGCGGGGGCCGATCCGGCTTTATGGCTAAGGCATTTGTGATGCGTATGATGCACGTAGGCCTGGATGCGTATGTGGTTGGAGAAACGGTGACACCGAACCTGGAAGTCGATGATATTTTCATTGTCGGTTCTGGTTCCGGGGAGACCCAAAGCCTCGCAGCCATGACGAAGAAAGCCAAAAGCATCGGTGCAACCATAGTGGCTGTTACTACAAACCCTGAGTCTACAATAGGCAAACTGGCGGATATTCGAATTGAAATACCGGCACAAGCAAAAGGGGAGGGCACTAGTGGCAAATCGATTCAACCGATGGGATCATTGTTTGAACAGTCGCTTCTTGTGTTTTATGACGCGGTGATTTTGAGATTCATGGATAAAAAGGGACTCAAATCCGATGTCATGTATGGCAGACATGCGAATTTAGAATAGAACAACGAATAAGCTTGAGTTTAAGATTTTTTAAGCTCAAGCTTATTTCTAATTGTTTATCAAGCTTGAACTTTTTTGCACCAAAGTATTTTCATTGGACAACTGTATAAATGGCATGCGAAGGTGAAGGTATCATTGAAGACAATATTACTAATGGAGGGTTGGATTACATGAAAATGTATGATGTAACAGGGGCGATCTATGAAGGCATGACCGTTTACAAGGACAAACCGGAAAAACAGCCGAAAATCAATCAGCAGACAAACGGCTATGTTACGGAAACGCGGCTGGATCTGGATGTGCACACCGGAACGCATATCGATGCGCCGCTTCATATGAATGTGGATGGAGAGACATTCGAATCGCTTTCGCTGGACAGTCTTGTAGGGCCTTGTCAAGTTCTCGATTTGACGGCAGTAAAGAACGGAATTTCAAAAACGGACTTAGAAGGATTCAAGCTTCAAAAAGGAGATTTTATTTTATTAAAAACGAAAAACTCGTTTGAGGAAAAGTTTAATTTTGATTTTGTCTATCTGGCAAAAGATGGAGCAAGCTATCTTGCTGAGTTAGGGATTCGCGGGGTTGGAATAGATGCGCTTGGAATTGAAAGAAGCCAAGAAGGGCATCCGACGCATAAAACCTTATTTGCAAATGACATCATCATCATAGAGGGCCTGAGATTGAAGGAAGTGGAGCAAGGACAATACTTTATGGTTGCCGCGCCTTTGAAATTAGTAGGTACGGAGGCTTCACCTGCGCGAGTATTGTTGTTTGAAGGATTAAGTTGAATTTTTCTGTTTCAATCATTTTTCCATGAAAGATAAAACATAATTGTAAGGAGAGAGCCTATGTATAAATTGGTCGCGATCGATCTCGATGGGACATTGCTCACAGACGATTTAATGATTTCACCAAATACAGTAACCGCTATTAAAAAAGCGGTGGAAGCGGGGACAATTGTTACGATTGCTACGGGCCGCATGTTTTCCTCTGCGAAACTCATTGCCCTGCAGTTGGGTATAAATGTACCGCTCATCACTTATCAAGGTGCATTGATCAAGGATGTTAATGAAAAAGAAGTAATATATGAGCGCACTGTTCCTCCCGATATTGCACAAAAGTTAATCGAAATTTCTCGTGAGAAAAAATTACATCTACAAATATACCAAGATGATATTCTCTACAGTGCCGTAGAAAATGACAAGCTGATTGCTTATTCTGAAGCAGTTAAAGTGCCCTATCGGATAGAGCCCAATCTCATCAAGCTTGCCCAAAAAGGCGTGACAAAACTACTTTTTATCGAAGAACCAATCGTCCTCGATTACTTACAAAATGAATTGCAAACCTTATTCGGCAAGTATGCTCACATCGCAAAATCAAAAAAACACTACCTTGAAATCACCCATCCCGAGGCAAACAAAGGTAGTGCCCTATTATGCTTAGCGAAAAAACTTGGTATAGACCGTTCAGAAATAATCGGTATTGGTGACAACTATAATGACATCGAACTTATTGAGACAGCCGGTCTCGGTATAGCAATGGGAAATGCCGTAAAGGAAGTGAAAGCTATGGCTGATTATACGACCTTTACGAACAATGAAGAAGGGGTGCTTCACGTATTAGAAAAGTTTATTTTAGAGCCAGTGAATACTTCCAATTATATAGAAGAAAAAAATTCTGATTCGCTTCCGACGGCCTGATCAATTGAAGACCGTTTACTTGGAATCACTTGGATAGGACAGGCCGATTTCTTGGCGGACTTTATCCATTACGCACATGGTGGTATAGGAGTTTTCAAACGAATTAACAAGTGACTCCGTTTTCTTTTGGCTGATTAAATCGATAAACTCTTTCACTTCATAATACATAGCGGGCTGAGGTTGTCCTACTGTCACTGATTCAACAGTGCCATCGTTGTAATGAATGTCCACTTTTTCGGCTGAATGTATTTTATCAATCACCATAATTCCTTTTTCCCCTTGGATTTCGCTTGGTAAAGTGGAATTTGTGATTTTTGAATAAATGATAACCGCATCTTTGTCATCATATTTCAATAGGACACTTCCTTCGCCATCTATACCGCAATCCAGGATAAGACCTGTGGCCTTTATTTCTTTTGGCTCGCCGAACAGTAAAATGAGCGGGTATAAACAGTAGGTGCCCAGATCCATCAATGAACCGTTCGCAAAATTTGGATTAAATACATTTAATACTGTTCCTTTTTTGTATGCATCATAACGCGATGAGTACTGGCAATAGCTAGCAAAGTATCTGCGGATAGGGCCGATTTTGTGCAGATTATTTTGAATAGCCTTAAAGTTTGGAAGCAACGTAGATTTCATCGCTTCCATAAGCAGCACATTATGATCTTTCGCTTCTTGAATCATTTTCGCTGCTTCTGCTGCATTGGCAGCCATCGTTTTTTCACATAATACATGTTTGGAGTTTTTTAAAAACAAGACGACTTGGTCAGCATGGAATGAGTTGGGTGTGGCAATATAAACCGCATCGATTTCATCGCTGACTGCCATTTCTTCCAAGTCAGTAAAAATTTTAGTTATTCCTTATTGACTGGCAAATTCCTCTGCTCTTTCCAACGTTCGGGAATAAACGGCTGCTAATTTAAAATTCTCAATCTCTTTTGCCGCTTCAAGCAATCTTTCTGTAATCCAATTAGTACCCACTATGCCGATTCGTATCATTTTTTATCCTCTTTTCTGTTTTTATTGCATTATCGCCCACAATTGCAAAGACATTATTCCAATGCTAAAAAAATTTACTAACCATTCTATATCTAGTATAATTATTAAGTTACATTAATTATAGTACTGACTTTTTTATCACATAGTATCGAAAAGTATACGATGGAAATATAACAAGGAAGGAAAGAAAATAGATGCCTAATTTAGGAGAGAAAGTTTTTAATTGTGAAAAAGAGCTGACACTTTCCATCATCGGAGGAAAGTGGAAAATGCTAGTGCTATGGCATTTAGGAAAAGAAGGAACTAAACGTTTTGGGGAATTAAAAAGTCTTATGCCAGGCATCACGCAACGGATGCTCGTGAATCAATTGCGTGAACTTGAAGATCATTTGATTGTCCACCGGGAAGTATACCCTGTGGTTCCGCCGAAAGTGGAGTACTCACTTACCGAACAAGGAAGAAGCCTTATTCCAATTCTTGATTCCATGTACGAATGGGGCAAAGAATACATCGAGCAAAACTTGGATCAGCAAATAGAAAACAACTAAGTTAGTAGGTATTTAAAAATAGCTGAATAAAATAAAGCGGATTTCAGTAAAATGAAATCCGCTCAGATTGTAGACAAAGTCACGTTTCAGGCGAACTGAAACGTGATTTTGTCGTTTTCGGGCCTTTAGGCGCTCTGCCCGCGCCCTTTTTCAGGCGGGCTGGGCGTTCTTCCATGCCCAGCCCGCCATCTTCTTGAGATTGAGGGCAGCAAAAGTAAGCATCGCCTGCATTGAAACTTTTTCAAGTCCCCGATAACGAGTCCAACGCATGCCATGCTTCTCTTTTGCGTCCGCGAACACGCGCTCGACCGTCTGTTTACGACGGTCATAGATGTTGCGGTTCAATTCCGTGTGGCGGAGGTCTTCGACCTCGTCCATATAGGGTTGCCAGAGGTGTCGCTCGATGATCCGCTGGTGCTTCTGGCTCTTCGTGCACTGCTCGAGCAGCGGGCAGTTCACACAAACCGCGGGATTCGAGACGTACTTGCGTTTCCCCTCGCGCATCGTCGTACTGTACGTTAATAACTCGTTGTTTGGGCAGATGTAGACGTCACGGTGCTCGTCGTAGATGAAATCCTTGGTCTTGAAGGCGCCCTTCTTACCCTTCGGGCGAGTGTATGGGAAGACCGGCAGGATCCCACGGTCAATCAGCAGCTTGGCAATGGCCGGATTTTTATAGGCGGAGTCGGCGGCGAACAGTTGAATCAGGCGGTCGGAGACCTTGTCGAGCAGATCGGGGAGCGCTACACTATCGTGCACGTTACCCGGTGTGACGATAGCACCGAGCACGAACCCATGGGCGTCGCTCGCCGCATGGACAGAGTAAGCGAACTGCTTCTCACGCTCACCTTTTACGTAATATCCACTCTCAGGGTCTGTCGTGCTGACCTTGATTTCCTTCGTCTCCTCCGCCTGATTCTTTTTTGGCCCTAAGGGCTTCTTTCCACTTTCTTCGCGGTCACGCTCGACCTCGGCATCGAGTTGTTCCTGATAGTGTTTCACCTCTTGCCGGACGGTCTTCTTGACGAGCTTCCGCTTGTTTGCGTTCGCTTTGACGTGTGTCGAGTCTACGAATAGGACGGCGCGATCGATGAACCCTGCGTCCGCAGCCTGTTCAAGGATATGATAGAAGATGTCATCGAATAAGCTCGTGTACTGGAACCGACGCACATAGTTCTTCCCGAACGTCGAGAAATGTGGCACCTTGTCCGCGAATCCGAACCCGAGAAACCAACGGTATGCGACGTTCGTCTCGATCTCACGAATTGTCTGTCGCATGGATCGGATACCGAACAGGTACTGAAGGAAGGCCATCTTGATCAGAACGACAGGGTCGACGCTTGGCCGGCCACGGTCCTCAGAATATAAGTCCTCCACGAGCGGATAGATGAACTCAAAGTCGATCACCGCCTCGATTTTTCGGACCAGATGGTCTGCTGGCACAAGCTCGTCGAGCGTGACCATCTCCAGTTGTGTCCGATTGGTTTCCGATTCTGTTGATTTCCTGATCATCCGATTCGCCTCCATAATTGTTTCTATATCTCTCATTATAAAAAAGCGACGACGGTACGAAAAGAGGGATTGATGCGTGGGCCGACTGCGGGCACGGCGAGACTTCCAGGGGATTAGCAAGCAAAGGGAGACCCAGCAGCGACAAAGTCGCGATGCGGCTCCCTGCTTGCCCCCAGAAAAGCGAGCTGTGCCCGGTCGGGCAAATAAAAAAGACTGCAGACAATGTTTTGTCTACAGTCTGGGAAGAGTATAATTACTCTTCCTTTTTTGAAAAGTCGAGGAGCGAAACTTCGTTTCGTGACGCAGACTTCGAACAACCGCTAGGGCGTTAGTCCATTGATTGTTCCACGTGAATGATTGCCTCGAACGGCACATGGATGATCCCGTCCCGCTGATTGGCCAGCTCGACGGTCCGCTCCATATAGTTCGTCCGGTGCACAAAACCCTTGAATCGTTTCATCTCCCGCTTCTCCACATATTTTACCTCTACCAAATCTCCGCTGAAGATCGCGTCGTTCAGCACATTCTCATAGACCGATAGGACCTGTTCATCGATATCTGGCATCTCAATTTTTTGAATCTCTTTATAGTATTTCGTCAGTAGCGCCTTGTGCTCGGGCATGAGGAATGGGATCCATTTCAATTCGCCCCGATCGCGATACATCGTCATAATAATTACCCCTCTCCATAAAACGAACGTTTGTTCTTATTTTATACCCGATTTACCTCGCTTGAACAGCCTTTTTCGTGATTGGTAATCCGTTCGTCCTGTTTCCGTACTCTAGCTCGCTGGTCGTCGGTGCAAGGGACGTCAAAAAAATGACGCGCCCTCCGGCCCGTCTTCCTTCGCTTTAGGCTCAAAGCGAGGCTTTTCGCTCGTTGGCTACGGAAGCCTGGACCTATGTGCGCTCTACGCATTTTTTTGAGGCTCTCCCTGCGGTCGCCCTTGCACCGTCTCCCGACGCTCGCTGCGTTTCCGTCAACAGGACGCACAACGGTGTTCGTTCTGAGGACAGATTATCCGAAAGGGGACAAACCATCATGGAACTATCCGCCATCATCGAGGTCATCCGTATCAAACAAGAGGTTCGCGAGGAAATGGTCGCCCTCGAGCACGCCATCATCCATTCGCCGGACAGCGCCCGACAAATCGGGTCATCATTCATCGGGGACGACGACCGTGAAGTTTTCCTTGTCATTATGCTCAACACGAAGAACCGGGTCATCGGTGTCCACCGGGCGCACGTCGGGAGCGTCAACTCGAGCATCGTCCACCCAAGAGAGGTCTTCAAATGCGCCATCTTGAACAACGCCTCGTGCCTCATCGTCTGTCATCAGCATCCGAGCGGGGACCCGACCCCGAGCCGGGAGGACATCCTCGTCTCCGAACGGTTACATGAAGCGGGGGACCTCATCGGCATCCCGGTGCTCGACCATCTCATCCTCGGGTCGGACGAGTCGTACGTCAGCATGAAACAGCGAGGTTACATGGGTTGAACGGAATGGAGTGGGGCCGGGGGACCGGTCCCGGTCCGTCCGGTAAGGGCACGGACGAAAAACGTACGTTTTTCTTTGACGGGATGGGCGACTCGCGTTGCTCTCGCCTGGATCCGTGGGGCGGGATCCGGGAAAAGGTCCGTTTTCGTATAACGAAAACGAGATGGTTCGTGTGTGAAAATTGGACGTTGTTTTGGTCTGTCTCATAAGAAGATTGTTTGATGAAATGGTAGAAGTGAAAACACGGTTTGTTTATTGAAAATGATTATGTTTTCTAAACAAGCCCTAGGGCTTGTTTGAAACAACACCAGGGCTTATGTGAAACTAGGTGAGATGTTGCTTGCGTAAATGCGAGATATCATGAGGCTATCAAATGGAGAGGACGATTCAGATGGATAAATTCCAACTAGACCAACAGACGATGGACGAAATGACGGAGGTATTGCTACGCCGCCTCCCGGATCGGTTAAACGTTAAGAACGGGGAATTTAAACTTGTGAGTATGGATATCCTATGTGATGTGAAAGAAGGGGAGTTATTGACAAGAAGCACAGTTTTTTTCACCACCAATACGCTTCGAACATATGGTCGACCGTAAGAATTTTCTAGATGTATACATGTAGATTTGTATACGTGTATACATGTATACGCGTATACATTTTTGAATGGGAATCGTTTCTACTAGTGTATGGATGAGGACTGAACTGTCTTTTTACGGGGAATCGTTTTAGAGAGAACCGGAAGGGGGAGGCGTGACGGACGAGGGGCTGCTTGATGACTATGCGTTCGAAGGATTGGATCCGTTCGTCCGGACCGTGTTCTCGGAACTGATGGAACATCCCGAGTGGATGCGTGTCGTCGACAGGCAACATGGCGTCGAGAAGGTCGTCCGGTTCGATGAAGGACGGAACTCGCCTTACTTCCGCATGGTGATCTATCTGGATGTAGAAGAACGTCCGATCAAGATCGTGTATCTATATGGGACATGGGTGGTGGCGGATGGGGACGTCCGCTTCGTCGTCTCAGAGCTATCCAAGGGTATATTCGAGTATGAACTCATGCATGTCCATTGGCTCATCAAGTATCGCTTCGAGGATTGGGGCGTGTCTGAAGACGGGGCATGGGAGAAGGAATGGTGATCCGGGCTCATGCGTGAGCGTCTAACGCCTTGTGGCGAAGTCGCTCATCGCACCGCTGCCTCCCTGACGGCCCGATAACAAGAGCTGCTGGTTCACCGCCGCATCTCTATGTTCCTGGCCCTTTCTGACGGGAGGCACGGAGCGTAAGAACAACACTAAAAGCAAGAACGTGGGCTTGTCGATCGACAAGCGAGGGAAACCATTCAGTCGAATGGTTTTTTGTTTTTACCTAGAGGCACTTTACTTTTCAAATCAGCTGTTTATCAATGGCTCTTAGAATAAGGATTGAGAATGAAAGAGTCTGCGTCGACATGTCTTCTGAATCGAGTGATTGATTTTCTATTCAAGTTTGGAGCATGTGTACATTGTATAATACAATATATGTAAATGATGAGAAGGTAGGGATTTACATTGTACAAAGCTCTATTAATTGCAGTCAATGAGCAACGTGACCATGAGATATCTGCTCTTCCGAATACGTTAAACGACGTAAGAGAAATCAATCGATTATTGACAGAAGAGCCCGCCGTATTCGGTAAATCTGACGTCCAGATTTTATATGGGAATTTGACCACCAAGTCAATGTTAGACCATGCATTACATAGTTTTTTTGGAGATGCGTCTCCAAATGATGTCTTATTTCTCTACTGGGCAGGCCACGGGGGGTTCAGTCAAACCAATGCGTATTTCATTCCATATGATGCAGGTATTCATGCTATAGGTGACACCAGCATCAACATGTCCGATGTCAGAGACCATATCGATCAAACAAAGGCCCGCACAGTCTTGAGCTTTTTTGATACGTGTCATAGCGGTGCGCTCATGCGATCAATCGACAATCTGATGGAGAGAGGGCTTGAAATTAAAGGGTCCGGTAAGTTCGTCATCGCAGCGTGCACGGAAAATCAGTTGGCTTGGGATCGAAACGGGCATGGAGCCTTCACAGATCATTTGATCCGTGGCCTAGAAGGTGGGGCGACGAACCTGAGCGGGGAGATTGATATCTACACGCTCTATGCTTACGTCAGCCGGGCTCTCTCGAAAGAATTCGAGAATCAACATCCTGTCTTAAACAGCACGCTCTCCGGTCCACCTGTCATCATCAAGAATGTAAAGACGAGACAGGCCGAGTCGAATTTGTCACCACTCTTTGACGGTGGACAACGGGTGATCGACAATTCTGGAGACTGGTTTCTATTGGGAAGTTCGAGCGCACGTTACTTCTCCTATCGCTACAACAGTTCTGACAAGGCATACAGCTTGATCTTGAAGGCCGAAGACAACTCGAGAGGGGTCGAGGAGGTGCTCAAGCAGATGTGGAAAACTGAGCAACCTTTCGCGATTGAAGATACGGCTGAATATGTCCGCGTGGCCGAGGTGAATGTGGAAGTGGTCGGGGGTGAAAAAACAATCAACCTCAAGCTGGTCTCGAGTGAAGACAGACATGGCAGTCATATGTTTAGTGAAATGACAGTGAATGGTATTAAACCCGATGAAATCGCTAAGCTGAGAATCGATCACTATCTATTCAACAAAGAAGTTCCAAGACATGTCAGAATGGATCATTCGGAAACACTCATTTACGGGAATCCATCCGACTATGAGGTGTCCAATCGGTTAATCCCGGATTTGCTTGATCAGCATGTCACCCTGGAATGTATCAGACTACACCTCATAGCGGTCCTTGTATTCAAATCAATTGTGTCTGAAGTGAGCTCATTGCATTTATTTGTCGAACGCGGTGCCATCACGAGGATTACCATCGAAGGTAGGCGGCCCCGCGTCTACTCGAACGTCAATCCGTCAATAGTGTCAGTGGACGAACCGGTACATTTTTCATTGGACTATTGATACGATCCGCGTACATGAGTAAGCGAAAGACCATCAAATCAGAGAAGGCGGAGAGGCCAGATGAAACATGCCTTACCGGACACACGTTGGCTATATGAACAACTTTTGAACCATGGGCAACAGACCGCTGTCGATGACTTTGCGGCTAAATGCCCTATGCACGGGCAAGCGGAATTCGTAGCACAGTTATGGGAGACGGACGCGGAAATCGGAGGGATCGGCGGATACCAGCTTCCTAAAAACCCGATACAAAATCCGTTTCCCGGCGGAATGGAACGAACTTTATATAGGCCGTTGCAGTATGCGGCGAGCGAACTAGAGCGGGACGTAGCGCATGGGGCGCGATACATCGTTCAATATGCAGGCATGCACCTGGAGGCCGTGACACGTCAATATTTGATGCGATCGCAAAAGCTCGGGTCGCTTCGACACTCCCAGTCCACCTTAGGAAAAGCGGTCCATCAAATCGCCAAGCTACGAACGATAGATGAAAAGACGATTCAGAGCCTACTTGTATTCGTACGTTTGTACAACATGTCGAAACATGAGGTGAACCAAGACGAATCGAGAGACCGTCTATTCAGTGCGGAGGACGCACTGATCGCTTATCTGTCTGCTCGTATCCTAGGCTTCCGGTTGTTGACCGAGATCGGTTTGGTTCCATCATAAGCATGGTCATGAAACAACTGATGTCCTGACACCTCTTGATCAATGGTCAAGATGTCTAGATTTTTAAACGTGAAAGATATCAATCTTTTTAATCGAACAGGCCATGAAAGAATGAATCAGACCATCTTAAACGAGCATGTATATATTTCGATGTCGAAACGTATACATACTCGTTTTACCCACTATTCCAAAAGTGTTTAAGCAGGACACTCCTGTCTCTCGACATGAAAGAGGCAAAACGAATATCTATTACGAACAACTTCACAAAACGTGAAATGGTGGCGAATCATCTGTTGGCTATACCAGTATCGGAGAATAAAGTCATTCATCTACCAAATTAACAAATGATAATAATCCCCTTACAATTTTATTCATAGGTAATACGATAAAAATATAGTATAATTTTTCCTGTTAATTAATCTTAGTTTTTTATCTTTATACTTTTATTTTGTAAAGAATTCGACATCTTAATTTTTGAATGATATTTGATACAAAGAAAAAAAGATTGGAGATATACAGTTGAAAAATAGATTTTTAGACAAAATTAAAGTCACGCCATCTAACAAAAAAGTACTAAAAAATATCGTTACTCCCATGTTATGGGCACGAGAAAAAACTTCAATTCATAGGCATTCCTCACTTTTGAATAAATCATACAATTTTATGCAAGAGCCTGCTATTGGTGCATTGATTTATTGCCAATTAGGTACAGCAGAACATTCGGGTGTATACATAGGAAATAAAAATGTTATCGACTTAAATCGAAAAGGAGAAATTAAAAAAGTTAGTCTGAAAGAATTCACTGGTAACATCCTTAGTACAGATAAAGACATTTTTATTCCAGTAATGAAGCATGCAATGTGGCCATTAGGAGATGAAAACATAGCAAAAGAAGCGTTTAAAAATCTGTCAGAAAGAAGAAAATACAATCTTCTTGATGATAACTGTCATCAATTTGTAGCAGGCTGTATCATAGGGAACCTTGAAAATGATTGTAATTTTTTGTTTATGGTCAAAGAAGAGTTTTCAAAATTCTTGAGTGTAGAGGAATCTAACATTGTTTGGGTTCGCTGGAAGTGGTATTTAAATTAGGATGGCCAAATCTTCAATCGACTACATCGATAGATAGATAACATAGGGTTATGGAGTGATCATCTACCTATGAATCGAGTGTATTCGTTTTATGAAGGATTTCTCTCGCTTTTAATACAATGAACATGGTATTATTTAATGAGAACATCATTGTGTTAAAAGGAGGTCCGTCATGTATACAATTGATGAAGCATTTGAGATTCTATCGAAGACCAAGCTCACGACCCACAAGGAAACCGTCCGGAACTGGGTACGAAAAGGCGTGATACAGGCGGAACCGCTCGAGTCCCGTAAAAAAGGCTATCGAATCAGCGAGGAGGCTCTCGAGCAGTTCATCAAAAAACGGATGCCTGAAGGATGGGAGATGTATCCAAAGTCGGTGACAGGAGATGCTCGGGAGGTCGTCAAGAGTGAGGACGTGGCCCCATATCACGTCGAAATCGACGTGGAAGCAATCAAAGAGCAGGGGCGGATTGAAATGTGGCATCAAGTGGCCGGCCGCTGGCTGTGGGAAGGCGATTTTGAGATCAGTCGTAGGATGGTGCGGAACGCGGTCGCGCATAGACGTTATTCAAAAGAATTTGAACAGCTGGTTTGGGAAAGGTGTCTTAAGAACAGTGCCCCACGAAAAAAACCACGTGTCCTTTATTTGGTTGATGCGTTCTTATTTGAAGAAGAGCGGGTGCCATTTCACAAGGGTTTTGATATCAAAGAAGATCAAATCATGCAGGCATTGATTGAACACGTTCGTATGAATGCAAAGTCCGGAAAATATACAAATGAATCTAGTGTAAATAAATTCAAGATTTAGACGCTTCTAATGAAAAGGTGTACTCTCTTTAACATTGAGAATACACCTTTTGCAATTGTTGTTGTATTAAATGAAAGATTGCACCTATATTTCTAAAGATTAGACTTCACTCTTAAGAAAATCGTCAGCACGACACAGAGTGGTGACTAAAGTGGACCCCATTGTCAAGACACTAATTTTATAATAATAAGGTGAAAACAGTCATTCTTCTTGTCCTTGTCCCATCTTGCAGACCCAGCCTTTCCTATGCCAGGTTCTGTCAAGGGCGTATTTTCCCTTGACAGGGCCTGGGATGGGAAAGATAATTGCTCCGAGATGGCAACGATAATATGACTTTATTTAGGAAGCTTGGAAGCAAGGACATCAATATTTTCAATCACTGGTGGCTCTACGAAAAGTTCAGGAGCTTTCTCCATCAATGCCGCAGCCACTTGACCAGAAAGGTGTGCTTGACGACCTGTGTCGTCCGGGAATGCGTCAAAGATTCCGAATGTCGTAGGTCCAAGTCGGATTGCAAACCATGCAATCGTTTCTGACTCCTCCTGAACCACAGGTAGGGCCCCACGTAGGAAGCTTTCAACTTCCGCTTCTTTTCCAGGTTTTGCTTCAAGTCGAACCAATAGCGCTACATTAACCATTTTTCTATCTCCTCCTCAAATTAGAAATTTCATCCATATGTGAGAACTATAATTCTATTTTACCTTTAATATATACACATTAAAAATATATTGTTCAGTTATATCAAACTACTTAAACGTTTAATTTTATGAATAATTACTCCGGTTTAAATACGACTTTAATATTATTATCTCGTTTTTCATCAAATACTTTATAAGCCTCATCGGCTTTTTCTAAAGGAAAAGTATGTGTGATAATTTCAGTAGGATCAAATACTTCATCTTTAATCATTTCATATAATTTAGGCATTAAATGAATAACTGGTGCCTGACCAGTTGTTAAACGAACATTTCTATTAAATATTAAATCAAGTGGAAAGTTATCAGCTGGTGTACCATAAATTCCAGTCAGTTGAATTGTACCAAATTTACGGACTGATTCAGCGGCTGTAATAATCGGACTAATTGTTCCTCTTTGTTGAGATGTTTTTGAAAGTTTTGGTTCTGGACTTGATTGTGCGCCATCAAAACCAACACAGTCAATAACTACATCAGCACCACCACTAGTTTTTTCTTTCAATAACTTACCAATTTCTTTTTCTTTATCGAAATTATAAACTTCAACACCATTGTATTTTTTAGCATGCTCTAGTCTATGTTCGACATTATCGATTGCTATAACACGTTCGGCACCTTTTAGTTTCGCAAATTTTTGTGCCATTAAACCTATAGGACCACATCCTAATACAATAACAGTATCCCCAGCCTTCACACCTGCATGTTCGACACTCCAATAAGCTGTAGGTACTACATCAGATAAAAATAATACTTGTTCATCTTTTAAATCACTATCTGGCACAACAAAAGAAGAAAAATCAGCATATGGAACTCTTAAATATTCAGCTTGACCACCCCAAAAATTCCCATGCATTTTTCCAAATCCAAATAACGCACCGTTATCCATCTTCCAGTTTGCAGGTTCTTCATTAGATTGATCACATTGTGATTCCATTTGGTTATTACAGTAAAAACAATCGCCACAACCAATATTAAAAGGAATAACGACACGATCACCTTTTTTTAGATTCTTAACTTCTTTACCAACTTCTTCAACAATCCCCATTGGTTCATGTCCGATAACAAAATCTTTATCCATAAACATATCGCCTTGATGATATAAATGTAAATCTGATCCACAAATACCTGAAGCAGTAATCTTAATAATTGCGTCAGTTGGTTCAATAATCTTTGGATCTGCAACTTTTTTTACTTTCATTTTCTTTTTACCTTGAAATGTTACAGCCTTCATACACATTACTCCTTTATTATATAATATCTGTATAACACATTATTAATACCCCTAATTTTAAATGATAAAACCTTTATACATATATTATTACCTTTACACAAGATTAAATATTCAACAAACTATTTATTTAATTTTACTTCTTAATTATCGAAAGATTTATCAGCTATGTGAATACCTATTAATTCACTATCTTTATTAAGGATAGGGGCTCATATTGCCCAAATGAAGTATCAGCTTAGTATATCTTCTTATTACATATACTTGCTTTTACTCTACCATCACTAAAAATATCTTACTTTTTTCACCACTAAATACACTCCTCTTATTTTTGAATGTAATTAGATAAATGTTTCCCAGTTACGCTATCTTGTATGCTAAGGACACCTTCTGGGTAACCACTGTATAATAATCTTCCTCCTTGTTGACCAGCAGCTGGTCCCATATCAATTAACCAGTCTGATTCTGTCATCATTGACAAGTTATGCTCGATTAGAACGACGGTATTACCTTCATCCACTAATTGATTAAATAATTCGATCAGCACATGGATATCCCTTTCATGTAACCCTGTTGTTGGTTCATCAAAAATAAAGATGTGGTCAGTCACTTGATTGATTAAATACTCACTGAGCTTTACACGTTGAATTTCTCCACCTGAAAGTGTGTCCAATGATTGTCCAAGTGTCATATAGCCTAGACCAGTGGCAGCGAGGGATTTTAATATCTCCAGAATTTTATGATGTGTATTGAAGTAATTTATTCCTTCTTCCACCGTTAATTGTAAGACATCTGCAATAGAGTAACCATCTACTTTAGCATCTAGAACTTCCTGTCTATAACGTGTTCCATGACATACTTCACAAACTTGTGAAAAATCAGGCATAAACGCAAGTTCTGTTTTAAGAATTCCTTTTCCTTTACAGTTTGGACAAGCACCTTCAGAATTATAGCTGAACATACTTTTCTTTAGCCCTGTCTCCTTACTGAAAAATGCTCGTAATTCATCAAATGTATTGGTATAAGTTAATATATTTGAACGATTTGAAACATTAATAGCTTTTTGATCGATGAATATAACATTTTTAATCTGTTTAAACCCAGTTTTTATGAGCGTACTCTTACCAGAACCAGCAACCCCTGTAATAACAGAAATAGCATTTTTAGGGAGATACACTTCAACATTTTTGACGTTATTTTTTGTAACTGGACCGATATGAATCATTTCTTGAGATGACCTTGGAACTTTTAGTTGATGTTTTTCTTTGAGTTCTTGTCCAGTCGCAGTGTGGGAGTCGAGAAGTTGATCGTATGTTCCTTCAAATGTAATTCTACCCCCATTTTTACCGGCACCTGGTCCTACGTCAACAATGTGATCTGCAATCTTAATAATATCAGGATCGTGTTCAACCACAATAACTGTATTTCCTTTATCCCGAATAGACATAATTATGCGATTGATATTTTCAATATCTTCAGGATGCAGTCCAACACTCGGTTCATCGATAATGTATACGAGATCGGTCAGTGGGCTACTTAAATGACGAATAAGCTTAATACGCTGAGATTCACCACCTGATAATGTAGGTGTTTCTCGACCAAGTGTCAAATAACCAAGTCCAATATCAACTAGAGATTGAAGTTGCTGTTTAAGCGGCTTTACAATATATGCAGCTGTTTTATCAGTAAGATAGTCTAAAAACAGGATATTTTCTACGATACTTTGATTTGTAAAATCAGCAATATCTGCACCGTTAATTTTGCAGCTTAAAATACGTTGATTTAAACGTTTTCCGTGACAGTTAGGACAAACCATTGTCGTTACAACACGCTCATATTCATCCGGCCACCTGCTTTTTTCATAGCCATCATTAATAATAAACAGTCGCCTGAATCGATAGACGACCCCTTCATATTTTGCAGTACGGGGCCATTCTTCAGGAGGATTGGTCAGTTTGGTCGGCTCTAAATAAAGTAATTGATGCATCTCTTCCTTCGAATACTCTTTCAGCTTCTTATCATTATCAAATAGACCCGAATGCGTATAGCTTTTACCACGCCAGTGATCTGGTCCGAATGTAGGAAAATTAATTCCATGTTCGTTTAAAGATTTGTCATAATCCAGCAATTCATCGATATCAATTTCCTCGACATATCCTAAGCCTTGGCATCTCTCACACATTCCTGCCGAATTATTGAATGAAAATTCATTTGAATATCCGACAAATGGTTGACCAATACGAGACCATAGTAGACGAACAGCAGAATAAATGTCGGAAATTGTACCTACTGTAGAGCGCGAGTTACCACCAAGTCTTTTCTGACCAATGACCATTGAAACAGGAAGATTTTGAATGGAATCTACATCAGGTTTCTCATAATGAGTTAATTGATTCTGTATATATGTAGAATAAGTTTCATTGAGTAGACGCTCAGATTCAGCTGCAATCGTACTAAATACTAATGAAGATTTTCCAGATCCTGATTTTCCTGTAAAAACGGTCAATTGATGCTTTGGAAGACTTAACGAAACATTTTTTAAATTATTTTGTCGTGCACCTTTGATGATGATATTTTTCATCCCAAACTTCCTCTCCATAATTAAATATATTTATATTTTTTACCTTTTTAACGAGAAATAAGTT
Source organism: Exiguobacterium sp. KKT215 (assembly GCF_055635335.1). Lineage (NCBI taxonomy): Bacteria > Bacillati > Bacillota > Bacilli > Caryophanales > Exiguobacterium > Exiguobacterium sp. KKT215. The sequence goes on along the minus strand of NZ_JBVMVX010000002.1, from coordinate 41,016 downwards.
TATAAGTATCAATTTTAAAGTTCCAAATTTTTAGCTGAATTTCCGATTATATTCTATTAAAAAATTTAGGGAAATTCTATAATCAAGTTAGCCACCTACGGTGTGCTTTAAAAAATTTAAATGTACGCAGATTGTAAAATTAAGCTAGACAACTAAAAAAGCCTTCTGTGCTAAACTTAATATGTATTTCCGACCAAAGAAAACATTAAGGAGTTAGCACAAATGGCCTATACACACCTTACCACGGATGAACTTGCGTCCATAGAATTATATTACCACCAGAAAATTTCGGTCAGTGAGATCTGCCGGAGAATTAAGCGTTAAAGAGAGATCGTCTATAATGTAATTAATGCACTCAAAGCAGGTATATCTGTACTGGAATTCTATCAGAACGATAAGAAAAGAAAATCTCTTTGCAGAAGACGTAGAATCGTCCTTCCTAAGCATCAGATCAGTTATATTCAAAAAAGGATAGCCGACGGCTGGACACCTGACACCATCATAGGCAGAAATGAAGAATCTATCAGCTGTTCTGTTAAAATTCTGTACAGAATGTTCAGAGAAGATATTCTTCCTGTTCACTCACTTCCGATGAAAGGGAAAAGAAAACCTAACAGTCATCATGAGAAAAGAGGTCGTCAGACTTTCAAACGTCACATTTCAGAAAGAACAGTTGAATTTCCTGACTTTGATAAAGCGTTCTAAAGTGGATCCCATTGTCAAAACACTAATTTTATAATAATAAGGTGAAAACAGTCATTCTTCTTGTCCTTGTCCCATCTTGCAGACCCAGCCTTTCCTATGCCAGGTTCTGTCAAGGGCGTATTTTCCCTTGACAGGTCCTGGGATGGGAAAGATAATTGCTCCGAGATGGCAAGGACAGTAACCTACTGAAAATAGATGGATGCCGGTGTCCTATAACCCAATGACTGGTGGGGACGTTCCCAGTTATAGAATTCCATGTAGTCACGGATGTTCTGTCTCGCTTCTCTTGGTGTCCCGTAGTCCTTCAGATAGACCTCTTCGTACTTGAGGCTCCGCCAGAAACGTTCGATCATGATGTTATCCAGTGCCCGACCCTTGCTGTCCATGCTGATTTGGACGGCAGGCTGTTCCTTCAGGAGGTGGATATATTTGGAACTGGTGAAGTGGCTACCCTGGTCACTGTTGAAGATGTCCGGCTGCCCGATCGTGAAAGCCCGCCGGACGGCATCCAGGACAAAACCTATTTCCAGTGTCTGGTCCAGTTCCCAGCTGATGATATACCGGGAGTGCCAATCGATGATGGCTGCCAAATACATCCAGCTATCCTGCAGGCGGATATACGTGATATCAATGCCCCAAGCCTGGTTGGGACGGGTAATGTTCACCCCTTTCAGTAGGTATGGATAAATGCGATGCTGCAGGTTGCGTTTACTCAGATTGGGGCCTGGATAGAGAGCCTGTATGCCCATCTCGCGCATGTGACGCTGGACCCTCTTGCGGTTGATATTCACCTCTTCATTTTTCAATACTTCGGCAATCCTGCGTGACCCGTAGAACGGATATTTGGTGTAGATCTCATCAATCCTATGCTTGATGGCAACCTCTTCAGGCGAAGGGGCAACCGGCCTGTAATAAAGGCTGGAACGATTGAGCCCAAGCAGATCGGCCTGTTGGGAAACAGGAAGTTTACTGTTTCCCCATTCCATCATCTCTACCCGTTCCTGTCTAATCGTGGTAGATGCCAGATTTTTTTTTGATCCACGACAGCTGCGTGGTTAACTTTCCGACTTCTGCATAGAGATTTTCCAGTTTCTCTTCATAGTCGGCTCTCATCTTCTCTTGGTCCTTGTTCTGTTTCTTGAACACTTGTGGCATCTCTGACAGGAAATGTGTTTTCCACTTATGCAGCTGGTTCACATGGATGCCATGTTCGGAAGCAATCTGGCTCATTGTTTTTTCTTCCTTCAAGATTTCCAACACAACTTGAGTTTTGAATTCGGGTGTATATCTTTTTCGTTTCATATACCTACCTTAACATCTCCTTTTTCGTGTCTGAAATCTTGGGTCCATTATAAAGAGACAGGGTTATGTGGTGCGCGTGGCATCGATCAAGAATTTATCCATGACGTGGATGCAACCATCGTGTTGGACCGTCGGGGCACACGCGACATTGTCACCGGATGTCGAGGCATGTTCGATTTTTGTGAAGCGTCTTATGGAGAACTGTTCGAAAGAGCGGGGCGATTGGTCGGAATGAACGACTGGAAGGCGACGCGCAACGGGGGATCAAGTGATGCAAAAGTATTTGCGGAATTCGGTATTCCGTCTGTGAATCTATCCATCGGTTACCGTGACGAGCATACAGACTTCGAGGAAGTTGACTATTGTGCAACATTTGAGACGGTGGTACTTGTCGAAACAGTCCTTAGTCATCGTCTGATTCAACAAAATAGCTGAAAAAATAGGAAGGCAGCACTTGAAAAAAATGCTGCCTTCCTATTTGCAATTTTCCTTGTATTAAAATGATTCTATTTTTATTCCCCTACCATTCCGTCATTATCGTTATCACGCATATAGGGGTAGAGCCAATGGTCGCTCATGATCGGCATCGTGAAACCGGCGTCTTTCGCTTCCTGGATCGTCACCTGACCGTTGCCATTCGTATCTACGCTCGAGACATCGCCTGTGGCCTCAGGTGCAGCTGCGGGTTCCGGTTCACCTTCTGTTAGGCCGAGTGCTGCATTCACTTCATCCGGGTTAACGTTGTCGAAGGAATCGGTGACGACATTTCCTTTGACCGTATAGGTGTATTGGTAGTGTGACGGAATATAAGTTTTCGTATCCGGATAGGTAATGATCGCCTCGAAGTCGGTCGCGCCGCCGGCCATACGGATGACGTCCTCCATATAGGCCTGGTCCCCGTAGCGGTTGAGCGTGCTATCTTGTGGTGTGATGTTGTAGGCGTTCGAGACGCCCCCGAGCGAGTCAGCGATGACGTGGCCTTCATCGAGATCACTGTTTTCGACGCCTGAGACCTTCGCCTCGTCATGATAGTAACGGCCATCCGAGGTCACATCCTCCGAATCATCATCCTGCAAGATGATCTGATCGGCGATGACACGAATCAATTGACCATGTTCGTTCGTGAACGCCCAATACTCGCGATCTCCATATCCGATATCGACGACGACGTTCGCCTCACGGTACCCGGACAAGTCCCCACCATCAACATTGATCAGTTTATAGCCGGAGAATTGATTGTTATCCGAATTTGTGACCGTTTCTTCGGCTGTTGCAGGTTCTTCTGCAGTCGTCTCCGTCTTTGCGTCGTCTGTGCTCGTTTCGGTCGTCTCGACGACTTCTTCTGTTTGAGTAGCAGGCTCCTCTGCTTTCTCATTTGTAGAAGGGGTGTTTTCACTGGTACAACCGGCCATCAGCAGGATGGCCAAAGGCAAGGCTAAGTAGGTAAATTTCATTTTGTTCTCCTTATAGCATGTATATATGTAGATGAGTCAATACGATCTATGTTCAATTATATCCTCCGCATGTTTACGATGCGCCAATCCTTCACGTTTTGTTCGTCCATATGTTGAGTGACGCGTTCGATCATTCTAAATCGTTCGCGCTGACAAAAGTTGTAGGCTTCTTCCGGTAATGGCAGTTCGACCTCAATCGTGACTTTCACTTTTTTTCTTCGTTTGTTGAATCGATTCAGCAAATGATGTTCCAGCTTCGTGATGAACGCGTCGTCACCAATACCCTCTTCTGACTTCAGTACGCCGGTTATCTCAGGACTGATTCCATCAAGGTGGTGTTTGATTTCAAACGGTGTCGCATCTAAGTACTCGCAGAGGTGATCAAAGCGCAGTAACTCTGTACCGTGATATTGCTGGATCCATTCTTGAAGTCGCATGAGGAGAACCCCTTTTTAGTTCAAGTGTACCTCGTAGGGTTTTAACAAACAGTGACGAAGTCGTGTACAGCGTATGTAAGGTGCCGCACATGAGACTTGTTCGATTTCGTAATTCTGTCCTTCCTTAAAAACGGACTTTGTTCTGAGCCTCCATCTCTGCCAGCTTTGCCTTTTTCACATCAGGATCAGTGGTGAACCGATAGCTGCTTCCCTCATGGATCCAGGTCTCATCAAGGATAATGCCATTCATAATGTGGCGATACGGCATGGCGGTACATAACGTGTATCCCTTCAGATAGTGTGCAGCTTCCTGAATGGAGACACACTCCTTTACTTCTACCCCGTCTTTAAAAATCAGGACCGGTTTATACGTCTTGTTTATTGCGATTGGTTTTCGTAAATCCATTTCTCTCACTCCTCCTATCATCACACCTTACCTATTTATGTATGTGGTCAACCGCAGGAATTAGAAGCTATTTAACAAATAGCGGATTATAATAAAGGTGTGTTGGATAATTTTACAATAATTTTAAAGTGGAGTGATAGAAGATGAATAAATTGATCAAGATTGGGAGTGCCGTTCTATTTAGTGGAGCGCTATTGGTGTCACCATACGGGGAAGCATCAGCCGCTACGAGCATTAAAGTCCATTACATCGATGTCGGACAGGGAGACGCCATCTACATCAAGATGCCGAGCGGTGAGGACGTCATCATCGACGGGGGTAACAAAGGAAAGGGCGATGCCATCGTCGCCTACCTCAAAAAGCAAAAAGTTGACGATATCGAGGTATTGATCTCGACGCATCCGGATGCGGATCATATTGGTGGATTAGACGAAATCCTAGATGCCTATCGTGTCGAGAACGTCTACGCGCCGAAAGTGAAGCACACGACCCAGGCTTACAAAGATTTTCTGCAAGCCGTCAAACGGGAAGGGAAGACCATCAAAACGGCACAGGCCGGCGTGAAGCTACCGATCAAAGGCGTCAGTGCGAAGTTTGTGGGTCCGGTCAAATCCTACTCGAACAGTGACTTGAACAACTGGAGTGCAGTCCTTCATGTAACGTACAAGAAGAACACGTTCTTGTTCACGGGAGACGCGGAACACGTTTCTGAGAAGGACATGATGGCGAAGAAGCAGACGCTCCGTGCAGATGTCTTAAAGGTGGGACATCACGGTGCCAAGACGTCGACAAGCAGTACGTTCCTGAACACGGTCAAACCGAAGCATGCTATCATCAGTGTCGGGAAGAACAGCTACGGCCATCCGACTTCCGAAGTGGTGACGAACTTGAAGCGTCAAAAAACGAACACGCTTCGCACAGATAAGAATGGCACGATCATCATTACAGGGAACGGTTCAAGTTATGCCGTAAAGAAATCAAGATGAAGCGACGGAGAGGTATCATCGATCGATTTGAAGGGGACTTGGCTGTCGTCGAATTCGGAGAAGTGATGGAGGATATTCCAAAGTCACGACTTCCAGACACGGTTCAACCTGGTGACGTGCTTTGGTTTTATGAAGATGGGAAAGTTGAAGTGGACGCCAAGGAATGCAAACGATTATCGAGTGATATCGATGAGTTGATGGATGAGCTTTGGGAAGATTAAAAACGAGTATCAATTATTCATGATTGTATTTTTAAAACTTACAAATCAGTATTTTTTAATAAAGACAAATCGGCAAATAATTTTTATCTAAATATAAAGCTCGATTGACATTGAATAAAAACTGATATAAAGTCAACAGCATAATATTCACTAGGAGGATTGTTAAGAATGATGCACGCCGGGAGATTACGCCACCACACTTTGAACAATGGCTAATTGAATATGTTCAAAGGCTCTGTTTTCATAAAACAGAGTAAATGGGAGTAGTCTGCACATTTTTATCAATCTTTGACGAAGAAACCACACACTTACAAACATAGCAGATTTACAACTCTTTTTGTCGTGTCCTTTTATTTTTGATAATGGACGCTTCTTGGTTGTAGCTCATTTACTCTTGATCACAGACACCATTTTGTCTGTGATTTTTTTATGACTTCATTTAGTTAAGTCTAATTAGAAAAGATTGAAATGAAAAAGTATTAAAAATGCATACATTTCACTTGCTTATCGCACAACATAAAAATTGGAGGAACAAATCATGAACGAATTTAAACGGCTTGCAAAAAATAAAGGATTAGATGTGTTAGAGAATAGCATTGTGGTAAATGAATCGGGTGTTGATTTTCAAGTTGCTTATGCAAAAGATACGCTTGGTAGCAAGTGGATACTAAGAATTCCTCGAAGATTAGATTCGATGAGGAGCGCCTTGAAAGAAAAGGGGGCACTAGAAATTATGGAAGAACATGTGAGTTTTCAAGTTCCAAATTGGTCAATTTTTGATGATGAACTAATTGCGTATAAGCAATTAGATGGTGTTCCGGTTGCAACAATTGATGTAGAGCAACAAGATTACATCTGGAGTTTTGACAAAGAGAATACACCACAATCTTACTATCAGTCATTAGGTAAAGTGTTGGCAGAACTACACACATTACCACATCGACACTTCAAAGAAATCGGTATCAAAACTCTATATGCTAGAGATTTAAACAGTTCAATGAAGATACGGATGGAGAAGGTGAGACAGAAGTATCATGTGAATTCAGAGCTATGGGAGCGTTGGCAAGAATGGTTGGCGAATGATTCGCTATGGCCATCGCATGTAGGTGTAAGCCACGGGGATTTACACCCTGGCCACATATTAATAAATAAGAATTTTGAGGTCTCTGGTTTGATAGATTGGACAGAAATTAGTATTGCGGACACATCTGTGGATTTTCTATCACATCTATTACTGTTTGGTAAGGATGGTTTGACAAAGTTACTCGATGCTTACGACAATGCAGGCGGAAGAACATGGCCAAGAATGGATGAGCATATAATTGAGTTGTTAACAACCAGCGCAATAACTGTAGCTGAATTCGCAGAGATATCTGACCTACAAGATATGCGTGAAACAGCTGCTCATATGCTTACACAAAATGTATGAGGTAAAAGCAATGGCAGCGCTCTGAAATTGAAAAGGGTATGATTTTTTAAATCATCATACCCACGAATGTCACCAGAGTCTTTCGATGTTAAACAATGAAATTCTTGAAAGGGACTTTTGTTCTTCATCTAACAACACGTCATGCCAGTGATTTTCAAGCGATTTCAGGACCGGTCTCTCCAAACGATTGGTTTTTTCAAGATGGTGTAAAGGATGTACGGCACTTTCCGGGACGAAGTGACCACTGACCAATGGTTGATTCGGTAATGCGATTGTATAAGCCACAAGCTGATCTTCACTGAAGTCATGATTATTGGCGATGCCGAACTGCTGAAACCCGAGACCCCTACCATGAATATACATGAGCGGCTCATCGACGCGATCCATCTTCAGGTTCGTCTCGAGGGCCGCTTTTGCGTTCAGATAGGGCTCCACCTCCTCGGGGAACACACTTTGTACGGCATGCACCCGTTCATAAAGACTGAGGTCAGCGTCTTTCCATCCCATTCGCCGCTCCAGCTGTTCAAGGTAATCAAGAGGGCTCTGTTCTTTCTCCTGTTGTAAGGTGTGTACTTTTTCTAAGTGTGACTCGATATGGTCAAGAAAGGTCGCGGACGTCTGATGGACTTCCTGCAACAATTGTTCCTTGTCTAAAAGTTCCTTGTCTTTCGTCCAACCGGCCAGATAGGAGAGCGAGAAGTCGTCCGTCGGGAACCCGAGTTGATGCGAGACGACATAGGCGACCATCTCGGCTTGGAACTCCTTCTCGGGTGCCGTGAGCGGTTGGTCTCGTTCAAAATTCCGCTCCTGGTTGTGCAGCTCCGCATGGGCGAGCTCGTGGATCAGGACGCTGATGTCCTCGATCGACGTGTTTCGTGGGTTCAAGGCGATTGCATGTAGCTCCGGATAGTAACAGCCCTTCGCCGTCCCGATCTCGTCGAGGGGTTCCTCCAATAGTGTCACATTCCGGGCATCCGCGAGCGTCGTCAAGGCGTCACGGATGTCTTGTTCGTTCTCGAGCCCGCCGTCCCGGTGATACCGTTTGAAGATGTCCGAGACCTCGATTCCTTTTTCACGCGCATCGGTCTGCGTGTACTCGAACACGTGACCAATCTTGAAGTACATCATCTTGCGTGACGGGATGCGTCCTTGTTTCACACCGTCCTTGATCGGCTTCGGTGCCTTACTGAGCGGTACCCATTCGTCCTTATGCAGGGCGTACGTCACTGGACTTGGGACGAACACCTTGATGCCACGTTCGCCTTTTTGCACCTGTGCGCCTTGCTTCTCCCAGAACGGATAAGAGCCGACCGCGACCGCACCAGGAAATTGGGACTCGATCAAGACCGCGTTCCGCATCGAGTATTGATGGAACTTACCGAGGAACTGTAGATGTTCTCGAATCTTTTCTGGGCTCTCGAAGTAGCTGTCGATCTGTTTTTCCATCTGTTCCGTCAAAGCCTCGAGCTCGGCTTTCCGTTCTTCGTTCGTCTTCATCTTGGCCATCGTGTCAGACTCCTTCCTTCAACAAGTCGGTGACAGAGTCTTCAGTATCCGTAAACTCGTTCAGTTCACGTTCGAGTTGTGGCGACATTTCCGGGATGTCGAGTAACAGCCGTGTCCGTTCGAAATTGACGGGAAGCAAGACGATCTCGTCTTGCGCGATGGCGGTTAAAAGCTGATGCTCAGACATTGATATCAGAATGTCGTACCGTTTTCCATAGATGAGGACCGTGACGGTTTTCGGTTGAAGCGTCAACAGTTGTCCCATCGTGAAGGGACGTTCAAGTGGTCGCATAAGATTCATCCTCTCTCGAAAGTTAGTGTGTCCTTCTTCTGTTTTTGATGCTCGATGCGTTCCTGGACGATACGTTCTGCCGTCGCGAGGAACGTCGGCTTGAACTGGTCCGTCGTCATAATGTCCTCGATTCCCTCGGTCTGCATGAGCGCCTGCAGGAGCTCAGTCAGGATCTGTCCGTGACGGTCAGAACGGTTCGCGGCGAGCCGAATCCGCTCGAGTTCCGTTGAAACCTGTTCATTCATCATTTCCTCGATATGACGGGAGACCTGCGTGCTGATCGAGCGGGTAAGGAACTGCATGTCCCACTTCTCGTCGGCCAGTTTTCTACGTTCTTCTGCGATATGGTCGATGACCTGACCGAGGTGGCCGAAGCGTTTGTCGTCGGCGAACTCTTCTAAATACGCGACCGTCTCCGGTTTCAATCGAAGACGGATCTGTCTCAACTCTTCCATCGTCCTCCCTCACTTTCCATATTCGATGTCCCGCTCCAGCTGTTCGAAAGCGCGTTGGTTATTCAAATGTTCGAACTCGTCGTTCATGTGCCGCTCAATCCGGTAGAGTGATTCGTTGAATATCTTTTGTTGTTTGAACGCACGTCGGACCGGATGCTTGGGGGTCTTATTTTTCTCGAATATCACCTGTTCTTTTGACAAGTCGCACATCTCGGAGAGGATGGCATTCCCCATCCGCGTGTAGAGGTCCTGTCGCTTCGTCGTCCGGTACCGCTCGGCCTTCTCCGTGTCGCCGTAGCTACGACGATGGAACGACACCTCTTGCTCGAGCCGCTCGTTGAAGGCCTGGAACTCTGATTTGAAGTGAATGTCGATGTAGCGGTCGGTCAAGCGGTCGAGCGATTCACGGAGTGGCTGCATCCCGTTCATGTTGTAGCGCCATTGACGTTTGTCCTCCGGCAACCGTTCATAGATGTCCTTGAATTGACGGACGAGTTCGGGATGCAGGACACGGTTCGAGAGCATTTGAATCTTCCGGTTTCGTTTATGGGTGACCAGTTCGTCTCTTATGAACGCATTCAGTTTCTCCTGTTCTTTCGTCCGGTCGGCGAGGGAATGGATGACCTTCGACTTCATCAGCTCGATCGATTTTGGTTTGCGTTTGCCGCGCTCGCGCATATGGCTCGTCTCGACGATGGCGACATGGACGTGGATGTTGTCGGTGTTGTAATGCACGGCGCCGGTCCAGTAGGCATGGACCATCTTTTCTTTTTGGAGCATCGCCTCGACCGCGTTCCGTGTCGCCTGGATCAACCGTTTCTCGTCGACGAGGTCATCGTGGAGCACACCGGTCTCCCGTAGCCAGGCGTTATCGAACGAGATGACGTCCTGCCAGAGGATGCTCCCGTCCGCTTGTGCGTGTTTGAAGATGTCACGGACGGTGCGACGCTTTTCTTGGTCCAACCGGTCGTCCTCGCGTGTGAAGAGACCGCTCGATTTCGTCTCGTCTTCCATATAGTCGTGATACGTCTCGAACTGATCGGGGCTGTCTTTCGCATCCGGTCGATTGATGTAATCGAGGTATGTCGTGTAGCGACGTGACTTCTTTTTTGTGCTCGGCACCTTGAACTTCGACTTGATGACGACGCCCGGTGTCTCACGCATCCTGCATCACCTCGTTCAACAAACGGGTCACCTCGGCGAGCTCGTCTGCGCTCCGTTTCAGGTGGAGCGTGTTCGCCTCGAGCTGTCGTTCGAGCCGCTCGACCTGCGTCGATTGGATGCCGTTCGCACACCAGGAGGCGAGCAGTTCTTTCAAGTATTGTTGCCGGGAGCGGTTGTGTTCCTTCGCCCATTCATCGATTTGCTTCACGATGACGGGGTCGATGTCGCGGAGTAACAGATCCATCTGCCTGACCACCTTTCTAGAGGCTGTATATTGCCGAGGTCCTAAAAGTTCGTTCAAAGAGCATAAGGGGAAACTGCTATCACTTGTCGTGATAGACCAGGCAGAGCCTGGGGTTTCCGTGATATCACCAAAAGTCCGAAAATGGCACGAAATGTGCCAGTAAAATCAGCGATTTGGCACGAAATGTGCCACTTAAATCGACAGTTCCCGGAGCCGAACGCGCAACTTGTCGTGCTTTTCTTCGAGCGCTACGACCGACTGTTCGAGCTTCTCGAGTTCCAGGTTGAGTTCATCACGTTTCCGGCCAAGATCGAAAATTTCGTTCTCTTGTTCGACCTGTTCGTCGAGCGAGAGGTAGGGGAGTTCGTCTTCAAGCTCCTCTTTGTCACGGTCGAGTCGCTCGATCTGTTGCCGCTGCGCCTCGACTGATTGTTGCGCTTTTTCTAATTGTTGCTCTGTCTCCGCGAGCTCGTCTTCGACAAATAGTCTCGTGAAAGTTGTCTCGTCAGATGAGGTGTGGTTCGCCTGTTCGATGGTCCGGCGGTCGGCATAGAGGGACGCCAAAAGACTGTTCTCCCGTTCCTCAGATGTGAATGTGTCGATTGATTGTGACTCGCCCACCACATAGATTCGGACGGCGAGTTGGTCGAAGTCGTTCGGCACGTCCTTCAATTCGAGCACGTACTGATTGTTCCGGTCATACAGCGATGTGACTTCCTTCTCGGAATCCGGACGTGCCTTATAGACGTAGCGGAAGACATGATTGTTTGTGTTATCCGGTGCGTCATCGAGCGAGAGTCGGATGCGTATTGTCTTGGCCTCCGTATCGTAACTGGACGCGTGGAGCGTCATGGTCTCCCCGTTCGAGAGACGGATTGCCTCGTTGATCGGCGTCTCATTGACCGGTGCCTCCTCGGCGAAGAAGAACGACGAGGTACCGAAAAAGAGGAAGCCGATGACAAAGAATACGCCGAGTACGAGGTAGAACCGGGAGACGTTTTGGGTGAGACGCCGTCGTGTTTGTCGTCGCATCTAGATTCCTCCTTCAGGTGTCAGGTCTTCCATTTCGGTGACAACCAAACGTCCTTCGATGGACTCGAACGTCAGGGCCAACAGTTCTTGCGTCGTCTCTTCATAACCCGTCTCGGTGATCAACAGGTGCTGTTCGAACCGTACGAGGCAATCTTCTCCGGAGACAGAAGGGAACACCTCAATGTCGCGGACGGTCGTCTCGAACGTGCCGACGTCGCTCCCATCAGCGGCGAAGAGTGTGGCCGCGAGTTCCTCCGACATGACGTCCTTCGACTGTCGTTTCTGGGTCGTGTAACTGTCCTTCGTGATGGTGAAGGCGTACTCGACGAAGCGCGTCGCGCGTGTCACCAGCTCTTCCATTCGTTCCGTCTCCGTCGAAGCGACGACTGGTACAGTGTCTGACGGCGTATCTTCGGAGGTTTCCGATTCAGAGTGAGTGACGCTCTCATTTTTCGTCTCGCTCGTGTCTGAAGTACTCGTGACAGCCGTCACTTGTTGATAGAAAAAGACGTTCGCTGCGATCGAAATCAGGAGCAGTACCCCGAACAGATACGCAAGGTGACGTGCGGTGAAGTTCATTCTTCCTCCTCCTTTTCATACATGCATGACTTACAATCCGAAGACCGGGGCGGGGTCGATATGACCGAACCATTCACCCGTCTTGATCTCGAAATGCAGATGGTTCCCGCTTGAACGGCCGGTCGTGCCACAGTACCCGAGCGCTTGTCCGGCGTCAATCTGTTGCCCGGTCTGGACGCCGAGACGACTCAGGTGCGCGTACGCCGTGATGTAGTCGTCGTGTCGGACCTGGACGAGATTACCGTACGGTCCGCGGTTCCCGCTATAGATGACGGTGCCGCTTTTGACCGCGTGGATCGTGTCGGACGGGGTGCAACTGAAGTCGATACCGGTGTGGTTGTCCCGTTGTCCGAAGACGACGCGCCACCCGAAACGCGATGTCACGTTGAGCGTGATGGCGAGCGGGGAACGTAATCCCGACAACAGTTCTTTCGTGATAATCCCATCGGCGACGGCGACCGGCGCGAGGTATTTCAACACCGCGTCGACGTATTCGATGTCCCCGTAACAGGCGCCGTGCTGGACCGCACTCGGGCGATGACAACGATAGATACCGGTGTGTTTCACGCGCTGGTACATCATCTGCGAGAATGAGATGGCGAGCTCTTTCGAGTAGCGCCCGCCGTTCTCCTGGACATAATCGATAAAGCCGCCGCCGAAGTTGTAGCTCTGTAACGTGAGCTGCACGTCGCGGTTCGCCCGTTCGAAGACGGATGCGAAATATTCGACGCCGTAGACGATACTCTCCTCGGGGGAGGTGATGCACCCGATCCGTCCACACTGCGATTCGCTCGCCTGCATCGGGTCGTTCCCGCGTCCGCCGCTTTCCTGCATCATGAGCGCGAGTACGAGGTTCGTCTGTTCGGCTAGTCCGTGCTTCGTCAGTTCACTTTCTACCAAGCCCCGATATTGGAGCACCTGGTCGCTTACCTGGAGACCACCGGCCGTGTCGAATGTGACGTCGGTCGGTTGTTCGTTCTGGACACCCGTGAGCTTGTCGAGGATTCCGACGACGAGGATGACCAGGAACAAGACGAGTGCCGCGATGCCGAGCAGGATGAGTCGCCATTTGAGCGTCGCAAGCTGCCACTTCGCCATGAGGGCGAAGTGGGCAATCCGTTTCGCGGCCGCCCACATTAGGCACCTCCGCCGAACAGGGCGAGCTCCTCGGGTGCGACATCGACGTCAAAGATGAGGTTCTGTACGCCGGATATGCTAAGGACGACGCGTCCCGTCTCGAGCGAGGGGATGATGCGCATCTCGGAATTCGAGAGTTGGCCATCAAACACCGTCTGGATGATTGGGATGCTCTCCGCGTCCTGTTCGCCGATGATCTTGTATTGCGTCAATTGGAAGAGCGACTTGACGTTCTCGGCGTTCTCGGACTTCGATCCGGCCGGCACGAAGTCGGTGATCAAGTGCGACACGAAGAAGATACCGCCGAAATACTTGCGCGCCTCGCGCATGCAGCGTTGCAGATACAGGATGGCCGGTTGCGCGATGTCGCGCGTGTTGATCAAGTGGTGCGCCTCGTCGATGACGATGAGGTATTTGCATGCCTCCTCGGTCCGGAGCACGCCCTGGTTATAGGCCTTCAGTTGACTCGAGCCGTTGGCGATCATCCCGTCCCACAGCATGTTCATCAAGGAGAACACCTGCGCCTGGAACACCTCGTCGCGTAGGCTCGTCAGGTTCCGGAGCGGGAACGAGACGATGAGCTCCTCGTCGAACCGGTCAATCGAGGAATGGCCGTCGAAGATGTTGTCATAGTTGTGGACGAGGTTCGTGACGGCGAGCTCGATATTCTCGAGACGCCGCATCCGGTTCGGACTGATCGCTTCTTTGATCGAGGTGCGTGTGTCGTCCGTGTAGAGCTCACGACGCACGAGGTTCAAGAAGTCGGAGAACGTCGGGTACCGGTTCGCCGGATGCGTCGTGATCGGCAGTTCACCCTGTTCATCCCAGAGCCCGTGCCGAACGTACAAGTCCCGGAGCAGGATCTCGAACTCGTTCGTCTCTTCTTGCGTCGCCGCCGGGTTGATGTAGTGATAGAACACGGCCATCTTCGACAGGTGCTGCATGAACGAGAGTGCCTCGTTGGCGCTGCCGTCGTTGTTCGTCACGGTCTTGTAGACATGGAGCGGATTGATGAGACCGGCCGACCCGTCAAGCGCGATCTCTTTCCCGCCGAGCTGATGCACGAGGTCCGAGAATTCGCCCGTGACGTCGAGGATGCGGATCTTGTTGCCCTTGATTGCCTGGTCGAGCACGGTCTTCTTGAGGAGTGTCGACTTGCCGGACCCCATCTTGCCGATCATGAGCGCGTTATAGAACTTGCGCTGTTTGTCCTTATGGAACAGGTCAAAGATGACGCTGCCGTTCGTGTCGGTCGTCCCGTAATACGTGCCGGTCGCGTCCTGGAGCGACGTGAAGTGGAACGGGTAGCCGCCGGCGATAGAGAGGGAAGGAATCTCTTTCCCGCGGCGCCGGTTCGGGAGCTTTTGTTGTTGATCATAGCTCGTGAATAGGCTCTGCCATTCCCATTCCTGTTCGTTCAGGAAAATTGTCGAACGGAAGTTTCGGGCTTCGAGCTCTTCCATCACTTCCTGCACCTTCACCTCGAGCGTGTCGAGCGTCTTCGCCTTTACATAGAGGCGTAGGTGCAGATATTTCATCGTCTCGCCCTGGGTGATCTGTTCGTAGAGCTCGTTCAGCTCCTTATACGTCTCCCGGGCGTCGATGCGGTCGATGTTGTCCTTCGCGTTCTCGAAGCGTGTATTTTGTTCGGCCATCGACTTGTTGATGGTCTGGATGATCTCACGCTTGTCGGCCGTCCCGATGTCGAGCGTCGTCAAAACGCCCGGCATGTTCAAAATCGGTTCGAGCCAGTAGTCATAGACAAGCGACTGATATTTATAGACATGGAGACACGACAGGTAGCCGTCACCGAGCCGGACGAAGTTGGCGTCGAACTTAATGCCGCCCTGCGGCTGGATCTTGGCGATGACATCGGGATTGTAGCCTTTCTCGATCTTGACGGTCTCTGGGTCCTGTTGTTTGGATAACTTGTCACGCAGGCGTTGCCACATATACGTCACTCCTTTCTTCAGGCGTCGAGTTGTGGTTTCGTGTTCGGGTTGTTCAGTTGATAGAGCACATGCACCTTCTGGTCGAGCGTCAGCTCGCGCATCGGGTTAGAGCGGCGGAGCAGTTTATAGAGATGCGTCTTCCGCTCGCGTAGCGTCCGCTCGTCGTCGGCATAAAAAAAGAGGAGATAATCGCGATTGGTGCGATGCTCCTCGAGGTATTCGAGCTCCTGCTTCTTTTTGAGTAAAAAGGGCAGGTAGGCCGGTGTCTGATTTTGTCGAATCTGTCGTTCGATGCTGATTTTCTGCCGCTCGAGACTGAGCGGTGTGTTCAGTGGCACGACCTTGAGCGGGTGCGTGTACGCCTGCAGAAGATAGGCGAGCGAGAACACGTCATGGTCCTTTTCCTCCTCGTTCAACGAATAGATGTCTTTCGAGGTGAGCTGGACCATGTCGAGATAGGTCCCATCGCGCATCTCGAACGACTCGAACCCGGTGATGTCGACGACCGGCATCAGTTCGGCGACCGTCGATTTGACGACGACCTTGTCTTTGACCTTCCGTTTCTCGACCATGTCCTGTTCGTCGAGCCAGGTGCCTGTGCGTCTCGGTTCTTGTAGCGTGTCTTCGATGAAAGTCATCTCAATCACGTCCTTTCGTCTGCGCATCGAGCGCGAGATAGGTGTCTTTGCGTTTGATGAGCGCGTAGTAGAGTGCATGGACCATCCGCTTCTGCGGATTCGTCGCCGGCCGGAGTACCATGAACAGCCCGAAGACGATGAGGAAGACCGTGAACGGGATGTGGAGCACGGACGGGATGAACGGGAGCGTCACGAGCCGGAGCACGATGAGCCCGACGAGGAACAGGAAATCATGCAGATAGAGCATCTTGTTGATCTTCAGCTCGGTCGTGACCTCATTCGGGATCCGGTATTTGCGCATGGGTCTTCACTCCTTCTTTTTAGTGTGGTCAGGTCGCGGTGGCGAGGTCGGATAAATCCGTCGCGACTCTTCATGATTCTGGCTATGACGGTGCGTCTGATTCTCACGCACCTGTTCGATGACCTCGGTCTCTATGTCGAGCACGGTGTCCTGATGGATGGTCCGTTGGGCTCGTCCTTGGCGTTTCTCTGTTGCCGAATCATTCGAACCCGTCGTAGAGTACGAAGACGGGGATGAGTCGCTTGAATGTGGTGCATCATGAGGTGTTGGTGTCGTCGATTCGTTTTGACGATGGTCTGGTCCGGATGTGGTATCGGTGGACCCAGTGACCGCTTCGACAGTCGACGAAGTAGGGCTTGGAGACTGATTAGAACTTGAATGATCGTGAATCGATTCCGGTCTTTGCGTCTCCGATGGCGTTGGTTGATGGTCGGTTCCACGTTGAGCGTTTGATTCAGGGTTCGTCGCATGAATCGATTCAGGAGACGGGCGGCCTGACGCTTCGTTCACGTGTGGAGAACTGTGTACATCAAGCTCAGATTCTTGACCGTTGTTTGGTTGCGCATCGTTCTTCGGAATTGTCGGTCTCTCTTTGTCGGTCTGCGTGCGACTGGCGGTTTGATTGGCCTGATTGAACTCATTCGCATCAATCTGTCGCTCGTTGTCCATCCGCTGTGAAGCTTGGCCCGCTGCACTAAGCGGTGAACCGTTCTGAGGCACAGCGTTTGAATCCATCCGTGTCGTCGCGGCCTCATAGAGCGATGGCATTTTCGGTGCACCTTGTGCGGCACGCGCGACCTTCGAGACGGCGTGTGCACCGGCCGAGGTCACGCCTTTCCCGGCGGCATAGGCACCGAGCGCGACACCCCAGCCCCGTTTGAGACCTGCATCGATCCCGAACAGCCGCTCGACCATGTTCGGCCCATCAATCAATGCGACCGAGAATGCGATAAGGGCGATTAGGTAGGCGAACCCGTCCAACGTCTCCGCCAGATAGGCAGTCCCGATCGTGTACAACTTGATGGAGACGAAGATCAGGATGATCACGAGGAACGTGTTCAGAATACTTTGGATGACCTTCTTCGTCTTTTGACCACTGTGCAGATCGGCCGGTGCGACGAGGATCGCCAAGACATAGTTAAAGGCGAGCTCGAACGACAGGCGCGCCAGTTTGTAGGCGATCGAGAACAGCGTGAAGCCCATGATCCCGAGCGTCACGAAGATGGTCAACCAGTTCGGCTGATAGCGGTAGTAATACTGGTTGTTCCACTCGACGCCACTTTGATCTAGTTTGCCGAGACTTGTCTCTCTTCCATTCCATAGAATATAAGACTCAGCCAACTTGTTTCCGGTTGCCGATAAGTCGTAGTTGTTCTTGTCGAAAATCTCGTTGATCCGGATGTTATCAATTAACTCAGTCGGAATGGCATTTAATGATTCGCCTGTAGCAGCATTAAAGTTCTTCGAATCGTGCTCAATCAAATCATGTACATTTCGTTTTAAGATACTCTCAGATAATGAGGCTTCTCCGTCGTAAAGCGAATCTGTTCCGATTTCTGCGATTGCTTCATCAGAGAACTCCTGAATTCGGCTCATAGTTGGTGAAAGTAAACCTAAGATCAATAGTGTGATGAACAGGTTGATCAAAAAACTCTCACGCTCAAATTTCTTTTGGAAAATCAACAAGTATCCAGTAAACAAGAAGCTTCCTGCTAAAAGAACATACAAAAAAGGTTGAATCGTAAGAACGAATTCAACCACTTGTTCATTATTGAAGAATGTATTGGTTAATAGGATTTGATCCGTGATTGATTCAAGGCCGTCAATCAAGACTGACAGTCCTCTGACCAGAATCCATCCCATTGAGCGCAGTGCGTCATTGACCATACTACTTATTTGGAGTACATCTTCGTATTCCTGTAATTTGGTGATTAAATCGGAATCAGCCATTGAAAGACCCCCAATCTACTGAGTCCTAGTAAAGAAGTCCGCTAACTGTTGTTCGTAATTGTCCGCTGTTAACATTCCAACATTGATTTCATCTGTGACGTTTCCACCTTGAATAGAGTATAGAACGGCACCTTTTAGTTCGTCAGTGTATTCAAAGTTACCACGATCGACAAGTGTCTCACCATCTGGCTGAAACGTATTATAGAGCGTGACTTGTTGGCTTTCTTCGTTCGCTACCTCTTTTACGAATTCAACGAACTCTTCGAATTCACCATCTTCTTCTTTTACAATCAGCAAATAATCATCCATTTCGGCTGTCATGACCTTCTCAACGTGTTCAATATCACGTTGAACCAAAGCCTCATTGGCATTTGAGCAAGCTCCAAGTAAAAACAAGCTGATTCCTAAAGTACCCGCAAGTAGTTTCCTCATAACGTTTACCCCTCCGTCAGACGATTTTCCCCTTCAGTAGATCCGCGACTTTTAAATTGACGCGGAAGTCGAACTTATCTATTAGTGTAACAGTTTTCGGGGTGTCTGAGGTGTCGTCCTGATAGACGGTCAGAAAGCCGTCAGTCGTCTGAATATTGAGCACGTCGCCCCGCTCGAGGCGGACGCGCTGCGTCTCGATGATCCTCGCGACGACACGCAATTCGTTCTGGATTCGCTTCTCTCTCGCATTCTCGGCCATGGGTTCGGCCTCCTCTCTACGGTGTGCCTTGCTTCAGTTTCTCGAGTCGTTTCGCGATCATCGTGCTCAAAAAGCTTTTCTGACTGTCGGTGACGTCGTAAATTCCTAGGTTCAGGTTCGTCTCGAACTCGGGGAGGGACATTCCACCGATGTCATGTCCTTCGAACATCGAACGTAGGATACTGTCCTGAAGCACGTCACGTACCGTCAAGGAATTGTCTTCCTGATTCGATGACGCGTTGGTATCCGTCTCGTCTTCTTTCTTCGCGAAACGGACGCGGATCTGTTCGAAGTCGAGACCGGCGTGACGGCAGGGGATGTCGATGTCATGCAGAGAACGGTCCGTGTCGAAGTCGTCCGCCAGGTATTCGTAGCGGTACTTCATCGCCGTCCTGCCGGTCAGGAAGATCGGATACGACTGGATACGCCGTTTCTTCGTGTCCTGACGCTTGATGACACGGATGATGAGCATCTCACCTTCTTTTAACCCCATGACCTCGGTCGCTGTCATGAGCCGTCGGCCGTCCACGTTCTCCGTCTTCGATTTTTTGAGCGAGAACGTCTGACCGGACCTCGATTTCGTGACGATGGTCGCCTCACCGAGCTTCTTCGAGATCAGTTCGGCGGTCGACTCGTCCGCGGTCAACAGATAGTGCGTGTTCCCACAGTTGCCGTCGATCGTCTTCCAATCCTCGCCATATAGGTTCTCGAGCTGAGAGTAGGCCTGGATGACGAGATTGAAGCGCATGTTGCGCCCGAGACAGACGGTGATGATGTTGGCCATACCCTCGATTGGCGGCATGTTCCCGAACTCATCAAGTAAGAAGACGACTTGGCGCTCACATTTACCTTGTTTCGTCTGCGAGGCGACCCGGGCGAGTGCCGTATACACCTGCTTGATATAGAGCGACGCGATGACGTTGAACGTCGGGTCATAGTCCGGGACGATGAGGAATACCGCCACGGGACGCATTTGGTACATCACTTCACGGATCTGTATCATCCCATCGATTGCGTAACGGAAACGTCCACTCTCCTCATCATGCGCTTCCAGCTGGATCGTCGCAGTGCTTGAGTCAGTCGAGATTTGAACGGCGTCTCCGGTTCTAAGTGACGACGCGTGGTACACGATGAAGCTGCCATCGTCGTCTGTCGTGAGCGCATGGGTCGTCCCATCAGGGAACATGAACGTGAGACGTGTCAATGGCTCGCTCCGCCCGCTGATCCAGCGGTTGAATCCGATGCGTCGCATGTCGAGCGAGTTCATCGACGTCAGCTTCCCGGTCCCGTTCAACGTGAAGATACCGAGTTTTGCGTTCGTATTGGCCAGGATACTTGCCCGTGTCTGCCCACCCGAGAAATGGAGCGTCGCGAACTGGAGGCGGGCCGGGTGGTTCTCCGGGAACTGCTGAAAGAACTCGTCGAGTGCGGAGATCTCCTGCCCTTGTCGCGTCACGACCGTCCGTGACCCTAAGTCCGAGAGCATGAGAGCTACGTTGTACATGTTGATCTTCTCCGGCGTGTCCTTCGCCTCCTCACAGAGCCCGAGGATGAGCGCCGTACACAGGTCGATCGACGAGTTGGCCCAGAACGGGTCCCGTGCCTTCGGGTCATGGTACAACATGAACGCGACCGAGCGCGCATACTGTTGGGCGAGCGAGTAGTTCTCCTCGAGAAATGCGTCGATCGTCAGTTGCAACAGGTTGTACGACATCGATTGGAGCGGGTTCATCAGGTTCAACACCTCGACCTGATAGCCGCGTTGTTCGAGCGTCTCCTTCGAGGCGGCGAAGAGCTCGCCTTTCGGGTCGTTGATGATCAGGCTCGCTTGGTCATTTGCCCGGCTGTACAAATCAATCGTCGAGAAGACGAACGTCTCGCCCTTCCCGGATCGGGTTGTGCCGATGATCAGGTTGTTGACGGGCGAATCATCAATGAACAGCTCGTTCTTGACCCGTCCGACGGGGACACCGCCTAATCCGTCATACCGTTTCTTCCGATCCGGAACGCGGCGGTACTGTTGCTTCAATTCATCGAATGAGGTGAAGCGGGCGCTCCCTTTTTGATCTTGCCGCAGATCCCGGAAGTTCAGCCATACCTTGCCGAACACGACCAATCCGATAAACAGACTGAACGTGATCAGTCCAATCAAGACGGTCGAAGAGGGAAGTCTCACCTCCAAGAACAAGGAGGGTGAGAGCGTCGGAATCGTCGCTCCGGCCAACAGCCCGTCTTGTACAATCGGGGTCATGATTTGTCGAATGATGTTGTAGACCCCATTCAGCAGATAAAAAATCCCGGACGGCACCACCAACAGGCAGAACAGGGCGGGGAAAATCAGACGTATCGGGAATCGTGGTGATAGAGACGGAGTTCTCAATTATTTCACCTACCTTAATCTGAATAAAGAATCGTTTCTAGATTGCCTTCTTCAGCAGCGATAGCGGCTTGAATCTTCTCACGGGCCGAGGTGTCCTTGCTAGAAGTTTCCTTCAGTTTCTTGTTCAGTCCGTCAATCATGGCCGTAATGTCTTGATAGTTGTCGACTTTTTCTTGTACGACAGGGTCGTTCGTCTTGGACGCCCATTCATTCGCGGACGCGATGTCGCCAAGGGAAAGATAGGTAGTCACTTTCGCGGAGACGCGGGGAGCAGTCCACTCCACGTCTTTCGTATTGGCCACGGTCTCATGGTCTCGTTCCAGTGTGGCGATATCGAACGCACCCTCATCGGTCGGATGTGACGCTTGGAACTCGTGGAGCCGTTCCAATTTCTCCTGATTGGATAGATCGAGTCCCGCCAGCTTCGTCTCAATCAGGATCGGGTCATCCGTGAGCGTGAGCGCTTTCTGGTCTGCGCCTTCTGCCAGATAGAGATCGACCAGTAGAACATCCTCTTCCTCGGACCGATTTTTCCGTTCCAGTAAAGCGATGAGCGAGGATTCCTCACCTTGGAGCGCCTCTTCGTAAGCATCCAGCCATGTTTGTTCGACACCGGTCACCTGTTCGGCGTGCGCCTCTTTATCGATGAACCATTGCGCTGCAGTGAAGAGTGACGTGAATAGAATCCCGGCCGTGGCTGCCCCGTAGATGAGGCGGCGCTGTAGCCGGGTCAGGCGCGACTGATAGGTCGACGACACGATTGGGTTCGATTTGGCGGACGGGCGCTTATAGTCTTCCGGTGTCTGGGACTCGATCTCGTCGAGGAGCCACATCTTCTTCGCATTGTCCTCCTTCTTTGTCCGGATCCGTTGAACGCGATCTTTCACCTGGTGATACAGGTTCGGATACGTTCCTTCGGTCCCGAACATGAACGTCCCGCGATAGAGCAGTTCATCTTTCTGGTCGAAGAGCCGGAAGTCACCGGAACAGCTCGTCCCTTCCTCGCTACGTGCCTGATGCAGGTCATGGGTCGCGATGACCGCCTCGACGAAAGTGAGCCGTTCATAGTTCTGGATTCGTGTGTCCGGCACGTCGGTGAATCGTACAAACAGCATCTCGTTCCTCCTCTCGTTTCAAGCAACAAAAAAAGCCTTCCGATTGGAACGCTACGTGTATGTGCATTAGAATTTGATGTTCTGGTCTACCATCTCAGCGAGCGTGAACGCGCCCATGACGATGATCAGACCGACGGCGCCCCCTACGAGCCAACCGACGGCCTTCGAGCGACCCCGATCTCCACCGAAGATGAAGTAGAAGCCCCCGATCGCGAAAGCGATGGCCGCGGCGATAACGGCGAGCCCCTGGAAGAACTGAAGCAAGCTGAGCCCTGTCTCATTGAGTCCCATGTCGTTCCCTCCTTAGTCCTGATGCGCAGGCGACTTGAAGCTGAGCTTCGCCTCGAGCGCCTCCATGATGAGTTCCTGGTTGTCCTGGATGACCTGTTGATGTTGTTCATCGAGCCATTCCTCGTAGTCCTTTCCACGGATGCGTAAGAGTTTCTCGGCGAAGCTACGGTTCTGTTTCTGTTCTTTTGATGCCACAGTACACACTTCCTTCCCTTGATCTCGTGATGTGCAGCAGCACATCATTAAGGACAGTCGGATTCGGTGCGGTGGGTTTCTAGCCGTTCCCCCACGAACTCCGCTCCTCGTGGAATCTAAGGAGCTGTACAGGGTTTTTCGATGACCCGAAACGATGCAGTGACCTTGTGGCGAGTTTTAGGCGACTCTCGCCGAACCATCTGTGCGTAGATCCCGCCCACCCGGTCACTGGTGAGGGACACGCCGGTATGTGATTGGAGTAGACCATCCTTAAGGATGTGCTGCTGCGTCGATGTCGGTTACTGTCGGACTCTTTTCCGTTTCTTGACGTGGATGAGCTCGTCATCCGGTTTTTTGCGCTTGGCGAGTACGTGGGCGTCACAGACGACCGTGCGGATCCGGTAGTAGAGTTGCGTCAGCTGGACCGCTTCACCGCTTCCTTTCTCGATACCTATGAAGCCGTGCAGTTCATATGTCTTCCCGTCGAACGTGCGGACCGAGTCGGCCTGTGGCAGTTCCTTCAGGTCGAACCGACGTCGCTCGAGCTTGGTGACGGAACGTTTTGCCCCGTATCCGAAGTCGATGGCGTCCCAGGGCACCGTTGCGAGCGTATGTCCGAACGCACGAGCCAGATGATCGATGTCCGCAATCGACGGCACCGACCGATTCTGTTCGTACTGACTGATGGCGGGTTGCGAAATCTCCCCGAGCGTCTTCTCTGATAGTTCGACCTGTGACCAGCCCGAGAGCCGGCGGTTCTCCTTCAACCACTCCCCGAATCGATACATAAGCCTTCCCCTTTCTGTAAACCAGATCGGCGACCAAACAGATATTTCCTTTTGTTGGTTCCAATATAACAGGATTCGGCTTAAAAAACATCAGTTTTCTGATATGTCAGAAATTTTACAGTTGACGATTCTTGTCGAATCCGCTCTATATAAGGGATGATGGCCAACAGTAACTCAATATTTTTGGTTTTGTAGCACAACTGTAAAAAAATAACGTTTTGATTATAGAAAATAATAACAAGTATTTTGATTTCAAGAGATTGTGGTAGGGTAGAGGAATAGAAGGTTTTTTCAAGAATAACGAATAGAGAGTACTACGATCGTGGGGTGAATAAGTGGAATTGAACGAGGCAATCATCGAGCGGATGAAAGAGCTCGCAGCGGAACGAAATATGACAATCCATCAAGTAATTCAAAAGGGTGGATTGAATCAAGCTACGATTTCAGAGCTGATGAGCGGTAGAACGAAACATCCGAAAGTAAGTACGATTCAGAAATATTGTAATGGCTTAAATATCTCCTTAAATGTTTTTTTTAACAGTAGAAAATTTGATTAATTTAGGAAAAATGATCTCAGAAATTGATATTGAATACATGATATGAATTTGTTTAATTTTGATATAAAAAAGGCCTTGAAGACTAGACTGACCTAGCGAAATGAGACACTAATAAAAACACCTTGATTAGGCTGCCATCCCACCGTATTTTATCGGTGTGAGGTAGCCTAATTTTTCTTGGATACGTTCTTCGTTGTAGTAGGTCAAGTAATGGTTCACCCGTTCATGCACTTCCTGGTCGCTTAACGAGTTGAACTTGACGTACTGGAAGCCCTCAGACTTCAAGTTCGAATGGAATGATTCGATCACCGCATTATCCCAACAGTTGCCTCTTCGAGACATGCTGCTCGTCAGATGGCTCCTCTTAACGAAATCTTGAAAGGCATATGAGGTATAGACACTTCCTTGGTCCGAATGGATGATGACCCCTTCGGGGTTGTTCCGGCTTTCCAACGCCTTCTTTAACGTATCGATGACAAGGGGCGTCTGTTGATGCTCGTACAACTTATAGGCAACGATCTCATTGTTGAATAGGTCGATGATGGTCGAAAGATATTTCGTCGTGCTCCCGTATTGGATATAGGTGATGTCCGTCACCCACTTCTTATTCGGTTCACTGGCCGTGAAGTCTCGTTTGAGAAGGTCAGGTGCGATGATGATGCTCTCACCCTGAGACCTCCATTTTCGTTTGGGTTTGATCCGACACTGGAGATGGTGCTTTTTCATGATTCTCTGTACGGTGTTCCGGTTTGCTGTTAACTCATAGTTTTGCTCTAACAGGGCCTTTATCTTTCGATGTCCATATCGATATTTCGTATTCTTACATACTTCGACGATTGCTTGCTCTAGCACCGAAGGGTGCTTCACCGGTTCTCTGACCCAACGGTAATAGGTTGCCCGTGGCACGTCTAGGACACGTAGGATCGTCGTGATCGTATATTTCCTCTTCAGGAGTTCTACAGTCTTTAGGATTACTTCTTTCTCAACTCTCTTTCGATCTCCATGAATTTTTTTAAGATTTCGTTCTCCGTCTGAGTATTGCGGAGACAGAGAGCCACTAGTGCGGACTTGTGAGCCACGGAATGCGGACAACTGAGCCACCAAATGCGGAGACTGAGCCAGTCGGTATGAAGGAAAAGGCCATCGACGACTCAATGGCCAAAACCTTAGCCTATCCCTAGCCCATGGCGTTCCCTCATTGAGGTTTCGCCGTCGACCAGGATTTTATAGGAGTCGTGTACGATCCTGTCCAGAATCGCGTCCGCGATTTGGGCCTGTCCTAGCTTCGAATGCCACCCCTCGGGTGCGAATTGGGAACAGAAGATGGTCGAGGAACGCTTCAGCCGTGCCTCAACGATTTCCAACAGATGCATCACGTGCTCCTGTGGGAGCTCGGTGAGGAGCCATTCGTCAAGGATCAGGAGGTCGATCGTCCGATACTTGTGGATTAGCTTCCTGAAGCTGCCGTCCGCCTCGTATTTCGCCACCGCGAGCTCGTCCAATAGTTCAGGCAGCCGGATATACTTTACCTTGTGGAATTGGCGACAGGCCTGGACGGCCAAAGCGTTCGCCAACCATGTTTTTCCGTTGCCCGATGCCCCCATCAGGATGACGTTATGATGATTCTTGATGTAGTTGCCCGAGGCGAGCTCTAGGATCAGTTTTTTGTCCAACCTCCGGTCCGGGTGGTATTCAATATGTTCGATTGACGCGGACGGGTCGGACAAAGTCGCCTGCTTGATGAGCCGATCGAGCTTGTTCGACCGGCGTCTTGAGTATTCCTGGTCGACCAACAGGTTGAAACGATCATCAAAATCCAACTCGGCGTACTCTTTCATCTCATGCTGTAGTTCATACTGTTCTGCCATCCCCGTCATTTTCATCTCGGTCAACTTTCTTAACGTCTCCTGGTTGATCATGTTCTATCGCCTCCGAAATATTTTGCTCCACGCGTGAATCCGTGGTCTTCTTTTGATCGACTCGGTCGTTCGTTGACGACCGAAGCTCGTGCCGCCTTTTTCTTTTGCCGGTCCAAGATGCCTTTATAGACGCTGATGGTAGGCTGCGACGCGACCTCGAGTATGCTCTTGGCGGCCGCCTCCATCTGATCGTTCGAATGTTTCTTGTTCAGGTTCCGAATGACCGCCAGAAAGCCAAGCGCCTTTTTCTCAACGTTGTTCTCAAAAATATACGTCACGAACTTCTCCATGTTGGTACCTACGGTACGTGCCCATGCCCGGTTGTTCTCCGGGTTATGGTCGAGATAGAGGCGATGGTTGTCGGGCATATGGTCGGTGTTCGTCGCGTACTGTCCGATTGCGCCCTTCAGGCGCGTGTGGGAGGCGATTCTGACGTCCTTGAAATAGACCTCGATCAAGTTGGCCGTCAGGCGCACATCGACGTCTTCACGGGTATAATCATAAGGGACGGAATAAAACATGCGTTCAACTTGGATGTGGTAGTTCAGTTGTACTTTCGCGGTTCGCCATTCCGTCATCTTGAAGCGTGTTTTCGGTAAGGGGCGCAAGGTCGCGCTCTCCTCTTCCGTGAACACGCTTTTTCTTGAACCGCTTCTTTTTTGGAACTCCTGGGTGTTCATCTCCTCGAGCCTCGAATGGATTTCCTTGTTCAGATCCTCGATGTGGAAGCACTGGTAATTCCGTAACGCCGCGATGATCTGACGTGAAAGGAAGCCGACCGCACCTTCGACGCTCGGCTTGTCTTTCGGTTTGCGGATGCGGCTAGGCACGACGACCGTCCGATAATGGTCCGCCAGCTCACGGTAAGCCTCATTCACCTGTGTGTCGCCTCGGCGATGCTTCGTGATTCCGGTCTTGAGGTTGTCCGGGACCAGCGTCTCGGTGGCGCCGCCGAAGTATTCAAAGGCGTGTACGTGCGCAGTCAGCCACGATCGCGACTTCATGTCGAGGAAGGCCTCGGCGTAGAAATATTGGCTGTACGGAAGCGCGGCGACAAAGACATAGGCCTCAATCTCCTCGCCGGCGGCACTGTCCATGATTTTCAGTGTCGCTCCGGCCCAGTCGACCTCTAAGACTTCGCCCGGCTTACGACGGATGGGCATGGTCAGCTTGTACTTCTTTGCGTATGATCCATATTTCTCTGTGAAGGAACGATAGGCATACGGGATTCTAGCTGCGTCTCTCGCCGTGCTGCAGTATTCGTGGTGAAGCAGCTTCAATGTCACGTTCTTCTTCTGTAGCTCCTTGTGGATCATCTCGAAATCGACAGGGTGGTAACCCTTTTCCATCGGTTCACGCTCAGGGAACAAGAACTCATACAGCCATTTTTTTGTCATCCTGTCTTCCAAGCTGTCGATGCCACGCTCTGTGGCCCGTTGAATCACATCGCTCACCGTGTTCCTCGAATGTCCGGTGCTCGCACTGATCGTGCGTTGACTGATCCCATCAAAATGAAGTTCCAGTATCTTGCGACCATCAATCAAAACAAAACCCCCATACTTCAATGTCATGCCGACGGCATGCATCTCAAGTATAGGGGAGAAAAGGCATCAAGCGTATAAGTGGTATAGTGTCCGCACTGAGTGGCTCAGTTGTCCACACTCGGTGGCTCAGAAGAATGCACAAGTGGCTCATTTTAAATGCAATAATCATCCGTCTTCAGGTGGGATAGTTGACGCTCTTTCTTGTCATCCTCGCTGGCGGAATCAGGACCAAGTCCGTAGGTGTACTGCTTCCCGATCGGCTGGTCAAATCGATAGATTTCATTGGACCGATACCATCTCATCCATGTGTGGATCTGGGACTCACTTTTGATTCCGTGTTTCTCCATGATTTCTCTATTCGTCAACTCACCGCTCAGTTTGTCTTTCACCACTGCCCATTTCACTTCACTTGAATATACGTTTTTGCCCACGCAAAAACACCTCCGATGCTAGCACTTTTTTAAAGTGTACCACTGCGAAGGTGTTTTTATATTGTCTCAAAAATTTAGGTTAGCCCAGACCTTATCTGAAAGATCCTCAAAGCTTTGTTAGTCCAGTTACAGGTTTCTCATGTGAAAAACAATCTGATGTCTACACTACTGAAATTTATTACGAAGAAATTCATAGTTCATATTTAATTCTTTCAAAAATTAAACGATGAAAAATATTAAATTTTTGATTTGAATAAATCAATGCTTTCTTATTTAAATAAAGTGTTTCATAAAAATTTCAAAGTAACGTTTATCGTTAGAGAATTTGATTCTTTCTTTTAAAATTTCTACTATATTTTCTCGCATATAAATATTCATGCTTATTTTCTCCAATAGCTTGTCTGAATAGGTTATTAACCAAGATGGAACGAACTCATCGTAATTAAAGTTCTCAGGATCAACTAGAAAATCATATTCTGACTCAAACCCAGTATATTCTTGCATTTTTGAACTTGAAATTTCACCAAGAAAATACCAAGCTCCGAATTGGATCACGTATTTATTAGGGGAATATATAACTCTTGGGTCAGATTTTTTTGATTTCTGATCCTTTAAGTAATTTAGGATATATTCTTGATGCTCTGATACGTTTTCTATGGCTCCTACTTCTACGGCAGTCATAAAGTCCTCAATAGTATCTATTTGCTTTATTTGCATGATGTAGGATTTAGCAGCGGCTGTTAAAATAGGATAAAGAGAAAACATAAAGTTCGTTTGTTTTTTCATGTCTCCCAAAATAGAAATCGCATAATTTGAGAGATGATCAGATACATACAAACTATCAAAATGAAGAAGCAAATTTACAAAGTTTTTTGAGCTGAAGCCGTTAGAAGATTCTTCTGAAAAATTAGTAGTTTCATATTTTTTAGCTTGTTTAATAAGAAAGCTTTCAATTAAAGCAATTCCTTCTTTAGAAAGTCCATTAGCTAATGTAAGTCTTTCAACCCATCGATAGCGTAGACCAATATCCAAGTCTCTTTCAGGAAAATAGAATAGTAGTGTATCTATGATTTTTAGCAAACCTATATCAGAAATTTTTACATACTTAGCTAGATAGAAAGCTATTTTTGCTTCTGGAATGAGTATGTCATAATATATTGTACGCATATTTTTTTCTGATATGCATTTTACTATTTCGTCAGCGATTCTTAATAAATAATCTTCGATTAATCCACAATCTTGTATGTTAATAGTTTCTAATCTGCAGGTTTTTTCAATGTGTTTCACATCCTTTAATTCGAAAGTTTTTGCTATATTAAGGAAATCGAAATAATCTAAATAAAATGATGAATTTTCTAATGCGGCTACCATGCCTAAATCATCTTTAGGTCTACTGTACTCAAATGCATATTTTTCAAATTGAATAATCAACGAATCACGCATGTAATTTTTAAATTCAGAAAATGAATAAACCCATAGATAATTATCATAGATAAAACGGAGGTTATCATTAAGACGAAGTTGGGTCTCCGTTTCACTAGTAAGGCCAAAAGAATAGGATCCGACACTAATGGAAGAGCGTATCTTTCTAGTTAAGTCAAACAGCTTAACTATATCTTTATATAAAAACTCATTGGTGCTGAGGAATTCTAATATTTTATATTTTTTTTGAAATTCATAAGGCATACTTCTGAACACCTCAGAAATATCAAAGTTTTTCATTTCTCGTTCTATACGTTTTATAAAATCCTCAGAAAATAGTCTTTGTCTTTTCCCGTAAGCCAAATACCCTTGAATACCTAACATTTGTCTATTTCTTTGAATTATTGATTGATATATCCAGAACCTATTCACTTGTGAGAGGTAGTGAATCCACCAATTTGATTCTTCGATTGATTGTAAAAGTAGTTTAGAATACAAGTTATAGGACTCTTCCCATAGTCCAATCGATGCCAAAATAAATCCTTTTTTATAATTATCTTCGAGATTATCGTTAGATATTTGATTCATCATCTCTTCTAATTTATTGGTATCCCAATGGTATGCTGGATTTTTGATGTCTAGTGGGTTTATATCGATTTTCGTTTCACTATCCATTCTATGATGAGTAACACCATTCTTTTCAAAAAAACTTAAAACTTCGCAAAATTTCAACTTTGTTTCTTCTGAAAGGTTTATTCCTTCATTTTTAATAGTTTCAAAGAAAATTTTCATATAATCTGAATTTCGGTTTTGAAAAGGGTAAACAGATCCATCTATAGAAAAATTATAATCTTTATCAAATACGTGATTTAAGTCATTTTTCCTTACTGCATTCAATTTAAAAAGAGGTTGAAGTTTCTTGTAAAGGTAATTAACGACGTCAGAGTCCTTAGTTAGCATGTTGTTATTACGTGACTCAATCAATAAATCCATGATTGCATTGTAACGACTCAGATACTCTGAATCATTAGTTTCCACTAATGTAGCTGCATCTAATATGCGCAGTCCTTTTTTTTCATAATAAATTGCGATGTTCTCCTCAATTGGAGAAGGCTCTGTTCTGATAAATAAAGGTTTATTATAACTTTCTTTTTGCAGAGTTTTTACCCAATTTAATAATGAGTTAATATTATAATCACCTAAACCATACCCAATAAAAACAATTGTGTGCGTGGCCATAATCGTTTTCATGAGGTTACTAATTAAGGGACGATTTTGTTCGAAATTAATATAATCACTTTCCTTTAAAACAATGTTCTCTCCTTTAAACCCTCTACTAAAGTCACCATGTACTTTTAATAAGTACTTTGGGGAACTAGCATTTGCTACATCTTCTTCGTGGCTAATTACGCTAAAATACTTACCCCGTTTCCAACATGCTTTTTCAATTAAATTATCATAATTAGTTGAGATAATATGGGCTGGATTCATAGCGAGTATCTTATCATGAATAGGATTGGTTTCCCTATCGACCAAAAAAATCTGCTTTAATATTTGATCATATGACTCATTTCCTTTTACATCATGAAAGATCTGAGGGATGCGCAAATAATCATCAGCTGAATATTTTTCTTCTTTTGCACTTCCGTAGAGTTCGTAATAATATTTATCAACCAACTCATTCCATTTAGGATATTCAGAAAGAGTAGAAACACCTGCACCTACAAAGAAGACTAATTTTCCATTTCTTGATGCGTCGGCTAATTCTTGTATATAATTGGATATTTTATTCATTACATCACCTCAAGAATTTAATTTTATTCATTTTAAAAGAAGATACTACGACCCTTGATTTCTAGTGTATCGTTTCTTTCCAACTACATGAATAGTTTAGTATATTGCTTTCAATATCGGCTTAAATTTAACATAGCAAAAACGATTATAAAGTTTGATATACTTAATAAGGATGATAGTTCTAAAGGGGATTAAAAGATGAGTTTACATGAGTTTACAAACACTATAGAATCTTTAAATAACGGTATTGATCACGTTGCTTTAAAACGCTTGATTTTGGAATTGGGTGATTTAGAAACTAAAATCGAAAAATTAAGTACTCAAGATTGTGTTAAATTAAACAATGTATTAAAAGGATTCTCGGACCTATATGACATCATGCATGTTAAATCGGAAATAGAACAGGGAATCACTATGCAAAAGCTTACAATGTTTGCTAAATGTGATTTCCTCTTAGAGAATTTTGATTCTAGCTCTCAACAATTTAGACCAGAATTTACTGAGTTGGAAATTGTGCACTGTGACTTTACTGGAGTAGGCTTTGAGTGGAATGGTCCTCATTATGCAATTGTATGGAAAGTCGATCCGAAATTTGATTCCGTAATGGTGATTCCTCTAACTAGTAAGAAAAGAAAGCATCTGCCCGGAGTATTTTCTGTTGGCCAAATTTCAGGTCTTCCAAAGGGAGATACAACCGTACTAGTATCAGATATGACAAGAGTTTCGAGAAAAAGACTTTCGAAAGTATTCTACAATCACCCTCTCAAAGGACAAATATCAGTCAGATTGCCAAAACCTTGGCTTGGTAGAATTCAAGAGGCTGTTGTGGTAATTTATTCAGGCGAAGAAACCTTAGAAGAATACATTATCAATCATTGTGAGGTAGCGATACCAAGAGACCTAAAATCGTTTAGAAACCTAAGATATAAACCAATTAAAGGTCGTTTCGATAAACAAACACTTAATTTAAATTATCGTCTATGGAACAATGATCAACAACAACAAATGGAATTGATAAATCCTAAATCACAAATTAATAAACGTATCAAAGCACAACTTATAAAAAACTTGTTTTCTGAAGATCAATCAGTCAAAGAAACAGCAACAGAAGAGCTTTCAAGATTATATGATTTTATTTTTAGGCTTTAGACTATTCAAATTTCCTTATATGCTTTATAATCAACTATATAAGGATATCCTCGTTAAGAGGCGCAAGTTTTAAACTTCATGAAATCCTCGTTAAGAGGCGCAAGAAAAAAGGGTGACATTTAAAAACTGTCTCCCTTTTTTATTTTACTTAATTACGATTTTTATGAATTTTTATTAAATCAACTCCCATAAGAGTTGATAGTCTACATTCTATAAATTATAGAAGAAAATGATAAATTTAAAATAAAAGGCAAAATCAAACTTTATTTTTTTAATAAATAACTTGTGATAATATAGGATTATCACAAGTTATTTATTTTAAATTTTTTTTTTGACTATAAATGTAGTACGTTTATTATCAATTAATTAATCCAATTACTTATTGTATTTAAGGCAAAATTACTTATGTATTACTTGTTTTTATCAGAATTTTTATAAAAACTCATTTTAAGTTTTAAAATATATAGTGAAAAGAGGGAGAAGCATGGAGCTTGAGAAAAAGCAGCAGGCATTCGAAGTAGCATTGCGAGAACTGACCGGGGCGAATCCAAAATTGGCTGAGGCGTTGAAGAAGAGCCATATCGACCTAAAAGCGTTGACTGACATTGAAGTCATCGAATTGTTCTGGGCGACGGAACTGTTCCCAATCTATACGGACAAGAGCCCGCACACGCGACGCGCATATAAATTGGACCTCGAGTTCATCCTTAATTTTGTGATGACGAAGACAGACGGATTAAAAGACCTGACCGTGCTCGACATCCATCACTACCTTTTCGAGGTGAACGAACAGTATGCCCCTCGCACGGCGCAGCGGAAAAACCATATGCTCAAACGTTTCCTGACCTACCTCCACGTCAACCAATATCATCTACATAATCTAGCCTTCCACGTGAAGAACCAGCAACGCCCTGAGTTGCTCCGACGTGAGGTCGACTTTGCCGAAATCGAGCGGATCGCCGAGTCGTTCCGCTATACCGTCAAACGGGCGCAAAAAAAGGAGCTCATGGAGCTCCGGAACGAGACAATCGGGTATTTGTTGTTGACGACGGGCATGCGGGCGGCAGAACTGCTATCAATCAAGTTCATCGACGTTAAGCGAAATCAGCAGACATCCTATGTTGAGGTGAAAGGGAAACGTGACAAGTGGCGTCGCATTCCGCTCACCGAAAAGGCGATTCACCTCGTGAACCGGCTGCAGACATTGATGATGATTGAGGAAGTCTCGTCCCCTTTCATCGCCTTTAGCACAAAAAAAGCCAACAAGGCCATCACATATGAAGCCCTGCGCCTGATGACTCACCAGGCGGTCGACCATGTGGCAAACGAAGAGAAAACCCCGCCCCACTGGTTCCGACGGGCTTACATCACAAAACTCCTGGCGAACGGAAGCTCGTTAATTGGGGTCATGCAGTTAGTTGGTCACGAATCAATCAACACGACGAATGAATACTTACAGTCTTTGAACCATCTCTCAAACCTTACGACCTATGACCTCCCCTTCAAGTAATAAAATACATGGCTACGGGAAAGAACTTTATTATTACAATTGATTGCATATTTAAATGCTCTATTAAATAATCAAAAGTTTTACTATGTATGATCATATAATTATAGTGCTACTACCTAAAATGAATTTCCTCGATTCCTCATATAATGATATCATCAGAAATAAATAGTTATAATAAAGGAGTAAATACATGCCTAAATTAGATAAAATATCAATAAAAGCGATTGGTGGAATCGATTTTTTAGAGATTAAATTTAATCCCGGTATTAATCTTATCTGTGGACCGAATGGAGTAGGGAAAACTACAATTTTAGAGTGTATAAGTCATTCTTTTACTGAGGCAACTTCAAATACAATAAAAAGGAATTCTAATTACGATTTCGGAGAATGGGAAACAACGGTAGTTCACGAAAATGATTTTCAAACTCATAATTTTACTACTAATTTCTTCCATCCTTCTGATGAACTTAAATGGAAGGGCCATAATTTCAATAATCACCTCAACAGTCTGTTCGTATTTAAGTCTAACCGTCAATTAGATTATATTGAAGTTGCGGCCATTTCTAAAGACCCAGTAAAAGCCGATTATGAACTTGGTACTGAAATAAATATGATTGGAACATCTCCTGCAAATATCAAAAGTTGGTTTTTAAGTCGCTATATGTGGTCAGCACATGAGGGATTATTAGATCGTCATCAAGACCAAAACCTTCAATTAGCCATAAAATGTTTCGGCATTATTGAGCCCAATGTTTCCTTTAAAAAAGTTATACCTGCTACACATGAAATTTTATTAAACGCCTTTGGGAAAGATATCTATTTTGAATATCTTTCGTCAGGATATAAATCAATACTAATTTTATTATTGGGATTAATAAAAGAAATAGAATTTAGAATTAAAAATCCAGGAATCAATGTAAATGATTTTGCTGGCATGATTCTTATTGATGAAGCGGACTTACACTTGCATCCACAGTGGCAAGCGAAATTAATTGAAGTTTTGAGAGAAATTGTGCCTCAAGCACAAATAATTTTAACCACTCATAGCCCCCACATGATTCAAGCTGCTGAGCCTCATGAAGTAATATCTTTAGGGATAAATGAAAAAAACGAAGTTTACTTAAGAGAACTTCCTAGTAATAAATACGGTTATAAGGGATGGACAGTTGAAGAAATTTTATCAGACGTTATGGGATTACATAAAACTCGTTCAAAGGAATATAGTGACACCATAAGAAATTTTGAATTAGCTTTAGAAACGGAAGATATAGTAAATGCTCAAAAATTATTTATTATATTGAGAGAAATGCTTCATCCAGAAAATCCTGTAATTAAAATTATCGAAATACAACTTGCTAGTATTGGTGGAAGTGTAAAATGATTAAACTTGAAAGAACTTCACCACCTGCTCAACTTACTGCCGAAGTAGTTCATAGCCTTACAGAAGAGTATAAGACGAACAAAACGCCTGTTTGGAACAAGAAATATATCAAAGCTGCCTTACTTAATCTATCAAATAATAAATGCTGTTATTGCGAATGCAATATTCAAGAAGAAAGCAAGTATATGGAGGTTGAGCATTTTTTTCCTAAGGAACCTTATGAAAACAAAGTTGTTGAATGGGAAAACTTATTGCCCTCTTGTAAACGTTGTAATGTAAGAAAAGGAATTCATGACCCTAATGATGAACCCATCATTAACCCTTTTACGATTAATCCTCAAGAACATTTAAAATTAAAAAATTACCGTTTAAGACCTAAAAGTCAAATAGGATATAATTCTATTCATATTCTTCAATTAAATGATATAGAGAGATTAGTTTTATCAAGATTTAATATAGGGAACGTAATTGAAGAATCTCTTGAATTGCTCCTTGATAAAATAAAAGAATATATCAGAAATGATGAAAAAAGATCGATTGAACGTACAAAAATAACTAACAGATTAAGTGCATTACTAGAACAGGGATTACCTCACAAAGATTACTCGGCAACGGTAGCGACTATAATTTTAAATGATGAAAATTATAAACAATGCAGAATCTTGTTGAATGACTTAATGCTATGGAACGAAGATTTGCAAACTCTTGAAAATTCTCTTATAACTATATGTTTAGATCACACTTAAATCATAATTAAAGTTTTTAAATTTGATTTTTTGCAATGTTATTTGTAAAACAGCCGCTTTTATAACACTTAAGACGTTTGAAAATTTCCTAAAATATAATTAAAAAGTCATCGCAATGAGACTCTAATGATTCTACAAGGATTATTTGTCGAAAATTGTTAAGAACACAAGGAAAAGGATTTTTTATGCCTGAAGATGCATTTAAAAATCAATAATTCATATTATAATAAAAAAAGCACTTCTGAACCGCCCCATAAAAGTTGGACATGAAAATCCAACTTTTATGGGGCGTTTTTATGACCAAATTTACAAAAGCGTTGAAAATACAGGTCGCCGAACGCTACTTGACTGGTAAAGATGGCTACAGAACGTTAGGAAACACGTTCGGGGTGAGTCGTCATAAAGTACGTGAATGGGTGCTTCTCTACGAGCGATGGGGCGAGACGATCTTCGATACATCCTATACACCCTACTCGCAGGCGTTTAAACTAAGGGTACTAAACGATATGGCGGACAACGGGCTGGCCTTGATGGACGCCGCCCTGAAGTACCGGCTCTCCTCTCTCGGGCTGATCTCCATCTGGCGATCGATATACGAACGGGAGGGATCAGTTCCCTCGTCCACGAGCACGAAGGACGTTGCGGCTATCGGCGCATCCACGCTTCCTAGAGCGCCAAGGTTTCAGGCACGACCCGAAAACCGTGTTGCGTCTCATGGACGAACTCGGTCTCAAGTGCCTCGTCCGCATGAAGAAATATCGGCCCTACAAGGGAGATGTCGGAACGGTTGCACCGAACCTCCTCGAACGGGATTTTAAGGCCGTAGACCTAAACCAGAAGTGGGTGACGTATGTCACCGAGTTCCATCTTTTCGGGGAGAAATTCTATCTCTCACCGATGATGGAACTGGCAAACCGGGAAATCAACGCCTATTCGATGTCAGACAGTCCTAGGTATCCGTTCGTCGGCGAGATGTTGGACAAAGCCATCGCAAGACTCGACGGCGATGGATGGCCAATCCTCCATTCTGATCAGGGCTGGCAATACCAGTTCCGAGCATTCACGGCGAAGCTGCACGAACACGGCATCACCCAGAGTATGTCCCGAAAGGGCAACTGTCTTGATAACGCGGCCATCGAGAGTTTCTTCGCCGTGCTCAAGTCCGAGCTCCTTTATCTCAGGAAGTTCGAGGATATGGCCCATTTCAAACAGGATCTCGAGCGCTACATCGAGTACTATAATCATCGTCGCATCAAGAAACGACTAAAAACCCTGAGCCCGGTGGAATACCGGACTCAGGTTCTACAGGTCGCCTAACGAAACTATTTAGTGTCTAACTTTTTTGGTTCAGTTCACTTCTTCATTTCCTCTTTATATATAAACTTTTATTCCCATAATGATTGCTTCTAGATCCATTTCTGATAACAAAGAAAGAAATTTCTTCCCAGTCTTTTTTATAAATCCTAAAATCTTTTTTAGAGTTACTTCATCTAAGAAGGGAAATTTTTTAGAAAAATGTAAATTATTGATATTAGAAAAAAACTGTTATAACTCAATCAAAAGAGCTAAACCGTTTGATAAAAAATTATATAGCTAAAAAAATTTTAAAATGCAGTTGGTAGGGTTTATATTCTTTGACTCTTTTCAGTAAACTTCCAATTTACTTAATACCAAACAATGTAACGAGAGAAATTCATTCATTTTTATTAAAACTCCATCTTCTAATATTCAAATAAACCATTGCGATTATTAAAAATCCCCAAACAAGCGAAGTGATTCTTAAAGGATGTAATGAAATGAAACTCCCGAAATAAGGTATATTTGACATAAAATCATAAACTATAACTTTAATCGCATTAAAACCTAGCAAGATAGTTAATATTGAACTAACTATTAGTATCAAAGTTTCATTATTTTTAATTCTTTTTTGTTGGATATTATTAACATCATTTTTTAAGTTCTCAATTAATCGTTCAATTTTATTCTCTAGTTTATTGGTTCCAGTTTTTTCTAAAATACTTTCATATAACTGTTTTGGACTTCCTTCGGTATAAAAAAGTACTTCTACATCAAAATTTAATTTGATGTAGTTAAGGCTCTTTATTACATAATTATAGTCCTTGACAGTATTGTATGTGTCTTCAGTCAAATCGTCTAATAAGGATTTTAGAAAATAGTTCTTTATAAATGTAAGCTCATAGAATCTAAAATAATTAATTAGAATTCTAGGGTGTTCTCTTTTTATGATTTGGAATAAACTTTCCATATACGAATTATTTTTCGTCAATTCAATTTCGTCTTCAGCTAAAGCTTCTATAATGTACGGATACAAAAATTTTCCACCTACAGAAACTAGTGATGAATTAGGGTTGGCCCAAAAACTCAAGTCTTTATTTTTATAAACTAACCATTCTTCCATGCTTTTTTCTATATTTCGGTTTAACATCCTCAATGTAACCTGTTTGTTTGAGTTCAACAAATGAGAAGCATATTGTTTTTTATTTCTATCTATAAATTTATCATGATCATCTTTCTTATTAGAAAAATTGTAATCCCCAAAACCCCAACTAACGGGTCTATATTTATAGTTTACATTGATGGGAGTGCCTGATATTTCAACTAAAAATTGCTCATAGTAAGCGGTGATATGGTCTAATATAATATTTTCTTGGATATCATATTCCCAAAAATCTTGCTTCTTAAATACATTATTAGTTTTGTAAAATTGAACTTTTTCCAACACAAAGTTTCTTGGGACATCTTCTCCTTGATTAGGAATCTGTTTGTAATCTAACGTGATCATTATTTGCAATGTGATGATTCCTACATCATAGATAGTTGCAATGATGATTGGTTCAATATAAGAATCTTGAAATTTAGCTACAAAAGGTAATAATATAAATCTTTGTTGTTGATGCTTTACAAATTTCTCATTTAAACAACTTATATTTAATCTTTCAAGTTCATCATTCATCATTTGTGAAATTCTAAATATCTCCAATTCTACTGGAGTGACGTGATGTAAAATTGATTTGATACCAGTCTTTGAATCTTCAAGTACTTCGTTTGTTAAAAAATAATCATCTCCGATTAAATACTTCTTGTTCATTTCTTCTAATCTATTTTGTTCAAAGCCTTCAGGCAAAGTAATCATATAAAAATTATTTTCTTTTGCCTTTAAATGAGGAGGATTAGAGGCATAAAATACTTGCTTCTCTGCTAAATAATCCTCATATATCTCGTTTACATATCCTGTATCATGTTTTATATCTATAAAACATGAGTACCCTTTAGACGTGATTATGTTTTTTATTATTTTATTGTATTCTTCTTTATCAAAATTCATTATAGAAGATAAATGAATAGTTTTTAAAAACATATTGGTTCCTCCATTCATTAGATTGGAATTCTAGAGTTAAATTTTCAAAAATATCATGCTGGATACCTTCTCGAACTTGATTTCGAGGCCATAGTTTTGAATCATAAGCGTAACCGACGTCATCAAGCTCTATCTTTTCTAAAATAAAATCTATCTTTAAATAATAGATGATAGACCTGGCGATTCGTGAAATCTTCGCCTATATGAGGTCAGATAGTCTTTTGTATCCGTTCGTCGGCAAGATGTTGAACTTGGCCATTTGCGACACTCAACAATGTTAGAACCTTTTTTCACTCCGACCAAGGCTAGCAATACCAATTCTAGCCGCTCACGCCGAAGCTGTGCGAGCATAAAATCATCCTAAGTACGTCTAGAAAACCAACTGTCCCTACACCACTGCCATCGAGAGCTTCTTCGCCGTGCTCAAATCCGTACCTCTCTACTCCATAAGTTCGAGGACATAGCTCTCTTCAAACGATATAGACGGGAACTCACACGTTTTCATCGATTACTACAACCGGTATCGTAT
This sequence comes from Exiguobacterium sp. KKT215, assembly GCF_055635335.1. NCBI lineage: Bacteria > Bacillati > Bacillota > Bacilli > Caryophanales > Exiguobacterium > Exiguobacterium sp. KKT215. Next base: position 1,005 of record NZ_JBVMVX010000002.1, on the reverse strand, counting down.
CAAGAAACTAATAAAAAATCTGAGTCCAGTCATATACCGTACTCAGATTCTAAAAGTTGCCTAACCAAACTATTTAGTATTTTACTTTTTTGATTCAGTTTACCATCACGATTACTTAAAACAATCAAAATGTAGTACCGGGATTTTGCATTATATTTTTAGTTGATAAGACTATGACAATGATGTTTAAGCAATTACTCCTTGCAAGGATTGAACCAATTGATTTCCTAAACTAAACAGTGTTGTTCCTGCGCTAGCAAGTTCCCCAACGCTCTTAACTTTTTCAATTGCAGTCTTTACGATTATACCCTTTGGCTTTTCACTTTCTGATTCTTGTACTGCTGCTTCAAGGATTTCAATAGTTTCTTCTTTATCTTGATCTGAAATAGCAGTGTTCTTGTTGAGTTCTTCAACGAATTGCTCTGTTATATCCTTCAATTCAGCCACTTGAGTTTCATTGTAGTTTTGTTTTGCTACAACCCTACCTTGGCCTTCAGCATGGTTCAGTTGTCCTCTAAAATCACCAATATGGTATACCGTACTCGACCTCTTATAAAGTCCCATATCAATTTTCAATTCTCCTAAATAGTTTACAATGTGGTCAACGAGAGGTCTAACAACATGATTATTAAACTCGGAAACTTGAGCCTGAAATTTATTAGAACTACTGTATCCGAATGCAATACCAGTAATATCGAGATTATTATCTGAAATGTAATTCAGCATTTGATAAATAAAGGCGATTTCCTCGGATTCTTGAATTGGCAATTTGAATTTATCGTGAAAATCTCTTGCACTGATAACTTGCTGCATGTCAAATCTCTTCGTGTTATTATTCTGAATAAACTCGCTAATGATCAGTGAATTTTCAATGAAGATAAGGAATCTTTTTAAGGAATCTTCGTAGTCTCGAAAATCGGCAGTTAGAAACCTACTTGCTACTCTTCTGAAATTCAATGATAGTTTCTGAAACTCATTCTCTGTCAAAGTAACGTTTCCACTCAT
>NZ_CM145756.1:2652500-2971152 GCF_055635335.1 Exiguobacterium sp. KKT215 | reverse complement strand
TGAAAGACCTCCTTTACTCACATGTTGGCGAAACTTATTCACACGATATACACATACACTATTCTATAGTAGATAATAGGTTTATCCCCAGAGAACAAAAACTGTGGATAACGTTATCCACATGGTGTTGATGTTGGGGATAACAGTTATCCACAGCCTGTGTATATCTTGGAATTGCTAAAAGTTCATCCACAAGTTTGTGCACATTCAGTTTATCAAAATAAAATAGACGTGGCAACGGTTTTTGATATTTATCCACAGACTGCAAAAAGAATCCACAGGTAGTTATCCACATGCTGTGTATAGTGTGGATAAACTGTGGATATGTTGTGGATAATCTGAAGTGAGGTAAGATAGCGACAGAAAAGTTATACACAAAAGAGGAAGAAGGGATTATGGAGAATATTTTTTCAAGAGAAGAAAATGAAAAATTAAAAAATGGAATCGTAAAATTGTTGAAAGAAGAGGAGTTATTCACATATAAGTGTGGATAACTTTTGGGATATGTGGATAAAATGGCTTTAGACAGCTATTTGTAAAAAAGTCACTGGCGGATTGTTAATTCTCCATGTGATTCATTGCTTCCGTTTCTTCTAGATCATGCCATCCGGAGGTGATTGTCCCCTTCCCGTCCGAAGGATTTCATCCTAATTGAAAACCTGGCGAAAACTCATTGACAATCTAGACAACAGTTTATATAATCTTAAAGACTGCCTTAAATGAAACTATAACTTGCTAATAGAGCGTTAACCTTGAGGAGGTGCTTTAACAATGAAACCAACTTTCAACCCTAACAACCGTAAGCGTAAGAAAGTCCACGGATTCCGTGCACGCATGGCGACTAAAAACGGCCGCAACATTCTTGCAGCTCGCCGTCGTAAAGGCCGCAAAGCCTTGACTGTCTAATACAGATCATGAGATTGCCCGAGGAATCCTCCTTGGGCAATCTTTTTTTGTATCGTCACAGAACTCACACAAACGGACGGAAAAAGCTGATTCACTCTCGTTGAAATGAATGGGATATGGTATGATGTTAGTTGACGATTTTTGAAGCGAAGGATGGAGTGAGAATTTTGAAAAAAGAATACCGCCTGCAAAAGAATGAAGAGTTCCAAGCGGTGTTTCGTGAAGGACGCTCCGTGGCCAATCGTCAGTTTGTCGTCTACACGCAGAAAGCGGATCAAGCGCACTTCCGGGTCGGACTTTCGGTCAGCAAAAAGCTGGGAAATGCCGTGGAACGGAACCGGATGAAACGATTGATGCGTGAATCGCTTCGCTTGCTCGAACCGAACGTGGCTCCGCACAATTATGTCATCATTGCGCGCAAACCAGCGACGTCGCTTACGCAAGATGAAGTGACAGAAAGCTTGAAACACGCATTCAAACGGGCTAAAGTTTGGAAGCAGAGACAAGTCGATCGATCATAACAATCCGAGCTCGTTCTTTCATATATAACGCGAACTAATTAGGATTGACCGATAGACGTGTGATGAAACAAAAGAATCGATAAAGAAAGCGTAGGGGGAACTATGAGCAAAAAGCTAAAATTAGGATTGTTGGCTGTCATGACCGGCGTCATCATGTTGATGGCTGGCTGTGTCGACCCATCGACGATCCAAGGAGAGCCGATTACGGCTGAGACGGAAGGCTTCTGGTCGCAATACTTTGTTTGGCCACTAGCATGGTTGTTGAAAGAAGCGGCTTACTTAATTGGTGGGACGTGGCAGTACGGTTACTCGATCATCGTCGCGACGATTATCGTCCGCCTCTTGATTTTACCGCTTATGATCAAGCAGACGAAGAGTATGGGTGCGATGCAAGTGTTGCAGCCGGAAATGCTCAAGCTGCGTGAGAAGTACAGCTCGAAAGACCAAGAGACGCAACGTAAACTGCAAGAAGAAATGATGAAAATGTATCAAGAGTACCAAATCAACCCGCTCGCGGGCTGCTTGCCAATCTTGATTCAAATGCCGATTTTGTTCGCGTTCTATGATGCGATCCGTCGGACACCTGAAATCTTTGAAGCACAGTTCCTCTGGTTCGACCTCGGGGCACCAGATCCAACGTTCATCTTGCCGATTCTGGCAGCGATTTTGACGTTTGTACAGCAAAAAATCTCAATGGCGGGCCAAGAACAAAACCCACAATTGAAAATGATGCTCTACATCTTCCCAGTGATGATCTTCGTCATGTCGATCACGCTTCCAGCCGCCCTTTCGATGTACTGGGTCGTCGGTTACATCATCTCGATTATCGTGACGATGGCAATCATGCTCCCGATGCGTGAGAAGATGAAAGTTCAAGCTGAAGCGAAAATCGCTGCGAAAGAAGCAGAACGTGCCGTACTCGCAGAAGAAGAAAAAAAGGCAAAAAAGAAAAAACGTAAATAAACGCTAAGGCTGTGGATAACCAATCCACAGCCTTTTTTGTCGTTCGGGATAGATCAACCTTAAATCCGGGAATAAACAAAGCAGTGGTCGAAATCGTCGAATCAGAAAGGGGTCTTTCATATGGAGACGCTCATCAAACGGTTGGAACGGTCGACGTTCATTCAAGCGGCGCTTTACGTGGTAATCGGGTTACTCATCATCTTGTATCCGCGCATCTTTTTTGATGCGATCGTCTATTTGGTTGCGGCTTACTTTGCCATCATCGGTCTCGTCGCCATCATTCAAGGGTTGCGGCACAAACGGGACGGGCTCCCAGCCGGTTTTTTTATGGGAATCATTTATTTATTGATCGCTTTAATCGTCTTTTTCTTCGCTGAAACGTTGGCAAGTCTGCTCCCGATTTTTATCGGCGCCTTATTCTTGTTTGGTGGCATCATCCGGTTGATTCAAGCCGTCGGATTTCGCCGGACCATCGCCAATCGGTGGATGTACTTCATGCTCAGCAGTCTATTGTGGATTGGGATTGGCCTACTCATGTTGGCGAACCCGTTTGACAGCCTGCTCGTTTTGTTCCAATTGTTCGGCGGTTTTCTCATCGCCGTCGGGGTGATCGAATGGGTGCTCTATTTCACACTCCGCTCCTCGAGACGCCAGCAAGCATAAACGAAAGCCGCTCACATTAGGAGCGGCTTTTTTCACGGATGACGAGTCGGTCGAAAAACGGACGAATCACTTCGAACGCAACGGTCGTCTCGAAGAAGGGACGCTCGACTTCGAGACGGGAGATATACCATCGAGCGGCTGTCGCATGATGGTCGGGTGTCAACGCTTCATAAAAGGTCCGGATTTCAATCCGCTGTCGGGCGGCCACGTCTTTCAACCCGAGTGCGGCCCGTTCGGGTTCGTAATGAGCGGCGAGCACATAGGCGAAATGACTCATGCCTTGCCGAAGCATCTCGACGGCCCAGACATCGTTGCCGCGGTCACGGGCTTTCGTATATTGGAAAAAGAACCAAATCGCATCAAACACGTGTCCGCTTAAGTCTTCATCCGACAAGGTGAGCGAACTCGAGTGATGTTGCAGTCGATGTTCCGGATCATACAGCACCGTGATTGTGTCTTGATGGTTCAACGTGTCCGCCGTCACCGTGAAGAAGTCGAGATGCAAGAAATCATCATAGACGACGATCAGTTGCGGGGCTACGATATCGATTTCGTCCTCGAGCAGAATCGGGCGATATGTGGCCAGATGGTCGCGGCGGCGCGACAAGAACTCATTCAGGCTGTCAGGGGCGACCATGACGTACAAGTCGACATCGGAATGTTCGTCCGCTTCACCACGCCCGAACGATCCTTTCAAGAAAATGGCCTGCACGTCCGTATCGGAGATGAGGCTGTCGGTCAATGTGGCGATGGCATCTTGCTGTCGCATTTCATCACGTCCTCCATGGAAATATATTCCTTTATTGTACTAAAGTAATTCACTGAAATGCAACCGTTGCTCGAGAGGTCGGACTCTTTCGTTCGAGACAAATATCGTGTATAGTAGGTGCGTTATGCATAAGATAGAGGAAGTAGTAAGAAGTATGGGAGGGAAAGATGATGCTAGAGTTTGACACGATTACGGCGATTTCGACGCCGATGGGTGAAGGGGCAATCGGAATCGTCCGCTTGTCCGGTGACCGCGCCGTCGAGACGGTGGGCCGTGTGTTTTCTGGAAAGGATTTGACGAAAGTGGAGTCACATACGATCCATTACGGAAAATTGAAACGTCCTGGCACGGACGAGGTCGTCGATGAAGTCATGGTGAGCATCATGCGCGCACCGAAGACGTTCACGCGAGAAGACGTCGTTGAAATCAATTGCCATGGAGGAATCGTCGCGGTCAATCGTGTCCTCGAACTGATTCTTGAACAACCGGACATCCGCTTGGCAGAACCGGGCGAGTTCACGAAACGCGCCTTTTTGAATGGACGGATCGATTTGTCGCAAGCCGAGGCCGTCATGGATTTGATTCGTGCCAAAACGGATCGGGCTATGAACGTCGCCATGTCACAAATGGAAGGACGCTTGTCACGGCTCGTCCGCGAGTTGCGTCAACTGTTGCTTGAGACGATTGCGGCGGTCGAGGTCAATATCGACTATCCGGAATACGACGCCGAAGAGATGACCCAGGCCATCGTCGAAGACAAGGCGGGCGAAGTGAAGCGCGTGCTCGAGCAGCTACTTGAGACGGCGCGACAAGGCAAGATTTTACGAGAAGGGCTCGCGACAGCGATTATCGGTCGACCGAACGTCGGCAAGTCATCGCTCATGAACACGCTCGTACAAGAGACGAAAGCGATCGTCACGGAAATCGCAGGAACGACGCGCGATACGATTGAAGAGTATGTGAACGTCAAAGGCGTTCCGCTCAAATTGATTGATACGGCAGGGATTCGGGAGACGGAAGATATCGTCGAGCGGATCGGTGTCGAGAAATCGCGCAAGGCGCTCGCCGGGGCGGACTTGATTTTGCTCGTCTTGAACGGGCACGAAGGTCTGACTGTCGAGGATGAGGCCTTGTTTGAGGCGATTGCTGGTATGAATGCCATCATCATCATCAATAAGACGGACTTGCCACAAAGTATGGATTCTTCTAAGCTGGAGAAACTAGCGGCAGGTCGCCCGATTGTGGCGACGTCTCTCTTATTAGAAGAGGGAATCGATGCATTGGAGAAGGCGATCTCGAACTTGTTCTTCGCCAAAGGCGTCGAATCACAGGATATGACATATATCTCGAACGCACGACACATTCAGCTCATCAAACGGACGATCGAACAAATCGATGAGGCGCTCGGAAGCGCCGCCATGAATTTGCCGATTGATATGGTCCAAATCGATTTACGGCGGGCGTGGGATACGCTCGGCGAAATCAACGGGGACACCGTTCAAGAAAGTTTGATTGATCAACTCTTTTCACAGTTTTGTCTTGGGAAATAATAAGGAGGAACAACTATGGCTTACACGGCAGGCGAGTTTGATGTCATCGTCATCGGAGCCGGTCATGCGGGAATCGAGGCAGCACTGGCTTCGGCGCGCATGGGCGCGAAAACGGCGATGCTCACGATGAATCCGGATATGGTCGGATTCATGTACTGCAATCCATCGATCGGTGGTCCCGCGAAAGGGATTGTCGTTCGCGAAATCGATGCCCTTGGTGGCGAAATGGCGAAGGCGATCGATGCGACGTACATTCAAATGAAGATGCTCAACACATCAAAAGGTCCAGCAGTGCGCGCATTACGGGCGCAAGCGGACAAATTCCAATACCAAAATCATATGAAGAAAGTGCTTGAAGACGAACCGAACCTATTGCTTCGTCAAGCGCTCGTCGAACGACTTCTCATCGAAGACGGGAAAGTCGCCGGCGTCGTCACGAATACTGGTTCGGAGTACCGCTCGAAAGCGGTCATCGTCACAACGGGTACGTTCATGCGCGGTCAAATCATCATCGGCGAATTGTCGTATGAGAGCGGTCCGAACAACCAGATGCCTTCGGTCGAATTGTCGAAGCATTTAGAAGAGCTCGGGCTCGAACTCGTTCGTTTCAAAACGGGGACACCGCCACGCATCGACGGCAAGACGATCGATTACTCGAAGACGGAGATTCAACCAGGGGACGACAATCCGTCGCTCTTCTCCTACACGTCGAAAGACCTCGACCCGATCGAGCAAATCCCGTGCTGGCTCACCTACACGAGCGAGCGGACGCACCAGTTGATTGACGAGAACTTGCATCGTTCGCCAATGTACTCAGGTGCCATCAAAGGGACGGGCCCACGTTACTGCCCATCGATTGAAGATAAAGTCGTCCGGTTCAACGATAAACCGCGTCACCAAATCTTCCTCGAGCCAGAAGGTCGCGATACGGAAGAAATTTACGTGCAAGGCTTCTCGACGAGTATGCCGGAAGACGTTCAGCATCAAATGCTCCGGACGATTCCAGGGCTTGAGAACTCAGAGATGATGCGCCCTGGATACGCGATTGAGTACGATGCAGTCGTACCGACGCAACTTTGGCCGACACTCGAGACGAAGACGGTTGGCGGATTGTTCACGGCAGGTCAAATCAATGGGACGAGCGGCTATGAAGAAGCGGCCGGACAAGGCATCATGGCCGGAATCAACGCCGCATGCCAAGTTCTCGGCAAAGAGCCAGTCATCTTGGACCGCTCACAGGCGTATATCGGCGTCTTGATTGATGATCTCGTGACGAAAGGGACGAACGAGCCATACCGTCTGCTCACATCCCGCGCCGAGTATCGGTTGCTTTTGCGCCACGACAATGCGGACCTTCGTTTGAGCGACATCGGCCACGAGGTCGGTCTATTGTCACCAGAGCGTCATGCCCACCTTGAAGACAAACGAGTCGCCATCGCGGCAGAAGTGAAGCGTCTCAACGGACTCGTCATCAAACCGTCCGCTGACGTGAACGCCGTGCTCGAAGAAGTTGGCGCGAACCCGCTCAAAGAAGCGACGCATGCCAGCATTTTGTTGAAGCGGCCAGAAGTGACGTACGCGACGCTCATGCGCTTTGCACCGGCACCGATCGAAGTGCCGTTTGAAGTGGCGGAGCAAGTCGAGATTCAAGTGAAATACGAAGGCTACATCTCGAAGCAGCTCGAGCAAGTCGAGAAGATGCGGCGGATGGAAGAAAAACGGATTCCGGAGAAACTCGATTACGATGCAATCGGTGGTCTTGCGACGGAAGCGAAACAAAAACTAAAACAAGTGCGTCCGCTCTCGATTGGACAAGCGTCACGTATTTCCGGGGTAAACCCGGCGGACGTTTCGATTCTTCTTGTCTATATCGAGCAAGGACAATACGCGACAGTGGAGTGAAACGATGAACCAATCCCAATTTATTGAGGCGCTGCAGGCAGAAGGGTTTGAATTGAGCGAGAAACAACTCGCTCAGTTCGAACTGTATTTCGAGATGCTCGTGGAGTGGAATGAGAAGATGAATTTGACGGCGATCACGGACAAGGAAGAAGTGTATTTGAAGCATTTCTATGACTCACTCAGTGCGGCGTTCCATTTCGATTTCGCAAACGTGGATACCGTATGTGACGTCGGTGCCGGGGCCGGTTTTCCGAGTTTGCCGCTCAAAATTTTATTCCCGCACCTTCACGTGACGATTATCGACTCGCTTAACAAGCGAATCACGTTCTTGAACGAACTCGCGCTCGCGCTCGGGTTAGAAGGTGTCGCGTTCCATCATGGACGCGCCGAAGAGTTTGGAAAAAATAAAAAATTTCGTGAGCAATTTGATGTCGTAACCGCCCGTGCGGTTGCCCGGATGACGGTGCTCGCCGAGTACTGTTTACCGCTCGCAAAAGTCGGCGGAACGTTCGTAGCGCTCAAAGCAGCGAAGGTTTCCGACGAGCTTGTCGATGCGAAAAACGCCTTGGCCGTGCTCGGTGGGAAAGTAAAAACGACACACCAGTTCCTATTGCCAGGAGAGATGAGTGAGCGTAATATCGTAATTGTAGATAAATTACGAAAAACGCCTGGGAAATATCCACGTAAAGCGGGTACCCCAGCGAAAGAGCCGCTAATCTGAGCAATAGTGTTTCACGTGAAACTAAAAGCAGATTCCGGTAGTGGAATCTGCTTATTTTTTACATAGAGGGGTGCCGACGTTGAAGAAAACATTTGCTAAACTGTTCGGAAGTCGTCCAGAAGTGGCGGTTACAGAAATCGCAGAAGTCAAACCGAATGACGCGGTTCAAGACATCGCGTTATCGTTGCTTCTCCCGAACCGTTATCAACCGCGTAAAGTATTCGAGCCGGCTAAAATCGAAGAGCTCGCTGTCACAATCGATGAACATGGTCTCCTGCAGCCAATCGTCGTCCGAAAAGCAGAAGAGGGACGCTACGAGATTATCGCTGGGGAACGCCGCTTCCGCGCCGTTAAATCGCTCGGCTGGTCGGTCATTCCGGCCATCGTCCGGGAGATGGATGACGATACGACCGCCGCTCTGGCATTGATTGAGAACTTGCAACGCGAACAGCTCAGTCCGATTGAGGAAGCAGAGGCGTACGATCGTCTGCTCGCCATGAAAGGTCTGACACAAGACGCGCTCGCGAAGAGTCTCGGCAAGAGCCAGTCGACGATTGCCAATAAACTACGCTTGTTGAAATTGCCGAACGACGTCAAGCAATGTTTGCGCGACCGCCAAATCAATGAACGTCACGCTCGGGCGCTCTTGCCGCTCAAAGAGGAAGGACTCCAGCTCCAAGTGCTCATGGAGATTATAGAGCAGGACTTTAACGTCAAAGAGACGGAAGAACGCGTCGCCTTCTTGACGACACCGATTGAAGAAGAGAAGCGGAAACCGAAAAAGCAACGCCGTCGGACGAAAAGTTTCGCACGTGACACGCGAATCGCCCTCAATACAATCCGGGACTCGGTCAGTTTGATCGGAAAGACCGGGATTGAAGTCCAGACCGAGGAAGTCGAAGAAGACGAATTTGTTGAAATTCGAATTCGAATCCCGAAAGCACGGCCACAAAAGTGAGCCTGTGCTTTTTTTATAGCTATCAGTCAGAAGGAATGGAGGAATCATGATGGAACGGTTACCGATTAAACACATTCGTCCCAACCCGAACCAGCCCCGTAAGCAGTTCGAACCAGAAAAGCTAGACGAGCTCAGGCAATCGATTGAACGTTATGGCGTGTTGCAACCAATCGTCGTCCGTAAAGCGAGTGGGTTTTATGAAATCATCGCCGGCGAGCGGCGGTTTCAGGCTGCTCAATTGGCCGGCAAGACGGATATCCCGGCGTTGATTGTCACGGCCGACTCGGACCGCGTCATGGAACTCGCCTTGATTGAGAATATTCAACGTGCCGACTTGAACGCGATCGAAGAGGCGCTCGCCTACGAACAGTTGATGCAAACGCTCGGATTGACCCAGCAACAACTGGCCGAACGCGTCGGCAAGAGTCGGAGCCATGTGACGAACAGCTTGAGACTGCTTCGGTTACCGAGCGCGGTCCAGCATGCGGTCATGGTCGGTGAGTTGACGATGGGCCACGCCCGGGCCATCACCGGCATGAAATCGGTTCAGGCGATGGAACAGATTGCCCGTCGCGTCATCGCCGAGCAATGGACGGTCCGCCGACTCGAGCGCTATTTACAAAAGGAGCGCATTGAAAAAAAGACGCTCAAACGCTCGGACGCCGACGTGGAAGCCGTCGAGGCGGTGCTAGCGGAACGTCTTCAAATGGATGTATCGATTCGCCCGCGTCGAAAAGGGGGCGTCCTCGAGCTGAAGTATTTCTCGCAAGACGATTTGGAACATCTATTGACGTTGTTATCGCCTCAAGATTTCGATTCGTCACGAGACTGACGAAGTCGGGTGATGGCCGCCTCTTCTTGATGAAGCCGTCCGATGCGTGAGTCGAACTCGACGAACCCGTCGGTGATGAAACGGGCCAGCTCATAGACGAGGTGGAGGCGCGTGTTTTGCAAAATCATCATTTCCATGAAGCCACTTACGTTGACGACGGCTTTAATGTTGTATTCGCCGACCGAAGGGAGTTCTTTTTGAACACCGGCACCTGGGGCGAGCGGTCCTTCTGAGAAGAAGATATAACCGACACTCGACAAGCGACCGAGGCAAGCGTCGATGGCGATGATGAGGGGGCGATGGAACCGTGTCTGAATCTCATGGAGCGTCTCGACAAGGTTCAGCGCATGGACCGGTTTTGTCAACGTGCCGTACACATGGATATTGCGGACAAAGCGCTCCTCAAGGAACGTGCCGACGAGCGGTCCGAGCGAGTCACCGGTGGAACGGTCGGAGCCGATACAAACGAGGACAATCGGACGATGCGTCTCCTTTGCCAACTGATCATGCAGTTGATCGGCAAAGAGCTTGGATCCACTCCGTTCGGTATGTTCGATGAAGAAAGAGTATGGTTTATGAGGTTTTAGGCGAAACGGCATGAATCTCATCCTCTCTTCTAAGCTGCCTGCGTCTAGTTGCAATTGCGGAATGAAACCGTATTATCCCATTCCCGGAACACCGAAACTTATAACGTCCGGATGTAGGGTTTGAGAAAAGTCGTTAATTATGGTTTGATGGGTTAGAATCTATAACGCTAGAGGTGACAACATGGCTTCACAAAATACAGATACAAACTTAAGCACGGTAGCCGACGAAACGATGGATAGTGTCAATCGGTTCGTCGCCTATTTCCAAGACACGGAGATGTGGATCGGTCTCGGTATCAAATTGACTGGTGTCGCACTCATCATCTTGGCACTTTATGTGGCGTCACGCATTTTGACGTCGATGGTCCAACGCGTGTTCGCACTGCGTAAAATTAAAGAGCACGATATTGTGACGCAACGGCAAAACGAGACGCTATCGAAATTGGCCCAAAACACGATTCGCTATGTGCTCGGCCTGATCATGATTTTGACGGTGCTCGGGCAGTTCGGCGTCAATATCGCCGGTTTAATCGCATCGGCCGGGGTCGCCGGTCTGGCCATCTCGTTTGGCGCGCAAAACTTGGTGAAGGACGTCATCACAGGTGCGTTCATCATCTTCGAGAACCAGTATAAGAACGGGGATTACGTCAATTTAAATCAACAAGTCGACGGTACCGTCATCGAAGTCGGAATTCGGACGACGAAGTTGAAAGGGTTGAACGGACAAGTGACGATCATCCCGAACGGACAAATCATGCAAGTGACGAACTACTCACTCGAGAACAGCGTCGCAGTCGTCGATATCGGTGTCGCGTATGAAGAAGACATGGCTAAAGTTGAGAAGGCGTTGAAAGAAATTGCCCATACGGTCGAGGAGAAGTATCACGACTTGTTCATCGAACCAATTACGCTCGCTGGTGTGCAGTCGCTCGGACCGTCGGAAGTCGTCTATCGTCTCATGGCCGAAGTTCCACCGACACAACACTTCGCGGCCGGTCGGATTTTGCATAAAGAGTTGAAGGCCGGGCTAGATGAGCGCGGAATCGAAATCCCGTATCCGCGTACCGTCATGATGCCGCCAACCACAACGACTAAAGGAGCGCCGGAAAATGCAGGCTAAATCGTATGAGTTGAACGATTTTGTAGAAATGAAGAAACCGCATGCCTGTCAGACGAACCGTTGGCAGGTGACTCGGGTCGGGATGGACATTCGTATCAAGTGTCAAGGCTGCGGGGCGAGTGTACTCATGCCGCGCCGCGACTTTGATAAGCGATTGAAAAAAGTGCTTCCACAAGAGAACGCCGCTGAATAAGTGGCGTTCTTCTCTATGTTACAACCGTGAGTTGCGGTTTAATCGAGGACTAACTATAATTGTGAAGGATGTGACGGTGTGGTGTACTGAACGTACCCACTCCACAGACGGATCAACATTTCCCGGGAAAGCCGGATGAGGAGGAAATACAAGTGGGATTAACAGCAGGAATCGTCGGATTACCGAACGTCGGGAAATCGACATTATTTAACGCCATCACGCAAGCCGGTGTAGAAGCAGCCAACTATCCGTTCGCGACAATCGACCCGAACGTTGGGGTCGTCGAAGTGCCGGACGCACGTCTCGATCGGTTGACAGAACTCGTCAAACCGAAGAAGACCGTACCGACCGCATTTGAGTTTACAGATATCGCCGGAATCGTGAAAGGTGCGTCAAAAGGAGAAGGTCTTGGAAACAAATTCCTCGCCAACATCCGTGAAGTCGACGCGATTTGCCAAGTCGTCCGTTGCTTTGAAGACGACAACATCACGCACGTAGCAGGAAAAGTCTCACCGATTGATGACATCACGACCATCAACCTCGAATTGATTTTGGCCGACCTTGAGTTGGTCGAGAAACGCATCACGCGCGTTCAAAAAATGGTCAAGTCGAAAGATAAGGGTGCACCTCAAGAACTCGAGGTACTTGAAATCGTTCAAGCCGTCCTCGAATCGGAGCGCCCGGCTCGCGTTGCCGAGTTGACAGAAGACCAGCTTGCGATCGTCAAACACTTCCAATTGCTCACGATGAAGCCGATGCTTTACGTCGCGAACGTCAGTGAAGACGAAGTGGCGGATGCCGATCAAAACCCATACGTCCAAGCAGTTCGTGAACACGCGGCGACAGAAGAGGCGAAAGTAATCGTCATCTGTGCCCGCATCGAAGAAGAAATCTCAGAGCTCGAACCAGAAGAGCGCCTTGAGTTCTTGCAAGACCTCGGCATCGAAGAATCAGGTCTCGATCAATTGATTCGTGCCGCTTACTCGACGCTCGGTCTCGCGACTTACTTCACGGCCGGTGAGAAAGAAGTACGCGCCTGGACGTTCAAGCAAGGCATGAAAGCCCCACAATGTGCGGGCGTCATCCACTCGGACTTCGAGCGTGGATTCATCCGGGCCGAAGTCGTCTCGTATGAAGACTTGTCAGCTGCCGGCAATATGACGACGGTCAAAGAACAAGGGAAACTTCGCTCAGAAGGAAAAGAATATGTCTTCCAAGATGGCGACGTCGTCACGTTCCGTTTCAACGTTTAAGCCATTTTACGGAAACGTATTGTAAAACGAACAGAAGTTTGATAGTATATTATGACGTGAGTAAAACATTTGTTTGCTCCTTGCTCCTACAACCGGTAGGAGCCGTTAGTCCAAGAGGAGGTGAAAGATAATGCGTAAATACGAACTTCTTTACATTATCCGTCCATCAGTTGATGAGGAAGCTAAGAAAGCTTTAATCGAACGCTTCAACAACGTCATCACTGAAAACGGTGGTACTGTTGATAAAACAACAGACATGGGTAAACGTCGTCTCGCTTACGAAATCAACAAGATGCGCGAAGGACACTACGTTCTTCTCAACATCACTGCTGAGCCTAAAGCGATTCAAGAAACAGAGCGTCTCATGAAGATCTCTGATGACGTTGTCCGTCAAATGACAACTAAAGACGAGCGTTAATTCTTAACGCTTCATATTGCGAAAGGGGAGCTTTGAGATGATTAACCGAGTTGTGTTAGTTGGTCGATTGACACGCGATCCAGAAATGCGTTACACGCAGAGCGGGATTGCCGTAACTCGCTTTACTCTCGCTTGCGATCGTCCATTCACTGGACAAGATGGGAAGCGCGAGGCGGACTTTATTGATTGTGTCGTTTGGCGCAAACAAGCAGAGAACGTGGCACAATATTTGAAAAAAGGCAGCATGGCCGGCGTAGACGGTCGCCTTCAAATCAGTAGTTACGAAGGTCAAGATGGCCAACGTCGTTACCGGGCAGAAGTCGTAGCCGATAGCGTACGCTTCCTTGAACCACGCGGTGCCTCAGGGCAACGTGATACAGCACCGGCTGGAGATGTCTTCGGTGGTGGTGAGTCAAGTGGGTCAGGATGGGGCGCAGCCGCTTCTTCGACTTCATCTCAGTCCTCGAACTCAAACAAAGGTTTTGAAGCTGACCCGTTCTCGGGTGGCGGAAAAATCGACTTATCGGATGACGATCTGCCATTTTGATCGCGTCGATTCGAAAACTAAACTAAAAAGGAGGTCTTCACATGGCACGTCGTCCAGGAGGTCGTCGTCGTCGTAAAGTATGTTTCTTTACGTCGAACAACATCACCCATATCGATTATAAAGACGTAGAATTGCTCAAACGCTTCGTTTCGGAGCGTGGTAAAATTCTTCCACGTCGTGTGACTGGTACTTCAGCGAAATACCAACGTCCACTTACTGTCGCTATCAAGCGCTCACGTCAAATGGCTTTGCTTCCATACGTTGCAGAGTAATTTTTGACACACGGCTTATCCCTCGGGATAGGTCGTTTTTTGTTTTCTGAGCCGATGTAGGAGTGTAAGTGAAACGGGCGGATATGGTATGATAGAGCAGAAACCATTTAGACATCATGGGTGGAACACCACTCATTTTAGGAGGCACACATGCACAGTGGTGAAGCAATAACATCAGTGAAGAACCAGTACGCGCGTCACGCCGTTCCATATGTGATTGGAATGTTGGTCGCGTTAGGATTGGCGTTCTACAGCATTGTGGCGGCAATCACCCTGTTCGTGGGCACGCTGATTTTTTTCATCTATCAGCAAGTGACGATTCGACGAGAGCGCAAGGCATGGGAACAATACGTTCATTCCTTGTCGCATCGGATTGAAGATGTTGGGAAAGAAGCGCTCACCGGCATGCCGATCGGGATTCTCGTCTTTGACGAAGCTCGTCGCATCAGCTGGTTCAATGAACAGTCTCGACTCATCTTTGAGCTCGAGATGGAACTCGGAATCTCGATTGACTCGATTCACTCGGCGTTCACCGAATTGATTGAGGAAGAAGAGGACGAGGCGACCATCGAAGTCGGAGACCGCGTTTATCGGGTCCTCTACAATAGGGAGTATCAGACACTTTACTTGTTCGATATGACGGACGAGGCAGAGATTGAACAAAAATACTCGGAAACACAGACGGTAATCGGCGTCTTATACTTAGACAACTATGACGAGATGTCGACCGCTGTGGATGAACAGGTCCGGAGTGAAATCAATCGACGTGTGACCGTCCTCTTGAACCAATGGGCTCAAAAATACCACATCTATATGCGCCGGACGGCAGCCGACCGCTTCTTTCTCGTCATGAACGAACGGACGCTCTCTGAACTCGAGAACAACCGCTTCTCGATTCTCGATGAGGTCCGTGAGGCGACGAAAGAGCATAAGATTCCGCTCACACTCTCCATCGGGATTGGCTGCGGAGAGACGACGTTGACGGAACTCGGCAACTTGTCGCAATCGAGTCTCGATTTAGGGCTCGGACGTGGCGGTGATCAGGTCGTCGTCAAGCGTCATAACGGGAAAGTCCGCTTTTTCGGCGGCAAGACGAACCCGACCGAGAAACGGACCCGGGTTCGAGCCCGCGTCATCTCGAACTCGATGCGCGATTTGATTCGCGAGTCGAGCCGTGTCCTGATTATGGGGCATAAAAACCCCGATATGGATTCACTTGGGGCTTCGATTGGCATCATGAAACTGGCTGAATTTGTCGGTCGCGAGGCGTACGTCGTCATCCCGGCCGGCGAGACGAGTGTCGGCATCCAACGTCTCGTCAATGAAGTCGAAAACGACGAAGACCTATATAGCCGTTTTTTGACAGAGTTCGAGGCTCAACCGCTCATCGACGAACAGACGCTCCTCGTCGTCGTCGATACGCACCGACCGTCGCTCGTCATCTCACGGGACATTTTGGACCGGGCGGAACGGGTCGTCGTCATCGACCATCATCGTCGCGGGGAAGAGTTCATCGAGGATCCGGTCCTCGTTTACATGGAGCCGTACGCATCTTCGACGTGTGAACTCGTGACCGAGCTGATCGAGTATCAAGCCGGCACGCGCAAACTGTCGATTTTAGAGGCGACGTCGCTCCTCGCGGGCATCATGGTCGATACGAAAGGGTTTACCTTGAGGACGGGGTCACGGACGTTCGACGCTGCTTCCTTCCTTCGGATTCAAGGGGCCGACACCGTGCTCGTCCAGCATTTCATGCGTCAAGACCTCGATTCGTATATCGAGCAGTCTCATATTCTTGAAAATACAGACATCTATTCCGATGGCATGGCCATCGCCGTCGCTACGGACGACGAGGCGCATCATCAAGTGTTGATTGCCCAATCGGCCGATCAGCTCCTCAACATGGAGGGCGTCAAAGCGTCGTTCGTCATCGCGATCTTGCCAGACGGCCGGACCGGTATCAGTGCCCGTTCGCTCGGCGACGTCAACGTTCAAGTCATCATGGAGATGCTCGACGGGGGCGGCCATTTGACGAACGCGGCGACGCAATTGGATGTGAGCCGGGAACAGGCGAAGACGTTATTACAAGAAGCGATTGATCATTATATGACAGATGAAACAGAGGGAGAGGATTCTGAATGAAAGTCATTTTAAAAGTAGATGTAAAAGGTCAAGGTAAAGCTGGTGACGTCAAAGACGTCGCGGATGCGTATGCGAAGAACGTACTCTTCAAAAAGAACTTGGCAGTCGAAGCGACACCGGGCAACTTGAAGGCTTTCGCCGCGAAGGAGCGACGCGCTGAAGAAGCGGCCGAAGAGGAATTGAAGCAAGCCCAACAGTTGAAGGACAAGCTTGAAAAAGAGACGATCGTCGTCAAGACGAAGTCGGGCGAAGGCGGTCGCGTCTTCGGATCGGTCACGAGCAAACAAATCGGTGAAGCGTTGAAAGGGATGGGCTACAAGATTGACAAGCGTAAAATCGAGCTTGAGCATCCAATCAAAGCGCTCGGGTTCACGAAAGTGCCGGTGAAGTTGCATCATGACGTCACGGCTTCGTTAAACGTTCATGTTCAAGAAGCGTGAAGGTGAGGTAGACAACGTATGAGTGATGCGATTCAAGTCAACACCCCGCCACATAGCGTCGAAGCGGAACAAGCTGTCCTTGGGGCCGTCATCCTCGATTCTGATCGGCTGATTACGGCCTCGGAACGGGTCGACCCGGACGACTTTTATCGTGTCAGCCATCAACGGATTTTTGAGGCGATGCTGAAGATTAACGACCGCGGCGAACTCGTCGATTTGGTCACGCTCAGTTCGGAGCTTCAAGCCCAAGGCATTCTCGATGAAATCGGTGGGTTGAACTATTTGGCGGAAATCGCCGAAGCAGTTCCGGCCATCGGCAACATCGGTTATTATTTGAACGTCGTCGACCAAAAGGCGGCGCTTCGCCGCTTGATTCGGACTGCGACGAATATCGTCTCGGACGGCTATGAACGCCAAGATGAGGTCGATGCCGTCCTGTCAGACGCCGAGCGGAACATTTTAAAAGTCTCGCAACGTAAAGGGCAGTCAAGCTTCCATCCGATCGGATCGGTCTTATCGGACGCCTACTCGACGATTGAAAAACTGCACCAATCGAGCGGCGAAATCACCGGTATCGCGACCGGGTTCAGCGATCTCGACAAGATGACGGCCGGCTTCCAGCGCAACGACCTCATCATCGTCGCGGCCCGTCCTTCCGTCGGGAAGACGGCCTTCGCCTTGAACATCTCGCAAAACGTGGCCGTCCGTACCGGCGAGAACGTCGCCATCTTCAGTTTGGAGATGGGTGCCGAGCAGCTCGTCATGCGGATGCTCTGTGCGGAAGGCAATATCGATGCCCAGCGTCTACGGACGGGACGGCTCGAGGCCGAGGACTGGGGGCGACTCTCGCTCGCCATGTCGTCACTGTCACAAGCCGGTATCTATATCGATGATACGCCGGGTCTTCGCGTCAACGAGATTCGGGCCAAGTGCCGCCGCTTGAAACAAGAGCACGGCCTCGGCATGATCATGATTGACTACTTGCAGCTCATCGTCGGGAACGGTAAGCCAGGCGAGAACCGGCAACAAGAAGTCTCGGAAATCTCGCGTACGCTCAAAGCGATCGCACGTGAGCTTCAAGTGCCGGTCATCGCCTTGTCACAGCTCTCACGTGGTGTTGAGAGCCGTCAAGACAAGCGGCCGATGATGTCGGATATCCGGGAATCCGGGGCGATTGAGCAAGATGCCGATATCGTCGCGTTCTTGTACCGGGATGACTATTACGACAAAGAGAGTGAAGACGCCAACACGATCGAGATCATCATCGCCAAGCAGCGTAACGGTCCGACGGGGACGGTCAAACTCTCATTCCGAAAAGAATACAATAAATTCGTCAACATGGAGACGCAAGCCTTTGCGCCACCGATGTAGGACGAATGATTCTGCCAAAGGCGACGTCTCATGACGTCGCCTTTTTGGTCGGTCTTTAGACTTAAACGTATCTTGATTTTGATGAATTCCATCATTGAACGAGAAATGACACGTCAATAACGAACGAAAGGTTACAACTTAAAAATATCGTTCGGTATTAGGTTGACTTTCAACAAGAGCAAGTGTACACTTACGGATGGTTTGAATAGAACGTTTATCTACAAGGAGGATTCATTATGTCATCAGTAGTCGTAGTGGGAACGCAGTGGGGCGATGAAGGTAAAGGGAAAATCACGGACTTCTTATCGAAGCAGGCCGAGGTCGTCGCGCGTTATCAAGGGGGAGACAACGCTGGTCATACAATCGTCTTCAACGATACGAAGTATAAACTTCACTTGATTCCATCGGGGATCTTCTACTCGGACAAAACATGTGTCATCGGGAACGGGATGGTCGTCAATCCGAAATCACTCGTCACGGAGCTCGCGTATTTGCACGAGCGCGGTGTGAGCACGGATAACCTCCGCATCTCGAACCGGGCCCACGTCATTTTGCCGTATCATCAGTTGCAAGACAAGCTCGAAGAGGACGCGAAAGGCGACGCCAAAGTTGGGACGACGCTCAAAGGGATCGGTCCTTGCTACATGGACAAAGCGGCGCGTATCGGGATTCGCATCGCTGACCTTCTCGACAAAGAAGTGTTCGCCGAGAAGCTCAAGACCGTCCTCGCGATTAAAAACCGCATGTTCGTGAAGATGTACGAAGTCGATGCGATTGAATTCGATGACATCTTCGAAGAATACTACGCGTACGGCCAACAGTTCGCCAAGTACGTATGTGATACATCGGTCGTGTTGAACAACGCGCTCGACGAAGAACAGAAAGTGCTCTTCGAAGGCGCGCAAGGTGTGTTGCTAGACATCGACCACGGAACGTACCCGTTCGTCACATCATCGAACGCGGCTTCAGGCGGCGTATCGAG
Source organism: Exiguobacterium sp. KKT215 (assembly GCF_055635335.1). Classification (NCBI taxonomy): domain Bacteria; kingdom Bacillati; phylum Bacillota; class Bacilli; order Caryophanales; genus Exiguobacterium; species Exiguobacterium sp. KKT215. Next base: position 2,952,042 of record NZ_CM145756.1, on the reverse strand, counting down.
CGGTGCCGGTATCGGTCCATCGAAGATCCATCACGTCGTCGGCGTCTGTAAGGCGTACACGTCACGTGTCGGAGACGGCCCGTTCCCGACCCAACTTGACGATGAGATCGGTCACACGATCCGTGAAGTCGGAAAAGAGTACGGTACGACGACAGGACGTCCGCGTCGCGTCGGTTGGTTCGACTCGGTTGTCGTCCGCCACTCGCGCCGCGTCAGCGGCATCACAGACCTTTGCCTCAACTCGATTGACGTGTTGACAGGTCTTGAGACGCTCAAGATTTGTACGGCATATGAGTTCGAAGGCAAGCTCCTCGACGAGTACCCACCGAACTTCCGCGTGCTCGAACAGTGCAAGCCGGTGTTCGAAGAGCTCCCAGGCTGGACAGAAGACATCACAGGCATCCGCAAGTTCGAAGACTTGCCGGTGAACGCGCAGAACTACGTCAAGCGCATCGAAGCGTTGACAGGTATCGAATTGTTGACGTTCTCGGTCGGACCGGCACGTGAGCAGACGGTCATCTTGCGTGATATTTACGCAGTATAAAAACTAAAGGAGAGGTTGTTCAAAACGTTGAACAACCTCTCCTTTTTATTTGGGTAAATGTGGATAATATCCCTCATAATGAAATACACAAAAGGAGGCGAGACATGTGCATAACTGCTTCATATGCGAGAAACATCGAGGTCTCATTCAAACTGATGGTCAAGCTATCTATGAAGATGACTTGCTATATGTTGGCCACATTGATCGGAAAGGAAAACCGAATTATAAAGGTCATCTCATGATTGATTTGAAAAGGCATGTTTCTTCTTTAGCTGATATGACTGTTCAAGAAGCCCAAGCGTGGGGTGTGATGACAATGCAATTAAGTCGAGTCCTGAAAGACGTAGCAGGAGCAGAACACGTCTATACGCTTGTGTCCGGGAATTCTGTCCCACATTTACATATGCACGTGGTTGCTCGTTATCCGGGGACCCCAGAAGCATATTGGGGACCGATGGATGTCTATGGTTGGGATGATGCCCCGCTGCTTCAATCAGAGCCACTCATTGAATTTTGTAACCAAATGAGGCAAGGCTTAAAGTTGGTACGTCTATGAAATCGATTTCGAATCAATTTCATTGGACAGGTGCTCAAGCTCATTACGTGGATCAAATTGATGTCATGTCAATCAATCACGTACATGTGGGCCGATTTGGTGGCAACTCTATTGAAGGACAATACAAAAATGAAGATGGCTGCTTGGTTTGGACGAACGAAGAGCAAGATTGGGAATTAGCAATGATATTGGATGCACATCAATCAGCAGATAGTGCCGAAGCATTAATTAATTTATTGAATGCCAACGAAGATTCGCTGATCAGTTTGTTGAATCAACCGATTACAAAAAGCTACTTTTCAAAGATTGAAGATTACATTTTACAACTGTTACAATCACCTGAATTTCTAATAAAGTGTGAAACATTAATGGGGGAGACTGCCTGTTTACTTGTAGTCCGTAAAGGCAAATACGTATGGTGGCTTTCCATTGGGGACTGTGTCTGCTTTTTATTTCATGATGAGCTTGTACACTTGAATCAATATCAGTTGAATCAGAGGCAATTCTATGAATGGATTGGGAAAGTAAATACGTTCAGTCAGCAGGTTCCATGCTATAGCAGCGGGATACGGGAAATTCGATCTGGGAGAAGTCGAATCTTGTTAGTGACGGACGGCGTACTAGAATGCCCAGGTGATCCGTTCGTTGATTCTTCGACGTTACATCGTGCATTTTCAGGTGACAGCACCGAATCTCTTTATTCCATCTTAGAAACGATTCAAAATAAAGGCGTGCGAGACAGCACGACGTTAATCACTTGGGAATGTTCACATGAACAACCTGTCATGATTCCGAGTGATCAAAAGTAACGACATCTGAGTTTTAGTGGAGTACATCAAATCATTTGATGTACTTTTTTAATGAGCCGTCGCCTATTTCCACGGAAATGGACCACGCTTTCTAACCTATAGAAAAAGAGTTACAATGTAGACATGTACGTTTAACGATAAGAGGAGGACTCACTGAATGGATCGTACGATTTTAGTGGTAGATGACGAACAACCAATCGCAGATATATTGAAGTTTAAGCTTGAAAAAGAGGGATACCAAGTCCACGTCGCGTATGACGGGGAAGAGGCGCTCGTGAAAGTCGAAGAAGTCAAACCGGATTTGATTTTGCTCGACATCATGTTGCCGCTCAAAGACGGCATGGAAGTGTGCCGGGAAGTCCGTAAGAAGTACGACATGCCGATCATCATGTTGACGGCGAAAGACTCTGAAATCGATAAAGTGCTCGGACTTGAGCTCGGTGCCGACGATTACGTCACGAAGCCGTTCAGCTCACGCGAGCTTTTGGCCCGCGTCAAGGCGAACATGCGCCGTCATGCAACGGCTCCGGCCCCAGAAACGAAAGGTGCCAATGACAACGATATCGTGATCGGTGATTTGACGATTCATCCGGATTCGTACATGGTCACGAAACGGGAAGAGAAAATCGAATTGACACACCGTGAGTTCGAGCTCATCCATTACCTCGCCCAAAACATCGGGCAAGTCATGACGCGGGAGCATTTGCTTCAGACGGTGTGGGGCTATGACTACTTCGGCGATGTCCGTACGGTCGACGTGACAGTCCGCCGGTTGCGTGAGAAAGTCGAAGACAATCCATCGACGCCGACGTATATCATCACGCGCCGTGGTGTCGGGTACTATTTAAAAGCAGGAGAAGAAGACTAAACGATGAAACGGACGAACTTCTTTAAATCTATCCAGTGGAAGCTCGTCGTCATCTATGCGCTGCTCATTCTTGTTGCGATGCAAGTCATCGGAGTGTACTTCGTACGCTCCCTCGAACGACAATACATCAACAACTTCTCGCAGTCGCTCGTCGATCGAGCCAACCTTCTGAGCTATAACGTCAGTGAAGGGATCGCATCGAACGGTGGTGACTCGACCTCGGACCAGCAGTTGAACCAGGTACTGGATCAACTGCTGTCTGAGTTTACGGAGAGCACGACGCTAGCTGACGACATTCGCGAAGTCCAGATTATCGACACGAACAGTGTCGTCCGGGCGACGTCGAACCCGAACAACCAGAGTCTCGTCGGACAACGGACGGCGAACTCGTTCATTCAAAAATCATTCGCGACGAGCGGGGCGCAAGAGACGCTCGTCTATGAAGACTCGAACGAACGCATGCGCGTCGTCGCCGTTCCGGTCAAATCAGAAGTCGATGGGACGACGACCGGTATGATTTATATCGAGGCGTCGATGCAGTCCATCTACAACCAGATGGAACAAGTGACCCGCATCCTCGCGACCGGGACGCTCATCGCCCTCATCATCACGTCGATTCTTGGGATTTTGCTGTCACGGACGATTACGCGACCGATTGCGGATATGCGTCGTCAAGCCGTCGAGATGCGAAAAGGGAACTTCTCGCGGAAAGTTAAAGTCTATTCCGACGACGAGGTCGGTCAACTCGCCTATTCGTTCAACGAATTGACCGATGAGCTGATGGAAGCGAATGCCACGACCGAGGCTGAGCGACGCCGCTTGACGAGCGTCCTCGAGAACATGTCAGATGGGGTCGTCGCGACGGACCGCTCGCTCCGGGTCATCTTGATGAACGACCAGGCCCGTGACATGATTGGGCTCGCCGAAGAAGAGGCGATGGGTGCGAACCTACAGAACCTGCTCGAGTTTGACGATGAGATCGTCATCCCGGAAGACGGGACGATGCCGCCGAAACTGATCGACCTCAGTACGGACGAAGAGCTGTTCCTCGTCCGCGCCTACTTCTCGCCGATTCAAAAGCATAGCGGACCGATCACCGGTCTGATCGTCGTCTTGCACGACGTGACCGAGCAAGAACAAGTCGAGCAAGACCGCCGTGAGTTCGTCGCGAACGTCAGCCACGAGCTACGGACGCCGCTCACGACGATGCGGAGTTACCTCGAAGTGCTCGCGGAAGGCGCATATAAGGACGACGAGCTCGCCCCGCGCTTCCTCGAGACGACACAAAACGAGACGGAGCGGATGATCCGCCTCGTCAATGACTTGTTGCAACTGTCGAAGATGGACAGCAAAGAGTATACGATGCAAAAAGTGAAATTCGATTTTATCCAGTTCTTCAACGATATCATCGAGCGACATGAGATGACGAAAGGCGAGACGATTCAGTTCCGCCGTAAGCTCATGAAGCGTCGCGTGTACGTCCATGCCGATCAAGACAAGATGACGCAGGTCATCGATAACATCATCACGAACGCCGTCAAGTTCTCGCCGGAAGGCGGGACGATTACGTTCCGGACGATGCTACGTGCCAAGCGGCTCGTCATCGGCATTAAAGATGAAGGAGTCGGTATCCCGAAATCGAACTTGAAAAAAATCTTTGAACGGTTCTATCGGGTCGACAAGGCCCGGGCCCGCAATATCGGCGGGACCGGACTCGGTCTATCAATCGCCAAAGAAGTCGTTTCTGCCCATGGCGGCGACATCTGGGCCGAGAGTGAGTTCGGACGTGGGACGACGATTTACTTCACCATCCCGTTCGATACGATCGTGGAGGTGAATGACTGATGGAACGACCACGCTTCTTGGCGAAGCCAGAACTAGTGAAATCGCTCGTCTTGCTCACCTTGATCGTCACGTCCATCGTCCAAACGGTCATCCTCTGGGATTACCATCCGAAGTATCAGTCGGTCCAATCGGAGACGCAAGTCGCGACGGTGGATGAGTCGTTGCAGCGCCAGGCGCGTCAAGTCATCGTGCCGGCCCAAACGGTCGTCCATGAGAACAACGCCGTCTTTGCCACGAAGAACACGCCGAAGCAGATCATGCGCGTCATCCGGGAATCGTTCGAAGCGAGCGAGTTCAAACCACTCGCCGTCAAGAACGTCCCGAGTTTGTATGCGGGTGTCGACGAGGCCGTCGAACTGATTTTACCGGAAGCGTATTATGCGGACACGCTCAGCTACATGCTCCCGGGCTCATACAGCCTGTCCGGGAAAGTGCCGCAGCGCGCCCTCATCTTCATGAAGGACGACACGTGGCGCATCCGTACCATCATGAGCGACCAGTCACTCTGGGAAGGCCGCTTGTCGAAAGTCGGCCAAGGGGACGTCAACAGCCTGTTCTTGAAAGATTCGGACCGGGCGATGCGACGTGTCACGTACACGGATGAACGCGTCAACTATATCCCGGTCGTCGGACCGGAGATGAATGAGCTGTTCGCCTATGACGTATCTCAAATTCAAATCTCAGCGCGCCTCGACTGGATGCGCGATACGTTCTTCCCGGGTGACCCGAACGTGCAGGAAGTCGATCCGGCCAGCTCTGTCGGCGCCCTCACGAACGGGATTAGCGTCGCCGAGTACGATGCGAACCTGAACGCGAGCCGCTACCGTAACTTGTCGCGCAATAGCACGGAACAAGAGTCGGTCATCGGGCTCGACACGATCGTCGAGTTCGTCAACTTCCACGGAGGTTGGGTCGATGAGACGTCGGAGAGCCAAGGGTTGTCGCTTCGCTTCGATGCGATTACCCCGGCCAATCAAGGGTTTGAGACGACCGTGTTCCGGTTTCACGTGAACGGTTTCCCGGTGTTCAGTCAACGGGAGGCGTTCATCAACAACGACGCCGTCGATTTGTCGACGCTGCGTGTCGAGAACGACGGGACGCAAGTCCGGTCGATCACCCGGCACCATCTCGAAATCGATCGTTTGATCTCGGTCGGGACGACGCAGCTCGCGGATGGACAAGATGTGGTTGATACGCTCGTCAACGCAGGACGATTTGAAAACGTGACCGAGATTCGTCTCGGCTATGAGATTGAATACAATGAAGACACGAGCCGTTACGTCACGTTCTCCCCGAACTGGTTCGTTCGGGAAGCCGGAAGATGGATTCCATTCGATCAACCGGAGGACTGGACAGAAAGGATGATGTATCGTGGACTGGAGTAAAGCGAAAACGATTCTCCTCTTCGCCTTCCTCGCGCTGAACATCTACCTGTTGTTCCAGCTCTTGACGGAAACGTGGGCGACGGAGGTCGTGACGAACGACAATACATCCATCGCGCAAATCTTGGACCAGCGCAACGTCGATGCGTCGAAGTTGCCACGGATGGGTCGGGATATCGGCTATTTGACGGGATCGTCGGAACAGATGTCGGCCTCGATGATCACGCAGAATCGGGAAGCCCAACTGGCGACGACAGTCGACAACATGCAGCTCGAAGTCGAGCTCAAGCAACCTGTCCCGCTCGATCAAAACGATTTGCGGACGACCGCGGCGACGTTCGTCTCAGAGTACGTCCCGTTCGGTTCCGAATATGCGTACTGGCGATATGACGCCGAGACGCGTCAAGTCGCTTTCGTGCAGACGTATGAAAACAATAAAATTTTCTCGAACCCCGAAATCAACGGGGAGACGGAACAGTACATCGGTCCGTCGCTTTTATTGCTTCAACTGAACGAAGCGTTCGAAGTGACCGACTATAAACAACGTCATTTGACGAACTTGTCCTCGAAGTCGCAAGACGATCTCGTTTTGACGGCGAGCGAGGCGATCTCGCAACTCGCGGCCCGGAAATACTTCCAGCCGAATCAAGAGATGCGAGCCATCAATACAGGCTTCTATAGCCTGCCGCTCGACAGTTCCGGCAGCCTGATTATCATGCCGCCGCTCTGGGCGATCACGATTGACGAGGACGCCTACTTCGTCAATGCGATCGACGGGACCGTCGAACGGGTCGAATTTGATTCAGAAGAATGAAAGGAGTGATCGAGTGACTTTACGCTATAGTGTGCTTGCGAGCGGTTCGACCGGAAACGCCCTCTACATTGAGACGGAACGGGCGAAATTGCTCGTCGACGCCGGATTGACCGGGAAGGCGATGCAACAACGCATCACCGAAATCGGCCGATCGTTTGACGGTATCGATGCACTGCTCGTCACGCATGAGCACTCCGACCATATTAAAGGTGTCGGGATTCTCGCTCGAAAGTACAATTTACCGATTTACGCGAACGCGAAGACGTGGGACGCGATGGAATCCTTGATTGGGAAGGTCGACCCGGCCTTGAAGTTTCACTTTGAGGTAGGCGAGATTAAACAGTTCGGGGATATCGAGATCGAGTCGTTCAACGTCAGCCATGACGCGGCCGACCCGATGTTCTACCAGTTCGCCCATGACGGCAGACGCCTCGCCCATATCACCGACACGGGTTATGTGTCCGATCGGATGAAAGGTGTTATCCGCGGGGCCGATGACTTTATTTTCGAATCGAACCACGACGTCTCGATGCTCCAGATGGGACGTTACCCGTGGAGCGTCAAGCGCCGGATACTCGGGGACTACGGTCACGTCTCGAACGAAGACGCGGCCATCGCGATGAGCGAGGTCATTGGGGATCAGACGAAACGGATTTATTTGGCTCACCTCAGTAAAGATAACAACATGAAAGAGCTCGCTCAAATGAGCGTCTCGCAAACACTCGGGACACGTGATGTCGACCTCGGTCGCATCAAATTGTGCGATACCGACCCATCGACCCCCACTTCGCTCGTTTCTTTATAAGCGAACTTGGGAAAAGACAGATAACACACTGTCTTGAAGGGGGGACGCGTCGTGAATGAAGAGAGACACCATGAGTATGAACCTCAAGACGTCGAACCTTTAGAGCACGAAGCAGATACAATGAACGATGTAAAACCGACGTACCCATCTCGTAGCGAGTGGCGCCCGAAGCAAGAAGAACATGTGCGCCATAAGCCACGAGTGAATTTAAAACCGTTGTTACTCGGAGGGGTTGGCGGATTCTTAGGAGCGGCTTTGTTCTTTTTGGCGATGATGCTCTGGGATTCCCCAACCTCTCGTTTTGTGACGAATGAACTGATTCGGACGGAACAAGCCGTCACTGTAACGGAATCTGACATCACGAGCGCTGTGACGGGCGCGAAGACGTCCGTCGTCAGCATTACGAACATCCAGCGGGCGTTCACCTCGGACTCGCAGTGGGAGGCCGGAGCGGGCTCTGGTGTCATCTATAAGGTCGACGGCGACACGGCGTATATCGTCACAAACTTCCATGTCATCGAAGAAGCGGATGAGATCAACGTCGCGTTTTCTGATGGACAAGTCGCTTCGGCGACGATTCTCGGAGAAGACCCGCTCAACGATTTGGCTGTCGCATCGGTCAAACTGCCGGCCAATATCGACGTCGCCCCGATTGCCCTCGGGGACTCGACCGTGCTCCAGGCAGGCGAGACCGTCATGGCGATTGGGAATCCGCTCGGCGTCTTTTCAAACTCGGTCACCCGTGGTATCGTCAGTGGTGTCGAACGCACCGTGCCGGTCGATACGAACAGTGACGGCCTCATGGATTATAACGCCGAGGTCATCCAGACCGATGCAGCCATCAACCCGGGTAACTCCGGCGGGGCACTCATCAACATCCGCGGCGAGCTCGTCGGCATCAACTCGATGAAAATCGCCGAGGCGAGCGTCGAAGGGGTCGGCTTCTCGATTCCCGTCAACGTCGCGTTGCCGGTCATCGATATGCTCGAGCGTGATGGGGAAGTGACGCGGGCCCAGCTCGGTGTCACGATTCAAGAAGTCATCGCCGTACCGGGTAACGTCAGGGAAGAGCATGGGATTAGTTTTGATAACGAAGACGGGGTGTTCGTCGAGGCAATCACGCCCGGCAGTCCAGCCGAAGAGGCGGGCCTCCGCGTCGGTGACGTCATCGTCAAAATCGGCGACCGCGACATCAAACGTTACGTCGATTTGCGAGACGCCCTGTACCGAGACGCCACGGTTGGGGATAAGGTCACGATTGAATATACGCGACGCGGCAAGGCAGGCAAGACCGAGGCCACATTAACTGAAGCAACCTAAAGGAGCGGCGACGCTTCTTTTTTAAGGAGGAAACATTGTGGAAAAAAAAGTATGCAAGGAACATGTTGAAATCGCTTTAGATATTATTGTCGATGAGACGGGGGAATACCCGTTGCTCGAAGAACTATCCATAAGTGGACAAGTGACATGTGAGTTCTGCGATGCCGACGCAACATATGTTGTGTCAAGCAAAAAATGATTATCAACATGTGGATTTGTGGATAACTCTGTGGATAACCCTATGGATAACTCCAAAAAAACTGTGGAAAAAGGAAGAATTGGATGAATATTTCAATTATCACGGTCGGCAAACTAAAAGAGAAGTATTTGAAACTAGGGATTGCCGAGTACACAAAACGCTTGTCGGCCTACGCGAAAGTGCAGGAAATCGAGGTCGCAGACGAGAAAGCGCCCGAGCATTTGAGTGAGGCGGACATGATTCTAGTAAAACAAAAAGAAGGCGAGCGGATTTTGGCGAAAATCAGTCCGGACACGCATGTGATTGCCTTGGCCATCGATGCCAAACAACGAACGAGCGAAGAGTTCGCCCGCGAGCTCGACAACTTGGCGACGTACGGGAAGAGCAAAATCGCCTTCGTCATCGGCGGCTCGCTCGGTTTGTCGGACGATGTCATGAAACGCTCAGATGATACGATTTCCTTCTCGAAGATGACGTTCCCGCATCAATTGATGAAGCTCGTCTTGTGCGAGCAGATTTATCGGGCGTATCGGATCAACAGGAATGAGCCTTACCATAAATAAATGAAGTCTAATAAAAGGTTGATGAGCTAATGCTTATCAACCTTTTATTTTGTTCTTAAGACACTTTTAAATAGAGATTAAGATTCTAATACAGACTTATTTCTTGTATCCAATTTAAAAAGGATTGTAGATAATTAGTTTCGAATTTACAATATAGATAAAAATCATCAATAAATGGTATTTTTTATAATAAATCATTTTTAAACGTAGAGGAGCCTTCCATAATGGAATCAAAACGAGAGCGAACGACACGACGAACATCATTTTTTCAAAGATATTTAATCCCAATCACAATCGTTTCGTCTGTAGTTGTATCTGGTACAGTCGGGTACTTTGTCAGCCACTTCAACACGAAAGAATCGTTTGCTCAAGCGGAGATGCAATCTCGTGTCGACGATATGCAAGAAGAGTCTGTCACTATCATTGAAAAAGAGATACCACAAATTATCGAAGATTTAGATGAATACGATCAGGATTTAGCCCAGCTCGTTCAACAAGTCGATTTATTAAATCAAAATATGGTCCCTGTTCGTAAAGGACTGGACTATATCAATGGGGCGACACTTGTTATTTCGGGAGTCAACATTGTAGTCAGTAACCCGATGTTAGGTAAAATGAGTTCCTCTTTAAGTTCTGCCAACAGCACGTTGAATGAAGTAGACGCCTTTCTATTCCGGTTAGAGCACTTGTCGAGTGTCAAACAAGAGATGGGTGAGACGCGCAAACAGATCAGTGAATTGTATGAGAAATATCAAACTAAGAATGATCCGGCATTACTATTAGAAATGGAGCACGAATTGGATACGGAACTTGTATATCAAATTGAGGATGTTCGAACGGCAACGATTGAAGCTAGGGAAGTACTAGAATCATCTGCTGGTGTAGTAATGGCGACGAACAATACCATCTCTATTTACCAAAAGGTCAAAAATGCGAGCGGGAAAGCCTTCGAGACACTTCAATTCTGGAAAGAAGAAAAAAACGAAAATAAAATTGATCAAGATGAATTTGATCGAATTGAAAAAGAACTTGCGGATTCGAAGGAGCGTCTGAAAGATCTGCCTGAGGAAATGGCCGAGCGATCAAAAGAAACGATTTCATCCATCAATGAAGTGAAAACGGAGCTTCAAGTAGTAAGGTTGGCTGAAGTGATTCAAGCAGATTAAAAATGATTGAAGTTGCTAACAGGGGATAAAATTGAACGTGACTGCAGGCGTAATTACACTCCATTCTAATCTAGAGATTCTTATAAAAAAGGACCGGCCATCGAATTTCGATAGCCGGTTTTTCTCAATGAGTAGCCCCATTCTTTGATGTCGTATTGCCGTCAAAAAACCGATGTGATAAAATCACATGGCAAATGATTATCATTATCAATAAGAAATGGGAGAATTTAATCCAATGAACAATATCGAATTATATAAAACAGCCTTTATCAACGGACTCGATGTCGAGCCAGACGCGTCATTCGAGGAAATGAAGCTCGGTGTCACGAAAGAGTGGGATTCGATTGGCCACATGACATTGATTGCGGAGCTCGAGGACGCTTTTGACGTCGATCTCGATTCCGATGTGATCACCGATTTCAACACGTATCAGTCTGGCATCGACTTATTGAAACGCTTGGGTGTGGACTTCGGTTAATGAAACGCTTCGATACGATTGGTCAGTATGGAGAACGCACCGCCATTTATGCGGATCGTGCGTATTCCTACGAAGAGATGATCGAGACGGCCGATTCAATTGCGGCTGAGGTCGGCGATCGAACGCTCGTCTTTTGTTTGTGTGCCAACAATAAAGAGTCAATCTTCGGCTACGTCGGGTTCCTGCGCGGGCGCATCGTGCCGCTCCTGTTGGATGCAGCGATTCATTCGGAACAGCTGCAGAACTTAATTGACCGCTACCGACCGACGCACATTTGGGCGAATCGGGAGCATAATCAATTAACGCAGGAGATGTACACGACTTACGAGTATGGAGACTATGCGCTATTTGAATGTCCTCATGTGATTGAGCATGAACTTCATGACGAGCTCGCGCTCCTGTTGACGACGTCCGGCAGTACGGGCAGTCCGAAGCTGGTACGGCTCAGCTACGACAACCTGTTCCACAACGCAGCATCGATCGTGTCGTACTTAACTATCACTGAAGACGACCGTCCAATCACGACGTTGCCGATGAACTACTCGTATGGTCTGTCGATTATCAACAGCCACCTCGTGTCCGGGGCGACCATCGTGGTGACGGAAGCGTCCGTCATGCAGAGAGAATTTTGGCAGTTATGCCGCAATCAGCATGTGACGACGTTCGGCGGTGTGCCGTTCGTCTACGAGATGCTACACCGGCTCAAGTTCGAGACAATGGAGCTGCCGAGTTTGACGAAACTGACGCAAGCCGGAGGAAGATTGAGTCCGGATTTAGCGAGTGCGTTTACCGACATCTGCGAACGAAAAGGCATTCAGTTTTTCATGATGTATGGTCAAACGGAAGCGACGGCACGCATGTCGTATTTGCCTCCTGACCAGAATCGGGAGAAGGCGGGTAGCATCGGTATCACCATCCCAGGCGGTGAATTGACACTTCGAAATGAAGCAGGTGAACGTATTTCTTCCCCGAACATCGTCGGAGAGTTGATGTATCAGGGAGTAAACGTGTCGCTCGGGTATGCCGAGGCGTTATCCGATCTCGCGAGCGGAGATGAGAACGAGGGCGTCCTGCAGACGGGTGATTTGGCGTATATGGATGAAGACGGCTATTTCTTTATCGTCGGCCGCATCAAGCGGATGATTAAGATGCATGGGAACCGGATTAGCCTCGATGAAGTGGAGGACCTGTTACGAGCACACGGACATGAGTGTGTCTGTACAGGGACGGATGATGAGCTGTACGTGTACACGTTGCACGATGACCGTCCCGCCATCAAACAAGTCATCAAGGACATGATGCATACAAGAGGGGTCACGATTCTACAAATCGATGCCATTCCCCGGAACGAATCCGGAAAGATTCTGTATGCCGCATTACCGAAACGAGAGCTCGTCACCACCTGAACAAGCAAGTGAGTGAAGCCTTTGTTGAAAGCTGTATAAGTTTAGAATAATCAGGTGAAGATATGACGTTTATTTCAATCGAGTTTTTACTGTTTCTCGCCATTTTAGTGGCGGTATATTATGTGGTGCCGCATCGCTTCCGATGGGTACTGTTACTGGCGGCCAGCTACTTGTTTTATGCGACACTCAGCGTCCAGTTCATCCCGTTGTTGCTCGTGAGCACAGCCTTTACGTTCGTCATGGGACTCCTGATTGAACGACAAGACGAGAAGCGACAGAAGAAACGCCTCATGATGATCGGCGTCTCTACCCTGGTATTGTTCCTCGGCTGGTTCAAATACTTTAACTTCGTGAACGACTCGTTGCGCACGATGGCGACATCGATGGGGTGGAACTATGACATCCCGTATCGAGATGTCGTCTTGCCGCTGGCGATTTCGTTTTATACGTTCCAGGCCATCAGCTATCTCGTTGATTTGTATCGCGGGAAGCTGAAGGCCGAGCGGCATTATGGCTATTTCTCGATTTACTTCGCCTTCTTCCCGCAGCTCGTGGCGGGGCCGATCGAGCGGGCCAAGAAATTGCTCCCTCAATTCAAAGCGGAGCAACGGTTCGACTATGAACATGTCAGCTATGGAATGAAGCGGATTGCCTGGGGCTTCTTCAAGAAGACGCTCATCGCCGACCGGTTGGCGCCGATGGTCGCGAGCGTGTTCAGTCAGCCAGACCCGACCGGCTCCGAAATCGTGCTCGGGACGATGCTGTTCTCGCTTCAATTATATGCCGACTTTTCAGCCTGCAGTGATATCGCCATCGGGACAGCGAGACTATTTGGCATCAAGTTGACGGAGAATTTCCGACAGCCTCATTTCGCGGTATCAATCGCCGACTTTTGGAACCGATGGCACATCTCGCTCTCCATGTGGCTCCGAGATTATATCTTTATCCCGCTATGCAAAGGGAAAAAGAAACGACATCAAATCTATGTCGCCATCATCATCACATTTTTGGTGAGTGGCATCTGGCACGGGGCCGCCTGGAGTTTCGTCTTATGGGGTCTGATTCATGGCCTGTACCGCGTGTTCGGGGACGCGACGAAACATCAGCGGGAACAGATGGCGTCCTTCTTTCGATTGGACCGGACGCCCGAGCTTCATAAATGGCTGAAGATTGCGGTCACGTTCCAGTTGGTCTGTTTCTCGCGCGTCTTTTTCGTATCTGACTCGGTCGCCCAAGCGTTTCACCATGCCCGGTTGTATGTGACACCTTCGTCATGGGCACCGGTCGACATGCTGCAGGCACTTGAATTATTCTCGTTACTCGATTTACTCGTGTTCCTCTTCTTCTTTACGACCGTTCAGGTGTTTCAGTATATCGAACGGACGAAAGGTTCGGCTTGGGACTGGCTGTCCGAACGTTCAGCCTTCACGAACATGGCGATTCAACTGTTCGTGATTGTGTCGGTCTTGGTGTTCGGCGTGTCGAGTGAAGGGTTCATTTATGGTGGGTTCTAAGTGAAAGGAATGGCTATGAGAAGTGTATGGATGAAAATTTCAGTGGTGTTGATCATCGTTGCGCTCTTGTTGATTCCGCTCAACGACTTTGTCAAACAGTCGTGGGCGTACAATAACAACCGCGGCGTGTTGGCGTTCCAAGACAACCCGTCCCCGTTGGATATCATCAACCTAGGTACGTCTCACGCGATGTTCGGCTATGCGTTCAAACCGCTCGGTCTGTCGCATCTCGATTTAGCGTTGCCGAGCCAAACGATTGAATACGACTTGAAGATGTTGAAACAGTACGACGAACATCTGCGTCCGGGTGGGGTCGTCATCGTCTCGCTCTCGCAAATCACGTTCAGCAATGCGGAGATTGCCCGGAAAGAAAACTATTATCAGGTGTTGGAACGGGAAGATATCGAACCGGTCAGTACGTTTGATTATTATACGTACACGTCAATTCCTGCATTGAACAGTGGGAGCGTGTATACGGCGCTGTCACGAGAGATTCGCGATTTCAGATGGGAGTCTCATAAGCCGTGGGTGAACAATGGCCAGAATTATTCGGAACGAAAATACGAGATGGTCGAAGCGCAGTATAAACAGGCTGTGGAGAATCGTGACATCGAGCAGAATATGGAAAGATTGAAAGAAATCATCGCGTATTGTCAGGCGAAAGACTATCGTGTCGTGTTGGCGATGGAGCCGGTCCACGCATCCTACAACGCCTATTTTGATCAAGCGGTCATGGACCGACTCGTTTATCAACATCTGGCCTCGCTCGAGTTGGACGTCCCGTTCTTAAACTATATGGATGACGAACGGTTCATCCATCAGCGTGAGTACTTTCATAATCCAGACCATTTGAATGGGAAGGGGAGAACGCTCCTATCTTCTCTCGTCTATGAGGATTTGAAACGGCTCGGCTATCTATAAGAAAAGGAAATCTACAGCAGCGTAGATTTCCTTTTTCAGTGTGCCCGGCATGGGCGTAATCTATAGGGTGCAAGTCCCGAACTGTGAAGGCAGAAGTAATAGTTAGCCAAGCGCAAGGGTGTCCACGGCGACGTGGAATCTGAAGGAAGCGGGCGGCAAACCTCCGGTCTGAGGTACACGAACTTCATACGAGGCTATGTGCGACTGGGTGAGCCTGCTGAACAAGGCAAAGCCCTTTCTGCCGAAGGTCGCATGCAGTAAATGGAGCAGATAGATGGAGGGAAAGATTGCGTCCTTACCCGGGGAGCTCTGATTGGAACGCCAAGTACCCTTGGTAACCCGCACAGTGATGGGCGGCTGAACAATCAGAAGTCAGCAGAGGCCATAGTACCACCTTGTCTCGAGACGAGTGGGAAGGGCCGAACAATTAAGAGAGAACAACATCTTGGCAGGCAGTCGCTGTGATGAACACAGACAACCCGTCAGGGCTTGCTTGAATGGAGGACGTGGTGAATTCCACTGGGGACATCAAGAGGGTGGAGCAGGGACTGGATAAAGAAGAAGCGTTGTTCACGGAAAGAGGCATAACGAATGTTAATGGAACAGATTCTGTCACGGGAAAATTTAATACGTGCCCTGAACCGAGTGGTTCGGAACAAAGGAAGCCACGGTGTCGACGGAATGCCCGTACAAAACCTGCGAGCGCATGTCATCGAACACTGGGACACCATGAAGGTGGAGCTTCTGTCGGGAACCTACCAGCCGCAACCGGTCCGCAGGGTCGAAATCCCGAAACCTGACGGCGGTGTGCGACTGCTCGGCATCCCTACCGTGATGGATCGCTTCATTCAACAGGCGATCGCCCAGGTGTTGTCGTCTATCTACGACCCCACGTTCTCTGACCACAGCTATGGATTCCGACCGAATCGGAGTGCCCACGGGGCGGTCAAGAAAGCAAAAGGGTACATCGCAGAGGGAAATCGCTGGGTGGTCGATATCGACCCGGAGAAATTCTTCGACCGGGTGAACCATGACAAGCTCATGGGGCTTCTGGCGAAGCGAATCGAGGACAAGTGTCTGCTCAAGCTCATCCACAAGTATCTGAAAACCGGAATCATGATAAACGGAGTCGTGACGGACAACGAGGAAGGCACTCCGCAAGGAGGCCCACTCAGCCCACTGCTCTCGAACATCGTCCTAGACGAACTGGACAAGGAACTCGAGAAGCGTGGACATCAGTTCGTCCGCTACGCCGATGACTGCAACATCTATGTGAAAACACCAAAAGCGGGAAATCGGGTCATGAGGTCGGTGACCTCCTATATCGAAGGGAAGCTGAAGCTGAAAGTGAACGGCAACAAGTCCGCCGTAGACCGCCCATGGAGACGAAAGTTCCTTGGGTTCAGCTTCACGAAGCACAGAGAACCGAAAATACGGATTGCCAAAGCCAGTGTGAACCGGATGAAAGATAAAATCCGCGACATCACATCGCGAAAGAGACCATACTCGATGGAGGTCCGTATCCAAAAGCTGAACCAATACCTGATGGGATGGTGCGGATACTTTGCGTTGGCAGACACACCGAGTGTGTTCAAGACCCTCGAGTCGTGGATTCGAAGAAGGCTACGCATGTGCGTGTGGAAGAGTTGGAAGAAGCCGAGCACAAAAGTGAGAAAGCTCACCGGACTGGGCATCCCGAAAGGGAAGGCCCATGAATGGGGCAACTCACGGAAGGGTTACTGGCGGATTTCAAAAAGTCCGATACTGCACAAAGCCCTCGGGAACTCCTACTGGAGTTCCCGAGGGCTCAAAAGTCTGGTATCACGTTATGAAACTTTGCGTCATACATCTTAATTGAACCGCCGTATACCGAACGGTACGTACGGTGGTGTGAGAGGTCGGGAGTTAATCACTCCCTCCTACTCGATTATTGCTCCTATTACGAAACAATCTCGTTCATCAACGCATGCGTGTTACCCTCGGAGTCTTTGAAAAAAGCCATCCATGTCTCGAGGTTCTCCATTTTCGCGACGAGGTGCGGCTGGTCGATAAACTGAACATCTTTCGCCAAAAGCTGTTCATACGCCTCAGTGATGTTGTTCACTTGGAGATATAGCACGGAGCTCGCTTTTGCAAAATCTTCATTCTCGGGACGCGACAACATGAGCCGAACGCCGTTGCATTCTAGAAAGGCGAGGCTGCCTGTTTGGAATAAGAGCGGAAGTTGAAGCGTGTCCCGGTAGAAACGTACCGCGCGATCCAAGTCGTGCACCGGTACGTAGATTTGTCTGATTTGCTGAATAAGATTCAAACGATATCCCTCCTAAAGTGGCATCTGTAACCGTGTAACGCATGTATTCTTGGTTAACGCGTTTGGCGAATCCGTTGAGCGGTGAACATCCCAAGCGCCAGAAGGACGGCAAGACCAATCCATGTGAAGACGTAGATCAATGGCGACCCAGTCGTCCCGAGGGTCACCTCGTTTTGAAGCATGGTGACGTTATCCGTCTCGGCGATGATGTCGGGTTCATAATTGAGCGTGCGGATGAAGCCGATTCCGAACGTGGCGACAACATAAATCACATGGAGTGCTGCGGATAGAAGAAGAGCGAGTCTGATTGTTTTCAAAATGGTGCTCCTTTTTGGATATAATCATGTATAACGATAGTATAACTAGAATTACCTAAACCTGACAGACAAGGAGTGAGACTGATCGAAACCGTTTATTTAGCAGGTGGCTGCCTCTGGGGCGTCCAAGCGTTCATCAAGACGTTACCCGGTGTCATCGAAACAGAGGCCGGACGGGCGAACGGGGCGACGGATACGCTTGACGGAGCATATGACGGCTACGCCGAATGCGTCAAAACGACGTTCGATCCGAGCGTCGTCACGATGAAGGAGTTGATGAATTACTTATTTGAAATCATCGACCCGTATAGCGTCAATCGCCAAGGCGAAGATGTCGGCGAAAAGTATCGGACCGGCGTCTATAGTGCAGACCCACGCCATTTGGAAGTCGCACGCACATTGATCGACAACCGAAGCGATGCGGACCGAATCGCGGTCGAGGTATTGCCGCTCACGAACTACGTCCGAAGCGCGGACGAGCATCAAGACCGGCTTGAGCGATGTCCGGACGATTACTGCCATATCCCGAAGACGTTATTAGAGAAGTACAAACAATGAGCCGACACGATGCCGTGTCGGCTCATTTGTTATGCCCGCTCGAGGACGTTCACGAGCAAGCGATGCACGACCTCGTGGTCGCGCACGTCATGCAGTTTGTAGTCTTTCCCGGGCAATGTGTACCACTCGGCCGCACCGACGTACGTGATGGCGAGCTCGAGCGTGCCGTCTTCCTGGCATGTCGTCCGTAATTCAAGATCTCCACTGATGACGCCGACTTCCTCGGTCATGACGCCGTGAGTAGCTTTAAATACTGAAGATTGCTGGTTCATCGTAGACTCCTTTCTGAATCAATAGACGCAAGCATTGATGGCCGTTTGAAGGGCCGTCTTTTCTGTAGATTGGAGGCTGAGACCCCAGCGGCTCTTCGTCTCGACCCACATCTTCGCATAAGCGCAACGTGCACCGGTGCGTGTCGGTTGCCATGTTGACGGGTCTTGGTCCCCTTTTGAACGGTTCGAGCTGGCCGAGACGGCAATCAGCTGTGGTCCGGTCAAATCATTGGCGAAGCTTTGACGTTTCGTCGTCGTCCAGCTGTTGGCACCTGAACGCCACGCTTCGGCCAACGGTACGACGTGGTCGATATCCAAATCAGATGGTGACGTGAACGTGATGCCGTCATAGTAACTGTACCATGACCCTGATGTGACCGGACAGTCACCGACGTACGAATCGGCGTCGCGTTTCAAGACGACTTGACGCGTGTCGCAGCCGTTCCCTTGTCCGCTCCAATGCGGGAACAGGTCACGGCTATAGCCGGTCATCGTTCCTTCAGTTTTAACGGTCAACGCGTTCAACTTCGTGAGCGCACTCGATTTCGATGGAATATTGGGCGGGAGTGCCGAGGCGGTCGGCGTCGTGAAGTGGAGCGACGTGGCGACCAAGATGATGGCGAATAACGAACTGATGCATTTTTTAAGCATGTGTGTGCCTCCTATTATGTATGACGACTGAACGACGCGCATCGTAAACGCACGATGCACATCGACTATACATGGCAAGGAAGTGAGAAATACGCAAATTTACAAAAAATGAATCCAAAGATTATAAAAGTTGAGGTCAGGGACATGATACATGACATCAGACGTCCCGGCTTTAGCACTACCGGCATACGCGCAGGCACCAACTATTGGTATAATGAAGTCGGTTTGTAGTAAAGGACGAAGGAGTTGGGATGAATGAATCAAAAAGACATCGCGGCGATTCGCAAGCATTTCAAGTTGAATGCGGAAGCGGTCAAAATCGCTGACATTTATAATATTTATATTCGCCAAGACAGCAACGAGATTTTTTACGAGGAGTTACGCTCGTTCCCGTTTGTCGAGCAGGAGCACCAAGAGCTGTTTCTCGCCAACTTCAAGAAAGTGCTCGGCGGCAAAATCGACGAGAAGCTATTCGAAGTGAAGTTTCAACATCCGGAGCCGGGCCAGACCGACCATACGCAGACGTTGTTGTATGAGGCGCTTCGGACCGACGAGATCGAAGAGTGGGCCGGTATGATGCAGCGGATCGCGCTCAAGATGGTCCAGGAGGCACCGTTTGAGAAAGATATGGTCGTCACGTTCATTCGCTTCAAATACAATAAGCCGACACGCCGTCACTCGGAGGAGACGGAAATCGATATGCGTGACGAGGTATGGACGTCACGATTCATCCTATGTAGCATCAACCAGACCGAGCTCCCGAAACAGTCGCTCGTGTTCGATTATATAGAGCGGGAGTTCAAGTCGAATATCTTCATCAATCCGGTCATCAAACTCGATGCCCCAATCGGTGGTTTTATGTTCCCGTGCTTCACGGACAACGCGGCCGACGTCAACCATATCTTATATGCAGCTCAGAAAGCGCATCAACCAGACTTCGGCTTCATCGAGAACGTCTTGAACGGGACCGAGATTGTGACGGCGGTCGAAGAGAAGGCGATGTTCGAGGAAGTCGTCAAAACCGTCATCGGCGAAGAAGTGAACGTCGGGACACTCGCTACGGTTTACGATGAAATCAACCAGATGATTCTCGCCGAAGCGGAGCGCGAGGACGAGGAAGAGAGCGTGCCGATGATTGATGCCCGTACCGTCGAAATCGTTTTGAAAGCGAGCGGGGTCGAGGACGTGACGACGGAGAAAGTCGAGGCGGCGTTCCAACAAGTCGTCGACGACCGCCAATATGAGATGAAGGCGAGTAGCGTCGTCCCGAAATACACATCGAAATCGATTAAAATCAATACGAAAGTCGCCAATATCTCAATCAGCCCGCAAGACTTGAAGTACGTGAGACAAGTGAACGTGAAAGGGAAACGTTGCCTGTTGATTGAACTAGAAGAAGACACGGAAATCGAAGGATTCAAGTTGATCTCGGAAGAACTGCTCGACTGACGCTAAGCGGACGGAGGCGAGCGGGTTCACCCGTTAAAAATCGTTGAGCGGATGACCGCCCTTGCTGTCCTCCTGTCGAGACATCGTTCGATTCGAGAGGACAAGATTGATTTTCTTCATTTGGAAGACTGAGGTTCAGACAATCGTCTGAGCCTTTTTTTGTCAATCACGTGAGGATGGTTGAATTTCGGAACGGTTATCGGTATGATGCTCTTGAAAGCGTTCTCTCGATGAGTCTTATTTTTTTAAAGTTTATCGAAAGCGCTTTCGTTAATGTTGATTAAACACAAAAAAGGCCCGGAGAGATCTTCCTCTCCGAAACCTGGATTGTTTATTTATGGGCTTTACTAACTTTTAGTTTTTTACCTTTAATCGGTGTCGATTCCATCGCCTGAAGGACGAGTGAGCCTTTGCCGTTCAAAATGTCGACGTACGTCATCTGATCATTAATTGTGATGATGCCGATGTCGTCTGCTGTCACACCAGGAATTTTGGCGATTGTACCGACGAAGTCGACGGCGCGGAGTTTTTTCTTCTTCCCGCCGCTGAAGTGTAGCTTCATGATGTCTTGGTTGATCCGGGCCGTCTTGTTGTTGCGAACGACACGTCGTCCGCTCAACTTCTCTTCGAACGCAGCTTTGTTGCGCGCGACTTGTGTTTCGGTCGGGGCATCCATCTCCGGGATATCGAATTTGATGAACGCTTCGATGGCGCGAACGAACTTGCCCTCGTGAGGCGTCGCGAGCGTGATTGCTTTCCCGGCGTTACCGGCACGGCCTGTGCGCCCGGTCCGGTGCACGTAGCTCTCTTTTTCCATCGGCACGTCATAGTTGATGACGAGGTTGACGTTATCGACGTCAATCCCACGTGCTGCGACATCAGTCGCGACGAGATAACGGAAGTTACCCATCTTGAACCCTTCCATGACGGCGAAGCGGTCTTCTTGCTCGAGGCCACCGTGGAGGCGTTCGCACGAGTAACCGGCTTGATTGAGTTCGCTGTACACCGTGTCGACATGTTCTTTCGTCCGACAGAAGATGAGGCAGCTGTCTGGATTCTCGACGACCGTCACATCTTTCAGCACAGCGAGCTTGTCTTCTCGGCGTACTTCAATCAAGCCGTGTTCGATCGTCGAAGCGGTGACACCGCTCGATTCGATGGCGACACGGATTGGTTCGTTCATGTGCTTCTGGCACAGGCGCTCGATATCGTTCGGGAACGTCGCCGAGAATACCATCGTCACGCGATCGCGCGGCAATTCTTGAAGAATCGCCTCGACGTCAGCGAGGAAGCCGCGGTTCAACATCTCGTCGGCCTCATCGATAATCAAGTAATCAATTTTATCTAAAACGAGCGTCTCCCGTTCGATGTGGTCCATGACGCGTCCCGGTGTCCCGACGACGACGTGCGTCTTCTGCTTCAATTCTTCACGTTGCTTCGAGAATGGTTCTTTCCCGTAAACGGCAGTCGCCTTGATGCGTTTAAAACGACCGATGTTTGTCATATCCTCACGGACTTGGACGGCGAGTTCGCGCGTCGGTGTGAGAATCAGCACTTGCGGCTTGTTCTCTTCCCATTCGATGAGTTCTGTGACCGGGATGCCGAACGCTGCGGTCTTCCCGCTTCCGGTTTGGGCTTTGACGACCAAGTCTTGGCGCTCGAGGGCGAGCGGGATGACTTTCTGTTGGACTTCGGTCGGTGATTCGTATTTCATGATGCCGAGCGCGCGTTGGATGTCTTCGCTCAGGCGATAGTCTGAAAAGCGTGGTTGATTCATAGGTTTACCTCTTTTTCGTGTAAGAAACTTCTATTCGAGAAATTTTCATTAGCAATTTGGATTACGCTTCATTATACACGAAACGAAGCGGCTCGTCGTTCATGCACGAAAACGGTCAAGACGAAAGCCGCTCAAATCGAACGGTGTCTGTCCGTCTAGCGTGAGTTGGCTCAACACTTCGCCTATGACACTGCCGAACTTGAAACCGTGACCGGAGAAGCCACAGGCGATGAGAACATTGGGATGCTCGGGATGAAAATCGACGATGAAATCATGATCATCCGACATCGTGTACAGGCACGTTTTGCCTTGATTCAAGTGGCCGTTCGCTTCTGGCATATACGTCGCGAGGAAGTGACGCAAATCGCCCTCGTCGGCTTCATAGCGACCGAAGTCTTGTGTATGTAGGTTCGGGTCGATGGCCTGACCGCCGTCAGTCCGTCCGACTTTGAGTCCAGCCCCGTCAAGACTTGGAAATCCATAGAACATCCGGTCACTGTCCTCGACGAAGAACGACGGGAACGTCGCATCCGAATAAAGTGTCTCGTCCGCGTCGAACCAGCCGACGACTTTCCGGGTCGGTTGAAGCGGGAGCGATAGGTCGGGGAGCAGTTGTTTCGCCCAGGCTCCGACTGTGACAATCACTTTCTTAGCGTAAAACGTCGCCTCGGACGTGACGATGGTGACCCCGTCCGAATTGAAGGAAAGCGACTTGACGGGCGTGTTCATCACGAGCTCGGCGCCATTTGCGGAGGCCCGCTCGCGATACGCTCGAATCGCATTCTCGCTGTAGAGCAGTCCCGACTCGGTCTCATAACAACCGATATAGTCGTCTGGAATCGAGAGTCCGGCCCAACGTGTCTCGATGTCTCGTTTAGACAAAAGCTGGAGCGGCAAGTTATACTTTTCGGCCGAGGCAATCGTCTCATCGAGAAACGGCGAATCGCGTGGCCCGATACCGAGGACACCCGTTTTCTTGAAAATCGGATACTGCGACGTACGGTCGAGATCTTCCCATAATTTTTGGGCCCGTTTGACGAGTGAGACATACGCACGACCTTCCCCGTAGGCATGGCGGATCATCCGGGTGTCCCCGTGATGGCTGCCTTTGTTATGAGGCGGGTCGAACGCATCGATGACAAGCGTATGGGCACCGCGTTCCGTTAAAAACGAGGCAGCTGACATGCCCATCGTGCCGGCGCCGATGACAGCGACGTCATATCGTACTGGTTGTGACATATGGACATCGATCCTTTCTATTGGAGTATTAGTAGAATGGTATGGAAAAGCTGGATAATTGTCAATTTTTTCTTGTTGAGTAGGGCGAAACAGTAAGGAATCAGGGAATTGAATCTACGTGTCAATTTTGCCTATGAAAAGGGGACTACATATCATGTTGAATCCACGTGAGACGTATCGTGTATTGGTAGCAAAGCTTGAGACAGCTCGACAAGCCCACACAATAGACGGTGTCGAGACCATCATCAAACCTATCCCAGACACTGATGTGACCGGAGACCTCGATCCACGGGTGTTAGCCGTCATCAAAGGCTATGCCGCATCCGAGCCGGAAACGTCATTCGACTTGGCGTCTGCCCGTGCCAGCATGGGTTGGCCCAACCGTGACGTGACGACGATGGACATCACGACAGACCACGTTATGATTCCGAGCGCTGACGGTGACATCCCGGCGCGCCTGTATCGACCGCGCACGGAAGAGACGTTACCGGCCATTCTGTTCTTTCACGGCGGTGGCTTCTTCGGAGGGACGCTCGATACGGTCGAGAACCCGTGTAAGTTACTGGCGGAGAAAGCGAACGCCCTCGTCGTCTCGGTCGATTACCGGCTCGCGCCGGAGCATCCGTTTCCAGCCGGACTGAACGACTGTTACCGAGCGCTCGAATGGGTGCACGAGCGTGCCGATGAGCTCGGGGTGTCACGGGACGACATCGCGGTCGCCGGCGACAGTGCCGGCGGCAACTTGGCGACCACTTGTTGCTTACTCGACCGATCGAATGAGACGAACATGATTCGTTTCCAGGCGCTCATTTATCCGGTCGTCAATTTAGGGTCGATTCCGACAGACGATTACGAATGGGCGCTCGACCGCTATGAAATCAAGCATCATCACGACTTAATCCGTGGCGTCGTCATGGCGCTCGGAGATTCAGAAGACTTGTTGAACCAAATCTATTTACAAGGCAAGGCCGAGCTGACCGACCCGCTCGTGTCGCCGTTGTTCGCGGATGATGTGAACGGCTTACCGCCCGCTTTGATCATCACGGCCGAATACGATTACCTTCGTCTCGAAGGCGAGGCGTACGCGCGTAAACTCGCACGCGACGGCGTACCGACGCGACTGATTCAATACCGCGGGATGGACCACGCTTTTATGGATAAGCTCGGTGACTTTCCGCAAGCCGAAGACTGCATGATTGAAATCGCAAATGGAATGAAGGAGATGACACGATGAAGACTTACACATTGAACTGGGATACATATAAACAACTGGCGCGGACAGCCGTCGCAGAAGGGGCCGTCCTCTTGAAGAACGAGCACGCGACGCTTCCGATTCAAGCAGGGACGACCGTTTCTGTGTTCGGACGCAGTCAATTCAACTACTACAAGAGCGGCACGGGGTCAGGAGGGATGGTCAACGTCTCGCATGTGACGAGTCCGCTCGAGGCGCTCCAGGCGACCGAAGGGATTCAATTGAACGCATCGCTTCTTAAGACGTATGAGACGTGGGTCGAGGCGAATCCGTTCGACCAAGGTGTCGGTTGGGCCGGCGAACCGTGGTCGCAGCCGGAGATGGAAGTGACGGACGAGCTCGTCGCGGAAGCGGCCGAGGCTTCTGATTTGGCGCTCATCTTCATCGGACGCACGGCCGGTGAGGACCGGGATAACACGGCCGACCCGGGTAGCTATTTGTTGACGGACATCGAGCAGTCGCTGATTGAGAAGGTATCAAAAACATTCACGAAGACGGCTGTCGTCTTGAACGTCGGCAATATCATCGAC
Source organism: Exiguobacterium sp. KKT215 (assembly GCF_055635335.1). NCBI lineage: Bacteria > Bacillati > Bacillota > Bacilli > Caryophanales > Exiguobacterium > Exiguobacterium sp. KKT215. Next base: position 2,926,496 of record NZ_CM145756.1, on the reverse strand, counting down.
ATGGATTGGGCGCACCAACCGAGCGCGATTCTTTATACGTGGCAAGGCGGAATGGAAGGTGGCACTGGACTCGTCGACGTCTTGACGGGTGTCGTCACACCATCTGGTAAGCTGACCGATACGATTGCCAAATCGATTGAGGACTACCCATCGACGAAAAATTTCGGTCATGCGGACAAGGGCATCTATCAAGAAGACATCTACGTTGGCTACCGCTATTTCGAGACGTTCGCTAAGGATTCAGTGCTCTATCCGTTCGGGTTCGGCTTGTCGTATACGACGTTCACGACCGACGTCGCGACGGCGAGTGAACAGGACGGCGTGATCACGGTGACCGTTGATGTGACGAACACAGGCGCTGTTGAAGGAAAAGAAGTTGTCCAGCTGTACGTCGAAAAGCCACAAGGCGCGCTAGGGAATCCAGCGCGTTCGCTCGTCGCTTTCGATAAGACGGACATACTCGCACCGGGGGAACGGACGACGCTCACACTCAGCGTCCCGGTCACGGACTTCGCGAGCTATGACGACAACGGCGCGACTGGGCACGCGTCAAGCTTCGTTCTCGAGGCCGGCACATACGAGCTTCACCTCGGGACCGACGTGCGCTCGGCACGACCGGTGTTCACGTATGAAGTGGCATCTCTTCAAGTCGTCGAAAGGCTCAGCGAGAACATGGCTCCCGTCACTCCGTTCGATCGCATCAAACCGGTCGTCGGCGAGAACGGTTATTTGGTCGAGTACGTGCCGACGCCGCTCCGTGCGGTCGATGTCGAGGCACGTTACCTCGCCGAACGTCCGCTCTCGCGCGACTACGTCGGTGACAACGGCTTCACACTGAAGGACGTTTACGCCGGCAAGGCCGAGCTTGAGACGTTCCTCGATCAATTGACGGATGAGGATCTCGCCTGCATCGTCCGGGGACAAGGGATGAACTCACCGCGCGTGACACCGGGGACGGCCGCCGCGTTCGGTGGCGTATCGGACCGCTTGACCGACCTCGGCATCCCGGCCGTATGCTGTGCGGACGGCCCGTCCGGTATCCGGATGGACATCGGGACGAAGGCGTTCGCCCTTCCGAACGGGACGCTGCTCGCGTCGACGTTCAACGTCGAATTGGTGGAAGACCTGTTCGAGATGACCGGACTCGAGATGCGGAAAAATCGCGTCGATACGCTCCTCGGACCTGGGATGAACATCCACCGCAATCCGCTCAACGGTCGGAACTTCGAGTACTTCTCAGAAGACCCGCACGTGACCGGCAAGATGGCAATCTCTCAATTGAACGGGATGCATCGCGTCGGCGTGACAGGGACGCTCAAGCACTTCAGCGCCAACAACCAAGAGGCGCATCGTCACGATATCGACTCGATCGTCTCGGAGCGGGCGCTGCGTGAGATTTACTTGAAAGGGTTCGAGATGGCCGTCAAAGAAGGCAAGGCGACATCAATCATGACGACGTACGGCGCTGTCAACGGTGTGTGGACGGCCGGACTCTATGACCAGAACACACGTATCCTCCGGGATGAGTGGGGCTTTGAAGGCATCGTCATGACCGATTGGTGGGCGAAAGTGAATCATCATGAAGACGAGCCGGCGAACCGTCAGAACACGGCGGCGATGGTCCAGTCACAGAACGATTTGTACATGGTCGTCGATCGTCCGGACACGAACTCGTTCGACGATAACACGGGCACGGCACTCGAAGCGGGCACATTGACGCGTGGAGAACTGTTACGGAGTGCGGCCAACATCTGCCGCTTCGTCTTGAACGCCCCGGCGATGGAACGTCTCGTCGGTGTCCACGACGGTTCGGTCGAGGTGATCGGGCTCGACGAGGAAGCCGGACAGGCCATCGACTTTGATGTGACGTATCGCCACCTTGAGAGCGGTGAGGCCGTCAGCTTGAGTGATGCGGACACATCGACAGGGAACACGCACGTCTTTGCTGTTTCGGTCGATGAGACAGGCACGTACGACGTGACAATCACGGCGAAATCGGACGCGGGCGAACTCGCCCAGATGCCGGTCACGCTGTTCGCCAACAACATCCCGGGCCCGACGTTCACGTTCAACGGAACGGACGGCGAATGGGTGACGCAGACGAAGCAAGTATTCTTCCTGAATCAACATAACTACTTGCAACTCTATTTCGCACTCGGCGGTCTCGACGTGAAAGACATCACGTTCACGCTCGCGGACTCGTTCAGCATGAAAAACGGATGATCAACAAGAGCTCTTCATTGTATATGTTCGCCTGCCTTTTAAACATCACGAGATGTTTTGTATAATGGGGTCAACATCTTGTGATTTGAAAGGGGGGCGCATATACGTGGAAAATCGTTTGAGATTTTCTAAGTCTTCAATCACTCATGCAAAGCCAGTTGTCACAAAGGCGATCATTTGCATGGGGCAGAACGGTTAATTTGATCGCAATCTAGTACGTTACAACAATGGCTTTGCTTCCTTATTGTCGGATTTTTTATAAGGAGCGAGCAGAGATGAAGTACGTAAATGCGCAACGTGTCCTTCCAGAGGAGTTGCTTCAAGAAGTTCAACGATACGTCCAAGGGGAGACGCTTTATGTGCCCCGGACCGGTCAAGAAAAGAAGCGCTGGGGAACAGTCAGTGGTGGCAAACAGTTGCTTGAACAGCGGAATGAAGCGATTCGAACATCCTTTGAGAAGGGGACTCGGGTCGAGCAGTTGGCCGCTGACTATCATTTGGCGGTCACGACCATTCGGAAAATCGTTTACTCTTCAAATTAATCAACGGCACGTCGCATAGTTGCGATTGTGCCGTTTTTGTATAAAACAGTTCTAACTTGAAGTCGGTGCAATCTTGTTTTGTAAAATCCTTTACACTAAAAGAAGTCAGGATTGAGAAAGGATGACTGAATATGCAAGAGCGTTTTATTGAGAACCACCAATTTAATTACATTCGAGAACAAGTCGAGACGATTCGAGATAGTCGAAAGAAAAGTTTACCGTCTTCCGTGTTACAAGCCGTCATCGATTTGGCTAATGCTAAAATCGCATATCTGTTTCCAGATGCGACGCCATCTCAGCTTGCGATGATGGACGTATCCAATTTAAAAACAGATGAATCGTATGACGTTTTCATAGAAGGGTTAAGACCTCATGTCCGGTCATTCCCTCAAGTTACGGAACTGCAAGTGAAAAAAATGTTTCCCAAACAGAAAAAGCTAAGGCTTCCGGACGCAACGAGTTTTAATGTGAATCGGATGTCCTACATGAGCTGGAACGACTTACGTTCCAATCGGAAATATATCGTTTGCGAGAAGGATCATCAGCTCATGGGAATCGAGCTCAAGGCAAGCTCGAACGCGAAGAAAAATATTTGCGCCTTCTGTAACCAGTTTGCAGAAGTCTCGTACTGTGTCACCATCACAAAAGCGAAACAAGCGAAAAATCCTGACTATTATAAAGCGATTGGGACGTATATTTGTACAGACAGTGCCTCATGCAACGAGAACATGACCAATTTGGACGCCTTGATGACGTTCGTCGAAACGGCGTTGAAAGAGTGAACAGAGAATCGACCATGCGTCGATTCTTTTTTGTCGTCTTTACAAAACCTATACAGGATTGACTCGGTGTTGAAAAAGCTTCTTAACAAAAATCCTTTAGTCTACAAAAGTCAGCACAAGCAGTAAATATTCGGGAGGGACTAAGGAAATGAAGAAATCGATGAAAAAAGTGATTCCGTTGGCCGTCGTGTCGACGCTCGCAATCGGCGGACTTGTCGGGATGCAACAAAACGAGACAGAGGTACAGGCGAAGGAAGGCAAGAACGGCAAAGCGAAAAACGTCATCTTCATGATTGGGGACGGGATGGGCGTTCCATACACGACGGCGCTACGCTACATGAACGACACAGAAGGAGTGGACATGCCACAGACGGCGTTCGATCCACACTTGGTCGGCTTGCAGTCGACGTATCCAGAGGATGAGGCCGAGAACGTGACGGACTCAGCGGCAGCGGCCACAGCGATGAGCGCCGGTGTCAAGACGTACAACAATGCCATCGCGGTCGACAACGACAAGTCGGACGTGAAAACGGTCCTCGAGCAGGCGAAAGAGAACGGCATGTCGACCGGGATCGTCGCAACGTCGGAAATCACACACGCGACACCGGCCTCGTACGGTGCCCACGAAGAAGAACGCAAGAGTGAGAACGCGATCGCCAACGATTATTATGATGAGTTGATTAATGGGGAACATAAAATCGACGTCATGCTAGGCGGCGGGACCGACTTCTTCGAACGCTCGGACCGCAATATCGCGAAACAGTTCCAACAAGACGGATATAGCTATGTGACATCGGCAGAAGAGATGAAGCAGGACGACAATGAACAAGTGCTCGGTCTGTTCGCCGAGGTCGGACTTGACAAGATGATTGACCGGGACGACAGTCAGCCGAGCCTGGCGGACATGACGACGTCGGCGCTCGACCGCTTACAGGATGACGAGGATGGTTTCTTCTTGATGGTCGAAGGCAGCCAAATCGACTGGGCCGGTCATGACAACGATGTCGTCGGCGCGATGAGTGAGATGAAAGACTTCGAAAATGCGTTCAAGGAAGTCGAGAAGTTCGCGAAAGAGAACGGAGAGACGTTGGTCATCGTCACAGCCGACCACTCGACAGGTGGCTTCTCGATCGGTTCGGACGGCAACTATAACTGGGATGCGGCTCCAATCCAAGCGGCGAAACGTACGCCGGACTTCATGGCGAAACAGATCGAGGCAGGAAAAGACGTCGAAGCCGTCTTGAACGAATGGATCGACCTCGACTTGACGGATGCGGAAATCAAATCGGTCCAACAGGCTGCCGAAACGAAAGACGTGACGAAGATTGACAATGCGATTGAAAAAATCTTTGATGCACGCTCAGGGACGGGTTGGACGACGGACGGTCACACCGGGGACGACGTGCCGGTCTATGCATACGGTCCTCAAAAAGAGCAGTTCACGGGCATGATCGACAACACGGATCAAGCCGCGCGCATTTTTGAGTTGTTGGAGAATCGTGGGAAAATAAAATAAGGAAAACGGACAGAGGGACCATGCGGATAGTTGCCGCGTGGTCCCTTTGATTGGATTCAGGAGGCATCGAGCGCTTTGACCGCGTGTCGTAACGCCTCGATGTCTTCGTTTCGCCAGCCGTGTCGGTCCGCGGCATTGATGAACTGACGTGTCGCTTTGATGAGGGCATGTTTCAATTCCTGAAGTGATACAGTCCCCATAGGCGTATGGAGATGGCCATCTTCTATGAACGTGAGCTCAACTTCTGTGGCGGTCACTTTTTCAGCGGTTATCCGGATCGGGCCGTCCATGAATTGAAACGAGTATGTCTCCCGCCACGGGGCGAATACGAGGGCACGGCAATTGTCGACCCACCAGTTCAAGACGATGGCGACGAAATCCGACCAATCCTGTCCCGGGAAATAATCATGAAAGTCGACGACGAAGGCGATGTTGCCGATGATATGTGTGTCATAGGCTAAAGAATCGAGATCCACCTCGATTGAAAGTTGATGGTTCATAAAGCCTCCTCTCGATGTTCAAAACAGGAAAATACAATGAAGTGAATCATAGTTGGGTAAATACTCGTATATATGGTATCACGACCAAATCGGAGGGATGACGATGAACACGCTCTATATGAAACAGAAGGTTTTCAGCCTGCGCGGCCGCTTCACCATCAAAGATGCGGATGAGAACGATTTGTACTTCGTTGAAGGGAGCTTTATGAAGCTACCGAAATCGTTCACGATTTCGGACAAAGACGGCCATGAGATTACGACAATCACGAAAAAGACGTTCAGTTTCTTGCCGAAGTTCTATGTCGATGTGGAAGGCCAAGAGACGGTCACGATTTCGAAAGAGTTTACGTTATTCAAACCGCGTTATACGATTGATGCGGCCGGAATCGATGTGCAAGGCAACTGGTGGGACATGGACTTCCAAGTGATGCAGAACGGCCAAGTCATCGGCAGCGTCCAAAAGAAATGGTTGTCATGGGGCGACAGTTACGAGATTCAAGTGATGGACGAGACGATGGAGCACATGCTCATCTCGATCGTCGTCGCCATCGATTGTGCGAAGGCAGACCAAGCCGCAGGTGCGAGCGCGGCGACATAAAGGGGATGGAACGATGGAGTTTTGGGATGTGTATGATGTGGACCGCAAGAAGACAGGGCGGACGTGGCAGCGGGGCACCCGCCTCGAGAACGGCGATTATCATCTCGTCATCCACGTCTGTATTTTCAACAAGGACGGACAGATGTTGATTCAGCAACGCCAACCGTTCAAAGACGGTTGGGCGAACATGTGGGACATCACCGTCGGCGGCAGCGCCACGGTCGGCGATACGAGCCAACAGGCGGCGATGCGCGAGCTCGAAGAAGAAATCGGGCTAAAACTCGACTTATCACACACAAGACCGCATTTGACAGTCAACTTTGACGAGGGGTTCGACGACATCTACCTCGTCGAGACAGAGGTAGATCTCGATGAATTGACGTTACAGGAATCAGAAGTGCAGGCCGTACAGTGGGCGGACGAGGCGACGATTCTCGACATGATTCGTTCAGGCGAATTCATCCCGTATCACGAGGGGATGATTCCATTATTGTTCGCGATGCGAGGGCAGTGGGGAGGAATCAATCATGTGGCAGCCATACACGTGGATCAATGAACCTAATGAAGTGAGCGCCGGTGAGCGCTTGACGTTCCAGACAGCACCAGACACCGACTTTTGGCGGAACACCCATTACGGCTTCAACCGGATGACGGCACACGCTTTGGTGACGGACGTGTCGACCAAGCAGTTCACGTGTCGGGCGACGATTGAGATGGAGCCGAGCCATACATACGATCAAGCCGGCATCCTGCTGTACGTCAACGACGACCATTGGCTCAAGACGTCCGTCGAGTATATCCCGGACGGACCGTCACACCTCGGGGCTGTCGTCACGTCCTTTGGTTATTCGGATTGGTCGACGCGTGATTTCCCCAACAAGGACATTCACGGACGGTTGACGTTCGAACTCGTCTATACCGATGGTGATGTCGAGGTGTTCTTCGAATACGAGGGAGGTGCGCGTGAACAGTTGCGAATCGCTCATCTCCATGATGTGTCGACGTTACGCGTTGGACCGTACGCTTGTAGTCCGGATCCGGAGGCGCCTGGATTCACGGTCACGATTTCAGATTGGATCGTTACGGAAGCATCGACTTGAGTCATCAGTCGATGCTTTTTATCAAAATTAGGCGAGAATGCTCCCGCTTCTAAACGTCGCGGGCGAAGCCCTAGTGAAAGTGGGCTATGAATCGCCAACCTCTCTTTTGGGTATAAATACCTAAGGGAGGTGAACATCTTGTTGAAGCATAAAGCGTATAAATTCCGGATCTATCCGACAACGGAGCAGGAGATTCTGATTGCCAAGACGATCGGTTGTTCACGCTTCGTCTTCAACCACTTCTTGACGAAGTGGGAAGAGACCTACGAGGCGACAGGAAAAGGACTGTCCTACGGTTCCTGTTCGAAAAAAATCCCTGTACTCAAGCAAGAGTTCGACTGGCTGAGGGAGGTCGATAGTACATCTGTCCAAACCAGCGTCAAACACCTCGCCGAAGCGTTTGACCGCTTCTTCAAGAAGCAGAACGAACGGCCCCGGTTCAAATCGAAACGGAACCCCGTCCAATCCTATAAGACGAACATCCAAGGCAAGTCTCAACTTCCTGAGGTGTCGATCGTCGGCAACCGGCTTAAGCTGCCGAAGTTGAAGTGGGTCCGGTTCGCCAACTCGAAACAAGTCGAGGGCCGAATCCTCAGCGCCACGATCCGACGGAACGCGACGGGCAAATACTTCGTCTCCCTGTGCGTCGAGCAGGAGATCGACGAACTGCCAAAGACCGGCTCAACCGTCGGCGTCGACGTCGGACTGAAGCATTTCGCCGTCCTGTCCGACGGCACGGTGTACCAAAACGACCGCTATTTTCGCACGCTCGAGAAGAAACTGGCGCGCGAGCAACGAAAACTCTCCCGTCGTCAGCTCATCGCCCTGAACAAGAACATCAAGCTGTCCGAGGCGAAGAACTACCAGAAACAAAAACGCAAGGTCGCCCGCATCCATGAGAAGATCGCGAACAAACGTACCGACTTCCTGCACAAGGTGTCGACCGAGATCGTCAAAAACCACGACGTCATCGGCATCGAGACTCTGCAGGTGAAAGACATGCAACAGGACCGCAAGTTCAGCAAAGCCATCTCCGATGTCAGTTGGTCGGCGTTCTTCCACATGCTCGAGTACAAGGCGGACTGGTACGGCAAGACCGTCGTGAAGGTCGGGAAGACCTTCGCCTCGAGCCAGCTCTGTTCAAGTTGCGGCCATCGACACAGAGACGTGAAGCATCTCGGTCTGCGTGAGTGGACATGCCCGGGTTGCGGGACCCACCACGACCGCGATGTGAACGCAGGACTGAACCTCAAACGAGAGGCCGAACGCATCCTCGCCTCTTCAACCGTCAGGACGACGGGGCTAGCCTGATCAGGTTTCGACTGTTAGGTCGGATCACTCAGGAATCCTCCACCCCCAAGCGAAGCGTAGGTGGGGGTAGTTCAAGTCATTTTCATTTCACTTTAAGAAAATGGTTGAATCGAGGCATGGAAAAATTTATAATGACATTACCGAAAGCGCTTTCGGAAAGCGGTTTCAATCTGTACGTCACTAGAAGAGGCAAGGTCGATCGCGTCGTCCCTGCCTTCATTCATGCCAAGGGAGGAAATGTAATGAAGAAATGGGTCGCACTTGCACTCGGGACTGGGCTTGTCTTATCTGCCGCACAAGGCGCATCTGCCGAAAAGCCGGAGAAGAAAGACAACACGAAATGGAAGCTCGTCTGGTCGGATGAGTTCAACAAATCAGAGATCGACCAGACCAAATGGAACTTTGACACGGGGAATTGGTTGAAAGACGCCGAAGGCACACCGGTCACACCAGGTTGGGGAAACAATGAGAAGCAATTTTACACGGACAAAAACGAAAACGCTTTCGTAGAAGACGGGAACCTCGTCATCCGTGCGAAAAAAGAACAAGTGACGGACGAACTCGGGTCATACGATTTCACGTCAGCGAAGTTGACGACCAAAGGCAAGTTCAGTCAAACGTATGGCCGTTATGAGATGCGTGCGAAGCTCCCGACTGGAAAAGGGCTATGGCCGGCGTTCTGGATGTTGCCGGAACAAGACCGCTACGGCGCCTGGGCCGCGTCTGGCGAAATCGACATCATGGAATCGTGGGGCAGCCAGCCTGACAAGGTCGCTGGAACAATCCATTATGGCGAGAACTGGCCGAACAATAAATATACCGGCAAAGACTATCACTTCGAAGAAGGCGACGGCATCGACAAATGGCATACATATGCGGTCGAGTGGGAGCCAGGCGAGTTGCGTTGGTACGTCGACGGGAAATTGTATCAGACTCAAAACGATTGGTACTCGAAAGGGTTGAACCAAGCGACGAAATACAGCTATCCGGCACCGTTCGACCAAAACTTCTATTTGATTATGAACTTGGCCGTCGGCGGCTGGTTTGATGGAGACGTCGATGCGACGACACCATTCCCGGCCGATATGAAAGTCGATTACGTTCGCGTCTTCGATTTGAAGAACCGCGACTATCGCGAAGCGGTCGAACCGGTGTATACCGACGAAACGATTGTGCTTCCGGACGGGGCGAAACAACCGTCTGAAGACGGAAACCTCGTCTACGATCAAGACTACACAGAGCCAATCACGACCGTGACAAACGGTTCGCAGGCGCTCGATCCAGTGAATTGGAACTATGTGGCGCTACCGGACTTCGGTGGGGTCGGATCCATCGATGTGATTGAGCAGGCAGGTTCACGCTTCGCGGATATCTCGATCACGCAAGCAGGCAGTCAGCCGTACTCGCACCAATTGATTCAAAACGTATCCCTCGGTAAAGGCGGTCACTACAAAGTGACGTTCGACGCGAGTGCAGACTCGGCCCGCTCAATCGCTGTCAAAGTCGGCGGTGGACCAGACCGTGGTTACGCCAAATATTCGGATGAAGGTTCGTTCGATTTGACGACCGACGTCCAGACGTACTCGATGACGTTCGACATGACAGAAGACACGGACCTCGCGGCACGCCTCGAGTTCAACGTCGGCCTCAGCACGGCAGGCGTTCAAATCGGGAACGTGCGCGTCGAACAGACACCGCGTGAAGCGCTCGACCCGAACGCGACGAAACCGGCGCTCGGAGACGGCAACCATGTCTATAACGGCACGTTCGATCAAGGGGCAATGGACCGCTTGACGTACTGGCAGTTTGACCCAGGCGCAACGAAAGGCACAGGCACAGTTGATGAGGAAGCTCGTCACTTCGAGTTCGTGACGAACGCGAAGAAAGGGCAACCGGCAACGCTCGTCCAAAACGGCATTCAATTGACGGAAGGCCGTGAGTACGTGCTTCGGTTCAACGCGAAGTCGGAACGCATCAAATCGCTTCAAGTCGGCTTGAATGGATTGGACGGACAAGTGTATCTCCCGCTCCAAGACGTGGCGTTGACGCGCGACTTCCAATCAATTGAAATCCCGTTCACGATGGAACAAGAGTCGGATTTGTTGAGCCAACTCCAATTCGTGCTTGGTTCGGCTAAAGGTGAAATCACACTCGACGATGTGCAATTACTGGATGTGACACCGATCGATGTTGATCCATCACCTCTCAAGAACGGTTCATTCACTGAAGGATTGACGCATTGGGGCTCGTACGTCCACTTTGACGCTCAAGCGGCGGTCGAAGCGGTGAACGAGGCGGCTCAATTGTCAATCACGCAAGAAGGACAAGAGCCGTGGAGCGTGCTCATGGAGCAGGGTGGTCTCGAGTTACATGCAGGTCAAACTTATGTCGTGCGCTTTGACGCCAAATCGACAGTAGCCCGTAACATGGAAGTGACGATCGAGAACGCAGCCTACACGCGTTACTTGAGCGAAATCGTCCAAGTTACTCCTGAGACGAAGTCGTACGAGTTCGAACTCACGATGGGGCAGACAGACATGACAGCTATGAAATTCTTGCTCGGTCGCACGGAAGGCTCGCCGCTCGGCGCGCACGATGTGACGATCGACAACGTCAGCGTGACCGTAAAATAATCGAAAGCAAGAGCGCCTCGCATGCGAGGCGCTCTTTGACGTTTTAAGATTCTCGTTTCCGGCTGATCAACCGTGCCGTCCTGAGCAAGGACGGGAGCAGTTTCCGACGCTTGCGGATGGCCAAATATCTGGCTTCCCACGTCGGTGTGAACTTTCGTTTGAATTGACGGAGCCCGCTGAACGGATAGATGTAACTGATGTTCTCGAAGATGTCGGCCGCAATCCGCTCTGGCCAGTACGCGAATGTGTGCTCACCGACCGAGGCGAGCGGTGCCATGCCGAGGCCGACGTGGGCATAATCGTTGTCCCGTGCCCACTCGATCACGTGCAGAATCAGCACCTCAATCGATCCGGGCAGGGCGTCACCGTGAGAGCGCATCAAATCGATGGAGACAGTATCACTGCCGCGGAGCAACGTGATGAAGGCGACGACTTGTCCCGTCTCGTCACGAAGGAGGGCGACCGGATAGTGGGACAAGGCCTGCTCGTTGAAAAAGCCGAGCGAGAACCCTTTCTCACTTCGATTACCGAGCCAGTCTTCCGAGATGCCGCGCAATGATGCAGTCAGCTCGAAAGACGGATTCATGACGATGTCAGCCGTATAGCCTCGCTTCGTAAATTGGTTGTGGAGCGAGCGCATGTTGGCACGCTTTTTGCCAGTGAGCGAGAACGTGGCGACATCAACCGTCGCCTCTTCACCGAGCTTGAAGAAGGTGAACCCGGCGTCGTGCAGGCGCGGCATCCAGTCCGGGGTGACTTGATAAAAGAGCGGGATATAGCCGAGCCGGTCCGTTTCTTCGATAAAGGCGAGCAATAGGTGTGACGCGGCGTCTCGCGCTCCTTGCACATCCCCGAGGACGATGGCGTGATTGCCAGATACGGCGAACAAGAGACACGCCTCGTCGTCCGGCCCATAATAGACGAGTTTGTCGTTCATATAGGCCAAGTCGAACGCGCTCGTCGTCACATGCGTGGCTTGAAACGCCGCGAAGCGGGACGGTTCAAACGACGTGCCGAGCTTTGGACGTTTCAACCGGTTGAACAGCGTGAAGATGCCAATCAACAGCAGTCCGGACAAAACGACGGCGGCGATGCTCAACGCGGCGGCAGCTTCCGGATCGAAGAAAATCGTGTCGGTCTGACTGAACGACTGCAGCAGGAACGCATGCGTACCGACATAGAGGCCGACATAGGCGACGTTGCGGACGAAGCGGCTGACGGTCACGATGGAGCGATAGCGTTTGTGCTGGGTCCGGGTCAACCAGACAAACAAGGCGAACCCACCGACGACGAACGCTTCAAACAGATTGAAGCCGCGCGCGATGACACCGATACTGGCAATGAAAACTGCGACCCCGACGAGCCAGAGCACACGCTTCGTCCGAATGTACATCCCGAACGTGGTCAGTAGCGTCAACAGACCCGCCGTGAACAGCGCGAGCGTGCCAACCCACTGTAACCAGAGGGCGGTCGAATAGAGCGGTGACACGCTCGGTAACAGCGTCTGGAACCACAAGACGAGGCTCGTCATCAATGCAATCAGGCTTCCGGCGAGCCGTCCGGTCTTGGCGAGTGTGCGCGACACGATGCGCCAGACGACGGTTCCGATTTCATAAGACGACCCGATGATCGGCTTATACTCGATCTGTTTGACGACCTGGTCCCCGAAGACGAGAGCCGCCAAGAACAGGCCGATCATGAACGGGACGATGAAGTAGACAAAGCGATAGACGATCAAAGAAGACAAAACAATCTCTTGGTCGATGCCGAGCTGGGTCATCCCGACGAGGTATAATAGATCAAACGAACCAACACCACCCGGGACGAGCGAGACGACCCCGACGATAGTCGCGACGATGAAGACACCCATCATGGCTGTGAGCGGTGCTTCGCCTCCGAGCAAATGCAGGGCATACAAGGCGACGAGTCCGGCCGTCACCCATTCGGCGAGCGACGTCGCGATATAGCCGAGCAATGTCGTCCAATCTAAGTTCGAGCGTTTCCGCGTCACGTATATGTAGAGCGGCAGGACGGCGAGTGTCGCGAGGAGCACGGGCCAAATCCATTGTTTCGTTCCGGTGAGCACGCCGGCCGGGAAAAGTCCGATGAGCACTCCTGCGGCAAGCAGCGACAAGCCGCTGATGAGCGTCGGGGTCATCCAACCGATGGCCCGGAGCAAACGCTTCGTATCCGTATACGGTCGATACAGCGACGTCCGGAGCGCGATGCCGATGACGCCGCCAAACCCGATCATGCCGTTCATCGCGTTAGTGATCCATGCCGCGCGAAGCAGCTTCGAGAGCGGGAGCTGGACGTCGAGCGAGCGCAGTAGAAAGTAGTCGTATCCGGTCATCGTCAAAACGGCGACGAGTCCGAGTCCGATCAAGGCAATCTGTTCGAAGCCCGTCAACGCCTCTAACGTTTGAAACGCCGCGGCGAGCGACAGGTTTTGGAGCTCCTGACCGCTCTGATAAAGAATCAATCCAATCAATAGGAATGGAAGCAACCATTTCAGTTGTTTCCAGGAAAATCGCTTTTGCATCGTATGTGCTCCTTCTGACAAACTATCGAAATCTTGATTAGCTAAAGTGTACTCAATTGAGTCGTGTAATCATAGTACGAGTCAGACGGGAAGACGGATTCAAAATAAATGAGATTCGTGAATCGCGGGAATGTAGACTGTAAACGCAAGAAATAGGACGAGTGAACGAAAATCAATCTGATACAGTGGAACAAAGGGGGTGACGAGATGCTGACGTTTGAAGAGAAGTGGGAGAAAGTGCTCGCCTGTGACGCGACATATGACGGACAGTTTTATACCGCGGTCAAGACGACCGGGATTTACTGTCGGCCCTCGTGCCGCTCGCGGAAGCCGAAGCGGGAGAATGTCGATTTTTATGAGACGAAAGCGGAAGCGGAGTCGTCTGGCTTTCGGCCGTGCAAACGATGTCAGCCCGAGGTCGACCGTAGTCCGGCGAGCGCGCTCGTCCATGACGTGACGGCGTTCGTGCTCACGCATTACAAATGGCCGCTCAAGCTTGAGGAGATTGCCGAGCACGTCAGCTTGAGCCCGTTCTACGTCGAGCGGACGTTCACGCAAGCGACGGGCGAGACGCCGCGCCGTCTGCTCGAAAAGGTTCGCATCGACAAGGCGGCCCATCTGTTGCGGACGACGGACATGAGCAATCTCGCCATCTGTTATGAGGTCGGCTTTCAAACCCCATCCAACTTTTATCGCGTCTTCCGACGGCTAAAGGGTTGTTCACCGAGCATGTATCGAAAGGGGGGAGCCGATGAGTCGCTCATCGTTCGAGATTCACGTCACCGCTCCGTTTGATTTTCAACAATGTCTGCAGTTTTTGCGCCGCTCAAACGATGAAGTGATGCATGTCGCCAGTGAAACGTCCGTCTCCAAGCTGTTCGATGTGGACGGACGATTGCTGCTAGGGGACATCAAGGAGACGGCTCACGGCCTCGTCATCACGTTCCCGGAAGACGACATCACGAGCTCGGAACAGGAACACGTGGAGCGCTACGTCCGCGACTGGTTCGACCTCGACCAAGACGTCGCGGCGTTTGTGCGGATGGCCGAGACGGATGAACTGTTGCGTCCGCTCGTCCGAGAGTACGAGGGGCTACGCCTGATCGGCTTCCCGGACTTGTTCGAGGCGCTCGCGTGGGCCGTCATCGGTCAACAGATCACGCTGTCGTTCGCCTATACGTTGAAACGACGGTTCGTCGAGCAGTATGGACCATCCCGGGAAGTGGACGGCGTGACGTACTGGGCGTTCCCAAATCCTGAGACGATTGCGCTGCTCGACCCGAGTGAACTGAGACCGCTCCAATTCAGCACCCGAAAAGCAGAATATATCATCGGCATCGCCCAGGAAATGACGGACGGACGATTGTCGAAACAGCAGTTACGCAGCGAGCCACCCGACGTGATGCATGAACGGTTGTTAAGCTTACGCGGTGTCGGGGAGTGGACGGCCGCGTATGTCCGGATGAAGTGTTTCCAAGATCCGACGGCGTTCCCGGTTGCGGACGCTGGTCTGCATCAGGCGTTGAAGCATCATCTTGGGCGAAGCGACAAGTTGACGACAGACGAAGTGAGGCAGTACGGGGAACGCTTTGCCGGATGGGAAGCGTACGCCACATTCTATTTATGGAGGTCGTTGTATGGAGACGTATAGACTGGACTATGTGAGTCCGATTGGAATTCTAGAGATTGTCGGGACAGAGACGGCCATCTGCTCCATCCTGTTCGTCGAACGGAATGATGTCCGCTTTGAAGCGGATGAGACGACGCCGGACGTGTTGAAGACGTGCTACCGAGAAATCGAGGAGTACTTCAACGGACGTCGCCAATCGTTCACGTTCCCGTTTGAAGTCGAGGGGACGGTGTTTCAACAGGACGTGTGGCAGGCGCTGGTCATGATTCCATACGCCGAGACGACCTCGTATCGCGAACTGGCCGTGACACTCGGCCGGGACCGCGCCGTGCGGGCCGTCGGCAGTGCCAACGGGCGCAATCGGTTGAGCATCGTCATCCCGTGCCATCGCGTCATCGGATCGAACGGGACGTTGACGGGCTATGCGGGCGGCCTCTGGCGAAAGGAATGGCTGCTTCGACACGAGCAAACAAACGCATATTCGGGCCTGGCAAAAAAACATCTACCCCTCCATATCTGATACAATGGAGAAGTCCTATCGTGACGTCTGAATCGACGTAGTGGTCTAGGACGATTCTCGTCATTTAGGGGCGATTATTTGGAGGGTACCATGATAAAATTACTAGCAGATTCAACTTGTGATTTATCCGATGAGATTTTAGCAAAATATGAGATTGGCGTCGCGCCGCTCATCATTACGATTGACAATAAATCGTATGAGGACCGTGTCGACATCCAGCCCGATGAGTTTTACGGAATGTTGGAAGCGCTACCGGAATTCCCGACGACGGGGATGCCGAGCCCGGCGACATTTATGAAGTTGATGGAAGAGGCCGTCGAGAGCGGACATGATGAGATTCTATGTATCTGTATGTCGAGCGGGACGAGCGGGTCGTATCAATCGGCCGTGCTCGGAAAAGAATACTTCGAAGAGGCGCATCCGGATTCGACGGTGAAGATTCATATCGTCGACTCACGTTCGATGAGCCACGGGAGCGGCTGGTTGTTAATGAAGAGCGCCCAGATGCGTGAAGCTGGGGCGACGTTCGAGGAGCTCGTAGATTTCAACGAGAAGTATAAGCTGAAAGTGAAGCACTTCTTGTCGGTCGACGACTTGGACCACTTGATTAAGAGCGGCCGCATCTCGAATGCGAGCGCCATCATCGGCAAGCTGTTGATGGTCAAGCCAATCATGAGCATGAAGAATGGCAAAGGGGCCATCGTCGCGAAAGAACGGGGAACGCGTAAAGTGCTCAAGCACTATACGGACGAGTTCATCAAACGCTGCGACAAGGATATCACCAATTTCGTCATCATCGGCTATACGTCGGATCAAAAGATTGCTGAGAACTTGAAGGCGAAGATTCAAGCCGAATCCGACTTCAAAGGCGAGATTTACCTCATGCAGATGGGCGTTTCGGTCGGAACGCACGTCGGTCTTGGTGCCATCTCGATGTTCTTTGTGGAGAAATAAAAAACGAAAGCCGTCTCGGGAATGAGACGGCTTTTTCTGTGGATAACGTTATCCACAGGCAGGGACGGGCCAGGCACGTTCCACAGACCAAGAGTTATCCACAATTTTAAGGCGATAGACGTCGGGATTGCTGAGATTGCGCCACGTGTCGAAGTCATAGCGGTTATCCACATGTTGAAGAAGCAACGCGAGCAGGTTGCCGTGCGTCACGAGGACGGTCGCACCGTTTATGTCGTCGAGTGGATCGATGACGCTCAAAATCCGGTCCGTCGCATCTTGACCCGACTCGGCGCCCGGCAAACGGAACGAGGTGTCGGTGAACGAATGGCGGAGCAGTTCGAACCAATCGTCGCGCGGTTCAAGCGAGAGGATGCGTTCGCGCAACTTCGGATTCGTCTCGATGGTCAGCTGCTTGGATGTGGCGAGCGGTGCGATCGAGGCAGTAGCTCGCGTATAGTCGCTCGAGATGATGCGGTCGACGGGAATGTCTCGAAAGAAGTCAGCGAGGGCGAGTGCTTGTTGTTCGCCGGCTTCGGTGAGTGGGGCGTCCGGCTCTTGGCCAGTCGCCGAGCAATGACGGATGAGATAGAACGTAGACATGATGAATCCTCCTTCGTTATAGGGTTGGGTTCTTACCAGACGGTCAAACTCGTCCTCGTATCGTTGGCGTCGGTCAAATAGGCGACGTCCTCAAAGGAACGGGATAGGGCGTGCGTATAGAGTGATTCAATCATTTGTTGATCTTTGCAGTACATATCGACGAACGTGGAGTCGACGATGAGCAGGGCAAGGTCACAATGGCTATCACGAAACGCCTCATACGTCTCAATGTCTTTCACCGGTCCTTTCGAAAAGGCCTTTAAATTCGCGAAGATGAGATAGTGCTCATCCTGATGAATCAAATGAGAAAACGTTTCTCCATCTACCTCGGTCTCTCCAGGAAACAACGGTTGATGGAGGTCGCCGTTCTTCACACGATACGATTCCTCACCACCGACGAACCAGCTGTAAGAGGTGATATCGATGGGACTCAACATGTCGGCCAGAAAGCGTCCATATGTATTCGGGATTTTAAAACGGATGCCGCGCTTCAAGGATTGCATTCCCCCCTTCAAAAGTTTCATGGATGAAATCCGTACTTAACCCTTATCAAACATCACAAAAGCGTTATAATCAATATAACAATTATAAACGGGGCGAGTCGGCGAATGGGGATTTACCGAATCGTCTCATACACAAATCCAGGGGAGAAGGATGGGGTTTTCATGAGCAGTGTTCAAAAGAGAACAGACGTCATTTTGATTGGTGCAGGCATCATGAGTGCGACGCTCGGGTCGCTCTTTAAAGAGCTCGTACCAGAGTGGGAAGTCAAAGTGTTTGAGAAGCTCGAAAGTGCAGGGGAAGAGAGTTCGAACGAATGGAACAACGCCGGGACGGGACATGCCGCCCTCTGCGAGTTGAACTATACGACCGAGAAGCCGGATGGTACGCTCGACATCTCGAAAGCGATCAACGTCAATGAGCAGTTCCAAATCTCGCGTCAGTTTTGGGCGCATCTCGTCAACAAAGGCTTGATTCGAAACCCGGAAGCGTTCATCCGTTCGATTCCACATATGAGTATGGTCCAAGGCGAGAATGATGTCCGCTTCTTGAAGAAACGTTTGGAAGCGCTAACAAATAATCCGTTGTTTGAAGGGATGGTTTTATCGGATGACCCGGAACAACTCCGTGACTGGATGCCGATTGTCATGGAAGGACGTTCCGTCGATGAGCCGATCGCGGCGACGAAAATCGATTCAGGTACCGACGTCAACTTCGGTGCGCTTACACGGATGCTGTTTGACCATTTGACCGGCCAAGGCGTCGAGGTCAATTACAAGCATAGCGTCGAGGACGTGAAACGGTTGGCGAACGGTTTGTGGGAAGTGAAAGTGAAAGACATCGAGGCGAACACGATTGAGACGCACACGGCGCCGTTCCTGTTTATCGGCGGCGGTGGCGGTAGCCTACCGCTCCTTCAAAAGACGGGCATCCCGGAGTCGAAGCACATCGGCGGATTCCCGGTGAGTGGTCTGTTCCTCGTCTGTAAGAACCGTGACGTCATCGAACAGCACAACGCGAAAGTATACGGCAAAGCGAAAGTCGGCGCACCGCCGATGTCGGTGCCGCACCTCGACACGCGCTTCATCGAAGGGCGCAAAGAATTGTTGTTCGGACCGTTCGCCGGCTTTACGCCGAAGTTCTTGAAGACGGGCTCGAACCTCGATCTCCTCCAATCGGTCAAACCATACAACGTCGTGACGATGCTCGCGGCTGGGGCGAAAGAGATGCCGCTCACGAAATATTTGATTGAGCAGGTGCTCTTGTCGCACAACAAACGGATGGACGAGCTCCGCGAATTCATTCCGACCGCGAAGAATGAGGACTGGGAAATTGTCGTCGCCGGACAACGCGTCCAAGTCATCAAAGACACGCCGGACGGTAAAGGGACACTCCAGTTCGGAACGGAAGTCGTCAGCGCCGAAGATGGATCGGTCGCAGCACTTCTCGGTGCGTCACCGGGCGCATCGACGGCCGTGCACGTCATGTTAAAAGTACTCGAGCAGTGCTTCCCAAGCCGGATGCCGGAATGGGAACCGAAAATCAAAGAGATGGTGCCGTCTTATGGCGTATCACTCTCCGATCACCCGGAACTGTTCAAGACGATTCACGAATCGACAGCGATGGCGCTCGGCCTGAAAGAGAAAGGCGTCGTCCACAATTAAGCGAGTACAAGCGAGGATATGTTCATATTCTCGCTTTTTCTTTGTGATTGTAAGACAATTAATCCATATATTGGTTAAAAGTAAGTAGGTGTCTACATAAAAATAGGAGGTGCTGCATGAATAAAATCATTCTTTCTGAATGGGAGCGTATGAAATACGGTGATTATGTCGACAAACTTCGAGAGTACCCGGACTGTTTCGAGTATTGTGTGGTTCCCAACTACGAAGACCATATGGAGATCGCACAGACGGAATGTATCCAGTTGGGCGATTGTTTCGCAGTCTTGATGAGGCATGCGGATCACTATATCCTTGTTGCCATCCTGTTCGATGTCGAATGGGAAACGAGACAAGTGTTAGAATGGCTTGACCGCTGGGAAGTGCGTTGCATGAGACCGACAACAGAGACGCTTCTAATCTCACACGCGAATGATGTGATTGAACAAATCAAATTCAAAGACCATCCACTTCTCTTGATTGAAAAAGGATTGAAGACATTGCTTGTGGATCCCGAAGAGCTCGTTGATGTGGCGGATGTGTATGATCAGTATAAGAAAATCAATAACACAGGGCTCGCGGAAGATGTCATTGTCGAGAGTGAATAAAGGGGGATATGATTGTGCAAACACATGAACAGCTACAGGCATGGGTCGAAGTACCTTCCCACGACATCTATTTTCGTCCATTCGTCAGTAAATCATTTGATTCAAAAGGGAATGTTTTTATAGTGGGGATCAATCCGGCCACACCGATTTCAAAAGATGCGTTTTCAAGTGTCGAGGACTACATTAAAACGTTTTGCGACCGTGAACGCTTCATTGAGCAAATAAAGACGATTCGGTTGTCTCAAGGAAAAAGTCCACTATCCCGTACGCGGGTTGGTTTGAATCAATTTGTGAATGATTTAGAGGAAAAGTCTATAGGAAAGATTGATGTCATTGAGACGAACATGAATGCATACCCGACGAGGCGAGCAAAAGAATTGCGTCAAGTGGACCCTGATTTGACCCGACATGGCAGGCAAATTTTCCGTGAGCTATTAGTCGCCTACCAACCAAAAGCAATAATCGTCCACAGCAAGCAAGCACTGGGCGAATTGCTGGCGTTATTGGAAACAGAAAAGCTGAACCCCTCTGTAACCTTCAATCCTAAAGTACGATTGGTGGATTGGATTGCAGCCGGGCCAATCACTTTCACATATAAAGATGGAACAAGCGGAACGATTTTTTGCTCCAAGCACTTTATGTATCACGGACATGTGGGACAAAGCTTCCAGCCGCTGAAAGAACAGGTGCTGGCCGTCTTTAAACAATAAAAAAAGACCTCTTCGCACGGAAGGGGCCAATCAAGTAGTGGCGACAGGTTCTTCGCTCAAATAAGCAGCAATTTGTTGATCGATAATTTCTTCCGATAATTCAAGCGCGAGCGAAAGTTCTTTCACGAGGATCGTTTTAGCGTTCTCTAGAATCTTACGGTCCTGTTCATATAACTTTTTGTTCAACAAGAGAGCTTCGCTTTGGCGGCGAGCAAGCGTGTTGATGACTTGAGCGATCTCGTGACGGTTACCCGAGTGCACGACGTTCAAGAATTCGCGATTGCGGTTGTTCGGATGGGGATTCCATTCGACACCCGGCGAGCGGAACGATTCGAGGATCTCTTTTGCTTCTTTCGCTTCAAGGAGCGTCAACATCATCACTTTATCACTATCGACGGGGATACTGATTTGCAACTTCTGTGCGTTATTGATGGGATGGAGCGTGTAGTACGACTTCGTCTCACCCGCGACCGTCATGTCGGAAATGTCGTCAATGCGGCAAACTCCGTGGGTCGAATAGATGATTAAATCACCAGTTTTGAACAAATCGATCACCTCTTCCTTTCATCAAGTATAGTAGTTCATGACACGAAATGTCAACTCGGTTGACATTTGAGGTGAGATATGACACAAAAAAATCCCTCCCAATCGTTAGGAGAGATTACAAATTCCAGTCGGCTTTCAACAACATTTTCAGTTGTCGGAACGCGTCATCACCGAGTGAATCGGCTATTTTTTGTTCGAGTTCGGCTTTCAGTGACTCGTTCTGTTCGTAGCAACGGACCCCGAGCTCGGTCAGCTCGATACATTTATCTTTTCGACTCGTCGGATGATCGGTCACCGTGACGAGTTCTTTCGCTTTCAAGTTCTTGATGAGCTTATGGATCGCTTGACGGGAGATGTGGACGTTGCGCGTCACTTCGGCAATGGTCGGTTTTGTTTGATAAATCCGGGCGAGCACGTACCATTCGGAGTTGGAGATGTAGATATCGTGTTGCTCGTTCCAAGCCCGCTCGCTAATGCGACGGATTTGGTCATGTCGCTCACTGAGGAGGTCGAGGAGTCGTGTCGTCGGTTCTGTTGGAGTCAAATTGGTCACTCCTATTCGTTTTGTCGTTCCTAACTATACAAAAGCGGATGTGCCGCGTCAATGCGCGAAATGAGTTCGCCATCCTCTGATAGGATTTGGCGGTTTGGGGAAAGAACAGAAACAGAGGAGGGACAATCATGCCGACACGTACCGATTTATTTCAACGCTATAAACAACATATTCTCGAACTGCCCGACCTGGAGGAGACGACACTGAAGAGTGAACCGTTCCTGCTCGAGGAGGACCCGAACAAGCAACTCACGATTTATTATGCGCCGTTCGAATACATCAACCCGAACGCCAAAGTCGTCATCGCAGGGATTACGCCGGGACTGTATCAAATGCGGCAATCGTTCGAGGCGATTCGTGATTTGGCGGACGCACCCGACGAGGAGGCGCTCCGAGCTGTCAAACAACGAGGCAGCTTCTCCGGACCGATTCGCAAGAACTTGGTGACGATGCTCGACGACTTGGAGTTGCATCACCACCTTGGGATTCCGACGACGCTCGACTTGTTCGGCGAGGCGAACCATCTCGTGCAGAATACGGCGGTGCTGCCGTATCCGGTCTTTTATAAAGGGAAGAACTACAACGGGTCGAGTCCAGACATGTTGAAGACGGATTTATTTCGGTCTTATGTCGAAGGAGGGTTCGCCGACGAGATGGCCGTCCTCGAGGACGCACTCATCTTGCCGATGGGGATTAACGTCCGTCGTGCCGTCGAGACGCTCGTCGACAAGGGCATTATCGCGCCAGAACGCGTCGTGAGCGGATTTCCACATCCATCAGGGGGGAACGGCCATCGACATCGAATCTTTGCCGAGAATCGTGAATCGATGCGGCGCCACATCGCTGAGCATTTCAAACAGCACCCGTTAAAGTGAACCGCCACGTGCGGTTCTTTTTTTGTGAAGCACCTCACCTGACAAGTCTGCTTTAGTTCGCTAAAATGGGTTACGAGGTTGACCCAGTTTTCCCATGAGAGAAAGGAACCATCTATGATCACGTTAACGAATGTCAGCAAACAGTTCGGCCGCGACGCAGCCGTCCGTGACGTCTCGCTTCAAATCGAGCGTGGCGAGGTATATGGCATCATCGGCGCGAGCGGAGCCGGCAAATCGACGTTGCTCCGACTGATGAACCTGCTCGAGACACCGGATACAGGGCAAGTCACGATTGATGGCGATGAGTTGACGGGCCTGTCGAGTCGACAACTACGCGAGAAGCGTCACGTCATCGGCATGATTTTCCAACAGTTTAATCTCGTCGCGAACAAGACCGTCTTTGACAACGTGGCCGCCTCGTTGAAGCTGGCCGGTCGACCACGGGCGACGCATGAGGCCCGGGTGCTCGAGTGCCTGCGTTTCGTCGGGCTCGAGTCATTCAAAGACAAATACCCGGCACAACTAAGCGGTGGTCAAAAGCAGCGCGTCGCCATCGCGCGGGCGCTCGCGAACGAACCGCACGTCTTGTTATGTGATGAGCCGACGTCGTCGCTCGACCCGAACACGACGGCCGAAGTGCTCGGCGTGTTGAAGTCGATTAACGAGCGGCTCGGCGTTACCATCGTCATCGTGACGCATGAGATGGACGTCATCAAACAAGTGTGCGACCGCGTGACCGTCATGACGGACGGTTCGGTGTATGAGACGATTGACGTCATTCCGAGCGGGGTCGCAGACATCGACGACAACCCGTCCTGGTTCGTCGACCAACTGAAGAAGGCGGGTGAACCACATGCCTGAGGTGCTCCAGCAATATCAGACTGAGATTTGGCAATCAATCGGGGAGACGTTCATCATGGTCGGCGTCTCGATTCTCGCGGCCGTCCTGCTCGGTCTGCCGCTCGGGACGTGGCTCTATTTGTCACGGAAAGGGCAGCTGTTAGAGAATCGGGCCGTCTTCTCCGTGCTCAACTTGATCGTCAATATCGTCCGCTCGTTCCCGTTCCTGTTACTCGTCGTGTTTTTGATTCCATTTACGCGGCTCATCATCGGAACGGCCATCGGGACGGCGGCGGCAACCGTTCCGCTCGCCATCATCGCCATCGCCCATTACTCGCGACTCGTCGAGCAGTCACTCCTTGACGTCCCGCGCGGCGTCGTCGAGGCGGCCGTGTCGATGGGGGCGTCCATCAAAGACGTCATCTTCAAGTTCTTGTACGTCGAGGCCCGTTCCGGTCTCGTCCTCGGGCTTACGACGTCAATCATTAGCTTCATCTCGTACTCGACCATCATGGGGGTGGTCGGGGGCGGTGGCATCGGCGACTTTGCCATCCGCTACGGCTATCAACAGTTCAAGACGGAGCTGATGATGTACATGATTCTCATCATGCTCGTCTTCGTTCAGATGATTCAGTTCACCGGTACGACGGTGGCTCGGCTCATCGACAAACGCTAATTACCTAAAGAAAGAAGGAGAACTTATGAAAAAATTATTGGCGCTTTTCGCCTCACTCACACTCGTCCTCGCGGCGTGTGGGAACGATTCAGAAACGAACACGACGGAAGCCCCGTCAAACGAGCCGCAGACGCTCAAAGTCGCATCGCTCATCCCACCGATGACGGATATGCTTGAAATCGCGAAAGAGCAACTCGCAGAAGACAACATCGAGCTCGAAATCGTCGTCCTCGGTGACAACGTCCAACCGAACACGGCGCTCGCAGCAAAAGAAGTCGACGCGAACTTCTTCCAACACGTCCCGTACATGGAAGAGTTCAACCGCAGCAATGACGCCAACCTCGTCCCAATCGAACCGATTTACTTCGCCAACTACGGTGTCTACTCGAAAGAGTATGACAACATGGACGATATCCCGGAAGGCGCGACGATTGCCATCGCGAACGACGTGTCGAACATCGACCGCTCGCTCTCGTTGCTCGCACAGCATGATGTGATCGAGCTCGGTGAGAAGAACGGTTCGTATTACACGCAAGCCGATATCACCGAAAACCCGAAGAATCTCAAGTTCGAGGAAGTCGATTTGCTCATGCTCGCGCGTGCGTATGATGACGTCGATGCGGTCCTCATGACGCCGGCTTACGCGGCTCCACTCGGCTTGACGCCGAAGAGCGATGCTCTCTTGACGGAAGGTGTCGAGAACGACTTCGCCATCACGCTTGTTGCTCGTGAAGACAACAAAGATGAAGAAGCGATCCAGAAACTCGGAGAAGCACTCACAAGTGACGAAGTCCGCGCGTTCTTGGAAGAGAATTACGAAGAAACGGCGATTCCGGCGTTTTAACGAGAAAAGATTGAGCCCAGACGGCTCAATCTTTTTTTTAGTATTCCTCGTATTCTCTCGGGTCTTGATTATCGATACGGCCGTCCGGCTTCGTCAGTGCGTTGAGCGTCTCCATCTCGTCCTCGGTCAATTCGAAGTTGAAGACGTCGAGGTTCTCTTTTTGGTGCAACTCGCTCGACGAACGGGGGAGCGGGATGACACCGAGTTGGACGTGCCAACGCAGAATGACTTGAGACACGGTCTTGCCTTTTTGTCTTGCTAGTTCCGCAATCGTCTCGTCATGCGTGACGGTCCGGGCTCGGCTCAACGGACTCCATGCCTCAGTGATGATGCCGCGCTCTTTGTCAGCTTGACGCTGTTCCACTTGGGAGAAGTATGGGTGGAGCTCGATTTGGTTGATGACCGGTGTCTCACCCGTCTCCTCAATCAAACGGTCGAGGTGCTCAGGCATAAAGTTCGAGACGCCGATTGAGCGGATCCACCCGTTCTCTTTCGCTTGGATGAGTGCGCGCCACGCCTCCACGTATTTGTCTTGTTTCGGGTTCGGCCAATGCAACAGGAACAAGTCCCAATAGTCGAGGTTCGCCCGATAGAGTGACTCACGAATCATCTCGAGTGCATCATCATAATTAAAATATTGAGCCCGCAGCTTCGACGTCAAAAACAGCTGCTCGCGCGGGATGCCAGATTGGCGGACGGCTTCGCCGACGGCACCTTCATTGTCATAGCGAATCGCCGAGTCGATGAGACGATAGCCGTTGCGGATGGCGCTCGTGATGGCGTCGACGCCCGGTTCACCTCGTAAATAGACGGTGCCGAGCCCGATGGCCGGAATCTCGTAGCCATCATGTAGTTTAATGGTTGGGATGTTCATAAAATGCCTCCTCATTCAAAATCCGTTCTCTTGTCCGATATTCCACTTTCCCGGGGAATCAAACGTTTGAATCGGTTGGAGTAAACCAAAATGAAGTTGCCTATTTTCCTGTTTTTGGGATAATTGAAGAGAGGTGATGGGGATGAAGTGGTGGTGGATGTTCGGGATATTGGCCATTGGAGGAATGATGGTCGTAAATGAGGCTTGGTATGGAAACTCGGCGGCGTTTGGAACGGCGACCAGTATGATTATCGTGACGTTGATTGGCCTAAAGAGTTTAGAAAACCGATATCGGATAAGAATGGGAGTCATCTTTTCATTATTGATTGCTGGAGCAATTTACTTCGGGTTGCCGAATTATTCGGTCGCTGAGGCAGAACATAACCTGAAACAAGTACATAAGAACGTGAACTATGTGAATGATGTCGGGGTGGTGAACGAAGGCTGGAATCCGTTTCAACCAAACCGTGTCTATTTATTTGAAATCGATTCAGGGGACCGAGTCTTGTTTTTACCCGATTCAGGAGACATTATAAAAACGCGTCCTCCAATGTGAGGACGCGTTTCTGATTAGTTGCGAATCATATAATCGAAAGCACCGAGTGCGGCAGTCGCACCAGATCCCATCGAGATGATGATTTGTTTGTAGGCGCTGTTCGTGCAGTCACCTGCTGCGAACACACCTGGGACGTTCGTCGCGCCATGACGGTCGACGACGATTTCACCGAAGTTGTTGCGTTCGACCGAGTCGAGCCAGTCCGTGTTCGGGACGAGGCCGATTTGGACGAAGACGCCTTCGAGTTCGACGTGATGCGTCTCGTTCGTCTCACGCGACAAGTACGAGATGCCGTTCACTTTATCCGTACCCGTGATTTCTGTCGTCTGTGCGTTCGTGACGACGGTCACGTTCGGGAGGCTGTGGAGACGGTCTTGAAGCACTTGATCGGCTTTGAGTTCGGCAGCGAACTCGAGCACCGTCACATGTTTGACGATTCCAGCGAGGTCGATGGCTGCTTCAATTCCAGAGTTACCGCCACCGATGACTGCGACGCGCTTGCCTTCGAAGAGCGGGCCGTCACAGTGCGGGCAGTAGGCCACACCTTTGTTTTTGAACTCAGCTTCACCTGGGACGTTGACGTTGCGCCAGCGTGCACCAGTCGACAGGATGACACTCTTACTCTTCAAGACGGCACCGTTCTCAAGTTCGACTTCGACGAGGTCTTTCTTCTCGAGGCGCTTCGCGCGCTGGAGGTTCATGACGTCGATGCCGTACTCTTTCACGTGCTCTTCCAAGCTCGCGACGAGTTTCGGGCCTTCCGTGTAAGATGTGCCGATGAAGTTCTCAATCCCCATCGTGTCCATCACTTGTCCACCGAAGCGTTCCGCGACGATGCCGGTCCGGATACCTTTACGAGCCGCGTAAACCGCTGCGCTCGAACCAGCCGGGCCGCCACCGATGACGAGGACGTCATACGGTTCTTTGTTGTCAAATGCCGAAGCGTCAGGACCAGTTCCGAGTTTCGCCAAAATCTCTTCAAGTGACATGCGTCCGTTGCCGAACGCCTCACCGTTCAAGAAGACGGTCGGGACAGCCATGATCTCTTTCGCTTCCACTTCTGCCTTGAACGCGCCACCGTCAATCATCGTGTGTGAGATGTTCGGGTTGAGGACGCTCATGACGTTGAGTGCCTGGACGACGTCCGGGCAGTTATGACAGCTGAGGCTGATATACGATTCGAAGTGGTACGTGCCTTGAATGTTTTGAATCTGTTTGATCGCATCTGCGTCCACTTTCGGCGCCCGGCCGCTCACTTGGAGCAACGCGAGGACGAGTGACGTGAACTCGTGACCGAGCGGGATGCCCGCGAAGACGATTCCTGTCTCTTCAGACGGACGGCTCACGCTGAAGCTCGGTGTGCGTTCGAGCGTGACGTTCTCGACCGAGATGCGTGACGACATGCTCGCGAGTTCGTTCACGAGGTCGAGCATCTCTTTTGAGACCGCGTCGTCTCCAGCGCTGACACGAAGGACGACATCGCCCTCCATGAGCTGGAGATATTGGTCCAACTGTTGTTTAATATCTGCTTCTAACATGAAATCCGCTCCTTACAACTTGCCGACGAGGTCGAGGCTTGGGCGAAGTGTTGCAGATCCTTCTTCCCATTTAGCCGGGCAAACTTCGCCTGGGTTGTTGCGGACGTATTGTGCCGCTTTGACTTTGTTAACGAGTGTGCTCGCATCACGGCCGATGCCGCCTGCGTTGATTTCAACTGTTTGGATGACGCCGTCTGGGTCGATGATGAACGTACCGCGGTCAGCAAGGCCATCTTCTTCGTTCAAGACGTCGAAGTTACGTGAGATTGTGTGTGATGGGTCACCAATCATGATGTACTCGATTTTGCCGATTTTCTCAGACGTTTCGTGCCATGCTTTGTGCGTGAAGTGTGTGTCAGTCGATACTGAGTAGACTTCGACGCCGAGGTTTTTAAGTGTCGCGTATTCGTTTTGAAGGTCTTCAAGTTCAGTCGGGCAGACGAATGTGAAGTCAGCTGGGTAGAAGCAAACGACGCTCCATTGACCTTTGAAGTCGTTGTCCGATACTTCGAGGAATTCACCTGTTTGGAATGCTTGTGCTTTGAAAGGTAAGATTTCTTTGCCGATTAATGACATGGGATATGTCCTCCTTGGTTTTTTTACTCTAGTGGACTTTCGTCTCTACTAGAATAATTATAATGTAATACTAACTTCATATAACCCGCCAAAAATGTCAAGGCGTTTGCATGTCTGGTAAAATGTTGATATATCAACGTTAAATGGATAAATCGCTTGATGAAAGGAAAGAAAACGATTACAAAATAAATGTGCTTTTGTTTTCAATAACCTATGCAAAAAAAATAAAACCTAATTCAGAGACATAGGTTCGATGAAGAAATGAATCCTTGATTCTCGTCATAAATCACTAGATTATCAATTACAAATAAAAAAACCTTAATCTGAAGGCAGATCAAGGTTGCTGAATCTTATGGATGATGTCTTGATTAAATTCTACTCGATCTATGCCTTTATGGAGGCGAGCGTGACAGTTCGGACAAACTGCTACAACTTGGTCAGGTTGCGACAAGCCATCATCGGATTCTTTGTAGAGCGAGTGGAGCTCGAGATAAGGTCCGTTTTCCGTTTCAAACGGAGCTGGTTGCTCACAAGCTTCGCAACAGTTATTGGCACGAGCCAGCACATAATAATGAAGTGCTGCTGTTTGTTCGCGAACTTGTAACTTTCGAGCGGACATACTTAAACCAGTTGCTCGTTTTGGATCGCGAGATGCAATTTCCTCTAACTCTTCAATTGATTTATAGCGCATCGTCGATGAGAACTGATGGGCTTCTTCCTGAATTACATGCAGTGGTTCAAACGCAAAGACGATCACTTCTCGTTGATTGTGATATTTATCAATTCCAAATTGAATATCAAAACCAATTAAAATGAGTTGATCGACAAAGCGGTAAGTCCCTCGTCCAAGCGATTCGAATAAATAAACGTCTTCGCCATTTTCTACATGGTTGAGGAGAGCTTTATTTCCGAAAGAAAACGATTGATTCCCTTCCTGTCCTTCTCCGCTGTAATAGTAGAGACCGTCATCTTCATTCCAGCCATTTTTATAGCCAAACTCTTCGTCCATTCCACTATCGAATATAAAGATGAGTTTATGTTTGTTTGGGGTACTAATCCCTCGTTGTCGACTTCCACCGTAACGATCGTGAAGTTCAGAGCGTTTATACAACTTATTTTTTTCGAACAGCATATGACACCTCAATCCCAAGAATTTCTTCTACGTTAAATTGTATCACGTCTTCATACGAATAAATGAAAAAGACAGAGGTCGCCCTCTGCCTTTCAATCATTCTGCCATCAACGCGCACACCGCATTCGAATAGGCGACCGGGTCTTCGATCGGTAGCCCTTCGATGAGGAGCGCTTGCTGATAGAGCAAATCGGTATACTGTTTCGCTTTCGCCTCATCTTCTGTATAGACGCGTTGCAACGTCTGGAAGATGGCGTGGTCGGCGTTCACTTCGAGCACTTTCTCCGCTTTCATGCCGCCGCCGTTCGGCATCGCGTTCAAAATTTTCTCCATCTCGATTGAGACGTCACCCGCGACTGTCAAGCAGACCGGATGTGACTTGAGGCGGGTCGAAGCACGCACTTCTTTGACGCGGTCGCCGAGCTCTTGTTTCATGAAGGCGAACAAGTCTTTGTTGTCCTCGTTGAGCGAATCGGCCGCCTCATCATCGAGACCGAGGTCACCGCTCGCAATCGACTTGAACTCTTTATCGTCATACGACTGGAGCATCTTGATGGCGAACTCGTCGATTTCTTCAGTGAAGTAGAGAATCTCGAAGCCTTCTTCTTTCAAACGTTCCGCCTGAGGGAGGAGGTCGATGCGGTGAATCGATTCACCCGTCGCGTAATAGATGTACTTCTGGTCGTCTTTCATGCGCTCGACGTATTCCTTCAGCGTGACGAGCTTCTTCTCGTTCGATGAGTGGAACAAAAGCAAGTCTTTCAAGTCGTCTTTGGCGGCGCCGAACTGGTCGTAAACGCCGAACTTGAGCTGACGGCCAAACGATTCGAAGAATTTTTCGTAGTCCTCGCGCTCGTTTTGGAGCATCTTCTCGAGCATGCCTTTTATTTTCGACTTCACGTTTTTGGCGATGACGCGGAGTTGACGGTCCTGTTGTAGCATCTCCCGGGAAATGTTGAGCGAGAGGTCTTCCGAGTCGACCATCCCTTTGACGAAACCGAAATAGTCCGGGAGCAGGTCAGGCGACTTCTCCATGATCAAGACGCCGTTCGAGTACAGCTCGAGCCCTTTCTCGAACTCTTTCGTGTAATAGTCGAACGGGACCGTCGATGGGATGTAGAGGATCGACTGGTAGCGGATCGTGCCGTCGACGTTCAAGTGCAGGTGCTTGAGCGGCTCGTCGAAGCCGTAACGTTTCTCATGATAGAACGCCTTATAGTCCTCGTCCGAGAGTTCGCTCTTCCGTTTGCGCCAAATCGGCACCATGCTGTTGATTGTCTCTTCTTCGACATAGTCCTCGTATTCTTCCGAGCCGTCTTTTTGACGATGCTTCGTCACATCGAGCTTAATCGGATAGCGGATGAAGTCCGAGTGCTTCTTGATGAGCGAACGAATCTCGTACTCTTCGAGGAACGTCGAGTACGTCTCGTCGTCCGTGTCAGATTTCACATGTAACGTGATTTCGGTCCCGACGTCGGTCTTGTCGGTCGGCTCGATCGTATAGCCATCCGTACCTTCCGATTCCCACAAGTAGCCTTGTTCGCTGTCGACCGAGCGGGTGCGGACCGTCACGCGGTCGGCGACCATGAACGCCGAGTAGAAACCGACCCCGAACTGGCCGATGAGGCTGTGGTCTTCTTCCATCTTCGTCGCCTGCTTCATCGCGAGCGAGCCGCTCTTGGCGATAATCCCGAGGTTCGATTCGAGCTCGTCGGCCGTCATCCCGATTCCGGTGTCGCGGATGGTGATCGTGCGGGCGTCTTTGTCGAGCTCGACTTTAATGAAGTAGTCGTCCTTGTTGAAGTCGATTGCCTCATCCGACAGGGCCCGGTAATACATCTTGTCGATGGCATCACTCGCGTTCGAGATGAGCTCACGGAGGAAGATGTCCTTATGCTTATAGATTGAGTGGACCATCAACTCTAAAATTCGTTTCGATTCGGCTTGAAACTGTTTCTTTGTCATGATCGTTCTCCTTTTTGTTTGTTCATTTTTGGCACTCTATTCATAAGAGTGCTAACACTATTGATTATCCTAATTTTTAGGAAGATGTCAACCCGATTCAAACAAAAGATTGACGCGGGGCTCGGATTCGCCTATAGTTGAGTACATGCGATGAGCTGGTCTATGTAAGACGGCGGACATTCCTTCGGGAGCACGTTGTGGAGCGTGGTTCGACGCGGTAGACTTTTCGAGAGCACCTCTAGTGAGAGGTGCTCATTTTTTTGTATATGGGGGATTATGATGCAACTACATACCATCCATCACGTGGCGATTATCGCCTCAAATTATGACGAGGCGAAACGGTTCTACATCGATATCCTCGGTTTCGACGTCATCCGCGAGCATCATCGTCCGGACAAAGGCGATCACAAGATCGACCTGCGGCTCGGCGCGTACGAGCTCGAGCTGTTCATCAAACCGGACAGTCCGAAACGGCCGAGCTTCCCGGAGGCGTGTGGACTCCGTCATCTCGCTTTTAAAGTCGACGACATCGAGTCGGTCGTCGCCGAACTGAATACGCACGGTGTCACGACGGAACTGATTCGGTTTGACACGTTCACGGGCGAGAAGATGACGTTCTTCTTCGACCCGGACGGTCTGCCATTCGAACTGCACGAATAAACCCCTTCAAGCGAAGGGGTTTTTGTTATGGGCGCACGTAAGACAAGAGCATCTCTCGCAACACCCGCTGTTGGATGAGGGGCTCGATGTCGTCCTCTAAATAACTGATGTGAGACTTCAAAATGATATTGTTACCGAACGTACCGAACGCGTTGATGATGGTGACGACGGTTGCTTTCACGTCGAGATTGCTCCGGAGCGAACCGTCCGTCTTCCCGTCCGCGATGAGCGGTTCGAGCGTCTCCATGATCTCGCGCTGCAACTCGATATAGTCGTCAATCCCAGGGAGGGGACTTGCGACGAATGAGGCATAGCTTTCGAACGCCTCGCGGAAACGAGAGTGGCTCGTCCGCTTCACTTGTTGGTCGAGCAGATAGTCGAGAATCGCCTCGAGTCGCGAGTAGGCATCTCCCGGTCGGTTCGTCAGTTGTTTGAACGCATCGAGCGTCGGTGCCAAATTGCGAACGGCCGCAGCGACGATCAATTGGTCTTTTTTCGGAAAGTAACGGAACAACGTCGCGACCCCGAGCTCGGACGCGTCAGCGATATCCTGCATTTGCACCCATTCAAACCCGTCTTGTAAAAAGAGCACCTCGGCTTGCTCGATGATACGATTCAAACGTTCTTCTTTATTTTGTTGTCGTTTACTCATAAAATCACCTCTTTGTATCTCGTTATTATACCGTGTCGAGGCAGTTTCGTTGAGAATCGAATGTGCATCGACTACTATAGTGATAGTTAGACTATCACATTTAAGGGGATGGAGCTGGAATTATGCGGTTAACGGGGAAAGTAGCGGTCATTACGGGGGCAGGCAGTGGTATGGGTGAGGAGACGGCCAAGCTGTTCGCACGCGAAGGGGCGACCGTCGTCGCGACAGATATCAATCTTGAAGCGGTGACGCGCGTCGTGGAAATGATCCGGTCAAACGGAGGAGAAGCGATCGCGCTTCAACACGACGTCACGTCACGCAACGATTGGGAAAACATTTATAACGAAGTCCAGTCCGTGTGCGGCAAGCTCGACGTGCTCGTCAACAATGCGGGCATCGCGCTCGCAAAACCGTTCTTGGATCAGACGGAGGAAGACTGGGCGCGCACGTATCGAATCAATATCGATGGCGTCATGCTCGGAACGCAATATGCGATTCCGCTCATGGAGCAAAACGGCGGCGGGTCAATCGTCAACATCTCGTCCATCTCAGCGCTCACAGGTATGGCCGGTGCCGGTGCCTATACGGCCTCGAAAGGAGCCGTCCGGTCGCTCACGAAAGCGGCGGCCGTCGATTACGGCAAGCACAACATTCGCGTCAACTCGGTCCATCCGGGCTATATCGTGACACCGATGAGTGCGCCGCATATGGAGCACCCGGACTATAAACAACATTTCTTGAATCAAATCGCTTTGCCGAATCTCGGTCGGGCTGAAGAAGTGGCGACGGCCGTCCTCTTCCTCGCGTCGGATGAAGCAAATCACATCACGGGAATCGAACTTCCGGTCGATGGGGGCGTCACAGCAAAATAAGCTATACCACTCGTTCAGGTCGGAGGAATTTTCCTCTGACCTTTTTTTAAATTATTTTTCGAAAAAACCATATTAGAGATAGACAAATCGAGAGTTTCCTAAAATAATGAAATTAAGTGATTTTTTGTAGTTAATTGTTGGAACCTTCAAGCTATTATCACGTATACATGAATTGACGGATCCGTCGGTTGAAGCTTTGGACATATAGAAATGAGGAGAACAGATGAAAGCAACATGGAAACAGGTTTTATCATTCGTCACGGTGCTCATGCTCGTATTGGCATTGATTCCACCACAAGCGAGTGCGGACGCTGGAGCGGGGATGCAAGAGGCGAAGACGCTCAGCCCAGGGGTAGAAGTCACGTTCGAAACCGGGACAGACGCCACGAATACATACTGGTTCAAAATGGAACGGGGGACTCCATCAGCGATGACGCATATGGAAGTTCAGTTCGATTCGACGAAACTCGCGAACATCTCGGTCTATCCAAGCGCCGATTTGGCCGCAAAAGATGAAACGTTCGAGCAGTATCGTTCGAGCGCGACACAAGAAGAGGGACAGCAAACGGCGACGATTCGTTTCCCGTATGCATGGGAAGGCCCGTACTACATCAAAGTGGAGTATCTCCCGATGATGGAAGAAGAAACGGTGTCGCCTTCAGACATCAAACTCGTCTACAACCCGGTCAAATTGCCGGTCAAGTATGAAAACATTGAGACGGAGGCGGGCATGTGTGCCGTCGAATCGATTTTAAATCCGGCACCAGAGCGCGACTCGATGTTGAAACTCATCCGTCGCATTCAGACGGAAGTGTTGGCACAATCGGAGTCAGGCAACGATTTGGCCGCCTTGTACTATCGGACGTCGCCATACCTCATCAAAGCGATGGTGAAAGACGGCGCGAAACGCCAACAAGCGTACAACGATTTGAAGGCATTACAGCCACTCATGAACGCGCTCGTCGACCGGAAATCATACACGCTCACGCAAGCGGATGAAGCGGCCATCGAACGGTTACAGACGCTCGTGACGTCAAGCGTGCCGACAGCATTGCAAGCAGAAGTCGACAAGGTAGCAGCTAAGCTTGGAACGGGTACGCTTGCCGGAACACCGCTCCAAGATGTAATGGGTAAATTCGGGGTATCGATTGAAGTCGATGACGCGCCGCGTTATATCGTCAAATACAAGTCGTCACCGAGCAAGTCGCTCGGCAAGATGAACGCATTGTCGAACGTCTCAGCGGAGAAAGTCGATCTCGGTCGCCCGGGTGACCACTTCGCGGTCGTCGACATCGAAGCGGCGAACACGAAAACGCAAGCGACGGCCAAGTCGACGCTCGAGCGTGACGCGAACGTCGAATTCATCGAGCCGGTCCAGACGTATCAAGCGTTCATGGCCGACACGAGTTACGACTATCAATGGTCACTCAATTCAAAATCGGTATTGGCGCCGTTCCAAGATGCTGGAATCGGCATTGACGCTTACGAGGCACTCAACTTGCCGGCACGATCGGTCAAAGTGGCCGTGCTTGATACGGGTGTCGATTATCGCCTCCTTGACTTCAAAGGACGCGTCGATATTGCCAACGAGAAGAACTTTGTCGACCCGAACGGGGAAGGCAGTGCCATCGATGACCACGGCCACGGGACACATGTCGCCGGCGTCATCGGTGCGATTCAAAACAACGGGACATCGATGCGCGGTATGATGCCGGCCGTTTCGATTCTCCCGGTCAAAGTGCTCGATGCGAGCGGTTCTGGAGACACAGAACAAATCGCGCTCGGCATCAAGTATGCTGTCGATGCGGGAGCAAAAGTCATCAACATGAGCCTAGGCGGAAGCGAGAGCCGGACAATCGGTTACATGTTGAAGTACGCGTATGACCGCGGTGTTGTCGTCGTGGCGGCAACCGGGAACGATGGCGATTCAAGTGTGTCATACCCAGCTTCATCGAAATACACGATCTCGGTCGGTGCGACGAACACGTTCGGCATCGTCTCGGATTACTCGAACCACGGATACGGCGTCGACGTCGTGGCACCGGGAACGAAAGTCGCGAGCCTCGTGCCAAACGGTAACGTCGTCTATATGGACGGAACGAGCATGGCGACACCGCACGTCTCGGCCGTCGTTGGTTTGTTGTTATCGACACGTCCGACACTCAAAGTGGAAGAAGTACGTCAATTGCTCCATCGTACAGCGCAACCGGTCGCGTTCTCAGGTGGCGACGCGACTGGCGGAATGAGCTACGAAGATGGACTCAGCTATTTCATGGATGAGTCTGAAGAAGAGCTTCCGTTCAACTACGATTACATCAGCGGATACGGCAAAGTGAACGTGCATTATGCGGCTTCGATGCTACGTCTCTACGCCAAGCCAGGGATCGTCCGTGACAATTCGACTGTGTTTTCCGCGAGTGTGCAGAGCGGGACGAACGTGACGGTCTATAACGGCGAGAAACGTCTTGCGACAGGAACATCGAAACAGGCTCGTGTCGCCTTGAACGTCGGGGCACAAAAAGCAGGCACGACACTCCGTGTCGTCTATCGCAACGGCAAGCTCGTTTCGAGCGAACGTCTCCTTGTCACGAAAGGAGCTCGTCCGAAACAGCCGGTCGTCACGACGCCGCGTGCGAACGCGAAGCAAGTGACGGGTCGCGCCGATGCTGGAATGACGGTCATCGTGCGTGATGCGAAGCGCCGCGTCATCGGGAAAGGGACGACTGGACTCACAGGATCGTTCGTCACGAAGACACGCACGCTCAAAAAAGGAGAGCGTCTCTCGGTTCATATTGAAGATGCGAAAGGCCGCGCCAGCCAGATGAAGCAAGTCATCGTCAAATAAGTGCGCAAGCAACAAGGAGTTCGCCGCGGCGAACTCCTTGTTTTGTTTTCTACTCGAGGATGCCGAGGAGCTCCATGACCAATAAAACGAATAGTCCGGAACCGAGCGCGGCAGCGAAGAAGACGAGCACGGCGTACTCTTTTTGTTTCAAGATGGCCCACCATCCGGTCACGAACGCTCCGAGCCCGAGGACGGAGAACGTGGTCATATAGCTGAGCCGGAGCATGTTCGCGGCGTTGTCGCTCCAAAGCGCCGAGTGGAAGGTCGTATCGAAGTTATCGAGCAGGAGGAACGGCACGTACATGGCTAGGAACAAGCCGATGAGGATGATCGACCACTTGCCGACCGAGGTACGAGGGAACAAGGCGCCATTCATGACGATTCACCTCTTTTCGTTGCGAAATCATCTGCATAGAACTATTCCCGTTTTGACGAAAAGTTGGCGGATTTCGTGGAAACGACATGATATAGTCGAAATGAGAGAGCGAGGGATGGGAACAGTGGAACAGTTCAACATGAAACGGATGTGGGAAGACGGTTTGGAAATGGAAGTCGTATTGACCCTGAAAGGGAAATGGTGCGAGGTCACGGTGGACGAGTATGTACCCGCATCCGACATCGACACGCTGATCTCCACCTTATCCGCGTTCAATGCACGAAATGGGAAGTCGCCCCAGACGTGGACACTCGATGTCCCGCTCGTTCATGTCTCCTTGACGTTCGAACTGGCGAATGGGCGAGGGACCGTTCGAGTCAACGCCGTGGTCGAGCAAATGAAAGGCGATGGCGGGGACATGCAGGTGACGTTCTCGTTTGAGACGACGATGGGGCAGATGGATGATTTGCAGCGACAACTGTCTGTTTTCTTGGCGCGCGAAACCGACCTGGTCGAATCGCTTCGTCCGGAATAAGTGGCTAGGTCAAAACGAGAAAGCGGGTATAGAAAATGAAAACTCAATTCGAGATGGAACGGATTTGGATGGACGAGACGGAGCTGTTCTATCAGATTAGGCTTCAGCTCCATGCATCTGTCTGTTCGAGCAATCAAGATGTATATATGCAGGATGAGACACTGCAAGAACTGATTGACTCGATTGCTGGATTCAACAACACCTGGGGCAAGGAACCCGTGATTTGGCAGTTGTTGGACCCTGATGCGGATGACCATAAAATCAGCCTCACGTTCACGATGATTGATCGGACAGGCACGATTCAAGTCGACGTCTTCATCCATGACGAGTGGCAACACGATCCGTTCGACCACTTCCATGCGACCTTCAAGTTCAAGACGACGATGGGGCAACTCGATGACTTATGCGCCCAACTCAAATGCTTTATCCGACGAGAGACCGACCATGTCGCATCGCTCTATGAACGATGACAAGCCCAGACAAAAGCGTCTGGGCTTGTTTTAATACCATTCTTTCGGTTCGTAATTCAATTCGCGGAACAACTGCTCGCGCTCTTTCTTCGACAGGTCGCGCCATTGTCCGGGCGGGAGCTTGCCGAGCGTGATGTTCATGACACGTACGCGCTGAAGACGGTACACCTCGTAGCCGAGCGCTTCACACATGCGACGGATTTGGCGGTTGAGTCCTTGCGTCAGCGTGATGTTGAAATCGAACTTCGACAGTTGGTGGACTTTACACGGCAACGTCTTCTGGCCGAGGATTTTGACGCCGGCTTCCATCTGTTCGACGAACTCCGGGGTAATTGGCTTATCGACCGAGACGATGTATTCTTTCTCGTGCTCGCCCTCGGCGCGAAGGATTTCGTTGACGATATCACCGTCGTTCGTCATCAAGATGAGCCCTTCCGAGTCTTTATCGAGACGGCCGATATTGAAGATGCGTAGCGGGTGGTTGACGAGGTCGACCAAGTTGCCCTTGACTTTCTTCTCGGTCGTGCTCGTGATCCCGACCGGTTTATGGACGGCGATATAGACGTTGTTTCGTGCGACGCGGGCGGCCGAACCGTTGACGAGCACTTCGTCTCCTGGGTTCACTTGGTCGCCGATTTTCGCTTTCTTCCCGTTGATGGTGACCCGTCCTTCTTCGACGAGACGGTCGGCTTGGCGGCGGGACGCCTTGCCGGATTCACTGATGAATTTGTTGATACGCATAGATCCACGTCCTTTTTTTGGCTTCGTCCTCTCACTATAACTTATTTTACATGTGCCTGAAAGCGGGAAACGACCGAGTAGAGAGGATGTGGCACGATGGATCAGGCATGTGTGCTATTGCAAGACGCAATTCGATTTCAACAAGCGCTCATGACGTCGTCGTTTCAGGCGGAACTGATTGATGGCGCCTCGCCGGTCTTATGGTATGGGCGCCCGACGGAGCAACAGTGGCTCACCGTCGGGACGAACCCGTCGCGCGGCGAATTTTACGAACGGGACGGCACCGTCAGAAGTGGGGAATCGCAAAAGTTCTATTGGCGTGACGAATCACTCGATACCTACTTACAAGATGAAAGTGCGCTCGAAGCGACGCTTGACTATGCTGCGACTTACTTTGAGGGCGGACGGGCGACGACGAGTTGGTTCGGCAAACCGGGCGGGGCGAAGCTCGAGGCTCTGCTTGAGGGCATGGGACGCTCATTCTACGATGGGTCGGCACTCCATATCGACTTCTTCAAATATGCGACGTCGCGTCAGATGGGCCAATTGCAGACGGGACGCCAGTGGATGGAGCACCCGACATCGCTCGATTTGCTCGAACGGACGATTCGTTATGTGACCCCGTCCCGTTTGATCGTCCTGGGGCGGGATAACTGTGCGGCATTTACTGGGTTCACGCACAGTGAACGGCTCGACGCGTATCCGAGTGCCCGGTTCGAACTCGGTTATCACATGACGCTCGGTATCCCGATAATCGGGTTACATTTCAAACCGTCTGAAGTGTTCGTCGGTCTCGGGAACGGTCGAGACGCGTTCGGGCTTCACCATGGCTCGTATGCGAAACGGGAGCATCTGATGCAAATCGGGGCGGCCATCGAAGCGAGCGCTCGTCGTTATTTTGGCTGAACGTCAAGCTTTGGCGGCTGGACGCGTGTGATACTGCCCCAAAAGTTGAACTCGTTGAAATCGATATAGCGGATGTCGCGGGAGCGGTTATCGAGCACCTCGAGCAAGATGACGTCTGGAAAGCCGGGCTTGTGGAAGATGATGTACCCGATTCCGGTCACGGAGTGATTTTTATAAAATCCGTTCGCCATATTCAAGATGAAGGGGCGGTCGGCCGCGAGTTCACGCTCGAATGTCGACCATTTCCATAGATAACGTGAGCTGCTGTGCCCTTTGTAGCCGTAATGGGCCCATAGTTTCGTGACGATCGTACTGATTCGAGTCGGCGGTGTGCCTTTCTCGTCTTTGAACTGATGGGCGAGCGCAATCTCACGCGCGTCTCGTTGAATCTCGATTACGTCCTCTGGGATGCGCTCATAGCCAAGGTCATGGTAATAGCGGAAAATGGCCGTCATCGAGGTGAGCGTACAATTGTTCTTGCCCCCGCTGAACGCTTTTTGAAGCAACACTGGAACCCCGCTGATGCGCTTCTCGCTTTTGACCGTCCAATGGCCGTGATAGCGGTCGTTCACGTAGGCCTTAGGGTCGATGATTCCAGCATAGCCTTTCTTCGCTACTTCGAGCTGTCCGGCATAATGTTCGTCCATGACGCACCTCCCTTTTTCTTTATTATACAAACAACGCCCGTCCTCTGGAATGAGAGAACGGGCGTGTCGTCGTCAAAAGATGAGATGGGCGATCCCGACGATAATCGGTAACGTGATGATCGTCCGCAACAAGAAGATGAGGACGAGATCGAAGAACGAGATTGGCAATTTTGAGCCGAGCAACAATCCACCGACCTCAGACATGAAGATGAGCTGGGTGACGGACACACAGGCGATGACGAATCGCGTCAACTCGCTCTCGATGCCGCTGCCGAGCACGGCTGGTAAGAACATATCGGCGAACCCGACGACCATCGTTTGGGCCGCGGCCTCTGCTTCTGGCACTTGCAACAGCATGAGAATCGGTTCGAACGGTTTGCCGAGAATCGTGAACAATGACGTGTGCTCGGCGATGACGAGCGCAATCGTTCCGACGGCCATGACGACCGGCAAAATGCCGAGCCACATGTCGAGCACGTTTTGGAACCCGTCTTTGAACGTGGCGCCGGCGCCTTTACTCGATTTTGATTTGAGCAACGCTTGACGTAGTGCCCAGACGCGCATTGGGACATTCGCCGGCACCGGTTCTTCCGATTTCAATTCCGTTTTTTCATATGCCGTGTCGGGCTTACGGGACAACGGATAGATGCGCGGCATGATGAGCGCGGCGACGATACCAGACAAGATAATAGTTCCGTAATAATGCGGGAAGTAGGCGTCGAGTTTCATGTACGACAAGATGACGATTGTGAACGTGATCGAGACGACAGAGAACGTCGTGGCGATAATCGAGGCTTCCCGTTTCGTGTAGTAGCCTTCTTCATATTGTCTTGTCGTCAATAAAATTCCGATTGTGGCGTCCCCGACCCAAGACGCGAGCGCGTCAAGCGAGGCCCGACCCGGTAGACGGAACAGCGGGCGCATCACTTTGATGAGCATCGTGCCGACGAACTCGAGCAATCCGAAGTTCAACAGGAGTGGCAATAACATCCCGGCGAACAGGAACGTCGCGAACAAAATCGGGATTAAGTCATATAACAACAACCCACCCGTGAACTCGGACGTGATCGCCTCGGGACCGATGACGAGTAATGTCATGACGCCGGCGATGAAACCGATGACGCGCATTACAAACCAGAACGGTGTGACGTTGAATAACGTGTTCATGTGTGGACGCTCTAAAATGAACGCCGGTTTGACCGCGTACGTGATGAGTGAACCGACGACCGAGATTCCCATCATGATGACGGCAATCGTCGGTACGAAGTCGCCAATCAAATCAATCAGCCAGTTCGATAAAAAGGCAACGGGAATGGTGAACCCGTCACCAGACGGGATTGGGACGATGAAGAATAGAATCCCGATTAACGATGGAATGATGAATTTCATGTAATCTGCTGATGTGAATCTGGGCCCGTCATGACCGGACCGGTTTGGTGTGTGATTCATTCAATTTACCCCTTTTCCCCGAAAGTGTAGTGTGCGCTTCACTGGCACGTCCCCATCGTGCGTTACGTGAATTGCTATGAAGGAATAGCTTCTTCTCGTTCATTATAGAGAAGTGAACATCCAGCAGGCAACAACCCGTTGTAATTTTCTGAAAAAAGAAAGCGTTCTCAAGAGCGAACTATTCGTATTCTCCGGCTCACTTTAGTATGATGACGGCGAGTCTTACAAAATCGAGATATTCACCATATATACTTTAGGAACGGAGCGATACAGATGAGATTAAGTGTATTGGATCAAGCGCCGGTGACATCCGGACATACGTCAGAACATGCGTTACAAAGTGCGGTCGAACTGGCCCAATTGGCAGAAGAGCTCGGCTATTACCGGATGTGGATGGCCGAACATCACGGCGGCATGTCGTTCGCTAGCTCGGCACCGGAAGTCGTCGCGGCTTATATTGCGGCCAAGACAGAACGAATTCGTCTTGGGTCAGGTGGCATCATGATGATGCACTATTCACCGCTCAAAATGGCCGAAGTATTCAAGACGCTCAGTGCGCTCGCACCGGGCCGCATCGACTTTGGAGTCGGGCGGGCACCGGGTGGAGACGCCAACGCCATTTACGCGATGTCGCAAGGGCAAAAACCGATGATGGACGGCCTGTATGAAAAACTCGGGACGACACTCCAACTCATCAACGATGAGGCGCCGGAAGAACGATGGTATAAGAATACGCCGGCAGCGCCGACGGGTGTGAAGCTCCCTGAGGCATGGCTCCTCGGGTCGAGCGGGAACAGCGCCATCCAAGCAGGACGGATGGGGCTCGGCTATTCCTTCGCTCAATTCTTCAATGGGGAGCTGAGTGTCGCGGCGCTTGACGCGTATCGTCAGCACTTCACCCCGTCCGCTTTCATGGAGAAGCCGGACATCAGCGTCACGTATCTCGTCACGACGGCCGAGACGGAAGAAGAGGCCGAGTATTTGGCACGTCCATCCGATCTATCGCGCCTGTTCTTGATGAAAGGCCAGCTCCGCCAATTGATGAGTCCGGAGGCGGCACACGACTATCCGCTCACCGAAATCGACAAGATTCAAATCGCCAATAACCGAAAAATCCATCTCGTCGGGACACCGAAGCAGATTGCGACGCAACTGCAGGAAGAATCAGCCCATTATGGATTTGATGAGGCGATGATTTGCAGCATCCAGCATACACAAGAGAGCCGCTTGAACGTCTATCGGTTGCTCGCCAAAGAACTTCTATGACGAAAACGCACCTATTCCTAACGGAAAGGTGCGTTTGTCAGTTAGAGGAACAGTTGCATGAGCACGAACAAAGCGACAAGCCCGCCGAGCGAGACGGTAAAGAAGACGGCGACCGAACGTTCGTGATTGCGTAAGATTGTATACACCCCCACGACGAACGCACCGAGTGCGGCGGCGATGGCCAACATCGATACGATAGCCGCCCACGTGTTGTCGAATAACGTGTCGAAGTTGAATGGTTGAGCGGATTGGACGATGAGAGCAGACACGAGTAAGAGCACGAACACCGCAAGCAACAAGAGGACCGACCATTTTCCAGGCCGTGTTTGTGGATAGACGTTTCGACTGAGCATGATGGTTCACCTCACTTTTGCGACTTTTACTTATCTATACCCGATTATTGACCGCTCGTTAAAAACGTCTTCCCCTTTTTTTAAACGGTTTCGTGAACAAGACCGGCTAAAACCACTAAACTAGAAGAAACGGAGATTGCCTGGAGGTACAGTATGCAGCAGATGAAGATCGACCCGCACTATTTGTTTGACGTATTCGTTCAATTATATCGAATGGTGTTTTTGATGGAAGTGACGCCTGAGGGATATCGGTACGCACGCGTCAGTGAACAGGGGAAACTGGCGTCCTCGCTCCCGGACGATGTGAGTGGCTTGTATTTACATGATATGTATGCGGTCGATGTCGCCAACGAGTTAATCGTGCATTATGACGAAGTCGTCGCGACGCACGCACCGGTCTATTTCATGTCACAAATGAATATCGAGACCAATACCGCCCGTTTTGCTTCCTCGGTTCTCATGCCGCTTGAAGATGAGGCGGGTAACGTGCGCTATGTATTAGGGCTGACGACCGATTTGTCGGAAGAGGCAGAAATGAAGCTATTGAGTAGCATCGAGAACATCGATTATTTGACCGGGATGCCAAACTTGATGAAAGTGAAGCTCGAGCTCGAGAAGCTGTTCACGAAACAAGAAGGGGCGGAAGCGACGAGTGTCATGCGCTTGCACATCAATCGCTTTAAAATCATCTTATCTCTTCAAGGTGTGGAACAGTCCCATCGCCTGATTAAAGAGATGACGCGGCACTTATCGGACCTGTTGCCGAAAGGATCGATTATCGGACGCGTAGACGGTGAAGATTTTATCGCTGTGCTGCCCCACACCTCAATCGAGACAGCGACGATACATGGGGAACGATTGCTTGCGGCCATCGCAGCGTACACGTACCAAGTGGCCGAGACCGAGTTCGCTTTATCCGGTTGTCTCGGAATCAGCGCGGGGAGCGAGGACGCCGACCGGGTCATCATGAATGCGTCAACGGCGCTCCTCGAAGCGAGACAAGCGGGCAAGCAAATTATCAAAGTGTACGAAAAGGACGATTATGTCCAACATTATATCGATGAGATGACGATTGAGATGGAACTCATCAAGGGACTGAAAGCAGATGAACTGAGCGTCGTCTATCAACCGAAAGTTGGCTGTCAGGACGGGATGGTTCATTTTGAGGCGCTCGTGCGGTGGCATAGTGCGGCGCTCGG
The DNA here is from genome assembly GCF_055635335.1 of Exiguobacterium sp. KKT215. NCBI lineage: Bacteria > Bacillati > Bacillota > Bacilli > Caryophanales > Exiguobacterium > Exiguobacterium sp. KKT215. The sequence continues at coordinate 2,881,619 of NZ_CM145756.1, read as the reverse complement.
TAACGTCTCACCGGAAACGTTTATTAAGATTGCCGAAACGTCGCTCTTGATTGAAGACATTACCGGGTTCGTTTTCGACCGCGTCTGTCGTGACATGATCGAGCAACCGGACCTGTTTGCAGGGCGACGTGTCGCGGTCAACGTATCCCCGGTGTTGTTTCGGCAAGACTATATCAAACAGTTATTACAGGTGCTCGCGACATACGGGTTGAGACCAGAACAGTTCGAGTTTGAGATCACGGAACATACGCTTATGCAAGAACCGCTCCTTGGCATTCAGACGGTCGACTATTTGAAAACGAAAGGCTTTCGCGTGTTGATTGACGACTTCGGCGTCAGCTACTCTTCCCTCAATTACTTGAAGATGTTTGAGATTGACGGCATTAAAATCGACCGCTCATTCATCAGTCAATTAGATAAAGACAACGGCCTGAAAGAATATGAAATCGTCAAATTGATTGTCTCACTCGCTAAAAAATTGAATTTAGAGGTCACGGCCGAGGGGGTCGAGACGGAAGCACAGTATCGGGTGATGGAACAGCTCGGGTGTGATGAGATTCAGGGGTATTTCTTCAGTCGTCCGCTCCCGCTGAATGAGCTCCAACAGGCACTCGATGCGCTCGTCTATCAACATGCGGCGCTACGGCAACTCGAGTTGGCCACGACTTCTCCGTCGACGGTACTTGATGAACAAGAAGCTGAGCGATTGAAGACGATTCTGCGCCTTGAGATTTTAAACACTCCGCGAGAGGAGCGCTATGATCGGATTACGCGACTTGTCGCGCGCACGCTGAACATGCCGGTCGCGCTCATCTCGATTTTGACGACAGACCAACAATGGTTCAAGTCCTGTGCGGGTCCCTTGCTTGAGAGCCCACACGTGGACCAGGAATGGACGCTGTGTGATCGAGTCGTGACTGGCCAATCGTCGGTTGTCATCGAGGATGTGCAGACGTCTGAGGCCGGGACAAACAATCCGTTGCTTGAAAACCTCGGTTTTTATGCCGGTGTTCCGCTCACGACGCGAAGCGGACATGTCATCGGCACGCTTTGTGTGACGGACGAACGAGCTCGCACGTTTGACGAGGCAGCGTTGCAGTCGCTTGAAGATTTCGCGCGTTGGGTCATGGCTGAAATCGAATTGACGGAACAGACACGGGCCCAGGCCCAACGTCAACAGACGCTCGAGTCACTTTATGAGGTGACGGCACTTCATGAACCGTTCGGCAATAAACTAAAACGGATTCAGACGGTGCTCCGCGGCTGGATCGGCTATTCCCATGCCGTCGTCTTCTCGACGGAGTCGAAACATCGCGTCTTATCCGAGGACGGGGAAGGCAAGCTCGACTGGACGAGTGATGCCCTGCAACAACTTCATGCTTTGACGACAATCGGGCACCAAAAATTAGGTCGTGCCGAACTTGTGATCGATGGAATCGAGTTTAGCTCGATGATCAGTCTGCCGTTGTCCAATGATGGCAAGACGTTCGGTTGGGTCGTGTTCTTGGCCGAACAGGGCAGCTTGAACGACGTCGTCGACGCAGCGACGATCAACGAGATGACGGATACGATATTGCTCGTGACCCGGTGGATGGAGAACGAGATTCGGCGCGAACGTAAGCATCAGGAAGTCATCGAACTCATCACCCAAGACAGTTTGACGAAACTGGCGAACCGGCACTCGTTCATGACCGACATGAGACAAAAGATGAATCGGAAGCAGTCGGTCGTGCTGTTGTTCATCGATTTGGATGATTTTAAACAAGTAAACGATTCCTACGGTCATCTGATCGGGGACGAAGTGCTCATCGAGACGGCACGACGGATTCGCTCGTTCAGTCAAACGTATGACGGGAAGGCGTATCGCTTCGCAGGCGACGAGTTTTTAATCGTCATCGATGCGGAACGAGAAATAGTTGGAGCAGACCGATTTGAGGAGTTGAATCTTATCATTTCCCAGGAAATGAACGTCGGAGATGGCTTGTCCTTGCGGTTGTCGGCCAGTATCGGCGTCGCTTGCTCACAAGACCACGCTTCGCTCGATGCGATGATCCATCACTCGGATGCGGCGATGTATGTCGCCAAAAAATGCGGGGGAGATGGCTATTACGTGTACGACTCACATCAAGAAAATTGATACGGAGGCATTTAAAGTATTACAGATGAAGGAGGGGGCCAATCATGCAGTCACTTAAACAGCATTCGGACCGATTTTGGTATATGGACCCGGTCGCGGAGACCGATCGTCCCATTTTAGGGGCTGTCGTCGGCGACACCCATACGCTCATGATTGATGCAGGGAATTCTGAGGCGCACACGAACTTATTTCTAGACGCCTTGGCTGAACGGGGCATCAAGCGGCCGACGCTCGTCGCGTTGACGCATTGGCATTGGGATCACATCTTTGGTTTGTCGGCGCTGACCGACGCCGTCTCCATCGCGAGCACGGCAACAAAAGCCGGGATGGAACGACTGTTACCCTACGCGTGGGATGATGCTTCGTTAGCCGAACGGGTCGAGGACGGACGCGAGATTGCGTTTTGCGCAGAAGCGATTCAACTCGAATACGGCGCGGAGCGATCGATGCGCGTCGTCTTACCGACGATGACGTTCGATGATACGCTCACCCTCGACCTTGGCGGGGCGCACGTGATTTTGAAGCACGTCGGCGGCGATCACGCCGCTGATGCAGTCGTGATTTACGTGCCAGAGGAAAAGGTGTTGTTTTTAGGAGATGCGCTCTATGCAAACTTGTACGCGCCGTCTTGGCGGATGAGCCCGACGCAGACGTTGCGTCTCCTGGATGTACTCGACCAGTTCGAGGCCGAGGCGTACGTCTGGTCGCACGGTCAAGTCGTGACCCGCCTGGAATATGAGAAAGACCGAGATGTTTTACGTCATTTGGCCCAAATCACCCTCGATTTCCCGGGAAATAAAGAGGCGATAACCGCTCAGTACGAGCGTTTGACAGGTCGGGCCGTCGACGAGGAAGTGCAAGAGCTGATCTCGTTCTTCGTGAACGGTTCGAGCGAGGGACGGTGATGGACATCATACGGATTCACGACGAGGCCGAAGCATTTCAACAGTTTTTGACGAGTCGATTGCGGATGTTCAATGACACCCACTCGGTGCACCATCGTGAGATCCGCAACGCGGACGTGCCGGTCGTCCAGCTGAAAGTGGAACAGGACGGGGACGTGATCGCAGGATTGTTCGGGAGCGTCTATTGGGGCTGGTTCGACTTGGACCGGCTCTGGGTCGCGTCAGAACATACGGGGACCGGCCTAGGGAGCCGTCTGCTCGAGGAAGGGGAGCGGTTTGCCCGTGACCTCGGAGCGACGCGCGTCAAGTTGACGACATTCTCGTTTCAGGCGAAGGCATTTTATGAACGCTTCGGCTATGAAGTCGCCGGTGTGCTCCGTGATTATCCGCCGGGTTCGGACTACTATATGATGACGAAACGGTTATAAAAAAGGCGACTCGCGCGAGTCGCCTTTTTTCAATATACTTTATCCCCGTTAAAGATGGAGTTTTTCACCATGACGTAATCGACAGTGCGCAATGCATCGAGATTGTCCCCACCCGAGTAAGAGATGGCCGATTGGAGGTCTTGTTCCATCTCGGTCAACGTGTCTTGGAGCGCCCCTTTATGCTCGACGAACACTTTCTTGCCTTCGACGTTTTTCCGTTCCCCTTTTTGGAATTCAGAAGCCGACCCGAAGTATTCTTTGAGCAATTTTCCGTCTTGTTCGAACGCCTCACCCGGAGACTCGTCGTGTCCGGCGAACAGCGAACCGATCATGACCATCGATGCCCCGAAGCGAATCGATTTGGCGATGTCTCCATGTGTCCGGATGCCCCCATCCGCGATAATCGGCTTTGTCGCCGCCTTGGCACACCAACGGAGCGCGGCGAGTTGCCACCCGCCCGTGCCGAAGCCCGTCTTGATTTTCGTGATACAGACTTTACCTGGCCCGATGCCGACCTTCGTCGCATCCGCCCCGGCATGTTCGAGTTCTCGGACCGCTTCTGGTGTCCCGACATTCCCGGCGATCACGAACGAACCTGGAAGATGGTGTTTGATATGTTGAATCATCCGGATGACCGCATTCGAGTGGCCGTGGGCGATATCGATTGTGATGAATTCCGGCGTATGTCCGGCTTCCGCGAGCATCTCGACGAAGCGATATTCGTCCTCTTTCACACCGACACTGATCGATGCATACAAACCGCGTCCATGCATATCTTCAATGAACTGAAGTCGCGTCTCCGGGTTAAAGCGATGCATGATATAGAAATAGCCGTTCTCGGCGAGTGATAACGCCACTTTCTCATCGATGATCGTTTGCATGTTGGCTGGAACGACCGGCAGTCGGAACGTAAAGCCTCCGAGCGTCACGCTCGCATCACATTCAGATCTGCTATCAACGACACATTTTGCGGGAATTAATTGAATATCTTCATAATCAAATACTTTATCCATGTTGTCACACCCCTATTTACGAACAATTTGATTTGTTGATTGGTAAATACTTCGCCCATTCGGTAATGTAACTTAAATCGAGATATATGTCAAAGGAATATGGTGATAGAAGGTAAAAATTCTTTATGATTTTCGTTTAATTGTATTTAATGTTCGTGTTTAGATGATAATTTAAAATGTTTCACGTGAAAAAAGACCGCTTTAAGAGCGGTCTTCATACACAACGTATTGATTGCGCCCGTTGGCTTTCGCCTGATAAAGGGCCAAGTCTGCCTGTTTAAGCAACAATTTCGTCGACATGCCAGCACGGTACGGGGCCACACCGATGCTTGAAGTCGTGACGAACGAATGGTTTTCTAGTTGCCATGGGTGTTGTAGGGCGGTGATCAGTTTTTCGGCCACCCGTTTTGGTGCGTCTGCTTCTGTGTAGCGGATGAGCACTGAGAATTCGTCACCGCCGAAGCGGGCGATCACATCTTGGTTGCGCAACACGTCGGTCAAACGAGCGGAGAATTGGCGCAGCAACTCGTCACCGATGTCGTGACCGAGCGTATCATTGATTTGTTTGAACCGATCGATGTCGAGCGACAAGATGGCGAGTGCCTCGTCTTCTTCTGTGAACCGTGCTAACGTCTCTTCTAAATAGGTAAGGAAGTAGCGCCGATTCGGCAAGTCGGTCAACGTATCATGATAAGCCAAATGCTTAAGCTGCTTCTCGAGCACTTTTCGTTTCATGATTTCACGCGTGACGGTCAAATAATGAAGTAGTTGCCCGCTGTCGTCATAAATCGCTTGAATCTTCGTCTCGAGCCAAATCCAACGGCCATCTTGATGCAGATGTCGGAATTCGAGCGTGAGTGGCTCGCTCGTCGCCGTCATCATCCGAAGTTGTTGTCTAACCGGTTCGACGTCGTTCGGATGGATGAAGTCGAGCGTGTTCTTGCCCTCATAGAAAGAAGGGGCATATCCGAGCACGGTTTGATGGGATGGCGAGGCGTAGCGAACTTGTCCGTCACGCTCGAGAATACAGACGAGGTCGCTCATGTTCTCCGTGATGAGACGATATTGCGTCTCGCTCTGATGAAGCGCCCGCTCCATCTCACGCTTCTCAGTCACGTCGCGCAACAAGGTCATGACGGCAGTCGTTCCTTCATAATTGATTAACAGGCTGCCGATATCCATATGCAGCTTTCGTCCAGCCGGGGTGACGAGCACGACCTCGGTGTCTTGGACCGGATCGCCTTGGCGCAACGCATGAAGGCGTGCCTTGGTCGTCTCATGATATTCCGTGGCGACGAACGTGAAAATCGATTCATTCTCGATATACCTCTCGCCAATCGTTTCTAGCGCCAAGGCGTTGGCATATAGAATCACACCGTCTTTATGGACAATAATGCCTTCAGGAATCGTTTCAATCAATTGGCGATAACGACGTTCGCTCTCCTGGGTCGCCCGTTCGGCATTCTTCTCCGGCGTATGGTCGATAATGATGGCGAACAGTCCCGTGATGTGTCCCCCGACTTCGATCGGGATGTTCAAGATGGCCAAATCAAGCCAGTCGCCCGTCTTTTGAGGTGCGGTCATGCCGTATTTATGCGGCGTTCCGGACAAGGCGAAGCGGAGGCCCTCATCGACAAGGTCCCGTTCCGACTCGGGTAGCCATGACAGAAAAGACTGCCCCAACAAGTCGGCTTCCTCGTAGCCAGTGATTTGCGTGACGGCAGGATTGACCGATTGGACACGTAATGCGTCGTCAAGAACGAAGATGCCGTGAGGTGAATAGCGTTGGAGCGATTCGTGTTGGTCTTTCAAGATAGACAGCTCGAGTTCACGACGTTTCCGGTCCGTCACTTCTCGGACAACCGAGATGACGTGCGTGCAGGCACCCGACTCATCGAAGACCGGCGTCACCTCGGATTCATAGTAATGAACCGGCAAGCGAATCTCGTGTGAGACGGACGATGTCGTATAAGACGGTTCGGCCAAGCGATAGTCCTCGAAGACGAGACTTTTTCGTTCGCGGACGGCCTGGTCATAATGGCGTGTGACGAGAGTGGCCGTCTCGGGCGGAACCATGTCCTCGACACGTTTCCCGATATCGGCATCTGTCCAGCCAATCGCCTGTCGTCCCGGTTCATTTACAAATAAGTAGCGATAAGTTGAACCGTCCACTTCCATAAAGAAGACAAAATCTGAAATTTTGTCGAACGTACGGAGCAGGACGGAGGAATAGTGTTGGATGGTCTGGTCGGCGTGCATCATGTCCCTCATTTCAATCAAAAACTTTTCGGCGCGTCATTTTCATATTACCGCAAGTTGAGACAAAATGTGTGAACATTCCAAAAAGACAGGACTGTGAAAAGTCCTGTCAGGCTGCTCGTTTCATTTCGGTCCGCTCGCGGCGGCCGTTCATCAAGTAGTAGAGGAGCACGGTGAAGCAGGCCACACCGGAAAGCAACAGATACAGCGTTGAGAAACCGGTCAACGGAATGAGCAATCCGATCAAGTAAGGGCCGAATCCAAGGCCTGCGTCGAGCGCGATAAAGAACGTCGACGTGGCCATGCCCATCCGATGGGGGTCCGCAGCCTTGACGGCGATCGCCTGCGTGCCGGACTGGATGTTGCCGAAGCCGAGTCCGATCAATGCCCCAGCGAGTAACAGCATGACGGCGTTGTTCGCTTGACTCAAGACGAGCATGCCGATGGCGAACAGGACGATAGCCGGATACATGACGACATTGGCGCCGCGTGCATCCATCAGACGACCCGTGATCGGGCGCGAGATGAGGACGGCAATCGAATAGACGAGGAAGAAGATACTCGCGGCTTCGACAAGGTCGAGCTCGCTCGCATAGAAATTAATATAGGATAGCACGCTCGAGTAGCTGAGGGCGGCGACGCCGATGATCAGCGCGATCGGTAACGCCTTCGGTTCGACAAATGCACCGAGCGAAAACCCTCGGATGACTTGCGGATTCTCAGCTTCAGGCACCTTCACGAACAAGGCGCTCCCGAGACTGATGAGACCGACGATGAGACAGGTGAGAAAGATGACCGAGAAACTCGTGTATTGGCTCATCATCAAACCGACGAACGGTCCGATGGCGGTGGCGAGCGTCGAACTCATGCTGTAATAGCCGATGCCTTCACCTTTTCGGGAGCCGGGAATGACTTGGGCGACAATCGTTCCCGTCGCCGTGCTCGACAGTCCCATCCCGAGACCGTGGACAAAGCGGGTGAACAGTAAGAAGCCGATGCCAAAGTCGAGGAAATAGAGCAAAATCGTAGCGGTGAAGAACGTGAGGCCGATTAGGAGCGTCTTGCGACGTCCAATCGAATCGATCAAGCGCCCGATAAAGAGTCGCCCGACGAGGGTCCCGATAATGAAGATGCCGGTGACAAGGCCAGCCTCGCTCGTCGAAGCCCCATATGCCGAGACGGCGTGGACACCAATCGTCACCATCAATAAGAAAAAGATGAGCGTTAAGAAGAAGTTGACGAGAGAGATGATGAGGAAGTCTTTCGTCCATAGTTTTTGTGCGGTTAAATGCATCTGCCACCCGCCTCCTGTTTCATTTGATTATAAATAGTTAATAAACATAACTAAAGCAGTATAACAAACGAAGAGGGGTTTGTCCGAACAGACGCATTCTAATCAAAAAACCGATTCGCTGAAGCGAATCGGTTACGTCAAGCATTTATTGGCGGTCCCAGAACCGGCCCTTTGCGATGCCGTCGATAAACGTATCGAAGCCATCGAGGCTATGTTGTTTGAACGTGTATACACCTGGCTGGTCCGTCTTCACGCGGCAACGGTCGAGCACTTCATCATGATGCAGATGCAACGCGAGCGGTTTGAAGTGTTTATACGTGTTCTCGATGAACTCGAGCACGTCGTCTTCGACCGAGGTCGCGGTGCTGACGAGGAAAGCCGCATCGAACAGGCTCGAGTCGACCGTGTCGTATGTCTCTTTCACTTTAAGATCGCCGAGCGTATATGATTTCTTGCCGACGAGGCTGTAATTGACCTTATGATCGGCGAGCGCTTGCACCCACGCCTTCACTTGCGCGGCATCGACGTCTCCGGCCAAGAGGACGGCGACGCTCTTCGTGTCCGGCTTCGCAATCGTATTGGCCATGCTGAGCGCCGGTGAGGCTTTGTCTGAGACGACTTCGTTGTTCTCGGCCGGGAGGTCGACCCCGAGGTTGTCAGCGACGACCGAGGCGAGGTGACGGTCGATTCGATTCAACAGGTCGACGGCATTCTCTTTGACCATGTCCGACTCACATTTACCGAGCTCGAAGCTGCAGGCATCTTGGATGTGTTGCTTTTCGACGTCGGTCATGCTGTTATAAAACATCTTCGCTTGTGAGTAGAAGTCGAGGAAGCTGTCGCTCCGGCCTCGAATCTTATGACCGTCGACTTTCTCTTGATAGTGCTCGAACCCGCCTTGGTCGGCTGGGACGGGCTCCGGCTGATTGTTGTTAAGCGCGTTTTTATGGTAGCTCGTCTGTCCTTTATGGACAGCCATCTGATGCATGCCGTCGCGCTGGTTATTATGGAACGGACAGACCGGTTTGTTGATCGGGATTTGATGGAAGTTCGGTCCCCCGAGACGTGACAGTTGCGTATCGGTGTACGAGAACAGGCGCCCTTGCAGGAGCGGGTCGTTCGAGAAGTCGATTCCCGGAACGAGATGACCAGGGTGGAACGCGACTTGCTCGGTCTCAGCGAAGAAGTTGTCGACGTTGCGGTTAAGTATCATCTTTCCGACGAGTTTGACGGGCACTTCTTCTTCCGGCCAGAGTTTCGTCGGATCGAGAATATCGAAGTCGAACTTGAACTCGTCTTCCTCGGCGATGATTTGAAGTCCGAGCTCCCATTCCGGATAATCGCCTTTATCAATCGCTTCGTACAAGTCGACACGGTGGAAGTCAGCGTTCTTGCCGAGCGCTTTCTGGGCTTCGTCCCAGACTTGTGAATGGACCCCGAGTTTTGGTTTCCAATGGAATTTGACGAAGTGTGCCTTGCCTTCCTTGTTGACGAGGCGGAACGTGTGCACGCCGAACCCTTCCATCATGCGGAGGCTGCGCGGGATGCCCCGGTCGCTCATCGCCCACATGATCATATGGGCAGTCTCATGGTTTTGTCCGACGAAGTCCCAGAACGTGTCGTGGGCGCTTCCGCCTTGAGGCACTTCCGTGTGCGGCTCCGGTTTCACGGCGTGGACGAGATCAGGGAATTTGATGGCGTCTTGAATGAAGAAGACTGGGATGTTGTTCCCGACTAGGTCATAGTTGCCTTCGTCGGTATAGAACTTGGTCGCAAAGCCACGGACGTCGCGCACGGTGTCCCCAGACCCACGCGAACCTTGCACTGTCGAGAAGCGGACGAACACCGGCGTTACTTTCGACGGGTCGTTCAAGAAATCGGCTTTCGTATATTCGGCGAGTGACTCATACACTTGAAACTCCCCGTGCGCTCCGACACCGCGTGCGTGCACGATACGCTCAGGAATACGTTCGTGGTCGAAGTGCGTCATTTTCTCGCGGAAGTGAAAATCCTCAATCAGTGTTGGTCCACGACGGCCGGCTTTGAGCGAGAATTCATCCTCCGCCATCTTCAATCCTTGGTTCGTCGTGAGCCCGGCTTGCTGCTCATTGTCAATCGTATGTTGTTTTAACTGCTCTTCTTTCTTATTCCCCATGTTAGTGCCTCCCCTTTAAGTATGTGCACACGCTGTAAGCCACAATTTGGCCTACTGTACGAGTTTTCCCTAACCGACCGAGAAAAAACCCCCATTTTTCAAATGGAGGTTAACGTAGCATCGATAAGGTTTTCGTCTTGCCGTCCGACAGTTTGTAGCGCACGATATAGTGGCGCGACGTCTTTTGAACCGTGGCGGACGTGATTTTCGTCGTCTTTTCACCGATATGAATCAGTGTCAAATACTCCACTTGTTTGCCACGCTTCGTTGTCACGACTTGATTGCGGCGTTGCCAGTCGTAGTCCCGGTACGACACGTAACTCGCACCGACGGCAACTTTAGGTGTCGATCCGACGTTAAGTTGCAACAGATGGATCGATCGATTCTCATTGTCTTTATACATGGCGTGACGGCTGCCGCTCGAGACGCGATTCAAGCCGGTCCCGAGATGGAACCGCTGGACGAATGAGGTCGTGGTCGGGCTGGTGATGTCGTCATAGACGAGCACGGTCCCATCACGGTCGTAGGCGAGACGACGGGTGTGCGTCATCCCGTTACCAAGTAGCCCGCTCGTTCCCGCGGCCGTCCATTGCGTCGATGCAGCACCGACCGATGTGATTTGGCTTCGCCGCAAGTTGCTCGGCGTCAAGTTGAAACTCTTACCCGCCACATGGACGGTGTTGTGGGCCGCAGCCTGCATGACGACGCTGCGCTCGGGACGGTTCGTATATGCATAGCGTCCGCTCTCGACGAGGAAGTCACGCCCATAGCCGTACAGATCGATCGACAAATCGTCGGCGTGCTTATGGATATTGCTATGATAGCCAGCCGTCATCATCACTTGGACCGCGTCCCGGAACGGTCCGGTGGTGCCGCCCCAATGTTGACGGAAGAAGGCATACTGGTTCGATAGCTTGCCGACCCGTGTCGACGGTTGGGTCCCCGATTGTCCCTGCGTCATCGCGTAGGTCAAGTGCGGATAGCGCTCGATATATGGAATCGCGTCCGTCCGGTGCGTGATGGACGGGGTGTCGCCGAACATCGGCAGTGTCCCGTTTGGTTTCAACATATACGTCAGCGCGCTCGGCATATCTTTGACGTCACGCATCCGGCTCGATAAGGCGAAGCGGTTGGCGGCCGCCCAGTCGTTGAAACGTGCGAGCGTATCGTACAGATAAATTTGATAGAACGGTGAGTGTTCGAGATGGACCCCGTCCGTGCTCAAGCTATGGTTCAACTGCCCAGTGAGGCGGTTCGTCGCGAGAGAACGCCACGACGAGGAACGATAGAAGCTCCGATGTGTCTCCGCGACGGCGGTCAAGGCCATATCTTGGAACATGCCGTGATTGTTGTTCGGTTTATAAAAGCTTGGTGTTGCCAGCAGTGTTGCATGTTCATATAGTGTCTTGGCGAACAGTTGCGAGAAGGCCGGGTCGGTGTTGACCGCGGACGAACGGAATTCATTCCAGAAGTTGAGCAAATGGAATGTCCGGATGGCAGTACCATGATCGTGATACGGCCAGCGGTAGCGCGTATAGTTCGCGGCCGGGTATTGCTTGGTCCAACTCTTGACGATTCGTTTGCCGTAGCGGAGATAATCGTCTCGTCCGGTGGCGGCGTACGCTTGCGTCAACTGGTTCAACGTCGTGAAGTAATGGATTTGAAACTTGAACGACGTCGAATCGACCGCAGGGACGCTGACATCAAACCGGTATGTATCGATGTTCGGGACACGCAACTGATAGGGTGGGGACGGGATATACCAGTTCCCCTTCATAGCGGCGTCGGCCCGGGCGATGGCAGTCTTGGCGGTCAACTCATCGTAATAGTAAGGCGTCTGTCCGCGAGAAATTGAGCGCATATACTCGTGCGTCAGTCGGGAGTAGGTCGAACCGGAAAACGTCGTCAACGACAAGTTCGTCGCGACTAGTGTGACGGCTTGCTTCTTCACGTAGTAGACGGTTCTACCGTCTTGGATTTTATAGTAGTGACCGGACGTACTGAGCGCCTTGAACCGCTTCGCCGCACGCAACGTCGCTTTCGGCTTGAGCGTCTTGCCGACAAATTGATAGAGCGTCGTGCCACCAGGTGCACTCACCTCGTAAGGTGGGATTGATGCGGCGTCAACCTGTCGCGGCATCAAGGTGGCGCCAATCATCACCAGCAGTAGGCATAAAACCATCCATCGTTTCATAACGTCTTCCTTTCTCTGACCGTCAACGGTTACATGTATACAATTAGTATACAATTATATATTTAGCCAAAGAAAGGAAAATTCGTACTATCTTTCTGGATGAATCCGGTTATAACGCGGCCCAGACACTTTGCTTTAAGACGATGCGCTGGACCGTTTCAGGGTCGAGGTCATATTTTGTTGAGACGGTGCGGGTCACTTTCGCCTTCAAGTCAGGATCGTCCGATCGCTCGGCCTCATAGACGCGATTCCATACTTGCCAGACGCGCGCTTCCTCGTCTGACAGTTGCGCATCCCATTCCTTCTCTTTCAATTGCCAGCCGAATGTCATCTCCTCATAGGCTCCGGGCTGCACCGTATCCGCTAAACTCCAATCGCCCTCGGGAGCAAACACGGCTTCGCCGAGTGGAGATTCGGTACCGATATAAGCTTCGTGATCATAGAAGCGGAGAAGGGCAGCTTGGAACGTATCGCGCGCCGTCACCTCGTCCATGACATCTTGACTGATGGATTGGAGCGTCTCGACGTCAGGTTGTCCGTGGACAATGATGTCATACGTATAGCGGACGGCCTCATCTTCTTTCACGGCCTGTCTCGTTTCAATCGTGTAACGTCCTGCGTCGTCAGTCGCATCTGCTTGCGTGACGGTTTCATCAGTCGTTTTTTCGGTCGACTCATGCGGCCAGACGTAGGCGGTCAAGGCGATGGCGGGGATGAAGAGAAGGCCGCGCCTCAGACGATATACCCATTTTGGTTTTTGTTTTGTTGTCATTTAACTCACTCCAATGCATATGTATGAAAAAATCCCCTGATGTCAGGGGATTAACGTGTCCGATCTAGCCGTACGATCCGAGCATCTGGATGATCGATACCGCGTACCAACGCACTCAAGATTTTAGAACCTAACATGCTGTAGACCGTGCCATTGCCCCCGTACCCGAGCAAATAGTAGAGGTTGGGACGATCCGGATGTTCCCCGATGAAGGGTAGTTGGTCGATTGACTCACCGAACAGGGCCACCCAGGCGTATTCAACTGTCAACTTGTACATCGGGAACAAAGCCTCGACTTCTTGGCGCAACCGCTCGGCCCGCTTTTGAATGAGCGCCTCGCTATGCGGGGTCTCTGCCTTTTCTTCATCGAGTCCGCCGGCGATAATGCGACCGTCCACGGTCGTCCGTAAATAGAGGTACGGTCGTTTCGTCTCCCAGATGAGCGCCTGACCTTCCCAGTCAGCGAAATCAGGGACAGGATTCGTCGCAATCGCATAGGAGCGGTTGAGTTCGATCCGATGGGTGTCGAGGAGCGGGGCCGGGCGATAGCCGGTCGCAAAGATGACGTGGCCCGCTTTGAACGTCCCTGATGGCGTCAAGACGAGCCAGTCGTCGCCGTCGGCGACGACTTCCGTGACGTCCGTCTCTTCGAATATCGAGACGTTTTGGGTCGACAAATACCGGACGACCTGACGGCTCAGTGTGAGCGGATTGACCTCGGCATCGCCGTTCGTGATCAAGCCGGCCGGTTTATCGAACGGGTAACGTTCCTGTAACGCCTCCCGGTCGAGCCATTCCGCCGCGAGTCCGTGTTTCGTCAGCATCTCATACTCCCGTTTCAATTTGGAGACATCTGCCTCACTGCTGGCGAAGCAAAGACTGTCGCGCCGGATATAGACGTCTTTGGCGTCAACCTTCTCGGCGACCTCATCGAGCGCATCGACCGCCTCGGCACACAGTTTATAGAAGCGGACGGCATCCGCTTCGCCGATTTGGTCGGCCAGTTCGTGCAACATGATGTCGTTCGAGTATTGAATGAGTCCCGTGTTCGCGGCCGTACTCCCGGTCCCGACTTTCCCTTGATCGATGACGGCGAAATCGACACCGTCCTTGTGAAGCGTATAGGCTGTCAGCGTCCCGGACATGCCCGCTCCGATGACGAGTACGTCGTAGCGTTCTTTCTTGATTGGTTTTTGTAAGACAATCTGTTCCGATTCTGTGGTCGGCCAATATAAGTTCCCGTTATGCATCTCCATGACGTCATCCTCCGATAATCAGCATCTTCTACTTAATCCCCGAATTTCACGAATAAAAACGCAAAAGGCCGCAGACAATCTGTCTGCGGCTTGCGGAATCGCTTACGTTCTCGATTCAATCGTTATTTTTTGATGACGACCGTGTTAGCGGATGCGCCTTTCGTGTAGCTGATTCGTTTCACATTCTCTGCCCCGCGGATTTCCGCAAGGTTCGTTCCGTCGACAATCACTTCTTTGACGATGGCGCCTTTGAAGTCGATGATGGCACCGGCTTCTTTCGGTTTCACTTGAACGACGACGTTTTTGAGCGGATCACCTGTCAATTCCGTGTAGGCGCCGCGTACAAAGATGCCGTTCTTGAAGTTCGTTCCTTTGCCGATTGTCACGCCGATGAAGTCATCTTGGAGGACGAGGCGTGCCGCCTTGTTGTTCTCGACTGTGTAACGCGTCAATTCCACTTCTGGCTCCGGAGTGAGATCGATTTGTGCAAGGACCGGGTCGTGGTCACTGGCGCGGCCCGACATCTCCGTGAAGTCAGCGTTGACGTGAATCATATCGATTTCGGTCGTCGCCGCTAAACGGTTCGACACGAGGATATGGTCGAGCACTTGCGAGTTCCCTTGATAGACGTACGAGTAACGGTCGACGGCCGGGACTTTCTCGACCATGTTCGTCATTAAGTCGCCTTTGAAGATTTGCATCGCATCCGAGAACTCGAAGTCGTTGAAGTCACCGAGGGCGACGACGTTCGCTTCTGGGTTGTCCGTCTTCACGTCAGCGACGAAATCATGGACGATTTGAGCGATTTGTTTCCGTTGGACTTCACTACCGAGCACGACCGGCTGTTTTGAGCCGAAGACGCCCGTGTCGCCACCTTTCGAGTTCCAGTGGTTGGCGATGACGACGACGTTCTCGCCTTGGAAGTCGAACTGGGCCGCGAGCGGTTTGCGTGAGCTGTTGAACGCCGGGTTGAGCGGGTCGATCCGGCCCGGGTTGTGCGTCAACTTGCCGTTTTCATAACCGACAGCCGTCGTTGCGTCACCGGCAGGGATGCCTTCTGTGAGCGAGACACGTTCCGGGTCATACAAGAAGCCGACGCGGATGTTGGCATTTGGTGCGCCGCCGTCTTTATTGTACTCAGGGTCGATGTTGACGTACTTGTACGATTTGCCGCCAATCGAGACGATATTGTCGATCAAACGTTGGTAGCTTTGGTCGGCCGCAGAATCGCCCGTGCCTTCCCCGTTGTTATCTTGGACTTCGGTCACACCGATGATGTCCGGGCTGTTCAACTCCTCGACGAACGCTTTCGCGAGTTTGAGGGCTTTCTCGTCCGACGTCTCTTTGACGTTGTTCGAGAAGTTCTCGAGGTTGTAAGAGGCGATTGTCAATTTGTCCTCTTCAGCTTCGATGAACGTCGTCTCACGCTTGGCATCACCTTTGACGAAGGCAGCCTTCATCTCATCAAGACCTGCTTGAATTTTATAGTTGCCGTACGAGTATCCAACGACACCGACGATCGGGCCATTGAAGCGGTCACCGGTCGCGACATCGAAATCACGAGCGTCGGCATTCGGTTCGAGACGGAATTGAATCCGTTCCGGGTTGGCATCATCTTTTTTCAACAGAATACCACCGTTGAACGTCTCGGTCGGTGTTGCTTCGAGCACGGTCACGAGGTCGCCGTTCTGTTGCGGTGATACCGATTTGAGGTTGCCCGTCTCGACGCGCATCCCTTCAAGGCTCTCCCAGAAGTCGATGGCGTCTTTGTCCGGGTTGAAGACGGCGAGGGCATCGCTGTCAATGAACTCGGTCGGCAAGTTCGACGCGTTGATTTTCACCGGCGTCGGGAGTGTGACACCGCTCTTGACGACGTTGACACTTCCGTTGCGTGTATCGATTTGCGTCATCTTCATATCCGTCTGTTGACGGTCGCTGTAGCCTTCGATGGCGTACTCGCTGACGAGACCTTTCACGTTGACAAGATCACCGACTTGGATGCCCGCGATCGAACGACCACCATACAAGATGATTCCTTCTGACGTGCGTGCATCTTGGTCGGCTTCCATGTCAGGCGTTTGGATATAGTAATACGTCGTACCCATCGAGACGAACGAGTACGTGACGACGCCTTCGACGCCTTCAACAGTCTGTCCGTTCATCGGTGACGTGTGGCTTGCGCCTTGGATGTCATGGATACGGATTTTGTCCGTGATTTTATAGTCGAACGTCGTCACGGCGCTGAACGCATCACCCGATTTGACGGCAACTTTGAGCGTTTTCGTCTCCTCGATGCGGACTGGTGACGTATAAAGCGTACCGTTCACTTTCGGGTCCGACCCGTCGAGCGTGTAATAGATGTCAGCGCCCGCTGTCGTCGTCGAAAGTGTCACGTCTTGTGGACCGACGAACGTGCCCGCACCTGGCTTCGCTGTCGCCGGACGGAGTACCGATGCGTCGATGACTGTGTCAGATACGTCGCGCGGAATGATTTGATACGTATTATCGAACTGTTGCACGATACCCGTGATTGACGAGTAGTTGACGTCCGTCTGTAAATCGAGAATGCCGCGCTCATCACGCACGACGAACTCTTTCGTTCCATCCGTCGCCGTCAAGTTTTGCCCGCTACCTGAGAGGGTGACGTTATTGACGGTGACGAGTTCAGACTCGACGTCCTCATTGATTTGTTCGCCAGTGAGGACTTGCGCAGCTGGGACGCTCGCCGCTTGTTTCGAGACGACGACGGCGCTGTTCAATTGAAGCAATTCACGATACGAACCGATGGCACCCGTGACGACGACTTCATCACCGACGTTGACGGCAAGTGACGTCGGACGGACCGAGAGTCCGCCTGTCGCATCTTGAATCGAAATCGTGTTGGCCAGTTTCGCCGTGACGACTCCTTTAATCGTGACCGTTTCACCTTCGGCTTTCGTACGGGCGTCACTGATTGAAATCGGAGTGACCGGCGCCGGTGGTTCTACCGTACCGCCATCGCCGTAGTCGACGCCTTGGAACGTGTGTGATCCGAGGTTCGTGAACGTATCGATTGGTTGTGTGTTCCATTCAGTGGCCGGGTCGAACGCATCCGCGCCGTTCGCATCCCCTGTCGTGACCGTATCTTTCCGAACCAACGACTGGTCAGCCGTGGCGACCGTCGTTCCCCATTTCGTACCCGGATCGAATCCGACTTGACCGAAGACGTCGAGCACCGTGTCCCCTTTTTTCAAGACGAGCGTGTCGTCGCCGTTAAAGTTCGTCACACCGCTTGTCGTGTTCGACTTCGCTTTCAAGGCATCACTCGCGCTGGCGTTGACGATGACATACGTGCCACCTGGCTCGAGCGTACCTGTCAAGTTGAGGGTCGTGCCTGGAGCCGTACCGCCGTTTGAATAGAGTTCAAGTTTATAGGCCGAGAGGTCGATGGCCGCATTCGTTCCATTGAACAGTTCAATCGCTTTATTGTTGCTCGAGCCTTCAACGTATTCCGAGATGAACAGGTCTGAAGCGTTCAGCGTCTCTGCGTGTACGTTTGCCGCGATCGGCGTCATGCTGCTGACGATGAGTCCGGCTGATAAGGCGAGGCCGGTCATTTGTTTGAATGAACGTGCTTGTGGTTTCCCCATGTGTTAGTCTCCCTTTGATTATGTAGATGGCCGATACGATGTCCCAGTTCGTGTGGTCACTTGCTTGAGCGGATGCCCCCTTTAGGCCAAAACGAAATGATAGCGCTTACATTAATCGACTTGACGTAAGGAAGTTGCATTCGTACTCCCTCCATCGATTGACGGATTTCACTATCATTTACCAACTTTTCAACTACATGTTAAACATAACCAAGCAGACGTCAGAACTCAATCCACTTATTGCGAAGTTCATATTACAGTTTGATTACAGACTTGAAGAGAACTGAGCAAGTAGGCAATCGGGTTGACGGGACGCCCCCCAACTCTTACAATTCATTAATACAATTAAGTGTATCGGTTAACTGTGGATTAAATGGGGAGGAAACGAATGACGACAATTACTTATCCGGTCATCCCGGGAGCGGGCGCATTTTATTATGAAGGAAATGATATCGGCATCTTGTTATGCCATGGCTTTAACGGGACGCCTCAAAGTGTGCGTGACGTCGGAATCGCCTTGATGGAGAAAGGATTCACCGTCTTCGCACCGCGGCTCAAAGGACATGGGACGGATCCGGAAGAGTTTCGGCAATCGACACGCCGCTGCTGGTATGAGTCGATGGAAGCCGGTATCCGTCTCTTGCGTGAGCGATGTCGACACGTCATCGTTGTCGGGCAGTCCATGGGCGGGACGCTGGCGATGAAGGCCGCTTTGGCCGGACAGGCCGATGCGATCGTCACCATCAATGCGGCGTTGTCCGTGCCAGGCTATGCCTGTCACGCCACGGACGATGTCTGTCGTTTCATTGATGAAGACGAACCGGATATCTGTGCACCGGGCGTGTACGAAATCGTCTACGACAAAGTGCCGACGTCAGCCATTCGGGAATTACTCGCGCTCATCGAGGAAGTGCGACCGATGGCGGCCGAGGTGACCGTACCGACGTGCGTCATCCATTCGGCCATCGATAACGTCGTGCCGCCCGAGGACTCGATGTGGTTGTACGAGACTGTTCAAGCCCCAAAACAACGAGAGGTGCTCGAACAGTCGTATCATGTGGCGACGATGGACCATGACCGGGAGCGGTTAGCGGACGTCATCGGCGCATTCTGTGAACAAGTTGCGACAGCCCCGAAAATGTAGTCTCCGGACTACATTTTTTATATCTCATTATTTGCAAACGCTTGCACAAGTGCTATTGTAGGATTAGATTCAGCCTAAAACAGGTATTGCTTTTCAAGTATATAAAATATAAATGATGAGATGTAGGAGGCAAGCGGCGTATGGAGTCAATGGTCAGCAGAGAACAAGTGGCGAAAAAAACGGTCACCCGCACGTGGTGGAAAGAAGCGATCGCGTATCAGATTTACCCGCGTAGCTTTAAAGATTCGAACGGAGACGGGATTGGGGATCTCCGCGGCATTATCGAGAAGCTCGATTATTTAGAAGACCTTGGCATCGATGTGATTTGGCTATGTCCGATGTATAAATCTCCGAACGATGACAACGGCTATGATATCTCGGACTATCAAGACATCATGCAAGAGTTTGGGACGATGGAAGACTTTGACGCCTTGCTCAAGGCCGTCCATGCACGCGGCATGAAGCTGCTCTTGGACCTCGTCGTCAACCACACGTCCGATGAGCACCCGTGGTTCGTCGAATCGAAACGCTCGAAAGACGACCCGAAACGCGATTGGTATATCTGGCGCGATGGGACGGATGGGGGACCCCCGAACAACTGGGCGAGCATCTTTGGTGGTTCGGCGTGGGAGTACGATGAGACGACCGAGCAATACTATTTGCACGTCTTCTCCAAAAAGCAGCCGGACTTGAACTGGGAAAATGAAGACGTGCGGGGTGCCGTCTACGATATGATCAACTGGTGGCTCGACAAAGGCATCGACGGATTCCGGGTCGACGCAATCAGCCACATCAAGAAGATGCCAACCGAGACGATGTTGCCGTCCCCAGACGGAAAACCGCACGTCACGGCGTTCTCGATGTATTCGAACATCGATGGCATCCACGACTATCTCCAAGAGATGAAACAAGCGACGTTCGCCAATTACGATATTATGACGGTCGGCGAGACGAACGGGATTGAACCGCAAGCCGCCGATTTATGGATGGGACCGGAAAACGGGGCGATGAACATGGCGTTCCATTTCGATCATGTTGACATCATGCGTAAGTCACGTCTAGCGCCGCTCGATGTCGTCGAGCTGAAGCGCATCTTTGACAAGTGGCAACAAGGCTTGCTCGAGACGGGATGGAACGCCCTCTATATCGAGAACCATGACATGGTCCGTGCCGTCTCGCTCGTCGGGGATGAGAACCACTATTGGCGTGAGAGCGCGACCGCCCTCGGTATGATGTACTTCTTCATGCACGGGACACCGTTCATCTATCAAGGGCAGGAAATCGGCATGAAGAACGTGCCGCTTCCGTCCATCCATGACTATGACGATGTGGCGACGAAAAATGAATACTTCGAACGGATTGCCAACGGGATGAGTGAAATCGATTCGATGCAGCACGTATGGGGCACATCACGCGACAACGTCCGTACCCCAATTCAATGGGACGCGTCACCGAACGCTGGTTTCTCGACATCGTCGCCATGGATGCCGATTCATGAAGAGTATGAGACGCTCAACGTCGACGCCCAATCGAAGGATGCCCATTCGATTCTTTCGTTCTATAAGGCGATGATTCGTCTTCGTCGGACGGAGGACACGTTCACGTACGGCAGTTACCGCGATTTGTTGCCGGAACATCTGCAAGTGTTCGCCTATGAGCGCACGTTCGAACAACAGACGTTTTATGTCATCGTCAACTTGACGGCAAACCCTGCCGAGACGACGCTGCCTGGTCTCGACAAAGCGACGCTCGTGTTAACGAATGAGATGGATCCTGAGACGATCGAGACGGACACGTTTATGCTGCGTCCGTTCGAAGCAAGACTGTACCGCTTATAATGAGAAGACACCTTCATGACGAGGGTGTCTTTTTAGGAGGTGGGAACATGCATCACATCGAGATCGGAAACGATGAGGGGACGCTCGAGTTCGTCATCGTGGAAGCGTCACGCGACACGTTACGGCTTGTCCATGGTGCAGTCAGTGAGACGGTCCAGACGGGAGCGTACGTCCAATTCGCACAAGATTTGACCCGTGCCTTTCATGCGTTGCAAGGAGTGGCCCGACTAAAAAATGAGGCAGGAGAAGGGATTTTAACAATCACGTTTGGACGGGGACGCGTCGAGGTCGAGACGGCTTGGGGGCAGGTAACGAACCGATTCGGGACCGACCAAAGTTATTTGACGAAGACGGTCGGACAAATCGGCATCGTGGAATAGATTGTGACAAACGAGGGAAAAGAGCATATGATAGAGGTTGACTATACGGAAAGGGGTGTCGGGTATGGATGGCACGAAACGCACGGACATTCGCCCAGGGCTCCACGTCCAGATTGTCCTAAAACAAGATCAGCGGAGTGGGAAGTTGACGTCAGGCGTCGTCAAAGACATTTTGACGAACTCGCCGCGTCACCCGCACGGCATTAAAGTACGCTTAAGCGATGGACAGGTCGGTCGGGTGAAAGTGATCGAAGCTGGAGGTGAATAATATGACTGAAAAGAAATTAAGTTTTCAAGAGGCGATGAAGCAAAAGCTCGCTGAAAAGAAACAGAACGAAACGAAAGTGCCGACAGGACTTCGTGGGACGAAGCAGAAACCGTTGACGAACCAGTTGACGAAGAAGCCGAACAACCAGAAGAAACGGACAGGCGTTTAACAAACAGCCGCTCACATGAGCGACTGTTTTTTTATTTCCCAAATGAATAGCGAACTTGAATGAATACTTTCTATACTTTAAAACCTATTCACAAAGCGAATAGTTTGAAACAAGTTGAATGGGGACATCAAAAAAAATCGGGGAAATAAAGATTTATTATTTCTTTTAAAAGGCTTTGTAAGCGCTTTAAATAAAGCTATTGCTCAACTTTTGTTATATAACATATGAAAATTGTGTGAACTGACCTATAAAAAAATTATTGCTAATTGTCAGAATCTTTGTATAATTCAGAACTAAGACATCATAAAATTTTTAAACAACTTTAGATTCACACAACAGGGAGGAACTTACTTATGGAAGCCGTGCAAAGCATGTTACAAGGAAGCGTCGATTACATGAACAACATCTTATGGACTTATGTTTTGATCGTCGCGCTCGTCGGAGCCGGGATTTACTTTACAGTGAGGACACGCTTTATGCAGTTCCGTTACTTAAAAGAGATGTTCCGGGTCGTCGCTGAAAAACCGGAGGTCACAGACAGCAAGAGCATCAGTTCAATGAAATCGTTCTTCATCGGAGCAGCCACACGAATCGGGACGGGTAACTTGGCCGGTGTCACCGTCGCCGTGACGGTCGGTGGACCAGGAGCGGTCTTCTGGATGTGGATTGTCGCGCTTCTCGGTGGAGCGACAGCGATGATTGAGAGCACGCTCGCACAAGTCTATAAAGTAAAAGATGACGTCGCGTACCGCGGCGGTCCAGCATACTACATTGAAAAAGGACTCAACAACCGGGCCCTTGGTATCGTCTTCGCCGTCTTAATCGCGGTGACGTTCGGTCTCATCTTCAACTCAGTGCAATCGAACACGATCGCGGCCGCGTTTGATAACGCGTTCGGCATCGATGCCGTCGTCGGTGGAGCCATCCTCGTCGTCTTGACTGGATTGGTCATCTTCGGTGGTGTACACCGTGTCGCCAACTTCTCGGCAATCGTTGTACCGATTATGGCTGGATTGTACTTGGCCATCGCCGCTTATGTCGTCGTCGTCAACATCACAGAAATCCCAGGCGTGTTCGCGATGATCTTCCAGAGCGCATTCGGTCTTGAGCAAGCGTTCGGTGGATCGGTCGGAGCAGCCATCTCGATGGGTGTACGTCGCGGTCTCTTCTCGAACGAAGCAGGTATGGGTTCGGCACCAAACGCGGCAGCAGCTGCTGAAGTTTCACACCCAGCGAAACAAGGTTTCCTTCAAGCGCTCGGCGTCTTCTTGGACACGTTGATCGTCTGTACGGCAACAGCGGCCATCATCCTCCTCTCAGACAGCTATGCTGCCGGTAACGGAGAAGGAATCGTCATGCTTCAAAATGCATTGAGCGAACAAATCGGATCGTGGGCGCCAGCGTTCGTAGCTGTCAGTGTCTTCTTGTTCGCCTTCAGTTCAATCGCAGGTAGCTACTACTACGGTGAAACAAACATCGAGTTCATCAAGAAGAGCAAAAACGCAGTTCTTGGTTTCCGCCTTGCGACAATGGCGTTCGTCTTCATCGGAGCGGTCGCAAGCCTCGGCTTCGTCTGGAGCTTGGCTGACTTGTTCATGGCAGGGATGACGTTAATCAACATTGCAGCCATCACATTGCTTGGTGGCGTCGCCTTCAAAGTCCTTCGCGACTACGAAGAGCAGCGTGCCCAAGGGCTCAACCCACGCTTCTCGGCCCGTAAACTCGGCATCGAGAACACGGAATGTTGGGACGTCGAAGAAGAAGAAGTCGCACAAGGTGCAGTCCAAGCGGCTGCTGCCGATACGACAAAAGGTTAATTCGTTCAATATGCAACAACAGGGGCCCTGCGCATCGGGGCCCCTGTCTTTTTATGCTTGTTGACGGATGGATTCGATTTTCGTATCGGCTGGCTTGGCGTTCAAATGGACGTACGTCCCGGCGACGAACAAGGCACCGCCCACGATATTGCCGAGCGTGGCGAAGACGAGGTTATGCAACGCTAGACTGACGTTAATCGCCTCGGACGGGACATAATAGAGCACGAGCCCGAAGATGCCCATATTGGCAATCGAGTGCTCGAAGCCGGCGGCGAAAAAGACGACGACCGGGAGCATCGTCAGCATGATTTTGGCGACATCATTCTTCGTTTTCAGTGGCATGAAGATAGCGATACAGACGAGGATGTTACACAAAATCCCTTTTAAGAAAATCGCGAGCGCCTCGCCGCCCATCTTTTTCGCAGCGACGACGGACAAGAGATGATCCGTGTCGACGTCACCCATGCTGTGGGCCCCGATGACGAGTGCAACGAGGATGAGCGCACCGACGAGGTTACCGAGCCAGCTGATGCCCCAGACGGCCGCTAAATCACGCCAGTCGACACGTCCGCGTTTCGCGCCCGTATACAAATACATCGTGTTGCTCGTGAACAGCTCGCCACCCATCCAGACGATGAAGACGAGCGCGACCGAGAAACTCATCCCGGCGAACAGCATCGTCCCCGGCACATTGATGAACATGTTCCCGACCGAAAAAGCAAAGACGACCCCAATCCCAATCAAAAAACCGGCAACGATGGATCGGAGCGCGTAGTGACCAAACGCATGACGCAACAGCGTCGCTTTTTTATAGGCGGCTTCTTCCATATACTCGACAGCTTGTTTTTCCATTTGAACACGGCCTCCTTTAGACAACTTAAGTCTAGGAGGTCCAACAAAAGTTTGCAATTGTTTTCACAAACTTTTTTTGAAAGCCGTTTCAACTGTTCACATCGTTGCCACGAGTTCGACTTTCATGCGGTCGGGGTCTTCAAAATAGAGGGCGGTATAATTCGGACCACCGGCGTGCGGGAAGCGGTCGGCATACAGTTCCGTGAATCCGTGCTGAGTCAACTCCGAGCGCAGTCGCTCGAGCTGCTCCAATGACGCGGCGTGAAAGGCGAGATGGTTCAACCCGGTCCTTTTCCGGTGGTACGGAGGTTCGAGGTGGTCGGCCTCGGTTTGGACGAAGACGAGATACGTGGGGCCGAAGCGGTAACTTCTTCCTTCGTCCCATTGTTGATAGACGGTATAGCCAAGCTCGGTGAAAAGCCAGTCCCAAGCGTTCAGGCTCTTCGTTAAATCGGAAACGTACAATTCGACATGGTGCAGCATCGGTCTCATCCTTCCGTCGGACGTTTCAAATGTGTCCGTTTAGTATAATGGTAATTATATAACGAATGTAGGGGGAACCATATGGACAACACAGGGCTTGTCTCGAACATCTTGATTGCGGGGAAGACGGGGGTCGGGAAGAGCGCTTTTTTAAATTACATCTATGGGCGTGACGTCGCCGAGTCACGTGCCGGCAGCCCGGTGACAGCCGAAGGACTTCACGAATACGAGTATTATGACCTCGAGCGCGGGATTCTGTTCCGTTTCTTCGATACGTGGGGGCTCGAGGCAGACCGGTCCGATGAATGGCACGAAGCGGTCCTCTCCATCGTCAACAAGCGGGAAGGCGCGCTCGATATTGCTGACTGGTTCCATACTATCTATTACCTCCTTTCAATCAATTCAGGGCGCGTCGAGGCGTACGAACTCGAATCGATTCTCAAACCGCTTTACGCGAAGCGAAGCAACGTCACCATTATTTTGACGAACTATAATCCGGACAGTGCCATGAACGTCGAGAAGGCAGAAGCGATGGAGGACGTTCTCATGCGCGAACTCGGAATTTCACGGGATGCGATGATTCGTGTCAACAGTGTCGAAAAGAAATTGCTCGGCGGACAAGTCGTGCCGCATATCGGCTATGAGGCGGTGTGGCAACGCAATCGGACCAACCTTTGGAGAGACGTCGAACGGAAGCTGCCACATAACTTGACGCGTCATTTATTGACCGAGTTGGAAGCGTGGCGTGCCCGGAGCTATCGTTCGGCTGAAACAATCCGCATGATTACCCCGCAGGTGATGATCAGCTGGAAAGCCCGCCAAATCGAAAAAGACTTGGAACGAACGCTCGAAGCGGCCGCTGAGACGACAGAGGCGGCGATGGCCCAAGGCGTGCGGCATTATATTCAATTGATGGAACGCTACCCGCTCGTCGGCGCACCGTCCGACCTCGTCTTTAAAACACGCCGGGTCGAGCTCGGGTTTGACTATTCGTTCAACCGGACCGTCCGAAAGATGGTGCTCGGTATGATTCCGGGCGTCCACTTCATTTATTGGGCGTTCAAACGGCGAACGGCGGAGCGCGGCATCAAGAAAGCCGTCAACCAACAATACGAGCTGGTTAAACAGACGATCGAGCTAGACGTGCACCGCGGATTCGAGGAAGAGATGCGACGGCTCGGCCGGACGCTCAATCAATGAGGAGGAACGGACATGGATAAACAGACCCCATTCAACTTTGATACGTACGATTTGAAGGAAGAGCTCGACCGCTTACGAGGGAAAGTCAAAAAGCCGAATATTTTCATCGCAGGGGCGACCGGCTCGGGCAAGAGTTCGGTCGTTAACCACGTATTCGGTCGTGACTTGACGAAAGTGGCCGCCGGTGAACCGGTGACGCGGGGGATTCATCAGTTCATGAGCGATGAGATTTCCATCGTGCTCTATGACAGTGAAGGGTATGAGATTGGGAGCGACCGGCAGCAAGCGTATGCCGATGAAGTCATCGGTTTCGTCGAGCGGGCCCAGACGAAAGGCGCGGCCGAACAGATTCATCTCGTTTGGTACGTCATCAACGCCTCGATGAAACGGGTCACCCCGCTCGACCGGGCGCTCATCAAACAGTTGAACGAAGCGACATCGGTCGCCGTCCTGTTGACACAAATCGACCAAGTCGATGTAGATGAGCTCGCGGCGCTTCGCCAGGAATTAGTCGATGTGGTGCCGGAAGAGGCGGTGTTCCAAGTCAGCATCGCCGCCGAGCTATTGAATGACCCGGAATTGCGGACCCATCTCGATTGGGAACGTCTCGTCACCTGGTCGGTCGAACAGCTCGACCACTCGCTCCAAGAAGGATTGCTCATGGAGATTCATGCCGAGAGTGAGGCGATGCTCAAATTGAAGCGGAAGAAGGCGAACCGAATCATCTCGGGGTATGTCGCCAGTGCCGGAACGGCCGCCGCCGTGCCGCTCCCGTTCGCTGATGCCATCGCGCTCACACCGATTCAAGTGACGATGAGCGTCCACTTATTTCGCTACTGGGGCGTGAAAGCGAACGACGATATGCTGAAGACACTGATTGGTAGCACCATCATCCCACAAATCGGCCGGGCGCTCTCAAAGACGATTTTACTGAACGTCATGAAGTTCTTCCCGGGAGCAAATGCAGCGGCAAGCGTCATCAATGCGACTGTCGCATCAGGCATCACGTGGGCAATCGGGCTCGCCATCAACGAAGTCGCTTACCGGAACGCGATGGATTCATCGAAGACGATCGAGCAACTGCTCGACAGCGATTTTGGCTCGTTGTTCGAAAAATTCATGGAACAAAATCCAGTCACGAAAAACAAGTCTTGATTGAACCGGTTTGATACACTGATCGAGACGAGACAAAAGGGGGAAACAATTATGAAGAAACGAATTTACATTACGAGACGATTACCGGAAGAGGCTGTGGCACCGCTGCGGGACGAGTACGAGGTCCGCATGTGGGAGGAAGAAGCGAAGAGTGTCCCACGCGACGTGTTAGTGGAAGAAGCGGCATCGGCGCATGCGCTTTGGACGATGCTCAGTGACACGATTGACCGGGAACTGATTGAACAAGCCCCACAACTCGAGGTCATCTCGAATTTGGCGGTCGGCTATAACAATATTGATATCGAAGCGGCCAAAGAACGCGGCATCGTCGTGACGAACACGCCTGACGTGTTGACCGAGACGACGGCCGACCTTGCCTTCGGACTGATGATGATGACGGCACGCCGGCTTGGGGAAGCCGAACGCGATTTACGGGCTGGGGAATGGAAGTCGTGGACACCGATGGGATATGTCGGTATGGACTTGTATCGGGCCAAGCTCGGGATTATCGGGATGGGGCGAATCGGCGAAGCAGTCGCACGCCGGGCCCGCGGCTTCGATATGGACGTGTTGTATCATAATCGGACGCGACGTCATGAATCGGAGTCGATGTACGGGTTCGTCTATGCGGACCTCGATGAGCTGCTCGAACAATCCGATTTCGTCGTTGTCCTAGCGCCCCTCACTGAGAAGACACGCGGGATGTTAGGGGCGGAACAGTTCGCCAAAATGAAGCAGACAGCCATCTTCATCAATGTCGCCCGTGGCGAGATTATCGATGAGACGGCGCTGTACGAGGCGTTAAGCGAACAGCGGATTTGGGCGGCTGGGCTCGATGTGTTCGCCAAAGAGCCGGTGGCGATGGACCATCCGCTCTTGACGCTCCCGAACGTGACGACACTCCCGCACATCGGTAGCGCATCGATTCGGACCCGACTCGCGATGATGGCGCTCAATCGGGAAGCCATCATAAACGTGCTCGCTGGGGAAGAGCCAAAAAACCGTTTGACGTAAAACAAGGACCTGACCGGGTTGCGGTCAGGTCCTTGTTGCATCATGGATTAGAAACGGCGGATATTATCCGGGTCCTCATAATCGTTACGGAGTGCCCGATCATCGAGTCCGCGCAACTTGTTCTCGCGGTCGTTTAATTTGGATTCTTTGTCCAACCGATCCTGTTCAGGGTCGACGGCCCGGTTCGGGTCGTCACCGACCGGCTCATTGAACGGTTTAGAATCGATTTCTAAGCCGTCAGAGGCTGGCGAACGATCAGCCCGCGTGCCATGGGTTGTACGATTTGGGTCATTATACGGAGTCGAGTCGATTTCAAGACCGTCGGACGTGTGATGGCCTTGATGGCTTGTGTCGTGTCTTGTATCGTTATACGGCGTCGAATCGACCGTCAGTCCTTCATTGTGGCGACGTTCGAAATCCTCGTCCACATAAATCAAAATTTTCCCGGCCTCGACGTCGCTATAGTGGCGACTAACCTCTTCCTCGCTCAAGCCCATGTTTCGGAGCCCCGCGTGGACGTCCTCGTGTCCGCTCAAGAACGCCCGTACTTTGTCGAACCATCCGGCATGGTGTGACGCTTCGGTATGGACGTCCGTTTGACGACGTAAAATCGAGACGTTGTCCTCGTGCTTGGCGACGACATAGATGTCTGAATCTTTGTAGCCTTTCGCACGCAACTCCTCGACTTTGCCGAGCGCTGCATCTTGCGTATCATACATGCTGATGAATCGTTTCTCACTCATGTTGGTTTCCTCCTTATAATCGGCGATGGTCTTCTAAGCCAGAATGTCCGCGGACGATTGGGTCCTCTTTCGTGCCGCGCGGTTCTTCGTCATGATCATTGAACGGTTTCGCGTCGAAGGCGATGCCATCCGCTTCCTCCCCTTTATCATGATCGAGCTCACTATCTTTTTTATACATGTTCGGATAGCGTTCGTATGAATGCTTATCGATGTAAAGCAATAGTTTGCCGGCATCAATTGACGTGTAATACTCTTCAGCCTCCGCGTCGCTGAGTCCCATGTTTCTTAACTCATCGCGAATGCGGTCGCTTCCGTGAAGGAACGCTTTTACGCGGTCCAACCAGTTGACATCGCGAATCCCCGATTCGGCGTTCACATCGGTGTGGTAGCGCAAAGCAGAAATTTCCCCGTCCCGCTTGGCTACGACGTGCATGTTTTTCTCGGCTTCCCCAGCTTGCTTGAGTTCATTCACCTTATCCATGACTTCTTGTTCGTTATGGAATAATCCAATAATTTTGCGATCCGACATGTTGTGCCTCCTTCATAATCGTTTATTTTATAAATCGACGTCACGCTATTAGTAATTTCCGTTCTAGCAAGGGTTCAAACAAAAAACGCCATCTCAATATGAGAATGGCGTCATCAATAATAAATCATCAATGTTTCGTTTCCAAGATGGCATCGCGTGTTCTTCCAAACGAACTCGACGAGCGTCCACATGGCCATGAATCCACTGATTGCTAGCAGAATGAGTGCATACACAGGCGTCAATTGAATCAAGAACGACCATCCGAGCGAGAACAGGATAGGTTGGGTCAATAAAACGAACCCGACGTATACGGCAATGATGAGCAAAGCAAATAGAATCCGCCGTCCTAACGTCTGAAAGTGATGACGAAAACGCGTCAAAAGTCCGAACACGGCTCCCGTCAGCAACACGGGGAGCACGAACCCGAAATAGTCAAGCGGATAAGATATGGCCGGAGCCGTGAACAAGCGCAAACTGAACACGTCATCCATGACGAGCAACAGATTCGCATAGGCGAACGCTAAAATCATGCCGAGCAGCCAACCGAATTGATTCCAGACGCGACGCGATGATTTGATGGCCTCGATTTTTGTATAGGCCAAAAAGGAGACGTCACGCATCTCGACATCTTGAAGCTTGACCTGGACGTCGTTGAGCCGATCGATGGCCCAGTCGAATTCCCGATTGGCTTGAGTTTTCTCATGCGATTTCAATTCTTCTGACGCCTCGATCATCGTATGGTAGCGGCGGCGATACTCTTCGTTCGTCGTCGGTTGTTCGATTAAAAATAAGGCATAATCCTTCGGGTTTTGCTTGGTCAGCCCCTCTAGCGACTGTCCATTCTTTTCCGCCTGTCGAATATAGCCCGCTAAACTGTCGAGCAACCGATCGGCTTTCGTCTCATCATGGAGCAGGTCGTGCAAGTGCGTTCGGACTTGATCGTAAAACTGTTGAACGATTGGATCGTTCGATACGTGTGGTTTCAGAAAAATTCCTCTCTTCTCATAGTTGGATTATTCCGGGGGTGGGTCGTTATGCGATAGCGTCAATGATTCGAAGTCGCCTTGTTCGATGCTGCGGATGAGAATCTCACTGCCTCCCATATTCGTCGCTAGCGGGATCGAATACACGTCACAGAGACGCATCAAGGCGCTCACATCGGGTTCGTGCGGCTGGGCCGTCAACGGGTCACGGAAGAAAATAATCATGTCCATCTCGCCTCGAGCGACGGCGGCGCCGATTTCTTGGTCCCCGCCAAGCGGTCCGGATTGAAAACAATGGACCGGTAAACCGGTCGCCTCAGCGACGCGCTTTCCAGTCGTACCGGTCGCGAATAATTGATGTTGTTTCAAGACGTGGGCGTAGGCTTTTACGAGCACGATCAAATCATCTTTTTTCTTATCGTGGGCAATCAGGGCGATGTTCATCTTGATTCCTCCTCAAAAGACTTCTTCTTTTAATTCGTATCACATTTACTTGAGAAAGACACGACTTCTTTCTTACTAGAATCACTTTCTAAAAAAACGTTTTGACTTGAATCATGTATAGAGGAATAAGAACTGGCAAGGTTTAGGCAACTGCAAATGTTGGTATTTATACAAAGAGTCAAATAAATGAAATCATTTCAAAAAGAGATTGGAGGAAGATGTTAAATGAACAATACTACCTATAACTTCAACACGTTCATGTCATGGCTGCCTGAGCTTTTGCTTGCCTTGGTCATTCTTGTCGTCGGATTCATTTTGGCGAAAGTTCTTGAAAACGTGACGCGCAAAGCGCTTCGCAAAGCACGTCTTGACGACCGTGTAGGGGTAAAACAAGAAGGTGAACCCGGAAAGCCTGGAAGAGAGGAAAAGCGGTGGACGCCTGAACGCATCATCGCAAAAGTCGTCTTCTTCGGCGTACTGCTTCTCGCATTCTTAATTATCTTTGAATTCTTGAACGTACCAGCTGTCGCTCAACCGTTCAGTCAAATCTATGCCGGCTTCTCTGGCTTAATCACAGGCGTGATTAAAGCAGGTCTCATCCTGCTCGTCGCATGGATTATCGCCACGCTCTTGAAAAAAGGGATTCAAATGGCAGGTCATCGTCTCAACTTGAACAAGTTGATGGAGAAGACAGGCCAAGAGTCGACTAGTGTCAATCAGACGAAATGGGTTGACACGGTCGCCAATATCGTCTTTTACCTTGTCCTATTGTTAGCTCTTCCAGCGGTACTCGATGCGCTTGGGTTACGAGGCATCAGCGGTCCGTTTGAAGACTTGTTGAACAGTTTCCTTGCCTTCATTCCAAAACTTGTCGCTGCAGCCCTTATCTTCGCGATTGGTTATGTCGTTGCGAAAATCGTCCGCGATATTTTGACGAAGTTCTTGGAAGCGGCAGGTCTTAACCGCTTCGCCGAGAAACTTCACTTGGCTGATTACGTGAAAGGGTCAAGTCTCGCAAAAGCGGTTGGAACGATCGTCTTCATCTTGATTATGATTCCGGTCACGATTTCAGCGCTTGAAGCACTTGATGTTCGTGGAATTTCAGATCCGGCCATCTCGATGCTCAATGATGTCTTGGCGATGATTCCGAATATCATCGTGGCAATCGTCTTGATTCTCGCCGGTGTATTCATTGCCAAGTGGTTGAAAGGTGTCGTCGTTTCTCTCCTTGAGAACTTGGGCGTCAATTCACTCGCTAGCAAAATGGGTCTAGGTGGCCGCTCGACGTCATCGACATCGATTGCACAAGTCATCGGTACAATCGTTCAAATCATCATCATCTTGTTGTTCGTATCAGAGGCACTTCAAGTCGCGAACCTCGACTTTATGGCTTCGCTCGCAACAGCAATCTTCGCATACTTGCCAATGGTCATCGCAGCCATCGTCATCTTGGCGGTCGGTTTCTGGCTCGCGAACATGGCAGAGCGTCTCGTCGGTAGCGTGCTCGTAGATGGAGCTGGCCAACCGAGCGTCTTGCGCCACGTCGCGAAATACGCGATTCTTGGAATCGCCTTCTTCATGGCAATCAGCCAACTTGGCATCGCGCCAATGATCGTCAATACGGCATTCTTGCTCATCCTTGGTGCAGTTGCTCTCGCCTTCGGCCTTGCCTTCGGTCTTGGTGGACGTGAGACAGCAGCTCGCTACTTGAAGAAAGCTGAGAAGCGAATCGATGAAACAGAAGTATCGAAAGAAGGTCTCGAGCAAGAAAAAGCACAGATGAATCAAGAAGCCGAAGCTGCGAAGCAACAGGCGAAACAAGGTGTGGAACAGTCGAAACGTGAAGCGAATCAAACGAAACAAGAGTTGAAGCGTGAAACGAATCGTCCCCAAGCCCCACAATCTGATGTGACGAACGTAGACGGTCCAGAACCGAACCCGTTCCACGACAACATCACACCAGATCAAGATAACCGTTCACTTGATGACAACGAAGGTCCACTTCGTCCATAACAGTGAATGACGGGTCCCTGTATAGGGGCCCGTTTTGTTTTGCTGTAAAATAGTGTCACTTTTGTCGATATAATAAGAAACAGGTCGGTAAGAAGGCAGGAGTGACATACATATGTTCAAACAGTTTCAACGTACGCTCATTATGAACTACATATGGGGATCAGGCATCGCCGTGTTCGGGGTCGGGGGACTGTTTATTTTTCAGACGCTCAGTCTGTCCCAGACCGAGATGCTCATCTTGGCCGTCATCATGGGGATGTCGGGCATGACGATGATCGGGCTTGAATTACTCCTTTATCGGCGTCACATTCGTCCTATCTATCACGTGTTCCATACGGATGCACCGACCTATGAGGCGTTACAACAGGCGTTCAATCAGACGAGTCACTTTCCCACGTTGACGGTAAAGCGGATTCTGGGTCCACACTTATTCGGGTTATCCGTTCCGGCGATGAGTTTGACGGCGTTTGCCATTCACCAAGGCTGGATCGACCTCCCGTATCGGTTGATTGGTTTGGCGGCATTCGGCGCCATCTTGATTGCCATCTTACACGCGCTTATCGAATTCTTTTTGACGTACCGGTCGGTGGAACCGCTCTTGCTCCAATTGCAAGAGATGAGCCATCGCCTACATCAACGTCCGCTGCAAGCGACGTATCGGTCCATCAGTGTCCGGACGAAGTTGTTGATTAGCATGCTCGTTATCGGGGTCTTCCCGGTCGCATTGTTCATTTTGGCGTCAGGAGTGCAGCTGTCGACGGTGGAACAAGCCGATGCGTATTGGCAGTGGGCGGCTTTGATTTTAGTCGTCATCATCGGAGTTGCGACGTTCAGTAGTTTTTTACTTTATGACAACATCAAACGTCCAATCGGTGCCTTGACCGAAGGGGTCGCCGCATTGGATGCCGGGCGGTTGAACACAATCGACAACCCTTACTCCGATGAGTTCGCCCAACTCGTCACCGGCTTCAACCAGATGGTGACGAACGTCACGTACCGTGATCAGGAAAACGAGCAACTGTTAAATAGCCTGTTTGTGTTGTTCGCCGCGACACTCGACGCCCGCGATTCGTATACGGCCGGACATTCTGAGCGGGTGGCCGCTTATTCGGTCGAATTGGCGCAGGCGCTTCAGTTGCCGAATGAACAGATTGAGTTGCTCCGCAAATCGGCGTTGCTGCACGATATCGGAAAAATCGGGATTCGCGATGATGTGCTGTTGAAGGAAGGGAAGCTGACGGACCACGAGTTCGCTCAGATTCAAGAGCATCCGACGATCGGCATTCATATATTGAATCAAATCGCCTTGCCCGAGTCACTGCAACCGATTATGGCCGGGGTCCGGTCTCACCATGAGCGGATTGACGGGCGCGGATATCCGGACGGATTGGTTGGGGAAGGGATCCCGCTCTTCGGTCGCATCATGGCGATTGCCGATGCGTATGACGCCATGACATCGGACCGTCCGTATCGGAAAGGGATGCCTGTCGAAAAAGCACTCTCAATTCTCGAGAGTGGACGTAATACCCAGTGGGATGCCGCATTCGTCGACGTGTTCGTTCAATTACGACGTCAGGCCGTCTCTGCCTAAACAAACAAGTCCGCCCGATTTGGGCGGACTTGTTTGTTAGAGGAGCGCATCAACGAGATACACCCCGGCGATGCCGCCGATGACGACGAGCATCAAGTTGGCCCGGAGTAATGCGAGCGCTGCGGCGACGACCCCACCCGCTAAAGCGGACGTGAGACTGTTCGTCGCCTGTAAGATGCCCGGAAAAATCAGGCTGGCGAGCACCGCATAAGGCGTGAACAGTAAAAATCGCTTCAAGAACGGCGGCAACTTGATGTCCCGGAGCCAAAGCAGCGGAACGAGCCGCGGGATGTATGTGACGAACGCCATGGCCAGGACGAGCAAAAACAGACTGATCATACCTCATCCTCCTTGTATACCAAAGCGCCAATCCCGGCTGCGACAATCGTGGCCAAGATGATACTCAAGCCCGACGACAGCGGGATGAATGGAGAGACGCCGAAGTAGAGAATGGCTTGAGTCAGGACGGCAATCCCAGCCACGACGATGACCGGTTTGCGGGTAAGGGATGGGATGAGCAGGCCGATGAACATGGCGTACAAGGCGATGCCCATACTCGTTTGGACCGAGACGGGCAAGCCGAAGGCGAGAAAGACGCCAATCCATGTCCCGACGTTCCAAGCCAAGAAGGCGATTAGGTTTAGTCCGAGCACAAAGTGGCCGCGCGTCGACTCGTCACGCGTCGAGGCGACACTAAACGTCTCATCGGTCACGCCGAACGCGATGGCGGCCAGAAATCGATTCGAGGTCGTCTCGAGACGCTGGGACAATGACGCCGACATGAGGAAGTGCCGCAAGTTCAAGATGAACGTCGTCAAGATAATCTCCCAATACATCGAACCGGCCATAATCAACTGGACACCGATGAACTGACTGGCGCCGGCAAAAATGAATAATGACATGGCGAGCGTGATGACGTTTGGCATATCGAATGATTTCGCAAGCAGACCGAAGGCGATGGCAATCGGGATGTAGCCGACGGCGACGGGAATGCCGGCACGCATGCCGGAACGGAAGGCGTCCTTGTTCGGGATCGGTGTCATTTGCGAGACCGGAGTTGCCATGAGAACCCCTCCATTTCATAGATGATTAGTTGTGGATTCGAGATTGGGTCACGCTTTCCTGCTCGAACTTAAAAAAATAGGGTATATAAAGGCGACAAGGAGCGTGAATATATGAGTCGAGCTGAAGAGTTTA
The DNA here is from genome assembly GCF_055635335.1 of Exiguobacterium sp. KKT215. Lineage (NCBI taxonomy): Bacteria > Bacillati > Bacillota > Bacilli > Caryophanales > Exiguobacterium > Exiguobacterium sp. KKT215. The sequence continues at coordinate 2,845,757 of NZ_CM145756.1, read as the reverse complement.
TCGCATCGTATCATCGGATTGAAGATTATTTAAGTCGAGAGATGGGGGACGGCCAGCATTTCAGTTTCAGCAACATGGTCAACCGTCTTGCCAAACATAATCCGATTATTGATCGATATAAAGAAGATTTACATCAAATGAGTCAGTTGCGGAACGCCATCGTCCACGAACGGCGGGAGCCGGACTTCATCATCGCTGAACCGCATGACTCCATCGTCAATTTGATTCTCGAAGTGGAGAAAGAACTCCTCCATCCGCGTCAAGTCATCCCGCTGTTCCGTAAAATCGTGACGACGTTCAACGCCGATGACTCGCTGGTCGCCGTGCTCGGTGAGATTCGAGACAAGAATTATTCGCAGTTCCCCGTCTATAACCAAGACGGGTCGTGGCGAGGGTTGTTGACGAAAAAAGGAGTGACCAGTTGGCTCGCCGAAACGGTCGACGGGCCACATGTGTCACTCGAAGGCGTTCAAGTCAAGGACGTACTCCATCACGACCCGCACCTGCGACGGTACCGGTTTATCGCGCAAGAGACGTCGGTCATCGAGGCGCACCATCATTTTATCAGTATGAAGGACGGCGTCCGTCTCGATGCCTTGCTGATTACCGAGACGGGACAAGAAGATGAGCCGTTACTCGGGATTATCAGACCACAAGATATTTTATACGTCATCGGTTGAGGCGCCGTGCTCGATGGCGACCTCATATTGGGTGACCGTGTTTCCGAGGACGATGGGCTTCACTTCAGAAGTGCCATCGTCCCGTTTTTTGTGGGCATGTTTATACGCACCGCTATCGCGCCAATTCTCAAAGCTCGCCGCGTCGCGCCACGTCGTCATGATGACGACCTGATCCTTCGTCTCATCCGATGTATCCGTCAACACTTGCATCCGGACGAATCCATCCATCGACTCGATGCCTTTCGTCGTTTGGAAACGAGCGGTGACCGCTTCAACTTTCCCTTTTTCAACGTCTAGTTTGTTCATGACAATCCACATGCACATGTCCTCCTCTGCGATATCGTACGCGTTCATTATACATGGAACACGATCGATGCCTCGCTCGAGATGCTCGCATCAACGTGTGGCCCACCACTCCTCGAACGTCCAATTTTGTTGTTTCATCGTCGTCGCTTCTTTCACACCGACGTACCGGAGATGCCATGGCTCGTAGTTGTAGCCGGTGATTTTCTCTTTTCCTTTCGGATAGCGGACGATAAATCCGTAACGGTGTGCCTGTTGGAGCATCCATTTGCCTTCTGGGGTCTGGTCGAACGAGGCATAGAGTCCCATCTGCATGCGTGCACTCGTCATATCGACGGCGAGACCGGTCTGATGCTCACTATATCCAGGACGGGCGACATATTTTGAGGCGTACGCTGTGCCTCGCGTGTTGACCCAATACATGTAGAGTGATTTCTGGCTGGCGTAGGAGCGATAGGCGCTAAGGGCATACAACGTGTGGCCTTCTTTTCGCCCGGCGTAATAGAGGCGGGCTAGCGCGTGAGCGGCTTCAGCGACCATGAGGGTTCGCTCGCTTCCTTTCGTGTAGACGGTCGGGATGGTCAATGGGACGAGTTGCCGCGAACGATACGTGCTCGAGAGGCCGTGTTGTTTATTGACGAGTCGAATCCGTTCCGCAGGCGCAAGTTTCGGGATGCCAGCTTTTAAGTTGCTCGACGGGGTATAGTAGCGTGTGCCATCAATATAAACGTTTGACCAACTGCGATTATACATCGTGTAACGGACAGGTGTGTTCGTGGACAGCGTCTTGGCGACCGGGGACGTTTGCATGGCCCGCCAGTACAGTTTCGTCGTTTTAATCGTGTAGCCTGGCTGGGGTGACGGGGTTGCGGCGGAAGTGGATATGACGGGAAAGATGAGCATCAAGACGAGGAGTACATGGATGAGTTTCATAAGGATGACCTCCTTTTGAGTCGGTGCTCTTCTTTTCCCTTTTTTTCAAATGATGAAAAGATAACGAATCAGGGAATAAGAGAGAAATCGTCTCCGTCTCTTGACCTGAAGCGTGTACTGCCTGAGCCCGATGTGCCGGCAACCCAAAAACGATACACTTATCGTGTAGGGAAGAGATGGATCGAAGTATCGAAAGGAGTGAGCACATATGGAACTCATTTTTGGTTTACCATTGTTACTGCTTGTCCTATTCTTTGCCTTTTTGTATTTCAACATCAAAGGGCTATCGAGTATGTGGAAAGATTACAATCGGACGAAATCGATGATTCCTCTCGGATTTTTCATCATCGGGATTATCGGGATCTTCACTGGCGTCTGGACGTGGCTCGTCATCTTGATTTACTATGCCGTCCGTCCGAAAGCTTGACCGGACACCATGTGCGAAAGTGCATGGTGTTTTTTTGCTATACTGAGGACGAGGTGTTGTCATGGATAAATTGCTTAAGGCGTGGTTCATCATCACGCTCATTACATTTGTGCTTTTTAAGCTAGGTGAGACGATGACCGCCGCATATACGGAATCGGCGGGCGAGGGGAATCCATACGTGCTCGTCTTGCTAGTCGGTTGGCCGTTCATCCTGTTGTTCATTTGGATTACGATTCGGCTCGCGCAGCGCACCGTCGCGTCGGTAAACCGTTTGGCGCGAATCGGTCTCTTGGTGGGGAGTCTCGTCATGGCGGGAGTCGGTTTCTATATTAACGCCGAGCAGGCCGCTTCGCTCCGCGCTGGCATCCGTGCTTCTGAGAACGCGGCCTATGCGTCAGGATGGAATCAGTTCACGAACATCATTTATGCGAACCAATTGACGTTTTTCGTCCTGACGGTCAGTTGTATGGCACTTGGAGTGGCGTTTTCCTTCGTCACCCGCAAACGAACAAACGAGGAACGGCTCAACTAGCCGTTCCTCGTTTGTTCGTTTAGCGGAGTTTACTTTGATACAGGCGGGCGTAGCGGTCGGCCGCGATGATGGCATCGGCGACTTGTTCTGGGGTGACATCGAATCCGCTATGAATCGTCTCGCCTTCTGCGGTCGCGGCTTGGCCGACTTTTAAGATGTCCTCGCGGGAAGCATCTTTCAATTTCACGTCTTCAAGCGTGACCGGTAACTCGAGCGCCATATACAAGGCGACATAGCGGTCGAACTCTGCCTGCGTCCGGCCTTCGAGTGCGAGTTGGACGAGTGTGCCGAAGGCGACTTTTTCGCCGTGCGTCAAATGGTGAATGTCGCCATGCAGGGCCGTGAATCCGTTATGGATGGCGTGCGCAGCGGCTAATCCACCACTCTCGAACCCGAGACCGCTCAAGAGCGTGTTCGCTTCGACGACGGACTCGAGTGCCGGCGTGACGACTTTGGCTTTTACGGATTCGTAAGCTAGAATCCCGTAATCGAACAGCACTTCTTCACAGCGTTTGGCAATTGCCTCCGCGGCAATGGTCGGGACACCGCCCGCCATCGTTTTTCCGCCAAAAGCAAGGACACTTCGAACCTCGACCCATGTCGCGAGCGCGTCGGCAATTCCTGAGGCGAGGAAACGAGCCGGGGCTTCAGCAATCAGTTTCGTGTCGACGAGAACCAAATCTGGATTCTTTTTATAGAACCGATACGTCTCAAAGTTTCCTTCATCCGTATAGATGACAGAGAGGGCACTCGTCGGCGCATCCGTCGAAGCGATGGTCGGCACGATCACGATGCGGGCGTCCAGTTCGTCAGCGACGGCTTTGGCCGTATCGAGCGTTTTCCCGCCGCCCATCCCGATGACGACTGCGGTATGGCTCTCTGCGGCCGCTTTGGCAATCCGTTCAATCTCGTGACGGGAGGCCTCACCGACGAAATCGGCCTTCTCAGCGTTGACGCCGCTCGCTTTAAGTGAATCGGTCACCCGCTCCCCGATCAAGCGCCAGACGATGTCATCGGCGATGAGCAACGCTTGTGACCCGAAGTGACCGACATGGTCCCCGATTCGATCGATTGTATTCTTGCCTTGCACGTACTTGGCTGGACTGATAAATACGCGTTCTGACATATTCAACATCCTTTCTGAAGTAGCGATCACGACAGGACAACAGTAGATTTGTTCCCGATTCAACCCTAGCTTCAAACAGCCATCCTTGTGACAGCTCGGTGAATCCGAACCGAACTTCTTTCACAGCCCACTCATCATCACGAGTAATACAATTAAGACGGCGACGGCAAGAAATCCCCAATCGAGTACGTATCTCATCACAATCGTTCCTTTCTGCCAGCATGTAATGAGTATAGACGGTCGGCAAGCAAAAGCCATTTCCAAAATCGGACCAGGTCAAAAAAAGACCGACGTCGCAGATCCAGAGGTTTGAATGGAACCAGAGCGGGAACAAGTCTTTCGTATGCTTAATTTAGAAGGAGGAATTTTCAATGTCTAAACATGTACTGATTGTCACGACGTCTGCCGATCAATTAGAGAACGGTCACGCGACAGGGCTTTGGCTCGAGGAATTCGCTGCACCGTATCTTCAATTCGAGAAGCAAGGCTATAAAGTCACGGTGGCGAGCATCGAAGGCGGAGACGTGCCAATCGATGCGAACAGCTTAGAGGGCGAATTGCCGCAAGAGGTGTTGGATACGCAACATCTATTGAAAGATACAGCCCGACTTGATCAAGTGGCGGATGACACGTATGACGCGGTCTTCCTTCCGGGTGGGCATGGGACAGTCGTCGACTTCCCGAACAGTGAGACGTTACAGCGTGTCATCCGTGACACGTATGAAGGTGGAAACGTCGTCGCGGCCGTCTGTCATGGCCCAATCGGTCTCGTCAACGTCAAGTTGAGCAACGGAGAGCCGCTCGTCAAAGACAAGCGCGTGACAGGATTCACGGACGCAGAAGAGCGCGAGATGCAACTCGACTCAGCGGTGCCGTTCCTGCTTGAATCGGCGATGCGCGAGCGTGGCGGGAAGTTCGATAACGCCGACAACTGGGCCGTCAACGTAGCCGTGGACGAGCGCCTTGTCACGGGTCAGAACCCGCAGTCGTCAGAACAAGTCGGCGCCGAAATCGTTAAGTTGCTTGGATAATCGTGAAGACAGCTTGGGAATCATTCCTAAGCTGTCTTTTTTTCGGACATATGTCCTTTTCAAAGCGCTCCATCTCACGTACAGTCAGACGAGGAGATAGGAGGGGAACTTGTTTGGGAATTTTATTTGCCGTGCTCTCGGGCACCTTCATCGCGTTGCAAGGTATTTTTAACGCTAAGCTCGGTTACGCGGTCGGCGCCTGGTTGTCGGTCACAGTCGTCCATCTCGTCGGTCTCGTGCTCGCACTCCTCATTTATGCGTTCAAACGGGATGCAGATTTGACGGCGTTTCGGCGCGTGCCTTGGTATTACAGCCTCGGCGGTTTGTTCGGAGTCTTCGTCGTCTTCGGGGAATTGACAGCCATTCAACAGCTCGGTGTCACATGGGCCATTTGCGTTTTGCTCGTCGCCCAATTGATTGGAGCGTTCTTGATTGATGTGAACGGATGGTTCGGGGTGAAACAGAAACCCGTCAATCAAGGTCAGCTTTTGGGGCTCGCTTTAATGATCATCGGGATTGGGATTTACACGTTCACGTAAGGAGGAGCCAGATGAGAGTAGAAACAGCGTTAGCACGGCTCGGGTGGGCCCATCTGTTTTCAGGACAAACGTTAGAGGCGTCGACAATCATGACCTATCCGTCCGGGGCGATGCTCTGCACGAATGGTAACCCGATTGAGTCACTCTTCGTCGTGTTGTCGGGACGTGTCAAAATCTATACGTTAAGTGAGGAAGGCAAGTTGCGCTTACTGCGTTTAAAGATGGCCCCGACGTTGATTGGAGATATCGAATATGCGAGTGGACGCAACGTGCTCCACACGGTCGAGACAGTCGGCCCGGTGACGTGTTTGCGCATCCCGTTCGATGTGTTGCGCACACATAACCGGACAATCGAATTTACGGAGCACCTTCTCCGTGGCGTGTCTGAGAAGTTGTTTATCGAGGCGAACGCCTCATCGAACCATCTCATGTCGACGCTCGAAGAACGGTTGGCGGGTTATCTCGTCTCGCTCAGCGAGTCAGGGAATGAGTTGTTCCAAGATGAGATGAGCCAGTTGAAGCGAAAAGAAGTCGCGGAATGGCTCGGGACGAGCTATCGCCATTTGAACCGCACGTTACAGGCGTTCGCGGATGAGGGACTCGTCGAGAAAACACGGACGCAAGTGACGATTTTAGATGCGACTCGATTAAAAGAACGTGCCAATGGCATGTTGTACGAATAAGGAGGAAATTCATGATAGTAGGAATCATCTGTTCGGCAGTGGCCGGCGCATTCATAAGTGTCCAAGCGGCGGTCAATGCAAAAATGAACGTCTATTTAGGCGCCTGGGCGACGACGGTGCTCGTCTTTATCGTCGGGTTGCTCGGTTCGCTCGTTCCACTTGTTCTATTTGGCGGTAATCTGCAAGGGCTGTTTGACATCTCGCCGATTTATGCGCTCGGCGGTCTGCTCGGTGTCGGTGTCGTCTTCTGTGTGATGCGAAGCATTCAATTGCTCGGGCCGACTTTATCGGTGTCGATTATCCTCGTCTCTCAATTGATTTGGGCACTCGGTGTCGACTTGTCCGGAGCGTTCGGAATGCCACGGTTGTCATTGTCCCCAGGTCAGGTCATCGGACTGATGGTGCTACTTCTCGGTGTCATCGTCTTCAAGCAGTCACAAGCAACGGCTCTTCAGCAAGAAAGTTCAAACGAAGCGACTTCACGTTGAAGTGGCTTCTTTTTGAGCAAAACGGGTACAGGTGGATAACGAATCTCTGATAGGATAGAGAGGGAAGCAGTACGAAATATACGTAGAGGTGATGAAAACGGTGGATTCTTCCATAGTAATCGATTTACTGATTGTTTTATTCTTGATTGTGTTGAACGGGATTTTCGCGATGACGGAGATCGCGCTCATCTCGTCTAAACCGGCCAAACTTGAAGTCGAGGCGAACCGCGGTAAGCGCAGTGCCGAAATCGCACTCAAGTATTCAAAAGATCCGACCGACCTGTTATCGACGGTCCAAGTCGGAATCACGTTAATCGGGATCATTAACGGGGCCTACGGGGGTGCGCGTTTCTCGGCACCGCTCGGCGAATTGTTCGCACAGCTCGGAATGAGTGCCCAATACGCACCGACCGTCGGTTACGTCGTCGTGGTCACGATTATCACATACTTGTCGCTCATCATCGGTGAACTCGTGCCGAAGCGGATTGCCCTCGTGTCACCAGAGAAAGTCACGATGGCCATCATTCCAGCGTTGGATGTATTCAGCAAAGTGATGCGACCGTTCATTTGGATTTTATCGAAATCGACGTTGTTCCTCTTTAAACTGCTCGGCTTGAAAGCAGAACAATCGAGTGGCGAGACGGAGCTCGAGATTAAACAGCTCTTATTCGAAGGGGCCCAACAAGGGGCGTTCGCTCACGAAGAAGTACAACAGGTCGAGCGCGTGTTTGCGTTCCATGACCAGTTGATTTATGAGTTGATGCAGCCGCGGACGACGCTCGAATGGGTCGACCTCGAAGATGATATGGACGATATCAAGAAATCGATTTATGAGAGTAAACACAATAAACTCCCGGTCGGTCGCGATACGCTCGATGAATTCGTGGGCTATATCGATGTCCGTGATATTTTGACGTTACCGACGCTTCGGGAGCCATCGCAAATCTTGAAACGAATCAAACAACCGCTCGTCGTGCCAAAACAGCGAGAAGCGAGCCAAGTGTTGCAGATGATGCAAAAGAATGGCGTCGAAATCGCCTTCGTGCTCGATGAGTATGGTGGGTTCCTTGGAATGGTCACGTTGTTCGATATTTTGGAAGAAATCGTCGGCGAAGTGATGATTGAAGAAGAAACACCGGAAGTCGTGCGCCGTGAAGACGGCTCATATTTGGCCGATGGATTGCTCGGCATCGAGGATTTGAAGCGGACGTTCGGGATTCGAGACAATCGCTTCGATGAAGGACGAAATTCCTATCATACGCTTGCCGGTCTCGTCATTTATTCGCTCGGTGACTTCCCGAAACGGGGAGATGTCGTCGAGGCGTACGGACTCCGGTTCGAAGTCGTCGATATGGACGGAAAACGTGTCGACCAAGTACTTGTGTCGATGCTATCTGATCAAACAGAAGAAGACTGACGCCGCGGCGTCAGTCTTCTTTTTTGTGCATGTTCCACGTCTCGAACGCCGCCTGCATGAGGATGCGGGCGGTATGCAGCATCGCCCGTTCATCCACATCGAACCGAGGGTGATGGTGGGGGAAGACGGCCCCGACTTCCGGATTGCCGGCCCCTGTGAAAAAGAAGCTACCGGGGACGTGTTGCATATAGTAGGCGAAATCTTCTCCGACCATGAGCGGTGCCATCTCGATGACGCCATCCGTCCCGACGACACGCGCGGCACTGCGACGCACATGGTCGGTCTCGGTCGCATGGTTGATGACAGCGGGATAGCCGCGAATGTAATCGAGCTCATAATGTGCCTCGCTCGCCGAACAGATGTGGGCGATGGTGCGCTCCATCTCGGTAATGATGCGCGTCTGTGTCTCCGGGGTGAACGTCCGTACCGTGCCGGACAGTTTCGCCTCGTCGGCGATGACGTTGAACGCTTGACCGGCGACGAACGTCCCGACGGTCAAGACGGCCGGTTCGAGCGGGTCGATGCGGCGGCTGATGACTTGTTGCAACTGGCTGACGATATTGGTTCCGACCATGACGGCATCGACCGTGTGTTGCGGGATGGCCCCGTGACCTCCTTTGCCTTTGACGGTCAGTTCGAACCGGTCGGCCGCCGCCATGATCGGTCCGGTCTTCACACCAACCGTGCCGAATGGAAGCGGCGTCCAAATATGAGAACCATAAATGTAGTCGACCCCGTCGAGGCAGCCATCTTCGATCATCGGTTTGGCCCCGCCTGGTGCGAGCTCTTCCGCGAACTGATGGATGAGGACGACATCTCCGGGAAGATCAATTTCCGTAAAGGCTTTCGCCAAGACGAGCAACGTCGCCGTATGGGCATCATGGCCGCAAGCGTGCATCGAGCCGTTCACTTTTGAACGATACGGAACATCTTTTAAATCTTGAATCGGTAACGCATCGAAGTCGGCACGAAACGCGATGGTTGGACCGTCACCGCCCTGAATCCGTCCGACGACACCGTTGCCGCCGACGTGTTCGCGCACGTCGAGCCCGAGCTCACGTAAATAGGCCGCAATCGTCCGCGGTGTCTCCCGTTCTTCAAAAGAGAGTTCGGGATGTTGGTGGAAGTGGCGTCGAAGCGACACCATCTCTTCGTATAACTCAGTCAATCGGGAATCGAGGTCAGTCACAAGCATAGCAAGCACTCCTGTCAGTTGATTGTTTTTGTTTGAATCAAGTTCCATACGTCATGTGAATCTAAATCATCGAGAATCGGTTGAAGTAACATCTGTCGTGCTTCATCAGCCTTCACCCATCTGGCATCGCTATGCTCTTCAGAGAGAGTGATGGTTGTTGCGACGGGATGAGCCCAGTACGTCATCAGGACGACTTGACGATTCGAGTCGGTCAAAAATGTCGTGGCGTACAGTAAGTGTTGAACCGTTACGCGTAGCCCGGTTTCTTCGAATACTTCCCGTTCTAGGGCCTGTTCGAGCGTCTCGCCAAAGTCGAGCTTGCCGCCGACAAGCTCCCACGTGCCAGGATGGACTTCATCATCGGTTGCCCGTTTGATGATGAGGAGCCGGTCGTCTTGCACAATCACTGCCTTCACAGCGACGACGATGGATGGAATAGACATCGTGACACTCCTTTGTATGAAATCGTGAGAAAGCTCACTGTAGATATGAATCATTTACTATATTTTCCTAAGTTATGCTTATGGTATACGACGAGAGGGAATTAATACAGGAGAAAATCATGAAATGAGGTGTCGAAATGGGTTGGATTATCGCAATTGGGATTATCGTTGTCTTGGCGTTCGTCTATTTCTCGATGTACAACGGACTTGTCAAATATCGAAACTGGGTCGACGAGGCGTGGGCACAGATTGATGTACAGTTGAAACGGCGTTACGATTTGATTCCGAACTTGGTCGAAACGGTGAAGGGCTATGCCAAACACGAGCAAGAGACGCTTGCGAAAGTCGTCGAGCTCCGGAATCAGCTCGGGTCGAAGACGAGCCGTCAAGAACAGATGGAAGTGAACGATCAATTGAGCGGCGCGCTGAAAAACTTGTTCGCTCTCCGTGAGGCATATCCAGATTTGAAAGCGAATGAGAATTTTAAGATGCTCCAAGAAGAACTGACGCAGACCGAAAATAAAGTCGCCTACTCACGACAGTTGTATAACAATACGGTCATGAAATATAACACGAAAGTCGAATCGGTCCCGACGAACATCATCGCCTCCGTTCACAACTTCGAAAAACGCGACATGCTCGAAGCTCGTGAAGAAGAACGCGAAAACGTGCGAGTTTCATTTTAATGGATTGGAGTGGCGACGATGATTTTATATGAACAGATTCGGAAAAATAAAATCAAGACCGTGTTCATCGTGGCCGGATTCGTCCTTCTCGTCTTAGGCGTCGGGGTGGTCATCTCGTATTTGAATTATGGTGACCCGCTCCCAGGCCTCATCTTCACGCCGGTGTTCTCGCTGTTTTATATCGGGATCGTCATCATGTCGAGCACGAACATCGTCATGAAGATGAACCATGCCCAAGAGATCACGTCGGTCGATCAGCATCGGTTTCTCTGGCACACCGTCGAGAATATGGCGATGGTCGCGCGTGTCCCGATGCCGCGCATCTTCATCATCAACGATGCGTCACCGAACGCGTTCGCGACCGGCCTGAAACCAGAAAAGGCGGCTGTCGCCGTGACGACCGGACTGCTCGACCAGTTGACGCGCGAAGAAGTCGAAGGTGTCATCGCCCATGAAGTCGCCCATATCAAAAATTACGATGTACGACTGGCGACAGTGACGCTCGCCCTCGTCTCGGTCATCGCCATCATAAGCGATATCGGGTCGCGGATGCTCTTCTTCCGAAGTGTCGGCGGCCGCCGCGACAACAACCAAAACCCGATTTTTATGATCGTCGGGCTGGTGTTATTGATTCTTGCGCCGCTCATCGCCACGCTCGTCAACTTGGCCATCTCGCGAAATCGCGAGTTTTTGGCGGATGCGAGCGGGGCCGAGTTGACGCGTAATCCGGATGCGCTCGCGTCGGCGCTAGAGAAAATCGCGAATATCCAAACACCGGTGAAGGAAGCCTCTCGCGCCTCGGCGTCGCTCTACTTTTCAGACCCGCTTAAGAAAAAGCTGAGCGGTCTGTTCTCGACGCACCCGAACCCGGCTGAACGGATTGCCAGACTTCGCAGTATGTAGCCTATAACGAAGGTCCTCTTTTTAGAAGAGGGCTTTTTTGTACGTGAATAGGACCAACTCATTTCGCGAATTCAGTTTGTATCAATATTAAATGGGAATGATAGAAAAAAGAGGATGAAATGGAGGAGATTCCATGTTTGAATCGGCACTCGAGTTAGGCATTGTCCTATTTTTATTGATTTATTCCATCACGGTTTCGCTCATGTTGATGTCAGCTAAGAAGAAGAGCTGAGTGGAAGAGGGTACATGATTAAAACGGTCAAACGCGTCTATGGATCGGACTAGCGCTGTTCATCGGGCTATCTATACTCGGTTTTTTCGGATTTAACCCGTGGCGATTACTCATCGAGGCATTCATGTGGATGACGACATACGTGTTGCCATGGATCTTTCTTTACTTTTTGATTCAATTTTACAAAACATATGAGCAAAGACAGTAAAAAAAGCCACCTCGCGCGCGAGGTGGCTTTCGTCAGTTACCCGGCGCGATGGCTCCGGAGTTTTTCAATCTCTTCGAGGACGAATTGGACGTTCGTTCCGACGATGACTTGAATATGGTTCGGGCTGACAACCTTGATACCAGGGATGCCCGCTTTCTTGATTTGTGCTTGGTCGACCGTATCCATGTCTTTCACATCGACGCGGAGACGTGTGACGCATGACTCGATGCCTGTGACGTTTTGATCGCCACCGAGACCATCGTAAATCATCACTGCCATCGCTGAATATTGACCGCCGGCAGCGACTGGAGCCGTCTTCGTTTCGCCTTCAGGAGTCGTTTCCGTTGCGACTGCGTCAACCGCTTCGTCTGACTCACGGCCAGGTGTGGCCAAGTTGAGCTTGACGATCATGAAGCGGAAGATGACGTAGTAGATGGCACCGAAGACGAGACCTTGAACGAGCAACATGTACGGCTGGTTCGCGAGCGGTAACTGTGAGCTGAGGACAAAGTCGACAAGACCGGCGCTGAAGCCGAATCCGGCCGTCCATTGGAACGTCGCCGCGATGAAGAGGGAAACCCCTGTCAAGACCGCGTGGACGAGGTAGAGAACTGGTGCGAGGAACATGAACGAGAATTCGAGCGGTTCCGTGACACCTGTGAAGAACGATGCGAACGCTGCGGCGAGAAGGAGCGAGGCCGCTTGTTTTTTACGTTTTGTTTTCGCTGTATGGTACATGGCGAGGGCTGCTGCCGGAAGACCGAACATCATAATCGGGAAGAACCCGGCTTGATAGCGTCCAGTAATCCCTTTCACACCTTCACCTGACCAGAAGTTACCGATATCGTTAATGCCGGCCACATCGAACCAGAATACCGAGTTCAAGGCGTGGTGAAGACCAGTTGGGATTAACAGACGGTTGAAGAAGCCGTAAAGGCCTGCCCCGATTGCACCCATTTTAGAGATCGTTTCCCCAAATCCGACGAGTCCTGTGTACACGACCGGCCAGACGAAGTAAAGGGCGACCGAGACGAGGATCATCGAGAATGCCGTCATGATTGGCACGAGACGCTTCCCACTAAAGAAGGCGAGTGCATCTGGTAGCTTCACATGACTGAAGCGGTTGTACATTTGAGCGGCGACGATACCTGACAAGATACCGACGAACGCGTTGGCAATCTTACCGAACGCTGGGTTGACGGCTTCGACGTCGACACCTTGGAACAAGGCGACCGTTGCCGAAGACAAGAGTGTCGTGACCGTGAGGAAGGCGACAAGTCCGCTTAGAGCGGCTGAGCCGTCACGGTTTTTCGCCATCCCGAGGGCGACCCCGACTGCGAAGAGAATTGGAATGTTATCGATGATCGCTGAACCGGCTTTGATCAAGAATGCGGCGGCGATGTTTTCAGAACCCCAGCCGACCGGGTCGATCCAGTAACCGATCCCCATGAGAATGGCAGCTGCAGGAAGTACGGCAACTGGCAACATGAGGGAACGTCCGAGACGTTGTAAAAAGTTCATCATTGTGAATGTCCTCCTTTTTGATGGTGTTGATCTTGCAAGCGTTGAATGTGGAGCGTGATGTAACCAAGCTCTGATTCGGGCAAGACGATGCCGTATAAGTCTTCCATTTCGTTTGCGACGTCAGACGCACATGCATAGGCAGACGAGAACTTCGTTTGAATCATCTGAAGCATATCTTCGTCGATCGTATGGTGATCGTAATGGTTGACTCGATCCATGACGAATCGTAAATGAGTTAATAAGCGTTGATAGGATAAGTCATCTTCTTCTATAGATAGATCGAGCCGTCTCGAAATCGATTGAATCATGTCACGTACGATTGTCGTCTGTTTGACCGTCTTGCGTAAATCACCTCCCTTCACTTTTAGTGTATGGATGTGTAGCGCGATGAAGGCCGCCTCATCTTTGGGCATCTTCACGCCGAGTTTGTCCTCGATGAGGTGAAGCGCCCATAACCCGATTTCGTATTCGTTGCGATATAAAATCTTAATCTCGTTCAACAGCTTGTTGCGGAGCGAGATGCCTTCTTGCTCGCGCTCGATGGCAAACGAGATATGATCGGTGAGCACGATATGGATGTGTTCGTTGAACGTCGTCTCGAGCCGTTTTTCCGCATGCGAAATGATTTCTTCTGAAATCGTGAAGTGCTCAATTGGAATCCGTGTCAGCAGTTGTTGAAACTTATCATTCTCCGACATGACGAACAGCTTTTCCACCTTATGCGGATTGACGATATCGTTGCGAGCCTTCTTGAACGCGACGCCTGGTCCGATGGCGATCTTCTCTTCGCCCTCGTCCGAGACGATGACCGCGTTGTTGTTTAAAATCTTTTTAATTTTTAACATGTGTCCTCCTAACGAGGAGTCATTGTTCCGCTTGAGCGACGACGGTTTTCCCGGGAAGCGATGGGCCTCCTGCATGGAACGAATACGGGTGCTCTAACGTGCTCCCGTTTGTGATGACCATCGGAGTGACCGTGTCTTTACCGGCTCGCTGGATTTGTTCCAAGTCGGCCGTCAACAGTGGCTGTCCGGTCGTGACCGTGTCACCGACTTTGACGTGGACGTTGAATGGGCTACCCGCGAGTTCGACCGTATCGAGTCCGACATGAATCAAAATTTCAGCTCCGTCTCCCGAACGGATACCGATCGCGTGCTTCGTCGGTGCGACTTGGATGATGGTTCCATCTACCGGTGCGACGACCGTTCCGTCCGTCGGCATGATGGCAATCCCGTCGCCCATCATCTTCTCGCTGAAGACGGGGTCGGTCACTTCCTCAAGTGGAATGATGTCTCCTTCCATGGGTGCGTAAAGTGTCAGTGTATGTCTCTTCATCCACTTATTCAATAACATGTTCGATTCATCCTTTCGCTTGAAAAATGATTGTGAAAAAACAAAACAGGCATGGAGTATAGACGGGTGGCGTGAGCCTTTCGTCTTACCCCATGCCTGATCGAATCAGTCACATGTGATCATTATTCGTTTCGTCACCCTCAAGATAGCACGCCGATGTATAGATATCAAGACCTAATTTGAAAGCGTTCTCTAGAAATTTTACTTCTTCGAAAATCTGTTGTATAGTTAGGGCGAAACTGAATGGGAAAGGTGTTGCATGTTAATGAGTGAGGTTGTATCTGCCTAACGAACTGAAAAATGTTGGATGACGCGTCTCTTTGTCATGCCTTCATGTTCTGTTACAGATACCGCCCTTCATAAACTGCCAGACACCGGTCTGTCTTTTTGCGTTGGTCGTCATCGGCCGACGCTTTTTGTTTGCGCGGTATCTCCATCACAAAATAAGGAGACTCCATCATGAATGAACAAACATTAGACAAACTACAATACAACGACTTGATTCATCACGTCGAACGCTACTGCATCAGCGGATTCGGACGCAACTTGTTACGAAACCAGCGTCCGACGAGCCATCTGCAAACGGTGAAAAAACGGCTTCAAGAGACATCGGAAGCACGCGCGATTCTCGACGCGACGTCACACGTCCCCTTTATCGGGGTATCCGATATGGAACCACTCATCGGTAAAATCAGCCGTGGCATCCAGCTCGAGGCAAGCGAACTCGAAGCCGTCGCCGAATTTTTCCGCGGGGCCCGTAAACTGAAGCGGTTCATGGCCGAGCAGGCGTTCTTTGCCCCGCTCTTGTCCCTTTACGCGGGAGAGATGAGCGAGTGGCGCAGCATCGAGGAAGACATCGTCCAATCGATTCGTGGGGGACGGGTCGTCGACGAGGCGTCCAAAGAATTGAAACGCGTCCGCAAACAAATCGACATTCTCGAAGGACGGATCGAGGAGCGGTTGAGCAAGTTCTTGAAGAGCGCTGCGAACCGGGAAGCGATTCAAGACGGCTTTGTGACGAAGAAACAAGACCGATTCACAATTCCAATCAAAGCGTCATATAAACATAAAGTCGCTGGGGCAATCATCGACACGTCGAGCCGAGGGACGACGGTCTTCATCGAACCAGAGGCGGTCGCGAAGTTGAACGCGGAACTCGTCGTCAAACGAACGGAGGAAGCGGTCGAAATCTATCAAGTGCTCGCCACGCTCACCGGCATGGTGGCGGAAGCGTTGCCGACCATCGAGGCGACGCTTGATGTCATCGCCCAATACGACATGGTGTTCGCGAAAGGGAAGTATAGCCAAGCCATCGATGGCATCGCCCCTCGCGTGAACGCTGTCGGGAAAATCCGTTTGAAACAAGTCCGCCATCCGCTCCTCGAACGGGCGGTCCCCCTCGACTTCTCGCTCGGGGACACGTACCGCGGTCTGATCATCACCGGACCGAACGCCGGCGGGAAGACGGTCGTCTTGAAGACGATCGGTCTGCTCAGTTTGATGACGATGAGCGGGCTTCATATCCCGGCCCATCCGGACACGGACATCTCGTCGTCGCCTCGACCCATTACGGCGAAATCAAAGCGTACTCCGAGACGCATCCGGACTTCATGAACGCGGCCATGCAGTTCGACCCGGAAACGCTCGAACCGAAGTATCGGCTGTTGATTGGGCAGTCCGGCGACAGCAACGCCTTATTCATTGCCCGGAAAATGAAATTGCCCGAATCGATTTTGAAGCAGGCGGCCCGCTATATGCACGACAAGACGTACGACCAGTCGCTCGTCGATCCGGCACGTCTGACGCAAGCAGTCGTCTCATCCGTCATCGAACCAGATCAAGTTCTGTCAAAAGGGGACCGGGTCCGCCTGCTCGAGACGGATCAAGTCGGTCTTGTCTATGCGATGGACGAATCGTTGCGCCAAGTCACCGTCTATGTCGACGGTGTCTACAGTGAGCAACCGCTCCGCCGAGTTCGACGCGAGGCGAAAGCGCTCGACTTGTATCCAGCTGGTTATGACCTGGAAACGTTATTCATCGATTACCGGGACCGGAAAGAAGCCCATGACTTTGCTCGCGGTTCGAAGAAGGCGCTCCGTCGCGTCGAGAAAGAGATTCGGGCGCGGCAACGTGCCGAACGAAGCAAATGAGTGTATCCGGGAAGACACTCGGGTAAGGAACAAGGACCGGGAGTCATCACGTACAGTTCGGCTTTCGGGTAACGTGTCGGAGGTGACTGGATGTTTTGGTTAAGCTTGTTGTTCGCCATCGGATTTGCCTTGATTCACTACTTTTCAGGACAGTTGATTCACGTGCGCGAGACGCCGCGGAGCCGGTTTCTGTCACTCGCCGGCGGAGTCGCCGTCGCGTATGTGTTTCTTCATCTCTTGCCTGAACTGAACGAATATCAACAAGAACTCGAAGGACATCTCGAGAGTGGGCTATTTGCCTCGATCGAGAATCATATCCTCGTCGTCAGCATGCTCGGTCTGGCAGTGTTTTATGGCTTGGAACGGTTGGCCACGCAAATGAAACGGCGTGGCAACGACAGCGTTTTTTGGATTCACATGGCGTTGTTCATCGTCTACAACTTCAGCATCGGCTATGTGCTCGCGGAGAGCGAGTTCGATACGGCATGGGCAATGACACTCTACTTTGTCGCATTAGGGATTCATTTCATCACGGTCGACCAGGGTCTGAGGCATCACCATCAGGAGTCGTACGACAGGCGAGGCCGATTGTGGTTGTCGTTGGCCGTGCTTGCCGGGTGGGGCGTCGGCTCATTTTCAGCGCTCCATGAAGTGACGCTGTCGATGATTGTCGCGTTCTTGGCCGGGGGGATTATTTTGAACGTCATGAAAGAAGAGCTGCCAGAAGAACGAGACAGCAGCTTTCGTGCGTTTGCTGTCGGGCTCATCGGATACGCTTTACTGTTATTGGCCATATGAAAAGGCAACCCTCGCGGTTGCCTTTTTGCTTACAGTGAATTGGTGCTCTGATTGTCTACGTTATCATCGGCCGCAGGTGTGTCCTCATCTTGGTTCGGGCCACCGAATTGACCACCGTGATGAGGGCCATGCCCGCCTCCGTGACGTCCACCGCCAAAGCCGCGCATGTCGCCTAAGTCGTCGTAACTCGTGATGTCAGCAAAACGTTCTTCGTGGTCGGCAAGAATCGCGTCGGCCTCATCTTGCGTCAAGTCACCGGATTCGATGGCTGCCTCAAGTTTCGCTTCATGAGAAGTGATGATCGCCTCGATGAACTGTTCGATGGTGATTCCTGTTTCTTCCGCGAGTTCAGGAAGCGATTGTCCTTCTTCTCGCGCTGCTTCCACTTCGGCTTCGGTCAAACCGAGCGCCTCGAGCAAAGCGGCCTGCCCGGCTGCCCGGTCACCGAACATGCCCCGCTCGCCGCGTTCTCCGCGTTCGCATTGGGTCGTCGTTTCCGTTCCGTCGGTTGTTGTCGTATCGTTCGTGGCGGCATAGACGCCGGTTCCTGAGACGGCAAGTAGGCCGGCCAGGGCGATGGCTAATTTAGATGTTTTCATATTAATCTCCTCCTTTACTACTTCAAGTGTAGGACGTGGACGTTCAAAAGTTGTGAGGGAGTTGCAAGGTTTCTGCAAATTGTCTTTGGGAAATGATGGGTTCGTTTCGCGATGCGATATAATGGGGGTGGAGGCGATAAAGATGAACGTACTCGTAGTCGAAGATGAACCGAAATTAGCGGACGGGTTCGCCCGCTTTTTAACGTACGCGGGGTTTCATGTCAGTGTGGCCGGTACACTCGCCGAGGCGAAACGACAACTCGAGCAACCGTTCGATGCGGTCCTGCTCGACGTTCGTCTGCCGGACGGGGAAGGATGGACGCTCATTCCAAAACTGAAGACGCTCAAGCCACGGCCGGCCATCATCTTGGCGACGGCACGGGGAGAGGCGGATGACCGTGTGTTCGGCCTCGAGCTCGGGGCCGACGATTATTTGGTCAAACCGATCGTGTTAAAGGAACTCGAAATTCGCCTGAAACGTCTCGTCAAACAGACGGACGAGATCTCGTTCGGCGACATGATGGTGGACGCACGATCCCGTACGGTGACCGATCACGGCCAAGCGATTCGGATGACCAATAAAGAATACGAGTTGCTCCTCTTCTTCTTGAAACATAGTGGAGAAGCGCTCGATCGCAACCGCCTACTTGACGAGGTGTGGGATTATACGTTCGCCGGGGACACGCGCACGGTCGACACGCACGTCAAACAGTTGCGTGACAAATTGCCGACGATGAAGCGGTACTTGAAGACGGTGCACCGCGTCGGTTATCGATTGGAGGAAGTCTGATGAGCCGTTTGATGAAGAAATTGCTTTGGACGGCAATCCTTCCCCTCGTCGTCATGGCGGTGCTCACATTTGGTCTGACATCACTCCTGATTGGGCGTTTCGCGGAGACGGAGAGCTATGACCAACTCGAGCGTGAAGCGGACATCGTGTATGAGGCGCTTGTGGATGGACGCGGCATACCGGGTCAACTCGATGTTCTCGTGTTTCAAGACGGGGAGGCGGTCAATCTTGATCGTGGGGGCAGGATGCGTCGACATATGTCGCCAGTCCTCGATCCAGACTTACTTTCCGAACGAGATGAGGTCAGTGTGAACGGGGCGCGGTTATTGACGTTCCTTCGGGAAGAAGGGGATGTACAAATCGTGACGTACGCACCCGTCCCGCTGTCGAATCCGCAGTTTCGTCAAATCTACGTCATTCTCGGGAGCGGGTTCTTGCTCGCGCTCATCGTCGCCGTCGGTGTGACGTATTGGATGGGGCGGCGTTTGACGTCCCCGCTCGTCGAGTTGAAGCAGGCGACCACAGCCATCATGTCGGGCCGGCATGACATCACACTACCGCCTGTCACCGACGACGAGATTGGAGATTTGACGGAAGCGGTCCGTCAGATGAACACGTCGCTTGAAGAGAAAGAGCGACTGCAAAACACGTTCATCTCGGGAATCACGCACGACGTCCGCACCCCGCTCGCCATCGTCCGAAACGAGGCAGAAATGCTTGAACTCGGTGTCGTTAAACAAGAAGACGTGGCCGCGACGGGACGTAGCATGACCGAAGAAGTCGATCGCATCGACCGGCTCGTCACCCAGATGCTCGAATACTCGAAGCTATCGGCAGGCAAGCTGGCGCTCACGATTGAAACTGTTCACATGAATGAATTGATTGAAGCGACGGTCGCGCGGATGGAGGAATGGTTCCGGCACAAGCAAGTGACGGTCACGCTTGAACTTGAGGATGTGACAGTACAGGCGGACCGGTTGGCGATGGAGCGCATCCTGTCGAACTTTCTTCAGAACGCATATCACGCGAGTCCGATTGGCGGTGTGATTACAATCAGGCTCACTGAGCGACGGCTTGAAATCGAGGATAAGGGTCCGGGCATCACAGAATCGATGCGTGCCAACATCTGGGACATGTATGTGAAAGGCGACCGTTCGAACGGGCACGGGCTTGGTCTGGCTATCAATAAGCTGTTACTCGAGGCACAAGGGCTGTCGTACGGGATTGAGTCGAGAGAGGGGGCACTGTTTTGGATCGAATGGGAATAAACTTATTTTTGCGGGGTGTGCGCTTGGAACGGGACCGGATTGAGACACCTGGCTATCCGTTCTCGCTACCGATTTTTGAGGGGTTTGATGAACTGACGCTGACGAAGCCGGTCACGTTCTTGGTCGGCGAGAATGGGAGTGGAAAATCGACGTTGGTCGAAGGGATGGCCATCGCCGCCGGATTCAATCCGGAAGGTGGGGCGACGACGTTCCGTTTTGAGACCGAGGCAACGCATAGCCCGTTGTTCGAGGCGCTCCGTCCGATTCGGGGTGCCTATCGACCGAAGGACGGATTTTTCCTCCGGGCCGAGACGGCATATCAATTGTCGAGTTATGTGGATGAGATTGCACGAACGTCGCCCGACCCGGAACGGTTCTATGCGTCTTACGGCGGTCGATCGCTCCATGAGCAATCGCACGGGGAGGCGTTCTTGTCGCTCATGCTCCATCGTTTCCGGGATGGCGGGCTCTATATATTGGACGAGCCTGAGGCCGCCTTGTCCCCGATGCGGCAGTTGACGATGCTCGCGCGGATGCATGAACTCGTCCAATCGGGCAGTCAATTCATCATCGCGACCCATTCACCAATCCTCATGTCGTATCCTGACGCCGACATACTCCAAGTCGAGACGGGACTCCGGCCGACGACGTTCGACGAACTCGAGCACGTCCGTGTCATGCGTGACTTTCTAGCGGCACCAGAACGGATGCAACGCATCCTGTTCGAGTGAAAACGGTCACGGTGTAAGCGTTTTATTTTTATGTTGACGTCAAGATTTCAAGGGAGTATGCTAGTAGCGAGAAGAAGAAAATCCATTTTGGGATTGTTACTGGTCAAGCAGGCAAAACCTAAATTGATGCCGATCATCCAAATTTGGGCGGACCGGTGTGAATTTAGGTTTTTTTCTTTTCACTCGAACTTGAGCGGAGGTGAATTGATTCCATGCAGATTTCAAAAGTGTTCAACAATAACGTCGTGGCCATTCAAGCGAACGGTCAAGAACAAGTCGTCATGGGACGGGGGATTGCGTTTCAAAAACGTCCGGGTGATGCGATTGATCAAGCGCGGATTGAAAAAGTCTTTACGCTCGAGAGTAAAGAGAGCCACGAACGGTTCGTTCATTTTTTGAATGAGATGCCAGCGGCGGAGATGGATACGGTCAAAGAAATCGTCAAGTTGGCGGAGACGCGGCTTGAGAAGTCGGTCCATGATTCGCTATATGTGACCCTCGCCGACCACATCCATTTCGCCCTCAGTCGGTATCGGGATGGAATCATCATTCGGAACCCGCTCGTTTGGGAAGTGAAACGATTTTACGGACCCGAGTTCACCATCGGGAAAGAAGCGGTCGCCCTCATCAATGAACGGCACGACGTCAAATTAGACGAAGACGAGGCGGTCGCCATCGCGCTCCATCTCGTCAACGCGACGATGTCGGGCGCCAAAGGTGAAAATTTGCATCTCGTCACCGAGATGACACGCGCCACACAAGCAATCCTCACCATCATCACGTACCACTTTCAAATTGATTTGGATGAAGAATCATACGCCTATTCACGATTCTTGACCCACTTGAAGTATTTCGTCCAACGGCTTGCCTCAGGTGAGAAGATTAAGCAGGGGGGCGACGAGACACTGTTCGAGATGGTGAAGCTGCGCTATCCGGATGCTTACGAATGTGTCGAGAAAATCGCGGGTCTAATCGCCACGAAGTACAATTACGAGGTTTCGACCGATGAGCGGTTGTATATGATGATTCATATCGAAAACTTAATGAAAGAACGACGATCCTAAGGATGGTTACTGATGATGCAGGCCAAACCTAAATGACGGCACCTCCCGTGTGCGTTCATTTAGGTTTTTCTTTTTACCCAAATTGAAGGAGTGAACAGTATGAGCCAAACAAAAACGCTCGCCGCGGACATCATTCGTCACGTCGGCGGGAAAGATAACGTCAAAAGCGTGTTCCATTGTGCAACACGGCTACGTTTTAAATTGAAAGATGAACAGAAAGCCAATCCTGAAGCGTTAAAAAATCATGACGGCGTCATCACGGTCGTCCAAAGCGGCGGTCAATTCCAAGTCGTCATCGGCAACAACGTCCCATACGTCTATCAAGACGTGGTCGAGGCGGGTGGATTCCAGACGTCATCGAACGACGATACGGAAAAAACGGGCGTCTTTAACCGTTTGATTGATGTGATTGCGGGGATTTTCACCCCGATTCTCGGTCCGATGGCCGGTAGTGGTCTATTGAAAGGGTTGCTCGCCATTCTCGTCGCCCTCGGCTTACTGACACAAGACATGGGCACATACATCGTCTTGAACGCAGCGGCCGACGCGCTCTTCTACTTCTTACCGGTCATCCTCGGCCATTCGGCAGCGAAGAAGTTTGGCGGCAATCCGTATATTGGGATGATTATCGGGGGTGCGCTCGTCTATCCGGCTATCGTCGCGATACAAGGTGCGGGCGAGTCACTCTCATTCCTCACGGTGCCAGTCGTCTTGATGAGCTACGCGTCCTCGGTCATCCCGATTATCTTGGCGGCGTACGTGTCATCGAAAGTCGAAACGTTCTTCAACAAACACACGCATGAGGCGGTCCGTAACTTCACGACCCCGATGATGGCACTCTTGATTGTCGTCCCGCTCACGTTCCTCGCCATCGGTCCGGTCGCAACATACGCGAGTCAAGGTCTCGCCGGCGGCTACTCGTTCTTATATGAACTCAGTCCAGTCGTCGCCATCGCTTTCATCGGTGCATTTTGGCAAGTGCTCGTCATGTTCGGTCTCCATTGGGGGCTCGTGCCGATTATCATCAACAACTTGGCAGTCGTCGGCATGGACACGATCGTCGTCGGAGTCCTCATGGCGACATTCGGTCAAGTCGGGGCAACGCTCGCCATCACATTGAAGGCGCGTGACCCGAAGACGAAAGGACTTGGTACCTCGTCGACGATCGCTGGTGTGTTCGGTATCACCGAGCCGGCGATTTACGGATTGACGCTCCCGCGTAAAAAACCGTTCGTCTTTGGGATGGTTGGCGGCGCGGCCGGCGGTGTCGTCGGCGGTATGCTCGGGACGGCCGCTTATGCGATGGGTGGTCTCGGCGTGTTCAGTATCCCGGTCATGATTCCGGCAACGGGCCTTGATATGACATTCTATGGTGCGTTGATTGGGATGGCAGTTGCGACGCTCGTCTCGTTCGGACTCACGTTCGCATTCCATAAAGAAGTAGCATCGGAAGAAACGTCGCCGCGTGTCGAATCAGCACCTGTCTTGACTGATCACGTCGGTACACCGGTCTCCTCACCGGTCAAAGGGGAAGTCGTCGCACTTGAGACCGTTCGCGATGAAGTGTTCTCGAGTGGCGCGATGGGGAAAGGAATTGCCATCATGCCGACGGAAGGCGTCGTCTATGCGCCGTTCGACGGGGAAGTCGTCACGGTCTATCAATCGAAGCACGCAATCGGACTCCGGTCGCATAGCGGTGTCGAAGTATTGATTCACGTCGGGCTCGACACGGTCCAGCTCGGAGGCCAACATTTCGAATCGTTCGTCACAGACGGACAACAAGTGACCGAAGGCGACGTGTTGGTGAAATTTGATTTAGAAGCCATTGCTCAAGCCGGTTACGACACGATAACTCCGGTAATTGTCACAAATACAGGGAATTACTTAGATGTCTTGCCGACACATAGCGGCATCGTCGAACCAAACCACGGCGTCTTGCGCGTCTTAGCCTAAAAGGAGGAAATGGATATGAAACAAGTAGCGAAAAACTTTTTATGGGGTGGCGCCACAGCGGCGAACCAATTTGAAGGCGGATATCAAGAAGGCGGCAAAGGACTGTCGATCGCGGATGTGATGCCGGGCGGCAAGGACCGGATGAAAATCATCCATGACCCGACGTTCGATTTCGAGTTACATGACGAGTATACGTACCCGAACCACGAAGGCATTGACTTCTATCATCACTACAAGGAAGACATCGCTCTCTTCAAAGAGATGGGCTTCAAAACATTCCGCATGTCGATCGCTTGGTCGCGCATCTTCCCGAACGGTGACGAACTCGAGCCGAACGAGGAAGGTCTTCAATTCTATGATCGCGTCATCGACGAGCTCGTCGCGCAGGGGATTGAGCCGCTCGTCACCATCTCGCACTATGAGTTGCCGCTCCACTTGGCGACAGCATACGGTGGTTGGCGTGACCGCCGCCTCGTGACATTTTTCGAGCGGTACAGCCGTGTCTTGTTCGAACGTTACCAAGGCAAGGTCAAATATTGGCTCACGTTCAATGAAATCAACGGGGCCCAATTCATGCCGATGCTCAGTCTCGGGATGGCGATCCGTGAAGGGGACGACCAGTTGCAATTGACATATCAAGGGTTGCACCATCAACTCGTGGCAAGTGCGCTCGCGACAAAAGCAGCACGCGAAATCGACCCGTCGATGCAAATCGGCTGCATGCTCATCGCGGCGCCGGTCTATCCGTACAGCTCGAACCCGGAAGACATTTGGTACGCGCATGACGCCGAGCGCATGATGAACTTCTTCTGCGGCGACGTTCACGTTCGCGGTGAATATCCGTCGTTCGCGAAACGATTCTTCCGTGAGAACGGGATTGAACTCGTGATGGAAGATGGCGATCTCGAGACGCTAAAAGCACACACGGTCGACTTCTTCTCACTCAGCTACTATATGTCGCGTACCGAGAAAGCGGAGAAGACAGAAGACGAAGCAGCAGGGAACATCATGAGCGGTGTGAAAAACCCTTACTTGAAAGCAAGCGACTGGGGCTGGGAAATCGATCCGATGGGACTTCGCGTCATTTTGAACAAACTGTATGAGCGTTATGAATTGCCGCTCTTCATCGTCGAGAACGGTCTCGGGGCTTATGATAAGGTCGAAGCGGACGGTTCGGTCCATGACGATTATCGGATTGAGTACTTGCGTGACCATTTGAAAGCGATGGTGGAGGCGATTGAAGACGGTGTCGACGTCATCGGTTATACGAGCTGGGGCTGTATCGACCTTGTCAGCGCATCGACCGGGGAGTACAGCAAACGTTACGGTTTCATCTACGTCGATAAGCACGACGATGGGTCAGGGACACTCGAGCGTTCACGGAAAGACTCGTTCTTCTGGTATCAAGACGTCATCCAGACGAACGGGGCGAGCTTGTTCGAGGACGAGACGGTGAAATAAGAAAAGAGCGGCCGCGGCCGCTCTTTTCTTATGCTTTCGTGATTTTTCGCAAAACGATGATGGCGAGACTGACGCCGCCGGCAATCAACATATACGTGAGAATCTCCGTCCAGGCTGCCATCAGACGTCATCTTCCGCGAAGACGGCCAAGTCTCCTTGAGGCATGGCGACGAGTAAAAAGTGTTCGCCTCCGAGCGGGCGGGCGTCCCCGGCCTGCCAACTCTCGTACTGCTCATGATAACCGTTCACGAACAGGACCGATCCGGATTCAAATGTGAGTTCAAGGTTGGGGTTGTCTTCTGTTAAACGGACGGAGCGGACGCGTTCACGTCGCAGTCCGACGAGGTGATGGAGTTGTTCGTCTTCGTTGAACGACGGACCCGATGAGTGGACGTACCAAGGTCCTTCGATTGAGAGCCAAGACTCGTTGCCGTCTCGTTTAAAGTAAAGTAGGTGATGGTTTGGGCCGGAACCGAAGTCGATTCCGACGAAGGAAGACGCGTTAAATAGATGTTGTAAAATCCGTGTAGCTTCTAGATGTTCGGTACGGGTCACGCTTCCACCTCGCTTAAATAGGTTAGTTAATTCCATCATTCCACGTTACTCCACTAAAGTAAACGAAAGGATTATGTGAAATCACTCATACGAGAGGTAGATAAAGACGTTCGACATCTTATGGAAAATACTTCAAGGAAGTTAAAAGTTTGGTCAGTGATTGGGCGAATTCGGTCCCGCCTTCAAGGATTCGATTTATAATCAAATGTATAGATGAATCGATGAAACGAGGGGTAACCATGGTTTATGGCTTATTGATTGGCGGCACTGTCCTAATCACCATCGTCCTCAACATCCTCCGGTTGATGACGACCCCCGCCCTGAATCGCTGGCTGCTCGCCGGGACGAGCAGTCTCGTCGTGATTTGGCACGGGGTGTTGTTCGACTTTTATGATTTGCATTGGTCCGTGCTGTTGTTGATTATGACGGGACTCGTCTGTTTTCACTGGAAAGGCATGACAGTTGCAATTATGGTCAGCTGGCTTTTAGTATACAGTCAATCCGGGATACTATCCTTTCCACTGTTGCTCAGTTATGTCTTCTTTGGATTAGGCGCGGCGTTGCTCTTCGGCTACGTCAAACAGTTGAAGCGTGAGCGATCGGGACGGTTACGGATGTTGACGGCAAGTTCTCGTCAATTGAACGTGTTTCGGGAAGTCAGTTTTACAATGCAAGACACGCTTGATCCGGACCGATTGTTGCAAACGATTTTGACATCGGTGACGGCGGGGCACGGGCTCGGGTTTAACCGTTCAATCATCTTTTTTGCGGATTTGGAAAAAGATAGCATTTACGGAGTGATGGGAACAGGACCGATGAATCCAGAAGACGGCTTTCAAATTTGGGAAGAAATTACGCGCCAACATTATGACCTCCAAGGACTGATTGATGAGAAGGAGACGGACTCGACGCACGATGAACAGTTGAACGAACGAATTCAGAAGATGACGATCCCGTTTCATGGCAACCACCTGTTCAAACAGACGCTCGATTCAGGACGACCGCTCCATGTCT
Source organism: Exiguobacterium sp. KKT215 (assembly GCF_055635335.1). NCBI lineage: Bacteria > Bacillati > Bacillota > Bacilli > Caryophanales > Exiguobacterium > Exiguobacterium sp. KKT215. Next base: position 2,818,671 of record NZ_CM145756.1, on the reverse strand, counting down.
ACGCGAGCATCGCCGATGACCCGGTGCTGCGGATGCTACATACCGATTTACAAATGGATGAGTGTACGATTTTCCCACTTCACCATCAAGGAATCCCTTACGGACTCCTCGTCATCGATAACGTCGTCAACAAAAAGCCGATCACCCCTCAAAAGATTGATAGTGTCCGTCCGATTGCGGAACAAGCCTCGCTCGCGCTCCATCAAACGATGCTGTATCAACGTATCGAGACATTGGCGCTTCGTGACGGCTTGACGCGTCTTAAAAACCATCGCTCGTTCGAACAAGATTTGGACGTCTTGTTCCGGGAGTGCGAAACGGACGAGCTGTCACTGATTGTCATGGATATCGATCATTTCAAGCACTTCAACGACACGAATGGGCACTTGGCTGGAAACGAGTTGTTGACGCGACTCGCGAGTGTCATTCGACGAAGCGTGCCGGATGAACAGATGGCGTATCGGTTCGGTGGCGAAGAGTTCGTCGTGCTATTGCCGCAGTATGACGAGGTCGAGGCGGCACAGGTGGCGGAAACGATCCGCAGCGCCGTGCTCGGAACGAACTTTATGAACGGAGAGCGACAACCGGGTGGGCAATTGACGCTCAGCTTCGGCGTCGCTTCAAAGCATACCCTTCATGAACAGTCCCTCGAACAGTTGATTGAGTGTGCCGATCAAGCCCTCTATGCAGCCAAATCAAAAGGGAAAAACCAAGTCTGTCGTTGGGAAGGGGTAACGTTATGACCGAATTCAGTGTCATGATTATGACCGTCGCCTTTATCGGTTCGATTTTATTGACGAGTCAGCCGTGTTATCGTTTCGTGACAGGCAACCTGGCGCGACGCCACGCTATGGCACTCGGTGTCTCATTGAAAGATGTCTCATTCTCGTTCGATCAAATGGTATATTTCATCGCGTTGCCGACGACGATTCCGGAAGTCCGGGATGCGGCGAAAGCAGAACTGGTCGTCGAACCGTATTATGAATCTTATTTCTTTCCAGAAGTGAACGGCGTGCAAGTCTCTGTGAAATCGGGATCCGCCGTGACTCCTATCGCCTATTTGCCGATTGACGACTTCAGCCTTCCTGTGTTGGATCGATACTTAGAGGCCGGAAAGATTAATGAACGCGTCAACCGGACGATTCGGGAGCATATGATTGTCCATGACCGTACGCTCGAAGCGATTCGAGACGAGGTATATCATCACCTCCATGAAGATCGCCTGGCACAATAAAAGGGTTTCCATCACAGACTCGTGGTGGAAACCCTTTTTTCACTGCGCTAACATGTGAAACCGTGCGGCCCCGATCAAGTTGGCCTCGTTGAAGTGGGCACACGTCTCGAGATCGATGTGGAACGTCCCGAACGCATCACAGAGCGCATCCAAGTGTCGTTTGATGCCGTCTCGGACTTCCGGACGGCGACTGATACCACCACCGATTAAAATCCGCTCCGGGTCGAGTCCGAATTGAAGATTGTACATGCCGATTGCGTTCCAGCGATAGAAGCGCTCTAATTCCGTTTGGATGACCGGATTGGTTTGAAGCGCGAACACGTCTTTTCCGGTAAGTGGACGACCGAGCTGTTCGCTGCAACGCTTGACGAGGACGGCCGTCGAACCGATGGCGCTCCATGTTCCATCTGGATGCGGCAAGTTCGGGTCCAAAATCCAGTACCCGTACTCACCGCCGTGGAAGTGTGACCCGACCATGAGGACGTCCGAGTCGACGAAGGCACCACCGATGCCTGTACCGATGACCACGGTCGCATAACGTTTCACGGATGCGGCCGCACCGTTCCATCCTTCTGCAAGTGCTGCCGCATTGGCATCGTTCAAGACGGTGACCGGTAAGTCGTAACGGTCTTCGAACGCCTGTAGAAACGGACGATTGTGGATATACGGCAATGCGCTGATGCCATGAATCACACCGGTCGTCGAGTCGACGGAGCCGGGCGCACTGAAGGCGATTCCGTCGAGCGGGGACTCAACCGTCGCTTCGTTAAAAATCACATCGACTTGATCAAGCAAGCCGTCCCACGTCGCTGGAGTTGGGACGTGTTTGTTCGACAGGAGGTTGCCGTCGGCTTGGACGACTCCGTATTTGATACTCGTACCACCGATATCGATGGCTAAATAATGTTGCATGTCTTGTTTCCACTCCTTATGGCAAGAACGCGGCCCCGATGACGCCAGCGTCGCCATGCAATTGCTGCAGGACGAGGGGGGTCGCTCCTCTCAAATGAGGGTATACTCGCATCGCGACCGCGTCTTGTAACTGATTCCAGTATAACGGAGCCGAAGCCGTCACGCCTCCTCCAAGAATGATGACGTCAGGATCGACCGTGTGGATGATATTGGCGAGACCGGTCGCTAAATCCTCGACGAACGTGCTGCATTCGATTTCGTCTGTCAAAAGCGTCATCGAATCAGTCATTCCTTTAGTGCGGGCACGTTCGTGAAGTGCCGTTCCACTCGCATGCGTTTCAAGCGCTCCGACGTTCAGCGTCGGATGTGCTGGTCCGTCCGTACGAATGATCATATTGCCGACTTCTCCGGCGCTACCATGAGCCCCGCTAATCAAATTTTGCTTATAGACGAAACCGCCGCCAATACCTGTGCTGACCGTGACGTAAAAGACGGAGTCGACATGACGACCAGCCCCAAATTTCGCTTCGGCGAGCGCTGCCGCATTGGCATCATTCTCTAACGTGACAGGTAGGCCGAGCAGAGTGCATAGCGGCTCCACGATTGTCTGATGGTGCCAGTTCGGGAGGTTCGGCGGGGTCAAGAACGCACCTCGTTTTAAGTCGAGCGGACCCGGTGCCGCGATGCCGACGTGCGTGATGTCATATTCGAGTTGGAATCGTTCGACGGCAAGCTTGATTTGGTTCAACAAGGTGTCGAGCGCAAGGTGCGGCTGTGTCTTCAATTTATATTGTTTCTCGAGACGCCCTTCTGTCGACACGACGGCGATTCGTGTGTTTGTGCCGCCCAAATCGATGCCGATGCGGGCTTTTTGTTTCGTTGGAGAGGATACACCGGTGACGAGGCACGTGGCCGTTCCGTCTAACTGAAATGACTGACCCGCTGGCAAAAGCAACGTCGCACCGATCTCGAAGGCCGAACCGTCAATCTCAAGTGTCCCTTCGACGACCGAGAGCAAACGGAACGTGTCCGTCGAGACGGATTCTTCGCGTTCGATCGTCCATTTTTCGACGAAGAAATACGGATTGCGCGTCAACTGCGTTCGGAAATGATCCAGTGACAGGGCAGGTTCCACATAGTCGAGATGGGGTGCGAAGGAGGCAAGGGTACCTTGATTGACGTGGAGATCACGTGTGCGGCCCGTCGTCGGTTCAGTGCGTCCGTAATCATAGAGACGGTACGTCGTATCCGAACTTTGTTGAATCTCGAGAACAGATACGTCTTTCGTCAAAGCGTGGACAGTCCCGGCCGGCACGTATAAAAAATCGCCGCGGCTGACAGGTTTTCGAATTAAACCGGACATGACATCACCAGCCTCGAGCGCCTGTTGTAACGTCTCTTTCGACTCGAACGTATGCCCGTAGATGATTTCTCCCCCTTCTGGCGCGTCGAGGATGTACCAGCATTCATTCTTTCCATACGGTTGACCCTCGAGCGACTGCGCGAGCTCGTCATCAGGATGCACTTGAATCGATAAATCATCGTTCGGGTCAATCCACTTGATCAATAACGGAAATACAGGTGAGTTAATGCCGAACAGTTCTGGATGCGTGGCATAAAGGTCGTCTAGCGTTGTCCCAATATGCGATCCGGCAGACACGACGGAACTGCCTTGCGGCAACGCCGAGGCGGTCCATGCTTCGCCGATCGAGACTTCATCAAAACAAAAACCAAAACGCTTTAAGCGGTCGCCTCCCCAAAGACGATATTGATAATGCGGCTGTAACGGGATGATTTTCATCGTCAATTCCCTCACTCTCATTTATTATCGTATACACTTTTAAATTTAAAAACTAAACAAACTTTAAATCAAGTATAGACATGAAATTAATCATGTGTATAATAAAAGTTGTAAACGATTTCAAAAAAGGAGTGATCGAACATGAAGAAGGTATTACTTGCTTGTAGTTCAGGAATGTCGACGAGCCTGCTCGTCACGAAAATGCAACAGCACGCGGCGTCAATCGGGGACGAAGCGAAAATTTGGGCAGTCGGTCAAGACCAGGTTGGTAAGGAGATGGAAGAAGCGGACGTCATCCTCATCGGACCGCAAATGCGCTTTTTGCTCGATAAATTGAAAGCGCAAACATCGAAGCCGGTCGAAGTCATCGACATGATGGCCTACGGAACGGCGAATGGGAAAGCAGCGTATGAGCAAGCAATCAAATTGATGGGGTGAGGTCATGGAAGGAACGGAAGAGTTAACGTTAGAACAGATGGCGTTCATGATGATTTTGCATAGCGGGAACGCTCGGAGCACGATTCAAGAAGCAATCCAAACGTATAAGAACGGTTCCTACGAAGCGTTTGAAGCGCAGCTAGCGACAGCACGTGAACAGTTAAAAGAAGCGCATCAGACGCACTTTAGCCAAATTCAAAAAGAGGCGAACGGGGAGAAGACGGACATGTCACTGTTGCTCCTTCACGCCGAAGACCATCTCATGTCGACTCAGACGATGCTAGATTTGACGGCAGGTCTGATTGAGATGATGGAGCAAAAGATTGTAAATCCTAATCAAGAAGGGTGAATCCTATGTCACAGGACAACAAAATGTTCTTATTGATCAGCAAGTTGCTCATGCCGATGGCGACTTACTTGAACAACAGTCGGTATTTGCAAGTCTTACGGGATGCGTTCATGCTCGCGTTCCCGATTACCATGTTCGGTTCAATCGTCGTCGTTATTGCCAACTTGCCGTTCTTAGACAAGTTCATGTCGGAAGGGACGCTGAATGCGTTCAAATCGTCACTCGGTAACGCCCCATCGGCCACGATGGGAATCATGTCAATCTTCGTCGTTTTCGGTATTGGCTATTATCTTTCGAAAAGTTACAACGTCGAAGCCGTCTTCGGTGGGGCGATTTCGCTCGTATCGTTCCTCTTGTTGACACCGTTCCTCATTGAAGTCGAAGGAATGACAGAAGCGGTCGGTAACGTCCTCCCGCTCGATCGTCTTGGCGCCAAAGGAATGTTCCTCGCCATGATTACAGGTTTCCTCTCAGGTGAGATTTATCGATTCGTCGTTCAAAAGAACTGGACGATCAAAATGCCGGATGGCGTACCGCCGGCGGTTGCGAAGTCGTTCTCGGCGCTCGTTCCGGCCTTGTTGACGCTCACGGTCTTCTTGCTCCTCAACATCGGTGTGACGAGCTTGTTCAATACGAACTTACATGACGTCATCTTCAACGTCGTGCAACAGCCGCTCGTTAAATTGGGTAACGGTCTCGTCCCAACGTTGATCGCCATCTTCTTCGTCCAATTGTTCTGGTTCTTCGGGTTGCACGGACAAGTCATCGTCAACTCGGTCATGGATCCGATTTGGAATACGTTGTCGCTTGAAAACTTGAACGCGTACACGGCGACCGGAGATGTGCCGAACATCATCAGTAAACAGTTCGTCGAAATCTATACGGTCGGCCTTGGTGGCTCCGGCTCGACGCTTGCCGTCATCGTAGCGATTTTGTTGTTCTTGAAATCGAAGCAGTTGAAACAAATCGGGAAACTGTCACTCGGACCAGGGATTTTTAACGTCAACGAACCGGTCATTTTCGGTCTGCCGATCGTCATGAACCCGCTCATCATGATTCCGTGGATTGTCGCCCCACTCATCACGGTCACAGTCACTTACTTTGCAATGTCGACAGGGCTCGTCCCGCCGCCGACAGGGGTCGCGGTACCTTGGACCGTCCCGATGTTCATCAGTGGGATGATGGCGACGAACTCACTTGCCGGCGGATTGCTACAACTCGTCAACTTCTTGATCATCTTGGCGGTCTGGTTCCCATTCCTTAAATTTATTGACCGTTTGAACTTGAAGAAAGAACAGGAAGAAGCCGCTAACCATAAAGACGAAGCGGTATGAATGAGAAATAGAGAATAAGGGAGAGAAAGTTTATGACGAACCCGACAGAAACGAAAACATCAGCAGCAGTGACGTATCAATTCCCGACCGATTTTTGGTGGGGGACGGCCTCTTCGGCGACGCAAATGGAAGGTGCGGCGTTTGAGGGAGGCAAAGGCTTAAATATTTGGGATTATTGGTATATGCAACAGCCGAACCGATTCTTCAATGGCGTCAGCGCGACGGAGGCGTCTAACTTCTATCATTTGTACGAGCAAGACATCGCACTCATGAAGGAGCTCGGACATAACACGTTCCGTTTCTCAATCTCGTGGTCACGTCTATTCCCAGAAGGCGTCGGTGAGGTGAATGAAGAGGCGATCACGTTCTATAACAATGTGATTAATTGCCTCATCGATCATGACATCGAGCCGTTCATCAACTTGTATCACTTCGACATGCCGATGACGCTTCAAGACCGAGGCGGCTGGGAGTCACGTGACGTCGTCGACGCTTACGTACAGTTCGCGAAGACTTGTTTCGAACTTTTCGGAGACCGTGTGACGACATGGTTCACCCATAACGAACCGATCGTACCGGTCGAAGGCGGCTATTTGTACGATTTCCACTATCCGAACGTCGTCGATTTCAAGCGTGCCGTTCAAGTCGCTTACCATTCGATCATATCGAGCGCGCTCGCCATTCAGGCGTACCGGGAGCGGGAACAGGCCGGTCAAATCGGAATTATCCTGAATTTGACGCCGTCGTATCCGCGCAGCCAACATCCGGCCGATCTGAAGGCGTCACGCTTGGCCGACGCGATCTTCAACCGCTCGTTCTTGGACCCGTCCGTGCTCGGGACGTTCCCTGAAGAACTCGTCGACGTGTTACAGGAACAAGGCGCGATGCCGGAGATGCAACCTGGAGACTTGGATCTCATTCGGGCGAATACGATCGACCTCCTTGGCATCAACTACTATCAACCGCGTCGGGTCAAGGCAAAGGCGTCGCTACCGAATCCTGATGCGCCGTTCCTACCCGAGAATTTGTTCGACTTCTATGAGATGCCGGGTCGCAAGATGAACCCGTATCGTGGTTGGGAAATTTATGAGCAGGGCGTCTATGACATCTTGATCAACTTGAAAGACAACTACGGTAACATCCCGTGTTTCATTTCTGAGAACGGGATGGGCGTTGAAGGAGAAGAACGTTACCGTGACACCGACGGCAGCGTCCAAGACGACTACCGGATCGATTTCATTCGCGAGCATTTGAAATGGACGCATCGGGCGCTCGAAGAAGGTGCGAACGTGAAAGGGTACCATTTATGGACGTTCATGGACAACTGGTCATGGAGCAACGCCTATAAGAACCGCTATGGGTTCGTCGGTGTCGACTTGGCGACCCAAGAGCGGACCGTTAAAAAGTCTGGTCACTGGTTCAAACAAGTGATTACCAATCATGGATTTATAGAATAATAGGAAAAGCTGACAAGGACCTACTCTTTGTCAGCTTTTTTTGATATATTATTTGTATATGTCTATACATGAGGTGGAATATGTCTACAAAGAAAAAACCAAAATATGAATCGATTGCGGATGAGATTCGGCATCGGATCAATGAACAGGCTTATGAACTCGAAACACCGCTTCCGGATGAGATTCAATTAGCGGAAGAGTTTGGTGTCAGCCGCATGACAATGAAGCGCGCTCTCGAGATTCTCGTGATGGAAGGCTTGATTTATCGGAAGCGTGGCAAAGGGACGTTCATCTTGCCGGCCAGTTTCCAAAAAGAACGCATCAACATCATCAGTAAAGAGACGAGAGGATTGACGCAAGTCATCGGCGACCGCAGTTTGCGCAGTGAAGTGCTCGATTTTGAAGTGAAGTTCCCGACCCAGGAAGTCGCCGACCATTTGATGATTGAGCTGACGGAACCGGTCTATGAGATTCGTCGTGTCCGCTATGTGGACGAAGAGCCGTACGTCATCGAATTGACGTACATGGTCGCCAATCTAATTACAGGACTGTCGCGTAAAATTTTGGAGAAGTCGGTCTATAGCTACATCCAACAGGAGCTCGGCTACACGATCACGAGCTCACACAAGATGATTCGGGCCGATAAGCCTGACGAATATGATCAACGTTACTTGAAGAATGACATTACCGACCCAATCATCGAGGTCGAACAAGTCGTTTACTTGAGTAACGGGAAACCGTTCGAATACTCATTCGCTCGGCACCGCTATGACAAGTTCGTCTTCTCTTCGGTCAATATCGTTCGATGACGTCGCCTGAAAAGGCGACTTTTTGCGAAGGAGGTTCTCATGAACGTTCACATTGAACAAGCCGGGTATGAACACGGTGAGTCGGTCATTGAGGACATCGAATTTGAGGTCCGGCCGGGCGAAATCGTCGGGATGATTGGGTCGAACGGGGCCGGGAAGAGCACGACGCTCGCCTGTCTCACCGGAACGATCCCGTGGATGCGTGGAACGGTGCAAATCGACCGCTACGCCTACATCCCGGAGCAACCGGTGTACTATGACTATTTGACGCTCGAGGAACATATCGCTCTCGTGTTGGAATTGACGGACGTTGATAATCGTGAGCGGACGGAAGAACTGATCCGGTTGTTTCGGTTCGAGACGGTCCGCCACGACTATATCGCCTCGTTCTCAAAAGGGATGAAGCAAAAAGCGATGATTCTCTTGGCGCTCATCCAAGAAGCGAAGTTTCTCCTTGTCGACGAACCGTTCGTCGGACTCGATGCGACGACGACGATCCAGCTGCTTCGTTTACTTGAAGCGGAACGCCGTCAAGGCACCGGGGTGCTTCTCGTCACCCACGTCCTCGACACGGCAGAGCGGTTATGCGACCGCTTCGTCTGGATCGATGACGGACGCATGCTCGCAAGTGGGACGAAAGATGAATTGCGTCTCAGCCTGCAAACCGAAGGCGAGTCGCTGTTCGATATGATGGAAGATGTGGTTATGCGATGAATGAACATCAGCTGTTTGCTAGACGTGTCCGCACCCATGTGACCAAGCAGTGGAGGACGTGGCGGCTCATCTTGGATTGGACAGTCGTTCTGTACGGCGTCATTCCGTTCGCCATCTTTCTCGGGTATCAATACCGATTGCTTTGGCAAGGCGAAATCGAGTGGGTGATTCAGGTGCCGATGTTCGTTTGGGCGCTTGGAATTGGAATCGTCCTCCTTAGAAATCCGTTTTTCGTCTGGGTCGAACGGGCGGACGTGACGCTGGTGGCCAAACGTTCTTTGATTCATAAATTGAAGCACGGTTCGTTGCTCTATCACACCCTCAAACTCGGTGCAATGTTCCTCTTTGTTTTGTCGGCGTTCATGCCCGTGCTTTGGCTTGACGGTTGGTCCGTTGTCTCCATATCCGCATTTGGGATCAGCCTCCTGTTTTTGACCGGGCTTCATACGTGGATCCGTTATCAATTGACGGTCCGGCGCAGCCATTGGATGTTACGAGTTACGGTCACGTGTGTGACGTTCGTTTGTATGTATGCGCTCCTCATCGACTCACCTTTATGGTCGGCCGTACTCGGCAGCGGCCTCGTTGCATTTGCGATGTATGTCGGAGAAGGGTGGCTGTCACGCCACCCATATCTTAGCCAAGAACTCAAACGTAGTGAGGCGTTGCGTACCGCCTTTGACCGGGCATTATTATCCACGTCGGGCGCCATCGAGAAGCCGAGCCGGCGCAAGCGTCCGCTCTATCGACCGAGACCGAATCGGTTTGGGACCGCCCGGCGCACGACGGCCATCTTACTTTATATACGGACGCCGCGTCATCGGAACTTATGGCTGCGTCTCATCCCGCTTGCCGTCACGGGGATGCTCCTCGTACCGAGTTGGTTCAAGTTGCTCATCCCGCTCTACGTCGGCTATGTGATGTGGCAAGAACGACAGGCGTTCAAACAAGAGATGGAGCGGCATCCGTTTTTCCGTGCCATCCAAGAAAGGACACATTCATGACTGAACAAGACTATGAACGATTGCTCCAAATCGAGACGGCGAAACCGCAACAAGGGTTCCCGGCCTCGGCCGAATACCACCGCTATGAACCGACTCCTTATGAGGCGCTCGACTTGTTGCGTGACGCCTATCCGCTCGCGGCCACGGACACGGTCGTCGACTTCGGCTCGGGGAAAGGGCGCCTCCCGTTTTATCTCGCCTATACGTTCCGAGTTCGGGCCATTGGCATCGAAATGGATGGCGGCTTCCACGAAGCGGCACTTGAGAATTGGATGAACTACGCCAAGAAACACCGGACGCGTGGCAGTGTCCAGCTCGTCCGCGGCTACGCCGAACAGTTTGAGGTGCCGGCTGAGGCGAACCGCTTTTATTTCTTCAACCCGTTCTCGGTGAACGTGTTCCGGCAGGTCGTTGCGAACATCATCGAGTCGGTCGAGCGCGCACAGCGTCCGGTCGACCTCATCCTCTATTATCCGGCCGATGAGTACTTACATTTTTTGAATGACGAGACGCCTTTCCGCTACGTACAGGACGTTCGCTTGCCGTTAAAGAATCTCCATGAGCGCTTTCTTATTTATCGTTTTGATATGATGGAGTCATCTTGGTAAATGGGGAGTGGATCATCGTGAAGAAAGAAGATATTTTAGATGCGTATCGTTGGCGTCAAGCGACGAAAGAGTTCGACGCGGACCGCAAAATCGATGAGGACGATTTCGAATTCATCTTGGAGACAGGCCGCCTGTCACCAAGTTCGTTCGGTTTCGAGCCTTGGCAGTTCGTCGTCGTTCGTCGCGAAGACTTGCTCCAAAAGATTAAAGACCATGCTTGGGGAGCGCAAGGACAGGCGTTGACGGCAAGCCATTTCGTGTTGATTTTGGCACGGACGCCTGAAGCGATGCGGCATGACTCGGACTATATCCGTCATATCGTCACGGACGTCCAAGGACGGACGGAAGACGAATACGCCCTTCGGGTAAAACGTGTCCGTGAGTTCCAAGAACAAGATTATCGACTGTTGGACGACGAGCGTGTGTTCCAAGAATGGATTAAACGCCAAACGTATATCCCGCTCGGCAACATGATGACGGCCGCTGCCCAAATCGGCGTCGACTCATGCCCGATCGAAGGGTTCAATCAAGCGGAAATTGACGAATTATTGATTTCAGAAGGCGTCATGGAACGAGGCGCCTGGTCGCTCTCGGTCATGGTCGCGTTCGGACATCGGGCCCGTGACTTCGCCCCGAAGACACGCCGTGACTTCAATGAGGTCGTCAAATACATCGGATGAAAAAAAGCTCAAGCGCCGAGGCGCTTGAGCTTTTGCTTATTTCCACTCGGTGATGCGGTCGATTGGGAAGCGGACCGATTGGTAACCGTCTTCCGCGGCTTTTCCGATTGAGAGGAGCATGACCGGAAGATAGCGCTCTTTCTCGAGGCCGAACGCTTCCGCGATGTTCGCTTTGTCGTAGCCACCGATCGGGTTCGTGTCGTAGCCGTGGGCGCGGGCGACGAGCATGAGCTGCATCGCGACGAGACCTGAGTCGAGCAAGATGCTGTCTTTGATCGATTCTTTCGGCGCATCTTTGAAGATGCCTGTAATCATGTCGACTTGGCGGTCACGGACGTCTGGAGGCATGAGGCCACGTTCAACGGCCGTATCGAAAATCTCTTCTGTGTAATCGGCCATTTGATAATCGGCGAAGATGGCGATGACGGCAGATGACGTCTCGACTTGGCGTTTGTTGAAGCTTGCGAGCGGGAGGAGCGTGTCTTTCCCTTCCGCGCTATCGATGACGACGAAGCGCCATGGTTGCAGGTTAAGTGAAGACGGAGCCGTCGTCGCTTCCTCCAAGATTTGTGTCATCTCTTCTTTCGAGATTTTGACGTTCTCATCATATACGCGAATCGAGCGGCGTCCTTTGACGATCTCCATAAAGTCTTTTTGTGTAGTCGTGTTCATATAAGGGTCTTCCTTTCATGTTGAATGTTGGTTTGTAACGTATTTAAAAGTTCGAGTAACTGTCGTTGCTCCTCTACCTTCATGTTTACAAAAAGACGGTCCGATAAGCACTTCTTTTGCTCGGTCCAATGTGCAATCCGCTCCCGACCGACATCGGTCAAATCGACAAAGATGACCCGATTGTCTTGGAGGCAGCGTTCGCGCGTGATCAAGCCCTGTGTCTCGAGCTGTTTCAAATGACGCGTGATGGCGGCATGATCGACGCCGACCCGTTGTTGCAGTTCACGCTGACGCAAAGGGCCGACGTGATGCAAGTTGCTCAAAATATCGAAGCGGGTCGAGCTGAGCCCGTCCATTTCCGTATCGAACAGTTGGGCCAGTTCTTTTTGTACGGTGATGACGTGGTAGAGAATCTCATCGCTGAGCGAACAGGCGTCGCGCATCGGGTATCCTCCTTCAAAAAACTAATTGATGAATCAATCATTGATAGGTCACACAATGTATACTAATCGGTTTTAAAATAGATCGCAAATAAAAAGTTTCAAAAAAACTGTTGTCAAACTGTTATATAATAGTCTATATTAAAGTCAACTGATATATAACAATTGAATGGAAGGATGTGACGGCTTGGAACATTACAAACAAGTAGGTACTTATCACGTACATGAAACGTTGCTCGACTTCATCTCGGCTCGTATATTGCCTGACGAAGAGGCACACCGACAATTTTGGCCTGGGGTCGGGCGCCTACTCGATGAGTTCATTCCTCGGAATGAGTCACTGCTTCACGAACGTGAGTCGTATGAGCGACTATTACAGGAATGGTACAGCGAGCACAAGCAAGCCTTCGACCTGGAAGACTATGAGCGTTTCCTTCGGTCCATCGATTACATCGAAGCGACCGTCCCTGATTTCAGCATCGACGTTTCAGGTGTCGATTCAGAGGTTAGTAGGCAAGCCGGACCACAGCTCGTCGTTCCGCTCGACAACGCGCGCTATGCGTTGAACGCGGCGAACGCCCGCTGGGGAAGCCTGTATGACGCCTTGTACGGAACGGACGTCATCGACGAAGAGGACGGGAAAACGAAGTCGAGTGGTTATAATCCAGTCCGAGGTGAAGCGGTCATCGCCTACGCCAAACAGTTTCTCGACGATACATTTCCGCTCCGGGAGGGCTCGCACGAAGAAGCGAACGGCTATCTCGTGTCAGAGGGCAGGCCATACGCCATCATCGAAGGGAACCGCATCGCGTTTCAAGACGATTGTCTCGTCGGCTATGTCGGGGAAACGAGTGATCCGAATAAGCTCTTGCTCGTCCATAACGGGATTCACGCCGAGTTGCAGTTTGACCGGGACCACCCAATCGGACGGGTCGATCGAGCAGGGCTCATTGACATCGAACTCGAGTCCGCCTTGTCTGCCATCGTCGACTGTGAAGACTCGGTTGCCGCTGTTCGGGCGGAAGACAAGGTCCACCTTTACGCGAACTGGCTAGGCCTGATGGACGGGACGCTCGAAGCAACATTCACGAAAGGAGGTCGGCCGCTCACTCGGAAGTTGAACCCTGACCGGAAGTATGTCGGGAAAGACGGGCGTGAAGTCACGCTTCCGGGCCGATCGCTCCTCTTTATTAGAAACGTCGGGCATTTGATGACGACAGACTTGATGCTCGACGCGGAAGGGCGTGAAGTACCGGAAGGGATCTTGGACGGGATTTTCACTGCGCTCATCGCGAGCCGCCATCTTGATGCCAGACGAAATTCCCGCGAACGCTCCATCTATATCGTCAAACCGAAGATGCATGGATCTAAGGAAGTCGCGTTCACGAACGACTTGTTCGATGCGATTGAAGATGTACTCGAGTTACCGCGTCACACGCTCAAAGTCGGCGTGATGGACGAGGAGCGACGCACGTCGCTTAATTTAAAGAACTGTATCGAGCAAGTGAAGGAACGCATCGTCTTCATCAATACCGGATTCCTCGACCGGACGGGCGATGAGATTCACTCCTCGCTCACGCTCGGACCGATGCGCAAGAAAGGCGAGATGAAAACATCGGAGTGGCTCGATGCTTATGAACGTCTGAATGTCCAGATCGGGCTTGACGCAGGATTCCATCAACGCGGGCAAATCGGGAAAGGGATGTGGGCGATGCCCGATCGGATGCGCGACATGATGCGTGAAAAAAGCAATCATGTCCGGTCCGGGGCGACGACGGCCTGGGTCCCATCACCGACGGCGGCCACGCTTCATGCACTCCATTACCATCAAGTCGATGCGTTTGACGTTCAGCGTGAGTTGGCGAATCGTTCGTTTGATCCAGCAACTGAGCGAGGGCGTCTGCTCGAGGTACCACTCGCCACGCGTCTCTATACAGATGAGGAAGTGAACGAGGAACTCGAGAACAACCTGCAAGGGTTGCTCGGTTACGTCGTCCGTTGGGTCGAGCAAGGTGTCGGTTGCTCCAAAGTGCCAGATATTCATCATGTCGGGTTGATGGAAGACCGAGCAACGCTTCGTATTTCGAGTCAACATGTCGCCAACTGGCTATACCATGGAATCTGTAGCCGTGAACAAGTCGAAGCGACGCTTTACCGGATGGCCGAGGTCGTCGACGCGCAAAACGCGGAAGATCCGCACTATCGTCCGATGACGCCAGATGTAGACTGCTCCATCGCCTATCAAGCGGCGAAAGAGTTAGTGTTCGAAGGCGATGCATCACCAAATGGATATACGGAACCAATCCTGCACCGGCGCCGCCGACAGTTTTTACAACAAGTGACATTAGAACCGAATTTAAAAGGAGGAGCATCATCATGACAACGAAAAAAATCGAAAGCGAACAGTTGATTGAACGTTGGGTCGTCCGTCGGATCGTCTCGGGGGAATCGACAGCGGCGCTCGCTAACACGGCGTTCGTCTATGGGAACGATTTGATGCGCCTCGTGCTCGACCGGGCCGACGGGTCGCTCCAAATCATGAGAGAGCCGGTCGAAGAGGTCGTCATATTCCGTAAACCAGAAGATCGTGACGAAGAAAACGTCTGTCGTTGCTGCGGCATGGAGCACTCGTCATTCAAAGCGGCGCTCGAATGCTGTGCATACTTGGATTAAGCTCGCATTATCTGTTATATAACAAACGGTAAATATATAAGTTAATATAATACAGGAGGAATGGATATGAACGAACAACAAATGCAGCTAGAGGATATGTTACAGTCGGAACGGTTTAACGGGGTCGAACGTCCATATGGAGTCGAAGACGTGATGAGACTTCGGGGATCGGTACTAATCGAGCATACGCTCGCGACAAAAGGAGCGGAACGGTTATGGGAGTTACTCCACGAGCGGGACTACGTCCACGCGCTCGGGGCGTTGACGGGGAACCAGGCCATCCAGCAAGTGAAGGCGGGTCTCGAAGCCATCTATTTGAGCGGATGGCAAGTCGCCGCCGATGCGAACTTGTCGGGGCACATGTACCCGGACCAAAGCCTGTACCCGGCTAACTCGGTGCCGAGCGTCGTCAAACGGATTAACCAGGCGCTTCAACGGGCCGATCAAATTCAAACGGCGGAAGGGAAAGGCGATACGCATTGGTTCGCCCCGATCGTCGCTGACATGGAAGCCGGTTTCGGCGGTGTGCTCAACGTGTTCGAGTTGACGAAGGCGATGATTGAGGCGGGTGCAGCCGGCGTTCACTTAGAAGATCAACTGTCGTCGGAGAAGAAGTGCGGTCACCTCGGCGGCAAAGTGTTGCTGCCGACACAGACGGCCGTGAAAAACTTGATTGCCGCACGTCTCGCGGCAGACGTCATGGGGGTGTCGACGATTATCGTCGCCCGGACCGACGCCCACGCCGCGAACTTGATTACGAGCGACATCGACCCAATCGATCATCCGTTCATCGTCGGCGACCGGACGCCAGAAGGGTTTTATCGGACCGAGGCAGGAATCGAACAGGCGATCGCACGCGGTCTCGCCTATGCACCGTACGCCGACCTCGTCTGGTGCGAGACGTCCGAGCCTGATTTGGACGAAGCGCGTCAATTCGCGGATGAGATTCATGCGAAGTATCCGGGCAAACTTCTCGCTTACAACTGTTCGCCGTCATTCAATTGGAAGAAGAAGTTGTCGGATGACGAGATCGCAACGTTCCAACAAGAGATTGGTGCGATGGGATACAAATTCCAATTCGTCACGCTCGCTGGCTTCCACTCGCTCAACTTCGGCATGTTCGAACTCGCACGCGGGTATAAAGACCGCGGGATGGCCGCCTACTCGGAACTGCAACAGGCCGAATTCAGTGCAGAACAGCACGGTTATACGGCGACACGTCACCAACGTGAGGTCGGGACCGGGTATTTCGATGAGGTGTCTCTCGTCATCTCGGGAGGCCAGTCGTCAACGACGGCGCTGACCGGATCGACCGAGGCAGAACAATTTGAAGCGCCGTCCCATTAAGCGTCGCCCCTCCACAAGAGGGGCTTTTTTTGTGTCCAAATTCAGAACGCGTGCATCCTGTTCACTTAAATGTGACGTATTTCACATTTTTGTCGTCAAACTTTTGCTACGCTGAACATGTCAAAATGAATATGGAGGTTATGACAGATGACACAGACATTCACGGGCGATACGCACGTATCTGAAATCGTCAAACAATGCCCGCAAGCGGCAGACATTTTCAAACGGAACCGAATCGATTTTTGTTGTGGCGGCAACCGGCCACTCGCTGAAGCGACTGACAAATCGAAACGGTCGACGGAAGACATTTTAGAAGAAGTCAATGCGCTCTATCAACGCAAGCAAGAGATGAACGAGAAGAGCATCGATTGGGATGCTGCTTCTTCATCGGAATTGATTGAGCACATCATTTATAAGCATCACCAGTTTTTGACGGACGAATTGCCACAGCTCACACCATATGTGACAAAAGTGTTCCGGGTTCACGGACAAAACCATCCGCACCTCGGACGCATTCATCAACTGTTCAATCAATTGAAAGTGGAACTTGAACAACATATCGTCAAAGAAGAGACAGAAGACTTCCCGACGTTGCTTCGTCACGAGACGGCACCGACAGCTGAAACGAGACGGGAGCTTGATGACATCTTGGCCTCGCTCGAGTCAGAACACGCGGCAGCCGGTGACATTTTAAAAGAGTTGCGTCAAATCACGAACGACTATACGCCGCCTGAAGGAGCGTGTGGGACGTATCGTCTTGTCTATCAACGGTTAGAAGCGCTCGAATCGGATACATTTGAACACATTCATCTCGAAAACAACATTTTATTCCCGCGGGCGCGCACGTTCGCTTAAGCAGTGGCACACCTCTACTTACGTGGGGGTGTCTTTTTGTGACGTTTGATACAGATGGGAGGCAAATCAAGCGCTACGATAAAGGGGAGGCAAAGGAGTGATTAATCATGAAACGGGTGAGTGGAGTCATCGTAGGGGTGACGGTCGCCTTATTACTAAGTCAAGTCTGGTCGAGTTCAGATTCGGAGGACACCACCGTGACCATTTTGGCGGCGGCAAGCTTAGGACCGGCTTTAGAAGCGGTCGAGCGACAACTTGAAGCGGAATTCGATGGGATCGACGTTCGGGTCGTGACGAACGGGAGCGGCGCCTTGCGAGCACAAATCGATCACGGGTCTCCGGCAGATATCTTTTTAGCCGCGAGCGTTGAGATGTCGACCGATTACAAATCCCGATTCTAGAGCGGGATGCGTTTTTGCATAACGAGCTGTGGCTCGTGACACCGAAAGGGAATCCGTGCGCGGAGACGTGGGACGACTTAAACGCATGTGCTCGGATCGTCATCGGTGACCCGGTCAATGTCCCGGCCGGTCGCTACGCGAAAGCGGCGCTAGAAGTGGAAGGCGTGTGGGAAGAAGTGGAACCACGAATCATGTTCGCCCAGAATGTGAGACAAGTGTTGACGCTCATCGAACAAGGCGACGCCAATGCGGGATTTGTCTATAAGACGGAACTGACGACGGGTACGATCGCGTATCCGGCGGTCCGATTGACGCACAACCCATACGTGCGCGATGTTTACGCGCGTTTGTTTGACGATGATATCCAAGCTCACTTTTTAGCGAAAGGATTTTCTAAATGACGCAATCTCCACTTCAACTCACATTCGAAGTCGGGATGATGGCGACGGTGAGCGCCTTCGTCCTCGCCTTCGGAGCGGCCTATTTCATGCATCACCGTCAATTCAAAGGAAAGCGGCTGCTGGAGACGGTGTTTTTACTGCCGCTCATCTTGCCGCCGACAGTCATCGGACTATACGCCTTGATTGTCCTTGGGAACAACGGGATCGGCGGATTGTTGCCGATTACTATCTTGTTCACCAAACAGGCGAACGTCATCGCGTCCGCCTTGGCCGCGTTCCCACTCATCTACCAAACGATTCGTCTCGGTCTCAAACAACTCGATGCGGAATGGTATGAGGCCGGACGCGGATGGTCGATGTCTCGGATAAACCGGAAACGACACGTACTACTCGGGCCCGTACATCAGTTGAACTGAGCGGTGAACTCAAACAACTCATCACGGATGGGGGTCTTGCAAAAGGGGATGTACTCGCTGTCGCTCAAGTGGCTGGCATCATGGCCGCCAAAGAGACGAGCCGCATCATTCCGATGTGTCATCCGCTCGCCTTGAAAAAAGTCGATTTGACGTTCGAATGGGACGGGACACAGCTCATCATCGAGTCGTTTGTGAAGACGAAAGGCGATACCGGTGTCGAGATGGAGGCGTTGACGGCAGCAATGGTCGCTGCCTTGACCGTGTACGATATGACGAAAGCAGTCGATAAAGGCATCGTCATCGGACCGACATACTTGCTCGAGAAACAAGGCGGGAAGTCAGGGGACTACATCCGATGACACCTGTCCCAGAACGTTACGCGCGGCAGGCCCGGTTCCACGGCATCGGGGTGGAGGGCCAAGAACGTCTGATGGAGAAACGCGTGCTCGTCGTCGGTCTCGGCGCGCTCGGGGCGGCCGTTAGCGATCAACTTGTTCGGGCCGGCGTCTCGCTCATCCTCGTCGACCGCGACTACGTCGAGGTGACGAACTTACAACGACAGACGCTCTATACGGAACAGGACGCACGTTCCGAGACGCCGAAAGCGGTCGCAGCGCTCGAACGCCTGCGGGCCATCAACTCAGACGTTGAGTTGGACGCTCAAATCGCCGATGTCTCGTGGGATTGGCTTCGGCCTTTGCCGTCCGTTGATCTCATCTTGGACGCAACCGATAACGTCGAGACGCGTCTTCTATTGAACGATTTCGCACTCGAGCGTGGCATTCCGTTCTTGTTTGCCTCTTGCGTCGGGGCATACGGCATGAACTACACAGTGATGCCGGGAGAAGCGCCGTGTCTTCGTTGTCTCATGCGTCATTTGCCGCTAGCCGGGCAAACGTGCGCGACAGCGGGGGTGGTAGCGCCAATCGTTCAACATGTGGCAAGTCGTCAAGCCGTTGAGGCATTGAAATATTTGACGGGGCGTCATGAAAAGATGGAACGTCGACTCTTGATTGAAGATATGTGGGAAAACCAGTCACAGCGACTAGATGTCGCACGTCTCGTCGATGTGTCTTGTCCTTCTTGTCAAATTCACGACTATCCGAGCCTCGTCCCGAATCGGCAACAGACAGCACTCCTCTGTGGGCGTGACGTCGTCCAAGTCCGTCGGTCCATCGAAGGGCTTGAACCAATCGCACATCAACTCGAGCGTGCGGACATCGCTGTGAAACAGACACCGTTCACATTAGAATGGCGATGGCGGAATCATCGGATGCTTTTATTTAAAGACGGTCGTGTGCTCGTCCATGGAATTGATGACGCGAACGTCGCAATCGCGATGGTCGATGAGTGTCTTGGCGCATAAAAAAGTGTCCCCCGAAAAGCGGAGGACACTTTTTTGGTTAGCGTGGGATTGTAAGCACTTGCCCGACGCTAATCAAGCTGACGTTCGTAATATTGTTGGCGGCTGCAATCTTAGCGACGGTCGTTTTGTACAAAGTGGCGATCTTATAGAGCGTGTCACCCGATTTAACCGTATACTTGACGGTCGTCGTAGGTGGAGGAGTTACAGTGGTACCCGGGATGACGAGCACTTGTCCGACATAGATGAGACTGTAGTTTGTAATTTTGTTGGCCGCAGCGAGCGCAGCGACTGTGACGTTGTAAGCTCGGGCGATGCTATAAAGGGTATCGCCTGATTTGACGGTATACGTTTTGCTAGTAGATGTGTTTTGGTAAGCGAGCAATTGCGAGACGGTGACGAACTTGTAGCCTTTCGCTTTCAACTGGGCAATCATCGTCGGCAAGGCGAGTGGTGTACCTGGAGCGCCGGCACCGGTGTGCATCAAGACGATTGAGCCTGGTTTGATGTTCGCCTGTACTTTCGTATTGATTTGGCTAGCAGTGACTCCTTTCCAGTCCACGGTATCGATGTTCCATTGAATCGTATAACCGTAGCCGGCAGCGCCGACTCCGCTCAACACGGCGCTATTGACGGCGCCGAACGGTGCCCGGAAGATTGGTTTTGTCGTTTTGCCAGTAAGCGATTTAATGAGCGCTTCCGTCCGATCAAGTTCTGATTTCATTTGCGTGGCGGTCAACTTTGTGAAGTCTGGATGGGTATACGAATGGTTACCGAGTTGGTGACCTTTAGCTGCGATGTTTTTAATGTATTGAGGATGGTTATTGGCGCCTGATCCAGTCAAAAAGAAAGTGGCTTTGACGTTGTTCTTGGCAAGTATGTCCAAAATCTTATTCGTATTCGCACCATCCGCCCCGTCATCGAACGTCAACGCGACAACTTTACTCGTCGTATTCACGCTCGTGATGAATTTCGAAGCGGCGGCGTCAGCCGATTTTGGATAAGCGACTAACGGTGCCAACATGATCAACAAGGCCATCAACACACGTACAAACTTGCTCTTCATTTTGGTTTCGCCTCCATTCTTGGGTGTATGTATCTTGATGTTAAGGCTTTCCATATATTGAGCTGTGTATATATTTTATATACCCCCTTTTAGTGGTAAACATCGTCTAACCCTAAAAATAGGGAAAGGAATTTTTGGATAATGACTCTCAATATTTGTGTTCGATTTATGAGTGACCAACGTGTCAAATATCACACAATCCTCACACATTTCCTAAAAAAGGGTGCTATCATGAACAATGTGTGAAGAATGTAAGCGATTGAATAGGGGGATTCAACATGAGTAAATCAATGAAACGGTTCGGGGTGGCATTTGGTCTCGTCGGTCTGTTCGTCCTTGGGGCGTGCGGAGCCGATGAAACGGTCAGTGGCACGGAGACGGTGCAGTCGATGGAACCGGTAGAAGCAGAATTAAACGTTCCGGCCACGGCGGACAAAGACGAGACGGTCACGTTGGCGGTTCGCGTCACACAAGACGGTGAAGCGGTCGATGATGCCGACGAGATTAAGTTCGAGGTCTGGAAAAATGGCGCCAAGGAAGAGAGTGAGATGACGAAAGCGTCGCTCACAGAAGATGGAGTCTACGAGGCGGAGACGACGTTTGTCGAAGAAGCAGTTTACACGGTGCAAGTCCATGTGACGGCCCGTTCGATGCATACGATGCCGACGACTAACGTTACGGTCGGCCATCCGGAGACGGCGGCCGAGGCTGAGGCTGAAGCTGAGCAAGACCATCACAACCACGCGGGAGCAGACATTGTCCTTGATCCGACTCAAGCTGTCGCCAATGAAGTCCAACCGTTCACAGTCAACGTCGAAATTGAGCATGAGGCGTTGACGGGTGCGGACGTCCAACTCGAAGTGTTCAAAGACGGAGCGGACAAGCACGACTGGGTGAAGCTTGATGAAACGGAAGGCGGAAGCTATGAAGGTGAGCATACATTCAAAGAGTCAGGCATATACAACGTTCAAGTCCACGTGACGAAAGGACACGACATCCATGAACATATCATGGAGACGGTCGAGGTCAAATAAAAAAATCGATCGGCCGCGGCCGATCGATTTTTCTTATGCGTTCTGATAGAGTGACTCGACTTGTTGTTGAAGCGATTCGTTCTCGAGGAACTCGTCATACGTCGCTTCTTTGTCGACGATCCCGTTCGGCGTCACTTCGATGATGCGCGTGGCAATCGTCGAGATGAGCTGATGGTCATGCGAGCTGAAGAGGAGTACGCCTTTGAACGTTTCGAGACCGTTGTTGAGCGCCGTAATCGACTCGAGGTCCAAGTGGTTTGTCGGATCGTCAAGAACGAGGACGTTCGAGTTGGAGAGCATCATTTTCGAGAGCATGCAACGCACTTTCTCGCCCCCTGAGAGGACAGACGCTTTCTTCATGACTTCTTCGCCTGAGAAGAGCATACGACCGAGGAAGCCGCGAAGGAACGTATCCGACTCGTCTGCTGGTGAGAACTGGCGTAACCAATCCAAGATGCTCTTATCCGAGCCTTCGAAGTATTCTGAGTTGTCTTTCGGGAAGTAAGACTGTGTCGTCGTGACGCCCCATTTGATTGTACCTGTGTCAGGCTCCATCTCACCCATGATGATTTTGAAGAGTGTCGTGATGGCGACGTCCGAACGGCCGACGAATGCGACTTTGTCTGTCTTGTTCAGTGAGAACGTGACGTTGTCGAGTACTTTGACGCCATCGATTGTTTTCGAGACGTTGTCGACGTAGAGTACGTCATTCCCGATTTCGCGCTCCATCGAGAAGCCGACGAACGGATAACGGCGTGACGACGGACGGATATCGTCGAGCGTGATTTTATCGAGCAACTTCTTACGCGACGTCGCTTGACGCGCCTTCGAGGCGTTCGAGCTGAAGCGGGCGATGAAGTTTTGAAGTTCTTTGATTTTCTCTTCTTTTTTCTTGTTCTGGTCGTTGGCCATACGTGAAGCGAGTTGGCTCGACTCGTACCAGAAGTCGTAGTTACCGACGTACAATTGAATCTTCCCGAAGTCGAGGTCGGCCATGTGCGTACACACTTTGTTCAAGAAGTGACGGTCATGGGATACGACGATGACGGTGTTCTCAAAGTTGATCAAGAACTCTTCGAGCCATTGAATCGCCTTGAGGTCAAGACCGTTCGTCGGCTCATCGAGGAGAAGAATGTCAGGTTTGCCAAACAATGCTTGAGCAAGGAGGACTTTGACTTTCTCGCCACCTGTGAGCTCGCTCATGAGCTTGTGGTGTGACGCGTCCGTGATGCCGAGTCCTTGAAGGACCATGGCTGCTTCTGATTCGGCTTCCCAACCGTTCATCTCGGCGAATTCGCCTTCGAGTTCAGCCGCGCGCATACCATCTTCGTCAGAGAAATCTTCCTTCATATAGATGGCGTCTTTCTCCTTCATGACTTGATACAAACGCTCGTGGCCCATGATGACCGTTTCGAGTACCGCTTGGTCTTCGTACGCGTAATGGTCCTGTTTGAGGACGGCGAGGCGTTCGCCAGGCGAGAAGCTGACGTCACCTGTTGTCGTGTCTTGCTCACCGGCAAGAATTTTTAAGAATGTTGACTTCCCGGCGCCGTTTGCGCCGATCAAGCCGTAACAGTTGCCTGGTGTGAACTTGATGTTCACGTCTTCGAACAACTTGCGGCCACCGAATTGGAGACTTACGTTATTTACTGTAATCATGTATAGGATCCCTCGTTTTTCTGATTAGTTTACGACGTGTATTGTATCACGTTTTTTGAAAACGCGCAGTCGTGGGTAAAAATGAAACAAACAGCAACCTGATTCGTATAGAGAATAAAAGGGGGAATCAGTCATGAAAACAACGCTCCCGCTGAAAGAAGCGTGGTCGAACTATTATCGTAGAGATTTCTTCCGTCTATGGGTCATTTTCCTCGTGACGGGCATCGGGTCGTATTTCTTGTTTCGATCGTTCATCGCACCCGATCAAATAGACGAGATTTTAGCGCAGCTCGGAGATACGTTTGAATCGAGGGGATTGACGTTCGATTCGAGCGCCCGTGAGACGATGATTGCCTTGTTCGTGAACAATACACGAGTCACGCTGTTCGCCTTCCTGCTCGGGATGATTCCGCTCTTCATCCCGTACGTGTTCGTCGTCATCAACGCCGCGGTCATCGGGCTGGTCGCCATGCTCGTTGGGTTTGCCGGCGAATCCGTGATTCGGGTCATCGTGCTCGGCATTTTACCCCACGGTGTCACGGAGATCTCGGCCATCTTACTCGGAGCGGCGATGGGATTATCGCTCAACCGTTACGTATGGAAGAAACTGCGCGGGAAAGAGACGGACGTCACGTTCAAGGCGCTATTTGTGGCAGGCGTGAAGATGTTTCTCTTCATCGCGGTGCCGCTCCTCGCCATTTCGGCCGTCATCGAGGCATACGTGACCCCACTGTTATTACAGTAAAAAAGCCATCAGCGATGGCTTTTTTACTTGAAATGATTCGTTGTCTCAACACATCGGATCAAACGAATCCCTTCTCTGGACAGTTCGCCGTTCACTTGCCAAATTTCTAATCCATTCGTGATCGCATCGCGAATCAGCTGACGAATCCGCGCGTCTTGTTTCCGGTTCGGGTTGCCGGTGAAGACGGGCGCATCATATAAAAAGACATACAACAGGACGGCCCGTTTGGTTGCAGGCAACGTCGCAATCAACGTCTCGAGATGGCGAATTAATCGTTCGGTCTCGATCGGTCTCGTCACCGCACGGCGTTCAAAGCGGGGGAGAGGCGTCACAAACAACTCGGTGAGTGGTGCCTTCACTTCCATATAGACACCATCAACTTTGAAATCGAGTCGTGACGTGCCAATGACTTGCTCGCGTTCCACATATTTCGAGTAAGGAAAGACCGGTAATGCGTCCGTGTCCAAGCAATACGCGACGAAATCGTTGGCGCGACCTTGATGAATCCCAATCCATTGTCGGTCTGCATCAATCGAGATGGCTTCTACTGTGAAGGCGGTGTTCCGTCGCGGATCGTTCGTTGTCGAGATGAGGCAAGGCACCCCGTCAAAGACGAGGTCACCGATGCGGCCTGTGACCGGACAGTGGCAGGCGACGACGGTGTCGCCGATCAATACATCCATCACGAACCGATTGCGTCGTTTCAAAATGATGCCTTCTTGCAGGTCTAGTGCGAAGCGATACATCGTCAGTCGACGCGTGTGACCGTCGTGTCGAGCTCGAACGTGACGTTGCCGGCCAAGGCGCGTGAAATCATGCAGCCATCCTTGGCTTTCTTGGCGATCCGTTCGACGAGCGTGATATCACGGTCTGTGGCATCTATCGGCACGTTGATGCGGGTCGTGTAGCGAATCGTCTCATACGTGAAGACACCGTTCGTCACGTCGACGATGCCTTCGGCGTCAATCGTGATTCCGCGATGTGGCAGTTCGCTTCGCCCGAGCATAGCCGCGAGCGTGATGATATAGCAGGTCGCCGCAGCACCGAGCAACATCTCATCGGGGTTCGTCCCGATGCCCGGACCATCCATTTCCGGGGGAATCGAGATTTGTGTCTTTAACCGTTCGGCCTCAATCGTTCCGACGTCGTTGCGTCCGCCGGTCCAGTCGAGGTTCATTTGAAACGTATGCTTCATAAAAAATCGCCTCCAATGTCTCTATTCTAGAAGAGAACGATTGGAGGCGCATGTGTTATGCTCGCGCGCGTTCAGCGAACGTGCGGAGCGTCTGGATGATGACGTGGGTCGCTTTTTCCATGTTGTTGACGGAGACGTACTCGAACTTGCCGTGATAGTTCTCGCCGCCCGTGAAGATGTTCGGGGTCGGGAGTCCCATATACGACAGTTGCGAACCGTCCGTCCCACCGCGAATCGGTTCGATTTTCGGTTCGATCCCAAGTTCGCGCATGACGTCGGCGACCGTATCGACGATGTGTTTCACTGGCTCGATTTTCTCGGCCATGTTGTAGTATTGGTCGTCCATTTTTAAGTCAACGCGTGCTTCACCGTACTTCTGTTTCCATTCAACGACGAGCTTTTCAAGCAACGCTTTGCGCGCCTCGAACTTCGTGCGATCGTGATCGCGGATGATATATTGCAGCGTCGTCGTCTCCACGTCGCCAGAGAAGCCGTTCAGATGGAAGAAGCCTTCGTAGTCGCTCGTATGCTCTGGGGCCTCATCAGCCGGAAGGCGGTTGTGGAATGCCATCGCCAATTTCATCGAGTTGACCATCTTGTTTTTGGCACTGCCCGGGTGGACGTTCGTCCCATGGAACGTGACCGTGGCACCAGCGGCGTTGAAGCTCTCATATTGGAGTTCGCCGAGGGGACCGCCGTCCATCGTATAGGCGAAGTCGGCGTTGAAGCGAGCGACGTCGAACTTGTGCGGGCCGCGTCCAATTTCTTCGTCCGGTGTGAAGGCGATCCGGACCGGTCCGTGCGGGATCTCCGGATGGGCCAATAAGTATTCGACCGCAGTGACGATTTCGGCCATTCCGGCTTTGTCATCGGCACCGAGCAAGGTCGTGCCGTCTGTCGTGATGAGCGTATGTCCGACATAGCCGTCGAGCTCCGGGAAGTCACGCGGCGACAAGATGACTTGGAGCGCCTCGTTCAAGACGATATCGCCACCCTCGTAATGTGCGACGAGTTGCGGGTTGACGTTCGTCCCGGTGAAGTCGGTCGCCGTATCGACGTGGGCAAGTAAGCCGATCGTCGGTACATCATGGTCGACGTTACTCGGAAGTGTCGCGAACAAGTAACCGTACTCATCCGTCTCGACGTCCTCGAGCCCGATTGCTTTCAATTCGGTCTCGAGATGGCGAATCAAATCCCATTGTTTCGCCGTCGACGGAGTCGTCTCACTCGTGAAGTCGGACTGTGTATCAATTTTTGCATACGTGATTAAACGTTCAATCAATTTCGATTGCATGGTCTGCCTCCTCTGATGAATCTGTTCTCATTTAGTTTAGCATGAGAGCCGTTTTGAAAAGTATCGAAATTGTTTGAAAATAAAAAGAGAGGCACGATGGCCTCTCTTCGTGCCCGATTTCTTCCCGAATCAAAACAGAAGAGGAAGTAGAAATGGCAACACAAATGACGTAAAGATGGCAGACAGACCCATCGCGGCCCCACCTGTCGCACCGGATAATGGGTGTTCCGTCGCGGCTTGAGCCGTCCCGATGCCGTGGCTGAGCGTCCCGAGCGCAAGTCCGCGCGTGAACGGGTCGGTCACGTTGAAGCGCGTGAGAATTATCGGACCGAGCATGGCCCCGAGGATCCCACAAGCGACGGCGACCGACGCGGCGAGTGCGGCGTCACCTTGTAGTTGCCGCGCCAATTCTAAGGCAATCGGTGACGTCACTGATTTGACGGACAAGGCGAGCAAGACGTGATCCGTCAATTTGAGCGCGGTCCCTAACCCGACAGCGACGAAAATCGTCGACAGCGTCCCGAGTATAATGGCCCCGAGCGCCCGTTTCGCACGCGCGAGCAAGATAGGCAAGTTGCGATAGAGTGGTAATCCGAGTGCGACCGTTGCTGGTCCAAGCAGCGTCGTGATGGCGTCTCGAGCCGGGGCGTACGTGTCGTACGTCTGTCCGGACAAGAGCAAGATGACAATCAATGTCGCTGTACTCAAGAAGACGACGTTTGTGAAGGGGGAAGCCCATTTGAACGATAGTTTGCGGCTCAACATGTAGACGCCGATGGTGACGAGCACCCAAAATAATGTCATGAGGCTTCACCTCGTCTTCCAGAGATGAGTGCGGTGACGATGAGGCCAACGAATAGACTGATGATCAAGGCGGCAAACAGTGGCACACCTTCCGCCTTCAATAAATCACTGTAAGACATGAGTCCGACCGCAATCGGGATAAAGAAGAAAGCGAGATGCTTTGTCATAAAACCAGCGCTGTCTTCAATCCATTCGACACGGATCAGTTTGGTCATCAATAAGAGCAGTAAGAGGACCATTCCGATGACGCTTCCAGGAACTTTTAAATCAAGCGCAGCGACGATCCAATTGCCGAGTGCGCTCAAGCCAAACAAGAGCGAAAGGCCGATGATCCATTTGATGAGACGTTGCATATGTGACATCCTTTCGCGAATAAGTTCAAAACGTATGCATTTTCTCAAGTTTCATTCATTCGGTCAAGATAAAGGCTATATAAAAAATGATAAAGGGTACACACGTTCGGTATGGTAGACTACTTTTATCATATCCGAATGAGGTGTTCGAATGGAACTTCAATCAATCAAACAGTTTATTGATCAGCACGGGCTCGAACAGGGTGATGACATCTTGGCGGCGTTCACGAAGCGCGTTAACTTGAAGCTTGAACCCCGAACGACACGAGAAGAAGTCGCGATTGGTCATTCGAAATTTGGCGGCTACCCAGATTTGCCGAGTGCGTCGGACCATCCTGGAGAGAACTTGACGTTGTTGGCACAGTTCCGGCTGAGTGACTTCACTGGATTTGAATCGGTCGAAGCGCTTCCGAAAGAAGGGGTGTTATCGTTCTTCTATGATTTGGACGAACAACCGTGGGGTGACGCGGACGAACGTCACCTTTGGCGCGTCCTCTATACAGATGCGACGGCGCTTGTAAGGGTCCGCGTCGGCGAAGCACTCAACGAGAGGGCTGTCGCATTCGAAGAAGGCTATGCGCAGAACGATCACGACTTGTTTGATCTGATGAGTGAGGACGAGTATTCCGCGTTTGAGGAGTTATTCAATGAAGAAGAGGCGCATGCGGTCGGCGGTCATCCAGACGAGGTGCAACATGATGTGTTTGAAGAGGTTGAAGAGACCCATGGGGAACGATTCAGTGACCCATTTCTCTTATTCCAAATGGACTCAAGCGATGAACTTGACATCATGTTCGGCGACGCCGGCATCCTCTATTTCCTGATTCCGATCGAAGCGCTCCGAGCCAAGCGGTTTGAAGAAGCTGAAATCATCATGCAATGTTACTGAGCGCAAAAAGAGAGTCGACCCTTTATGGGCGACTCTCTTTTGAATTACGCTTCTTTTTTCTTACGGAACCGTGCGAAGAACTCATACGCGATTGGGACGATAAGGAGCGTCAACAGCGTCGAACTCGTCAGTCCGCCGATGACGGTCACACCGAGACCTTTCGAGATCAAGGCGCCGCCTTCAAGGCCGAGAGCGAGCGGTGCGAGGGCACCGATCGTCGCGAGCGCCGTCATGAGAATCGGACGGAGACGCGTACCGGCTGCTTCGAGCAAGGCATCGCGTGTCGAGAGACCGGCCGCTTCTTTATGAATGACGCGGTCAATCAAGACGATGGCGTTCGTGACAACGATTCCGATCAACATGAGCGCACCGATTAAGGCAGATACCGAAATCGTTTCGCCTGTGATGAGGAGAGCGACAAGTCCCCCGATAATCGCGTAAGGGAGCGAGAACAGGACGACGAAAGGCGTAACGGCACCACCGAACGTGATAACGAGCACCAAGTAGACGATGGCGACGGCCGCGAGCATGGCGAGACCGAGCTGGGTGAACGATTCTTGAATCTGTTCAGTGACCCCACCGACGTCATACGAGACACCAGTCGGGAGTTCGATGTCAGACACACGTTCCTCGATGGCAGCCGAAGCTTCCGTCGCTTTGTCGGTGCTGAGCTCGACGTTGACGCGAGCAAGGAGCTTCCCGTCACGTTGGACGAGCGTATCTGGTGTCGTGCCTTCCTCGACTTCGATGAAGTCCGAGATTGGGCGAGGGCCGAACGGTGTTGTCACTTCTTGTTCCTGCAAGTCTTCAATGCTGTCGTACGTGACTTGTTCCGTCGGGATGATGACATCGAGCTGCTTGTCATCGATCGTCACGGTCGAAAGCGGGCTTTCTTGCGCTTGGAACTGTCCAATCGTCTGGGCGAGCTGAGCGGCCGAGACACCTGCCTCAGCAGCAGCTTGCTGGTCGACGTTGAACGTGTATTGCACGTACGATTCGCGAAGGTCAGACGTTGCTTGACGGACGTAATCCGTCTCTTCTTCAATCGTCTCAATGAATGTCGGGACGATTGCTTCAAGCTCTTCAAGTGAGTTGGCATAGACGTTATACGTCACACCGCTCGTTCCGGCGCCGCCGGCGAAGTCTTGTTCTTTCCACTCACCGCCTGTGGCGAGTTCGTTCAAGCGTTCGACATCGGCGATTTTGACGTCAGCAAAGTCTTCCGTGTCCGGATCATACTGGACGATGAAGATTCCTTGTTTATTATTGCCAGGGTTGAGCGGGTTCTCACCACCGACCGTGAATTGAACGTCGGTCGCGTTCGCTTGCTCTTCCATGAAGTACGTCTCGGCAACTTCAGCTGCCGCGATTGAATCGTCAAGGGTTTGACCCGGTTCTGGGTCGAACGTGACGAAAAGCGTCTTCTCAGACTCTTGGTTCAAGAAGTTGACGCCGATGGCTGGGACGAGGGCGAAACTTCCAATTAGGAGTGCTGTCGCGAGACCAAAGACGACGAGTTTATGGTTGAGCGACCAGTTGAGGACGCCGCGATACCATTCGGCAAGCTTTCCGGGACCTTCTTCCGGTTTCAACTTGTCGCGGTTCTTGAAGAACGAGTCGGCCATCATCGGAACGACCGTGATCGCGACGAGAAGTGACGCGAGCAAGGCGAAGACGACGGTCAAGGCGAACGGTAAGAACAGCTCGCCGACGAATCCTGTGACGAAACCGAGCGGCAAGAAGACGGCGATCGTGACGATTGTCGACGACGCGATCGGAATGAACACTTCCTTCGTCGCAGCGATAATCAGTTCTTTGCCGCGCAATGTCTCGTTCGAACGTGTGAGGCGACGGTAAATGTTCTCAATGACGACGATGGAGTCATCGACGACCCGCCCGATGGCGACGGTCATCGCGCCGAGCGTCATGATGTTGAGCGTGATGTCGAGCTGTTTCAAGACGATCAACGCCATCAAGAGCGAGAGCGGGATGGAGATGACCGCAATAATCGTCGAGCGGAAGTTACGAAGGAACACGAGAATAATCAAGATGGCGAACAGACCACCGAGTAACGCTTTCGAGACCATCGTCTCGACCGATTCTTCAATCGGTTGGCCTTGGTCGAGCGTGACTGTGACGTTGGCCGTGTCATAGTCGGCTTCGAAGTCGGCGAGCACATCTTTGACGGCGTTGACGACATCGACGGTGTTCGCGTCTTGCGTTTTCGTCACTTGAATCCCGATGGAACGTTCCCCGTTCGACCGTGAAATCGATTCCTCGACGCCGCGGTCTTCAATCGTCGCGAGTTCGCTCAAGGCGACGGTCGGTACGGTTGTCGGGACGTTGGCAGGTGGGACGGCACCTGGCACTTCAGTCGGGACTTGTGGGGTCTCGCCAGTCGGAAGTTCCGTTGGCGCACCTGGCACCGGCTGTTCCGTTTGTGCGGGTGAGTACGGGATTTGGAGGTCGCGGAACGCTTCGAGCGTCTCCGACTTCCCGTCGATGACGACGGCTTGTTCCGTATCACCGAGTTCATATAGGCCGAGCGCGATGCGGGCATCGTTCGCTTGAATCAACTGTTTGACCGTGTCTTCCGTCAAGTTGTATTCGGCGAGTGCCTCCTCATCGAACTGAAGCTCGACACGACGAATCTCTTGTCCGGCGATTTGGACGGTCTGAGCGCCTTCGACCCCTTCAAGGGCCGGTTGTAACTCATCTTCGACCAATTTCGTCAATTCGGCCAAATCGAGACTCTCATCTGAGACGGCTGCCCCGATGACCGGGAATGCGTCAAAACTGAGACGCGACACTTGCGGGTCTTGGACGGCTTCCGGCAACTCGACGTTGCTGAGCGCGTCTTTGACGAGTTGTTCAGCTTCTTCCATATCAGTGCTGAAATCGTAATCGATTTGAATGTTTGAAGCGTTCTGGAACGAAGACGATCGAACTTGTTCGACGCCGTTCAAGCTCTTCAAGCGTTCTTCGAGCACGGT
Source organism: Exiguobacterium sp. KKT215 (assembly GCF_055635335.1). Classification (NCBI taxonomy): domain Bacteria; kingdom Bacillati; phylum Bacillota; class Bacilli; order Caryophanales; genus Exiguobacterium; species Exiguobacterium sp. KKT215. The sequence goes on along the minus strand of NZ_CM145756.1, from coordinate 2,786,731 downwards.
ACTGACTTCGTCGAGCACTTGTTCAGGTGAAGCGCCTGGGTAAATCGTCGTCACCGAGACGGTCGGTGTCGTGATGTCAGGCAACGTTTCTAGTTTCATCGTCAAGCCGGCGAAAATTCCGGCGGCCGTCAAGATGATCGTCATCAACCAGACTGCGAACTTGTTGTTGACGGAGAAGGACGTGATTTTCTGCATGGGGTTCATTTCTCCTCTGATGGGTTAGTCTGTTTTACCCGAATCGATGTTCCGGGCTCGCTCGATCAAGCGAGCGATAATGTCTTGTTTTAGGGCGGGAGGGGCGACGCCGACGTTAAAGTGCTCGGACATCTTCATCCCTTCGAGTGCATAACGGATAATCATCGTCTCGACGGGGTCGCTCGTCTGTTGAAACGCTGCGAAGAACGTGTCGAGGTCGTGCTTCCACCGTTCGGCGTATTCCTGGTCGACAGCGAATAGCGTCAAGAAGGCAATCATTTTCTCGGCGTCGATGTGAATCGGTGAACGCTCGGGATGGAGTTTCGTCTCGTCAAACAGGCGAACGAACGCTTCGACAGGACCGTTGCCGTCGGCTTGAAGCGACTCGTACAACTCGTTTTGCTCGGTTTGAAGCCGTTCGACGATTGCGGTCAACAGCGCTTCTTTGGATGGATAATGATATAGGAGACCACCTTTCGAGACGCCTGCCGTCTTGGCGACTTCATCTAATGTAAGATGATGTACACCATGCTCCATGATGATATCCGTCGCGGCATCCAACAATTTCTGTTTCGTGATCATTGATCGGTTTGTCATGTCATACCTCCTTTCTGTACCGACCAGACGGTTTGTTCTCTTTCACTATAGGGGGCTAGTCATTTTGAAGTCAAGGCATGATGATGTTAAAACTGTTAAGTTATGTGTTTATAACTATGGTAAACGATTTCATAAAAAGGTTGACGTGAGAATGATTATCAGTGATGATAGTAACTGAGAGTAATTATCATTACCAATATTAGAGATGAATAAGTGGGGGATTATGAAATGAACAAAAAGTACATGGCACTTGGCCTTTCGGCTGCGCTGACGACATCACTTCTTGCGGCTTGCGCTAGCACAGAAGAAACGACGACTTCAAGCGACAACGAGACAGCAGAAGAGTCAAAAGTCGTCAATGTTTACTCGAGCCGTCACTATGATGTAGATAAAGAGCTTTACAAGCAGTTCGAAGAAGAGACAGGCGTGAAAGTCAACGTCGTCGAAGGGAAAAGCGATGAGTTGCTCGAGCGTTTGAACACAGAAGGCGACAACACGGAAGCCGATCTCTTCATCACAGCGGATGCAGGGAACTTGTATCAAGCGAAAGAAGCAGGACATCTGCAAGCGGTCGATAGCGACGTGCTTGAGTCAAACGTCCCTGAGAAATACCGTGACACAGACAAAGAATGGTTCGGTCTCACGAAGCGGGCCCGTGTCATCGTCTATGCGAAAGACCGCGTGAAACCAGAAGACTTGTCAACGTATGAAGCACTCACAGAAGAACAGTGGAACGGCAAAGTTCTCGTCCGTCCGTCTGAGAACATGTACAACATCTCGCTCCTCGCCTCGTTCATCGAAGTGAACGGTGTCGACCAGGCAAAAGAGTGGGCGAAAGGTATGGTCAACAACTTTGCACGCGACCCACAAGGAAACGACCGTGACCAAGCGAAAGCAGTCGTGGCCGGTGAAGGTGATGTCGCCATCATGAACACATACTATATGGGTCTCATGTTGAACTCGGAAGACGCGGAAGAGAAGAAAGTGGCTGAGCAACTCGGCGTCTTCTTCCCGAACCAAGACACGACGGGGACACACGTGAACATCTCAGGAATCGCGATGACAAAAGCATCGAAGAACTCAGATAACGCGAAGAAACTCATGGAATTCATGTCTGATCCGTCAGCACAAGAACAGTTCGCTAGCGCGAACTATGAGTATCCGGTCAACGAATCGGTTGAACCGAACGAACTCCTCCAATCATGGGGTGAGTTCAAAGAGCAAGACATCAACCTCTCGGCACTTGGAGAACATCAACAAGAAGCCATCCGTCTCTTCAACGAAGCGGGCTGGAAATAAGAAGACTTCGGCTTGAACAAACGTTCAGGCCGAAGATTTTTGCGTTTCTCGACACGCTAGCGGTACAACGAGAGCGTTGAACCTGATATGATGGGACAGGAAGTGACTGAACGAAAGAACGGGAGTTGTACGACATGAACTGGTACGCGCTGAAACGACAACTGAATGGATGGTCCATCCTCAGCTTTATCGCGCTGGTGTTCATCGTCCTGCCAGGCGTCGTCGTCTTGGTCGAACTGTTCGCACCGGTCAACGACAACTGGCAACACATCCGCGAGTACTTGTTACCGACTTATGTGCGCAATACGCTGTTCATCATGCTCGCGACCGGATTGTTGACGACCATCATCGGGACGAGCTTGGCTTGGTTCGTCACCGTCTATGATTTTCCGTTCCGTCGGTTCTTCAAATGGGCGCTCATCTTACCGCTCGCCATCCCACCTTATATCGGTGGATACACGTATCATGGAATCTTGAACTATACGGGCGTCATCCAGACGACGCTGCGCAATGAGTTCGGTATCACCGTCGACCAGACGTACTTCAACATCATGACGATTCAAGGGACGGTGTTCATCTTCACGCTGTTCTTGTATCCATACATTTATACGATCACGCGGGCCTTCCTGCACAATCAATCGTCCTCGATGATTGAGAACGCCCGCATCCTCGGCCGCGGCTCATGGGACATCTTCTTCACTGTCGTCATCCCGATCTCGCGCGTCGCCATCATCGGCGGGGTCAGCCTCGTCTTGATGGAAGTATTGAACGACTATGGGGTCGTCAAATACTTCGGGATTCAGACGTTCAGCACGGCCATCTTCAGTACATGGTTCGGGATGAAAGATACGTCCTCGGCGCTCAAACTCGCCGGGACGCTCATGATTCTTGTTATCGCCATCTTGACGATGGAACGGCTCGTCCGGGGGCGGAAGCAGTTCAGCTATGCGACGACAAAAGTGAAGCCGCTTAAACCGAGACAATTGACCGGGTGGCACCGCTACGCCGTGTTCGGCTATGTGGCGACCATCTTCGCCGTCGCGTTTCTCATCCCGTTCGTACAACTCGTCGCTTGGACGGTATTGACGTTCGAGCAAGTGTTCACGGCCGAGTTTTTCCGCCTCGTCTGGAACACGGTGAGCGTGGCGTTCATTGCGACCGTGATCATTCTCGTGTTCGCGCTCATCATCGCGAACTACACGCGCCTGTTCCCGTCGAACATGACACGCGTCATCTCGAAAGTGACGACGCTCGGTTATTCGATCCCGGGAGCGGCCATCGCCATCGCCGTCATCACGTTGTTCTTGCTGCTTGATGAGTGGGTGTTGAACGTGGCGCTCGCTTTGGACTTAGGCCAGACGTTCGTATTCAGAACGACACTCATCATGCTCATCTTCGCCTACGTCATCCGCTTCCTCGCCATCGGCTATAACTCGATTGAGAGTGGATTTGAGAAAGTCGGGAAGTCGTTCACGGAAGCGTCACGCATGCTCGGGTGGGGGACGGTACAGACGTTCTTCCGGGTCGATATCCCGATGATTAAAGGGGCGATCATGAGCGCGTTCATCCTCGTCTTTATCGATATTATGAAAGAATTGCCGCTGACGCTGTTTTTACAGCCATTCAATTTTTCGACGCTCGCCACACAGGCGTTCAAATATGTCAGTGACGAGAAGATACATGAGGCAGCGCTCGCCTCAATCGTCATCGTGCTCATGAGCGGACTGTTGATCTTTGTGTTCCATAAGGTGCTTGATAAGGAGGCCGACTAATGTTTGTTCAAATCAACGATTTACACTTCAGCTATAAAGGTGCGCAAGCCGAGACGATTAAAGGATTCTCAATCTCGATCACGAAAGGTGAAATCGTCTCGCTTCTCGGTGACAGCGGTTCTGGGAAGAGTACGATTTTACGCCTCATCGCAGGGCTTGAGATGCCGAATCAAGGCGTCGTCGTCGTTAACGACTGTGTCTGTTGCGACGATTGCCAGTTCATGCCGCCTGAACAGCGTGGTGTCGGGATGGTGTTCCAAGACTATGCGCTCTTCCCGCATATGACCGTTGAGAAGAACATCCGCTTCGGTCTGCATAAATTGAGCCGGAAAGAGCGGAACGAGCGTGTCGAAGAGATGCTGACGCTCGTAAACCTGTCCGAGTTCCGTCACCGCTATCCGTATGAGCTCAGTGGTGGTCAGCAACAGCGTGTCGCGCTCGCGCGTGCGCTCGCACCGAAACCATCGCTCCTCATTTTAGATGAGCCGTTCAGCAACTTGGACACGTCGCTCCAACATCGCATTCGGGACGATTTGCGCCGCCTCCTCAAACAGACGGGGACGACGACGATCTTCGTTACCCACGATGAAGAGGACGCGGAGGCGCTCGCTGACCGTATCGTCTATCTCGGCGAAGGCAAAATCAAAAAACAGATCATGACGGAGAACAATAAGACGTTCAACCCGCAGATTCCGTGTTTCGTCTAAACGAAAAAGCATTCCTCATCGAGGGATGCTTTTTTGCTTGAAGTTGCAAGTTGATAAAAAGCACCCACAGATGGCGGTCTGTGGGTGCTTCGATCATCACTTCGTCTGTGCGGAAGGACTCGACTCGTTCCCGAGTTGATCGATCGCTGTCACGTAATACGCTGCCTGCTCGTTCGTGACTTCGATGCTCTTCCGGGCGTGCGACGGGATACTTTCGATATGTGTCGCTTCACCGTCGACCATTTCGTAGACGCGATAGCCGATGACGGCGTCGTCACGGACGGCGTGCCACGTCAATAAGTTCCCGCGGAGTTCGACGCTCGTCGGTGCGTCGAGTTCGACTGTCGACTTGATCTCGCTATCGACGAGTTCGGTGTAGACGACGAAACGTTGGTCATAGCCGCCGTCTCCGAAGGTGCCGGAACACGTGATCAAGTTCAAATGCCGACTCGACGTAGCACCGAAAATTGCTTCGATCGGGGCGTTGCTCGTGTCATAACTCTCTGTCTTTGTGACACGAAACCGCAACGTGTTACCGGTCTCGTCGATAATCGTCACGGCATCGCCTGTCTTCAGCTGATCGAGTTCATAGAAGACGGCGGGGCCGGTCTTGCTGTCGACGTGTCCGGCGATGACGGCGTTGCCTTTACTGCCGGGTTTGACGCCCGGTTCGAACCAACCGACTTGGTTCTCGTCTTTTGGGACGCCCATCTGTCCATTGTCGAGCACACCGACTTGTTCAATCGCGGTGTCGACGTCAATGGTTGGGATTTGAAGTTGGACGGGTGTCGCGGCCTTGGCACTTTCCTCTTCCTCGGCTAATCGGAGCTTCTTCACCTCTTCCTGTAGAAGTGAGAATTCAGCCGATAAATCTGGGCTCTCCTCTATTTGTTTTTCTTCTACAGGTGGTGACGACGATTCTTGGGCGCTCGTCCACGTCCAGAAGCCAAAACAAAAGAGAGAGAGCGCCAGAAACAAATGGCGCTTGTTCATGGGGCTCCCTCCTTATTGATTATTGAACAGATTGTTTACGGTTACGAAGCGTTACAAAGGCGAGCAAGATTCCGCCAAGTACAGCAAGGCCAGCGTAGAGCGTGTTCATTGATTGTTCTTGTGCACCACCGAGACCTGTTTCAGGCATCTCTTCAGGCATTGTTGTTTCAGCGAACTTGTCAGGCATTTGTGTCACGATCGCGTTACCGAGTGTCTCACCAACACCGAACATGAACGCGTATCCTTCACGGAATGACATCCAAGCGGCATCCGCGTCACCAGCTACATACTGATCGAACGTTTGAAGCACGAGGGCCTCATGTTGTTTGATGGCTTCTTGGCCAGCTTCTTGTGGCAAGTTACCTTCTGTCGCTGCATCGAGGAATGTGCTGAAATCGACAGCGAACTGGTCGAGCTTCATGCGTGCTTCTTCAATTTTAGCTTCATCGCCTTCGAGTGTAGCGGCAACGATGTCACCTTGGGCTGTGATGTGGTTCCCGTTCCATACTTTTTCGAATTGGGCCGCACCTTCATCACCGTAGACTGAACCGATGGCTGCTTTGAAATCGAGTGTGTTCTGATCTTCAGCCCATCTCACGTAGTCGAAGTCTTCTGCTTGATCGTAGCCTTTTTGCATGCCGATTGCTGCGAGTGCGAAGTGTTCACCAGCAAGGCTGTTCAATGTTGAACGAAGCTCGACGGCTGGTGTGTCAGCAGCAGTTTCAAATTTGTCAGGCATCTGTGTGACGATTGCGCCTGAGAGGGCTTTACTGATGTCGAACATGAGCTTGTACCCTTCACGGTACGTCATGTATGCCGACTCGTAGTCACCTGCGACATAGTTGTCGAATACTGAGAGAACTTGGTCTTCGTGAAGCTCAAGTACGTCAGCAGCAGCGTCTTTCGGTAAGTTACCTTCTGTTGCTGCATCAAGGAATGTTGAGAACTCTTCGACGAATTCGTCGACCTCAGCTTCAGCGTCAGCACGAAGCTCTTTGTCTTCTGATTTAGCCGCTTCAACGAAGTCAGCTGAGTAGTCGTTGTGACCAGCGAAGATGTCTTCGAACTGGGCTGCGCCCTCATCTCCATAAATTGAAGCGATGGCCGGTGTCATGTCGAGTGCGTTTTGATCGAGTGCCTTCATCGCGACTTCAGCGTCTGGTGCTCCATCATATGCTTTCATCATCGATGTGACGGCTAAGACGTAATGCTCAGACAGTAATTGGTCGAGCGTGGCTCGTAAGTCACCTGCTGGTGTGCTTGCTGTCGGTGCGTGATCCGCTGCCTGTGCATTCAATGGTACGAGTAAGCCGAGTGCGAGTGCCGGTGCTACAATCTTGTTCATTGTTTTCTTCTTCATGGGTAATCGCTCCTTTTTTTGAGTGGTTGTCGTTGTTTACACCCATCTAACGGAGCGGTTCAAAAAATGGATCACTCTTTTTTTATTTTTTTTCGTTTTTTTGTTGAAGTGTGCGATAAACCCCTGGTGCGACGCCATATTTTCGTTTAAAGATACGATGAAAATATGGATAGGAGCGGAATCCAGACAGCTCGGCAATCCGTTCGAGAGAGTGTTGGGTATACTGCATCTGTTCTTCGGCGAGCTGGAGTCGAATCGATTGAGCATAGGCGACAATCGTCATACCGGTCACTTCTTTAAATAAGTGGACGGTCCGCGATACACTGAGCCCGACCGCGTCGGCGACGTCCGCCACTTTGAAGTCGCTTGTAACGTTTCCTTCTATATAACGCATCATGCGTGACACGACAGGTGGTCGCACGTTTGCTTGCACTTCTTGGACTGAACGGTCGAGCATGAGGAGCAAGGCTTCAATCAGTGTTTCAATCAAGTCCGGACTTTGTTCAGTCGTCGGGCGTCGCGCCTCTTCGGTGATATGCTGCCAGAGTGACAACAAGCGAGGGTCGATCGAGATGGACGTGATGCGGGAACGATCGACCGCCACCCACCATGCATCGAGGGTCAGACCGTCACAGAAAAGATGATAATCCCCGCTTGCCGGGGTATCGACATGCAGTTCGTACGCGTCACCAGGTTTAACGAGCAACAGGTCGCCAGGCCGTGCCGTATACGTCTTCCCATTGACGACGATGCGCGCCGTGCCTTCTGTTTGCAAGCGAATCAAATACGTCTCCAACCGATTGGGAAAAGGAAAAGTATAGGTCGTTGTATGATACGAATAGCCACAAAAGCCAATTTCCATCGAATCATCCTTTCTTAATAGCAAAATCGTGCATATTTTCATCATATCATGGATAGAAATCAAGGCGACGAGCGGGTACGATGAAATCGACAGAACGTATGAGGAGGATGAAACATGAAACAATGGTGGAAAGAAGCGGTCGTCTATCAAATTTACCCGCGTAGCTTTAATGACTCGAACGGTGACGGGATTGGGGACATCCCTGGAATCACTGAGAAGATGTCGTATTTGGCGGAACTCGGCATCGATGTCATCTGGCTATCGCCGGTGTACGATTCACCGAACGACGACAACGGATACGACATCCGCGATTACCGGGCCATCATGGATGAGTTCGGAACGATGGACGATTTCGATGCGATGCTCGAAGAAGCGCATCGTCACGGCATCAAAATCATGATGGACCTCGTCGTCAACCATTCGTCGGACGAACACCAATGGTTCATGGAATCGCGATCCTCAAAAGACAGCCCGTACCGAGACTACTACATTTGGAAAAAAGGCGAGAACGGTCAGCCACCGACGAACTGGGGTGCTTTCTTCGGAGGGAGTGCCTGGCAATACGATGAGGCGAGCGACGAATACTACTTGCATCTGTTCAGCAAAAAGCAACCAGACTTGAACTGGGAGTCGGAGACGTTGCGCCGTGAAGTATACGATTTGATGACGTACTGGCTCGACAAAGGGGTCGACGGTTTCCGAATGGACGTCATCAACATGATCTCGAAAGATCCGAGCTACCCAGACGGCGAGACGCGGGGGACGGGTTACGGGGACGGCACACCGTTCTTCTTCAATGGGCCGCGCATCCATGAGTTCATGCAGGAGATGAATCGTGAGGTCCTGTCGAAATACGATACGATCACGGTCGGTGAGATGCCGGGCGTCAGCGTCGACGAGGCGAAGCTTTATACGGGAGAAGGTCGTGACGAGTTGAACATGGTGTTCCATTTCGAACACGTCGACGTCGGCAACGGCAGTTTCGGCAAATGGAATCCGACGGACTGGAAGTTGACGGACTTGAAGACAATCTTCTCGCGTTGGCAAGAAGGTCTTGAAGAAGATGGCTGGAACAGTCTCTACTGGAGCAACCATGACCAACCGCGAGCCATCTCACGATTCGGGAACGACTCGGACGAGTATCGTGTTGTCTCTGGCAAGATGCTGGCGACGCTCCTGCACATGCTGAAAGGGACGCCATACATCTATCAAGGTGAAGAGTTCGGGATGACGAACGTGGCGTTCGACTCGATTGATGAGTACCGTGACATCGAGACGCTCAACGCGTATCGGGATTACACGACGAATGGCTTGTTGACGCATGATGAGATTTTCCGCGGTATTCACGCACGTGGGCGCGACAACTCGCGGACACCGGTCCAGTGGTCGGCCGAACCGCAAGGCGGATTCACGTCCGGAACGCCGTGGATCGGGGTCAACCCGAACTATATGACCGTGAACGCGGAAGCGGCGCGGCGTGATCCGGACTCGCTCTTCCATTATTATCGCCAGTTGATTCAGCTCCGGAAACAAAATCCGATCGTTGTCTACGGGAAGTATGAACTGTTACTCCCAGACGATGAAGCGGTATACGCCTTCACTCGAACGTTCGAAAGGGAGACGTGGCTCGTGCTCTGCAACTTCTCAGCTGAGACGGTGACACGCGAACTCCCGTATGACGTGACAGAACGTGTCATCGGGAACATGGAACCGATCGAACCGTTCACGCTTCGTCCGTACGAAGCGCAAGTGTATAAAGTGTGACGAAAAAAACTCGCCTCCTTGGCGAGTTTTTGTTGTGTCGTTAGTAAAGATGACCCATTTCGGGAATAAGGATAGTAGAGTCTGACCGAAAGGGGGAAACACGATGAATACGTTAATTGCTTATTCGACCCGCTACGGGACGAGTGAGAAAGTCGCCCATCTGTTGGCGGAGCGGCTTCCGGGAGACGTCCACATTCAAAACGTGGTCGAAGCACCGGACGTCGAGTGGGGGACGGTCGACCATGTGATTGTCGGCAGCTCAATCCGGATGGGCAAAATTCAAGACGAGATGACGGCTTGGCTGCACATCAACGAAGCTCAATTGCTCAAACGACCGCTCGGCCTCTATTTATGTGCCGGTACGCCGACCCCAGCCGAACGGCAACGGGAGCTCGAGGACGCGTATCGAGAAGTGTTGCGTGCACACGCTTATTTTGTCGAGGTCGTCGGCAACGGCTATGATTTCGAGCGGATGGGCTTTCTCGACAAAGCCATCGTCCGCATGATGGCAAAACAGACGGTGAGTTCGCTCAATTTAGACGAGACGATGCTCGATGAACTCGTCGAGGCGGCTCAAACATCGTTGCGTACACGGTCTGAGAACCCGTAAGCAAACAAGTCGTGAGCCTCGATTGGACTACTCGTGGAGATGAGCACATCTCCACTTTTTTGTTCGCCTTCGATTCGCTGGAGCGTAATATTCGTCAACTGGCCACCAATTTTCAATGCGACCGGGGCCGAGTTGCGACAGATAACGTCCTCGATCGTGACGTGGTCGGTCCGGTTATCGCCGCCGAACAGTTCAATGTCGGCCCGACCCGATGCAAATCCGCTCGTCGCAATCCGTTTCAAGCGTACGTTGCGAGATTTATATTGGACGGCGAGGGCTGGATTGGCGCGATAATCGTAATCCGGATTGCCGATGGCCGTAAATCCATGAATCAAAACGTCCTGATACGCCGACACGACGAGGCTGCGTGCCGAAGATTTCGTATACAGCTTCGAGCGGACCGGTTCCATCGAGACGAGGTTCGTCCCTGAAAGGAAGCGTGCCGTCTTCGACTGTGGGTCATCGGCCAAGTGATGGCTGATGTGACGGAAATTGAACGACCGATTGTCGTGATACGAGAAGTGTCCGAATATGTGGACATCGTGAGCGGCCGACGACGTCCCGTGCGCCTTCACTTCGACGCCCCCGAAACAACCTTCGCTCATATTATTGACGAGTGTGACGTGGCGTGACCCGTCATCAATCTCGATCCCGTTCGAGTTCGAGAAGCCATGGGCGTGGGTCCGTCCGTGTGGATGATGGCAGTAACAGTTCGTGATATAGAGGGCGTCGCTATGATGGGTCGTAATGCCGTCGTCTCCGTAATTCGTTGCTTCGCAATGGTCGAGCCACACGTACCGGCTCCCTTTTTTGGCGCGAAGCCCGTCCCCTAAGTAATGATAATGAGGAGATGTGATATCGAAGGCATGCAGTCCCGCGTTTTTCGCCGTGACATGGTGAATCCAACCGAATTTGACGTGCGCGAACGTTAACGCGCTCGAAGCGGTATCGCCACTCGAGGTCCGGTCGACGTCACCGAGGCGCTCCACGTTCCAGTCGAGCGTCAAATGTGCGACTTCGATATGGTGGTTTCCGGCGAACGGGGTTACATTTCGAAGCAACCGTCGATGTTTCGGAGCTCGGTCCGAGAGCTTGATGATCGTTTCCTGCTGGCTTGCCCCTTCAAGCACACAGTTCGACGGGATGCGGATGCCGCGGACGACATACACGCCGGCCGGCACGTGGACGTGGCGGTTCGACCGGAGGGCAAGCCGGAAAGCGAGCGTGCAATCCGTCAAACCATCCCCGACGGCCCCGTAGTCGGTGACGTCGACATGTTGGCGTGTCGCTTGTCTCAAGTTCAAGTGCTCGGCATCGAGCCGGCGCATCCACACCGGGCGGACGATTCCATCGACCGTCTCGAGCGGCAAGGAACTTGTCACTGGGACGATGCGTTCGGTCATCGGCAGGTGAGAGAGATAGGTTTTCGCTTGGTCGGGATAGTGGGCCTGTCGTGTCGTCTCATGCCAATCAAGTGTTTCTTTCAATAAATCACCGAGCGCCCAGTTCGAATGGTGGGCGATGGTGGCAGCGATATTCGAGCGATCAATGTATGCAGTCATATGGTTCATCCTCCTAGCGTTCACTACAATTGAATGTACCCGTTTTAAAAGTATTTTTAGCAAACCGAAGTATTTAGTAGACAGAAGCATTTATCCATGGTATATTCTATATGTGCTTAATTAAGAATAGCTGGAAACATAATTCACAAAACGCTTTGGATTATTTTTCGTTTAAGATAATCCTAGAGGTTTGTGATTTTTTATTGGTCAGTTTTTTCTAGTAAGGCACTACTAGAACGCACAGCGTTTATTTCAGGAGGGTTCATTATGAACACAGGTAAAGTAAAATGGTTTAACTCAGAAAAAGGTTACGGCTTCATCGAAATGGAAGGCGGAGACGACGTATTCGTACACTTCTCAGCAATCCAAGGCGACGGCTTCAAGACACTTGAAGAAGGCCAAGCAGTAACTTTCGAAATCACTGACGGAGCTCGTGGACCACAAGCTTCTAACGTTGAAAAAATCTAATCTTCCTTTCTAAGGAATTTTATAACCTGCTCGCTTCGGCGAGCAGGTTTTTTGTTGTCCGCGTGTTTAATCACTTGTCCCAGGGGAATCAATATACGAGTTACTACCACAAGGAGGTTTTTCAGAATGGATGCAATGCAAACGGCAAGACAGATTTTAGATCATAGTAACGTGGGCACGATGGCGACGGTCTATAAAGGCAAGCCGCATAGCCGTTATATGACTTTTTTCCATGATGAGCTGACACTCTACACGGCAACATCGAAAGACACGGATAAAGTCGATGAACTGAAGAACAATCCGTATACGCATATTCTGATTGGCTATGACGGCGATGGCGTCGGGGACACGTATCTCGAGATTTTGGGGGAGACGACGGTATCCGATGACGAATCGATGAAAGAAAAAGTATGGAACGAGAAACTAGAAGGCTGGTTCGACGGTCCAGATGATCCAAAACTCGTCATCTTAAAAATCTCGCCGCAATCGATGCGCGTGATGAATAAAAAAGGACAGCCGCCTCAAGAAGTGAACCTGTAATTCAAACAAAGACGTCCCGAGTGGGCGTCTTTTGTAATTGACCAATTTCCAAAAAGTGACTGACCTGTGACACACATATGAACGAAACGTGAACTGTTGTCCTAACCTATGTGAAAAGATGAACATGGATGGTATATTGTGAATGTAATCACATATAAGTCATCATTCACTCATTCTAAGGAGGAATTATCATGTTCACAAAATTTTGGCAGAACCACAACGTCGCTACCGGTATTTTGACAGTCCTTCGCGTCTGGCTCGGCTATCACTGGCTCACAGCAGGTTGGGGCAAGATCACAGGCGGATTCGGTTCAGAAGGTTTCCTCAATAACGCACTCACACTGGCGACAGGCGATCACCCAGCTGTAGCCGGTTGGTGGGCAGCATTCCTTGAAAACTTCGCCATCCCGAACGCAGCCTTGTTCGATGTGTTGATCCCATACGGGGAGTTCCTAGTCGGTCTTGGACTCTTGGTTGGTGCCCTCACACGTAGCGCAGCCTTCTTCGGTCTCGTCATGAACATGGCGTTCTTGCTCTCAGGTACGGTCAGCACGAACCCGACGATGTTGATTGTCTCAGTCCTTATTCTCGTCGCGGGCTACAATGCTGGGAAACTTGGGGTCGATGGATTGTTCCTTCGCAAGTTCGTGGAAACAAAAGTCATGCATCGTTCACCAAATCGTCAAATAGCGTAACGACTTTATGACGTTCTCCTGTGACAAACATCACCTTTTTCGGCTACGATGGACGTAGCATCGATTGAAAAGGAGAACGAATATGAACGCGACACGTTTTAAATGGCTCGGATACACAGAGGGGATGTCTTTCTTACTCTTGTTGCTCATCGCGATGCCGCTCAAGTACTTGGCGGGCATGCCGCTTGCCGTCAGCATCGTCGGCGCGGCCCACGGTTTCTTGTTCGTCGCTTATGTGGCGGCAGCCGTCTATATGGCATGGCGTTTCAACTGGGGCTTCAAAGTGTTGGTCCTCGCTGTCATGGCATCCGTTATCCCGTTCGGACCGTTCTTGTTAGAGAAACGAGTCCTTCCATCTACAGAAAAGACATCGAATTGAGGTTCGATGTCTTTTTGTGTTCATGCACTTTCCGCTTCCGTGGACACAGCGGCTTTTTCGGTAGCGATGTCGTGACGAATCCGATACATCGCGAACAACGTGATAGTGAGCAGGCAAAGCATGCAAATCGTATAGAGTGAAGCGACTGACATCCATTCGCTCAATGCGCCAAACACAATGAATCCGAGCGGTGTGATGCCCATGGCGAGCGATTCGAGGACGCCGATGACGCGCCCGAGATAACTTGGCTCCGTGTTCGTCTGCAAGTAGAGCTGGATCGGAATGTTGGCGCGGATGACGAAGAATCCGCTCGACAAGGCGAAAGCCGTGAAGAAGATGATGGCCGGCGTAACCGAGAAATCGAAATAGAGTGGTACGGCCGGTGCGATAAAGAGACAACTTACGACGATGAGCGACGTGCGGACGGTCGCCAGGCGATATTTGATGTGAAAGATTGGCAACGCATGGGCGAGCGAGGCGACTAAAAAACCGACGGCGAACATGCTTTCTAAAAATCCGAACTGGAGCGGACTGACGCCGATTTCTTGTAGGGCGGCAATCGGGAACAGCACTTCGGCGGCCACGAAGAAGAAATTGAGCAGTGCCGCCAAGAGGGTCAACGTCCAAAGTACATGTTGGCGTTTCAAGTAGCGAAAGCCAGACCGGACCTCGGACCAAGTCGATTGCTCGCTGGGGACATGGTCATACGTTTTAAAGTGGAGACGAGAGGCGACGAGGGCAGCGATCATAAATAAGAGAGACGAGCTGAAGAGAAACGCTGATACCGGAAGCAACGTGAACAGTGCCCCGGCGAGCAGCGGCGTGCCGATGCTTGAGATGGAGATGGTGCTTTGAATGAGGGAGTTGGCGCGTTGGAGCCCGTCTTCGTCGAACAAGAATGGAATCGAACTCGATAATGTGACCGATAAGAAAGTCGAGACGACAGAGAGCAGACATGTGATAATCAAGAAAGCAGGAACGCCGAACGTCCAGACGAGACTCGCGATGCCGGCAGCTAAAAACAATAAGGCGTTCACCGACTCCATCGTGATAATTACACGTTTGCGATTCAGTTTGTCGGCAAATGCCCCAGCAAATGGTGATAAAAGCACACGTGGCACTGTACCGGCGAGTAAGACGAGGGCGAACTGGAGCCCTGAGCCGGACGTCGTCAGCACCGTCAAGCCGGCGACGAACGTGAAGAGACTTGATGCAAACAGCGACATGAACTTCCCTAGCAATAATACATACAAGTTTGATGAGGTGGTCGTCATATCGATTCTCCTTTACAATTAAGTTCAACCTGATTTAACTTCATAGTAAACGATGATACTCGATTTGTATACGGAAAGTTCAATTAAATTTAACTTTTAAGAGGTGCTCTATGATTGGACAACGGATTAAAGCGTTACGCAAAGAAAAAAAACTGACGCAAAGTCAGCTCGCTGAAGGCATCATCACGAAGTCGATGCTCAGTATGATTGAGAACGGCAAAGCGGAGGCGTCAATGCGCAGCCTTCGTGAACTCGCGAAACGATTGGACGTGCCGGTACAGTCATTGCTCATCGATCCGCGCGAGGAGGACTTACAGAAAATCGTCGAGGAGATTGAATATACGCAGGGAGGTCTCAGTTCATGGGATGACGAGGCCGTTCAGAAGGCGCTTCTCCCTTATTTGGACGTGGAGATGAACTCGGTGTGGCAAGGGAAGGCGTACACGTTACTCGCGGACAGTGTATTTTATAGTGGGAATCAACAACAACTGTTGGAGTGGTATGATCGGGCAATCGCGGTGTTTGAACGGGTCGAAGAGAAAGAAGAATTGATTATGGCCCGCATCAGCCAAGCGTTTTATCTGCTCATGTGGAATCGGTTTGATGAGGCGATAGAACGGATCGATACGATTGAATTGATTGATTCGAGAAGTATGAAGACGAAGACCCGCGTCGAATTCAGCATGTTGATGGTGTTCCGGAACATGTTGTATGACGATGATTTACCAGGCGCGATTCGTCGTCTCGAGGACACGCTCGATTGTATGAAACGAACGAAAATGTATTATCGGGTCGACGATGTATATCGAACGATTGCGATTTGTGCCCTCTATTTAAAAGATGAAGCGGCGATTGTCGATGCGCTACAAAAAGCGAAACAATACACGAATTTCACGGACGACGTGACGATGAAAATACGCTTGGCGATGACGGAAGCGCTCTATGCGATTGAATATCGGAAGACGGAGCTGCTCCATCAACAGATTGTGGTCATGAACCAACTGCTAGACGGAAATACAGAATTCATCGCGGCGTTCGAGATGAGTAAAGGTGTCTATTTCGCCTTGACCGGTGAGACAGAGGCAGCCCGGCAATCGTTTTTGAAACTGTTGGAGCATCATGATCAATGGTCGAAGCATGGATTTGTCGATCAAGCGATTTATTTCGAAGGGTTATTAATTGGAACGAGTCACGGGTGTGGGGATGAATGGGTACCGTTGATCGAACGAGAAGTGGGTCTGTTCCCGGAAGGTCGTTTCCGCAGCCATCTGATGTCGCTCATCAAAAAAATCAAGGGCTGACGCGTCAGCCCTTGAACGTTTGAATGAGTGTCCCTTTGCCGTCCTCGACTTGAATCGAGGCGTGGGCACCGTTGATGAGTGTCATTTGCGGCGGGACGTGCCCGCAATCGATATCGTAAATGACAGGTACGTCGAGCAATTCCTGCAGTTCCGCATACACGTCCTCTGCCGTGTAGCCTTGGACGGGCTGTTGGGCCGCACTGCGCCCGAAAAAAATGCCAGACGTATGATCAAACCAACCGGCCCACTTCATTTGAAGCAGGGTCCGTTTGAGTGCGGGAACATCGAGCTCGGCGTTCTCGAAATACCAAAGAATCGGCTCCCCGTCCAAATGGGTCTGTTGGAACGTGGCGACATCTCCATACGGTGTGCCGATCGTATGCAACAAGACATCGATACAGCCGCCGAGCAATCGTCCGGTCGCCTCTGTCCCGCCGAGTGATTTCCACTCCGTCGGTTCGGTCAAATGATAGACGTGCGGGCTTGGGTTCTCATGCTGCCACTCTTTTTGGAACTGTTCCGAGGCGAGCTGGATGACCGTCTCGCCTTCTTTTGCTGATACGACGTCGAGCCAACGCGAGCTTGTCGCGTCCCATTCTTCGCCGCGTAGGTCGACAAGGTTCGTCCCGTGGGCCGAAGCAATACCGGTCTTGAGCGTGTACACGAATAGGAATAAGCTGACGTCAGAATAGCCGAGCATCCATTTCGGTGTGAGCGCGTCCCAGTCGATGGCGTCTAGCAATTCAATCAAGAGGACGCCGCCCCATGGCGGGATAATCAAATCGATCCCATCATCGTGGAACAACCGCGTCAATTCATCGGCCCGGACTTTTGCCGGTGCCGATTTCGCCTTGTCTTGCGTCCAGACCGATGACTCGAATTGGAGCGTGAACCCATGGCGGGTGAATGTCGCCTCGGCCTCATGGAGCAGTCCATGTAATTCAGCGGGAACGCCAGACGAAGGGGCCGTCACACCGAAGTGATGTCCGGTCAATTGTGGATAACGAATCATGTGAGCCTCCTGTGGATAAGTGATAGATGGGAATGCGTCAAAAATAATTATCCACATGTGGACAATTATTTTTGACGCATACGTTCTGCGTGTTGGATGCCCCAAGCGTTCATCGTCTCGAGCACCGGAATCAACGTCTTCCCATACTCGCTCAAGCGATAGTCCACACGAGGCGGAACTTCGGGATAGACGGTGCGGATGATGATGTCTTGCTCCTCTAAATCGCGAAGTTGTGCCGTCAAAATCTTTTGACTGATATTTGGGAGCGAGCGTTTCAATTCGCTGAACCGTAACGTGTCCCCATTAATGAGCGCGAGTAAAATCGACGGTTTCCATTTCCCCGTGATCAGCTCGAGCGCGGTATCGACTTCGCAACTTGAAATCAATGGCATCAGTCTCACTCCTCTCTACAGTATCCTTGAGGTAACTATACCACCTTTTTGTGCCGTCTTCTGTCGATTCTACTTAGCGGGTATACTGAGAAAGAGGTGATCAAGGATGAACTTAACAAACATTAAACTCGGCGCCGTCACATTGCGCGTCAACGATTTAGAAACGATGAAAACATATTATGAGCGCGTCATCGGAATGGATGTACTCGAGACGTCAGAACATCGCGTCACACTCGGAACGAACGAAATGGCGCTCGTCGTCTTACATGAAGTGAGCGGCGTGCGTCCGAATCCACGAACAGCTGGCTTGTTCCATATGGCGATTCTATTGCCAAACCGTGTCGAACTCGGACGGATTCTTCGTCATTTGATTGAACAACGGATTGAAGTCGGACAAGGCGATCATTTGGTCAGTGAGGCGTTCTATTTGAGCGACCCGGAAGGTAACGGCATCGAGCTCTACGCCGATCGTCCCCGCGAGCAGTGGGAATATGAAGCGAACGGTCATGTGAAGATGTCGACGGACCCAGTTGAATATGAATCGATGCTCGAGGCGGCGGCCGACCGTCCGTTCACGGGCCTTCCGAATGGGACGACGATGGGGCATGTCCACTTCAAAGTATGTTCCCTAGAAGCGGCAAAATTATTCTATCAAAATCGTCTCGGTTTCAAGGTGACGACCGATTCGTATCCGGGCGCCTTATTTTTAGCGGCCGACGGGTATCATCACCACATCGGCGCGAACGTCTGGGCCCGACCAAGCCAGCCGATGGGACAAGAGGCCGGTCTGGAGGCGTGGACGCTCTTAGTCGATACGGCCACGAATCGCGAACTCGGCGGGACGACATCGGAATGGTCGCTCACCGATGACGACGGCATCACGGTCAATATAAAAAGCGTGGACTAATGTCCGCGCTTTTTTAGCGTGCTGAAATTTTCTTTTGACTTGAATCAAACGAGAGGCGAATGCCGCGCTTTTGATACGCTTGTTCGACACGTTTTGAATTGATACTGAGCTCAAGATGAGCGAGTTTCAAGTGTTCAAGTTCTGGCACCGTGACATCGAGACGGACGAGCTCCATGTTGCGCTCGGCCTTTTTACGTGTGCGTCTCAAGTTACGGGGCACTTCTTCTGACGTCAGTGCCGCGATCGTTTCATTGATCAATTGTCGTTTGTCGCCTTTGACGCTGAGCGCCGTATAGAGCTTATCGAGCGAACCGAAGCGTTTGATTAACTGGACCGATTGACTTTCATCTAATCCGGCCACAGGTGGAATCCCGTCTGAACGGTCTCCTGTCAATGCTTTGACTGCTGAGAGCTGTTTTGGCTTCAATCCCTCGTACAATGCCGCAATCTCCTCAGGGCGAATCTCGAGATGTCGCTTGAGCGGGAGTGGGCGATTGTCTTTGATGTCGCAACGAGCCTGCATTTGTTGCAGCTCTTGCGTTTGAAGCCAGACGGTGATGCGTGGGCTCACGAGCTGAAGCAAGTCCTTGTCTTTCGTCATAATGACGACAGGGGCGCTACAGCTGAACTTCCGAGCGATATGAGCAATCAAATCTTCACCTTCATAGCCTTCGACTTGATATTGCGGAATGCCGCTCTCTTCAAGCAATTGGCGCATGAGTTCCATTTGTGCTTTCAACTCGGGTGGTGTCTGGCGGCGACGGCGTTTATAGCCTGGATAGAGCTCGCGGCGCCATAATGTTTCACGTGAGACGTCCCACACGACGACGAAATGAGTCGGACGATGTCTGCGTAGAATCGTCCGGATGAGGCCGGTCATACCGATGACGGCACTCCGATCGTTTTTAGATACCTCGCGTCCTTTTTTCGTTCGGCTCGCGGCGGCACCATAGTAGGCACTGGCCAGCATGGAGTTTCCGTCAATTAAAAATAGTTTACGTTCCATGCGTAACCTTCTTTCTGTAGTTGTTGGACCGAACATTGATGAACTGTTCGGTGATGTTGTGTCAATGAGTGACACGCACTCAAATTAGCAACATATGTGCAGTATATCACGACAAGACATGAAAATATAGCGACAGTTCGACCGCTCCACGAAAAGCCCTCCTCGAAAAATCGGGGAGGGCGGTCCATTGAGTCAGTCGAGTTCAGGTTGAATCTCGTCTTTATGGGCTAAAATCAAATCGACGAAAACGACGCGGTGATTGTCGATTTCACGGACGATCAGTTCATGTTCGCCCGGTAAGACGAACCGTTCACCGGTGCGGGCATTCGCTTTTTGCGATAAGACGAAACCGCCGATTGTATCGACGTCATCCTCGATTTCGATGCCGAACCGTTCTTCAATCTCTTGCGTCAAGACGAGACCGGACAAGCGGTAATGACCGGGTGTGACCTCGGTGATTTCAGCCTGTTCGTCACGGTCGAACTCGTCACGAATCTCTCCGACGATTTCCTCGAGGATGTCCTCGATCGTGAGGAGACCGGCCGTACCGCCGTACTCATCGATGACGAGACACATCATCGTCCGCGCGTTCTGCATTTTCACCATCGCTTCTTGGAGCGGTGTGAATTCCGTCACGAGCGGCAGCTGATGAATAAACGTCTCGAACGGGGCATCACTTTTGACGAGTTGAGCGGTGAATAATTGTTTGGCGTTGATGAAGCCAAGCACGTCATCGCGGTCGCCATCACGCGTGACCGGATAACGGGTGTATTGATGTTCTTGGACGGTAGCGATAATCGTCTCAATCGAGTCTTCTTCGTCGATGGTCACCATGTTCATTCGTGGGACCATCGCGTCCTTGGCGATTCGTTCGTCGAAGGAGAAGATGTTTTGAACGTAGGCGAGCTCATTCTCGTTGATTTCTCCGCTGCGGAAGCTCTCGGTCATGATGATTTTAAGTTCTTCTTCCGAGTGCGCCGTCTCTTGGGCGGTCGTCTGCACGCCGAACAAGCGCAACGTCAACCGGGCCGTCCCGTTCAACACATGGATAAACGGATACAGTAATTTCGTGAAGAAATAGAGCGGTCGGGCGACGAGTAACGTCAAGCGTTCGGCTTCATGCACAGCAAGCGTTTTCGGGACGAGTTCCCCGATGACGACGTGTAAGAAGGCAATCAGCAAGAAGGCAATCAAGAAAGATAGGATGGTCGCGAGCGACGATGAGACGTTCAAGCGGTCGACGAGCGGTTGAATCATCCCTTCGATTTGGTCCGCGCCAATCCAGCCTAGCCCGAGGGCAGCGAGTGTGATGCCGAACTGTGAGGCCGATAGCGAGTCATCGAGATTCTCAATCACTTTCTTGGCGACAGCGGCCCGTCGGTTTCCTTCGAGCACGAGTTGGTCGAGTCGGGCCCCACGCACTTTGACGATGGAGAATTCGGCTGCCACGAAAAAGGCGGTCATAAAAATGAGCAAGGCGACGATCAATAAGCTGAGTAACATGGGACTGTCCAAAAATTCCCCCAAAAATCGGGGAGTCACCTCCATTAACGTTAAGTCGTATGTCGTTCAGGAGAATCCCTGAAAACGAATAGTTTGTTTCAGTATAGTGGATATACCAAAAATATTCAAAAAACAGGCGGAAAGGTTTCGACAAGAGGGGAATGAGGGAACTACAAATCGAGAAGAGACGAAGGAGGAATTGATATGGCTAACTATCCAGAACTAAAAGGAAAAGTCGCGGTCATCACCGGGAGTTCGAAAGGACTCGGGCGCGCCATCGCGGAACGATATGCGAAGGAAGGGGTTCATGTCGTCTTGAATTATCGTAGCAGCGAGGACGAGATGAACAAAGTCATTGAAGGCATCGAGGCTGCTGGCGGGAAAGCGGTCGCGGTCAAAGGGGACGTCGCCGAAGAGGGTCTCGCCGAGAAGATGATTGAAACGGCCGTATCGGAGTTCGGGAAGATGGACATTTTCGTCAACAATGCCGGCGTACAGGTCGAGGCGAAGACGCACGAGATGGAGCTCGATAACTGGAAGAAAATCATCGACACGAATTTGACGGGAACGTTCCTCGGTGTACGTGCCGCCCTCAAATACTTTGTCGACCATGAGATTCAAGGGAACATCATCAACATGTCATCGGTGCACGAAGTGATTCCACGTCCAGGCTATACGCATTATGCGGCGAGTAAAGGTGGCGTGAAGATGTTCACGAAATCGGTCGCCCTCGAGTACGCACCGAACAAGATTCGTGTCAACGGCATCGCACCAGGCGCCATCGACACACCAATCAATGAAGAGACGATGCAAGACCCTGAAGAGAAGAAAGGGCTCGAGGCGCTCATCCCGACTCATGAGATTGGTCGTCCGGAACAGATTGCGGCCGTTGCGGCATGGCTTGCTTCAGACGAGTCATCATACGTCACCGGCGCGACGATTTTCGCGGACGGAGGCTTGTCGCTCTATCCATCATTCGGTCCTGAAAATAAAGTGCAATGATAAAAGGGAGGCTCCGCGTCAAGCGGCGTCTCCCTTTTTCTATTAACTGCTTAGTTGATCTTCCGCCGCGTATTTCGGCAAGATGATGGTGAATGTCGAGCCGTGGCCGACGCTCGAATCGACGCGAATCGTTCCGCCGTGTCCTTCGGCAATCTCTTTACAGATGGCAAGGCCGAGGCCCGTGCCACCGATTTTACGACTGGCCGAGTTGTCGACGCGATAAAACTTGTCGAACAGTTTCGGTAACGCCGACGTCGGAATGCCGATGCCGGTGTCTTGAATCGAAATCTCGATGACGTCCGACTTGTCATTCGTGACACAGACGGCGACTTTTCCGCCTTCTGGTGAATATTTGATCGCATTGTGGAGCAAGTTCGTGAACAGTTGACTCAAGCGATCCCGATCACCGTATACATATAGGTTCGTATCACATTCGAGGGCGAGCTGATGATGTTCACTCGCGCCTTGATGGATAGCGATCGTCTCTTTCAAAATCGTATGCAAACTCTCAGGTCGGCTATGGTACGTCTGTTTACCGGATTCCATCCGTTGCACGTCGAGCAAGTTGGAAATCAAGTCCTCGAGACGGAGCGTCTCTTGATGAATCATCCCTAAATATTGATCGATTCGCTCAGCAGGCATCGTCCGATAGCGAAGCAGCTCGGTGAAGCCGATGATGCTCGTGAGCGGTGTGCGCAGTTCGTGCGACACGGTCGACACGAGTTCCGTTTTCAAGCGGTCGACTTCGGTCTCTTGCGTCACATCCCGGAAGACGAGCATCGTGCCATGACGGGTGCCACGCAAGTGGATTTTCTCGGCATACATCTGGATGAAGCGTTCTTCTTGATTCATCGAGAACGTCACGCTTTCTTCCATGCTCTCGCCATCAAACGCACGGCGCATGAATGATAAGAACGAGTCTTTCTGATCGACTTGAAGACCGAGTTCCTCTAAATCAGCATCCAAGCGATACAAGTCCATCTCGCTCCGTTTCGTGGCGGCTTGATTGAACATGATGAAGAGGGCCTGGTTGGCGAACTTCTCATGTGTCGTATGCTCGACATAAATGACCGCATCACGAATCGAGTGCAGGAGGCGCGCCGTCTTCTCACGTTCTTCCTCGACTTGGTTGCGTTGTGTCGCGAGCGAAGAGGCCATTTGACGGAATGAGTTCGTCAATTGTCCGACCTCATTTCGCGAAGAGACAGCCGCTGGAATCGGAATGATCCGTTCATCCGCCAGTCGATCACTGTTGATAATCAAGTTCTGCAGTTGACCGGTCAATCGTTTCACATAAGGGCGAGCAGCGATAAAGAGGACGAGCAACACGGCGAGGAGGGAGAGGAGCCAGAGCACTTGCGCCCACTTTGTATGAGTGGCGAGTTGCTCCCGCAACTGATTCTCTTCTTCATTCAACGAGTTGCGGTATTCGGTGAACACCGTCTCCATATCGACGATGCTCGCGCTCATATCTGCGGCACTTTTTGAGTTGATTTTGAATTTGCGGTCGGCAGGCGGTTCCGCTTGCGGCGTCACTTTGCCAAGTGTCGGCATTTTCAAGAACGGTTCGGTGACCGTCCCTTCGCGTTTGGCGATGACATATCGCTCTAGGCTCGGCATGACGCGTTGTTGATAAGCCGAGAATAGCGTCCGTGCGTCGCTGGCATACGTCTTCTCTTTTTCAGTGACCGCGTTCGTCTCGAACCATGCGGTCTGAATCTCAATTAAGTCTTGTTTTTCTTTCACGCGGGCGAGCATCGCCTCGTCGCCGAGGATGACATAGCCACGCATTTCATATTGCATCGACTGCCACGTCTCGAATAGTTCGGTCGCGTTCGTGCGACGTTCACTAATGTTCTCGAGCGATGACGTCGTCTGTTCGATTCGGTTTTCCGTATACATGTACACGGCGAGTGAGGTCAGGAGGATCAGTCCGATGAATAAATAGAAGACGAATAAAAACTGTCTTCCGATCCGCTGGTCAATCCATGCTTTCATAAAGACCGTTCCTTCCTGGAACTGCGTACATTCCTGCTGTGACAAATATCCTACGAGTATCGTTCCTTCATTGTACAGATTTAAACCAGTTGTTTCCACAAATCAAGAAATAAGCGGAAATTTAACTATTATATATTGAATAATAGTGAATGATGAGCTATTGTTTAATATATAGTAGAGGAGGCGAGGAAATGAATCCTCAGTTCAAGAAAGGCGTGCTCAATTTGTGCGTGCTCGCGCTCGTCGAGACGCATGACCGTTACGGATACGAGCTCGTGCAAGCCATCTCGGCAAAAGTCGCCATCTCGGAAGGGGCCGTCTATCCGCTCCTGCGGCGACTCACCTCGGACGGGTATTTCACAACGTACTTAAAGGAGTCGGCAGAAGGACCACCGCGAAAGTACTACACGATCACAGAGCAGGGGAAAGCTCACTTGGCAGAACTACGTGCGGAATGGGAAGCGTTCACGACCGGTGTCAACGAATTGATTGAAGGGGGAACGGACAAATGACAGAAGAACAGTATTTATTGGAACTCGAACGGTTACTGATGGGCATGAGCGTCATCGAGCGGGTCGATATTTTACGGGATGTGTCGGAATACTTTGCGAGCGGACGGGTTGACGGGAAGACAGATGCGGCGATGATTGAAGAACTCGGGGCGCCAAGCGCGCTCGCGAGCGAGTTGCTCGAATCAAACGAGCTCTCGTCTGAGGTGCGCAAAGAACCGGCCGTTGTCAAAAGCCAGAACGTGGCGTTTCGCAACGTCTCGATTAACGTCCTGCAAGCGCACGTCCAAGTCGTGCCGTCTCATGACGGCTTTGCCTACGCCACGCTCGAGACGGAACGAGACCACGGGGTGACGATGGAGATTGTCGGGGACACCCTGGAGATTCGAATCGAATCAGAGCGCCGGTTTGGTCTGTCGAACTTGTTCGCCTGGGCGGTGACCAAGGCACCGGTGTTACACGTCGAGTTACCACGCCATGCATATGAGCAAGTCGTCTTGAAAAATCGTCTCGGCTCCTGTGACGTGCGCAATCTCGAGGCCGCATCGGTCGAAGTTGAGAGTGAGAACGGGAGCATCACGGCCCATACTGTTAGCGCCAAGCGAGGCTCGTTCCGCTCTTCGAACGGGAAAGTCAGTCTCACGTCGATGATAGGGCAGGACCTTGACGCGCAATCGTCGAACGGACGCGTGGAAGTGCTTGGCTCGACTGTGGATCGTCTCGAGGTTCAGTCGTCGAACGGCCGTCTCGATATCCATGACGTGACAGGGGCAGTCGAGGCGAAGACATCGAACGGACGCATCGACTGTGTCATAGATGTGCTCGAGCATCCGGTCCGTCTGAAAACGAACAACGGACGCATCGATGTGCGTCTGAAGCGAGATCCGCGTGACGCCGTCATCCGGGCCAAGACGAGAAACGGCAAAGTCGAACTGTTCGGCGACCGGGCGAACGAGCGGACGTTCGGGGACGGGACGGTCGAACTCAAACTGACGAGCTCGAACGGGAGCATCACCGTCGAATAAGCATGAAAAAGACTCGCGCGTGAGCTATTCACGCGCGAGTCTTTTTGTTTACAGATCGTGGACAAGCAAGTAGGCGACACGGACCGGTCCGTGCACCCCAACAATCAAATTCATCTCGATATCGGCCGAGTTCGATGGACCTGAGATGAAGTTGACCCCGTTCGGCGAGTTGAGCTCACCGGAGCGGTCGAGGTCGGCTAGTTGTTTGGCCGCCTGCGTCATCCGCGGGACGAGCACCGATTTCGGGATGATGGCGATATGGTCGCGCGGCAATAGGCTGATTGTACGTGACTTGCCGGGTGCTGCGTATTGAACGATGGTTGCACTCTCGGCGAGGGCCTGGTCGGCAATCGTGATGCCGATATCGGCTTTTATGGCGAGGGAACGGCTGTCTTCCGGTCGCTCCACATCCCACCAGTCAAACGATTCGCTCGTGTTTGGGGCCCACGCCTGAATCCGGTCGTCATGTTCAGCGATGATGGCTTTCCCTTCATACCGATCAATTAACAGACGGAGCGTATCATCGAGGTTGGCCGACTCGCATTCGACGACGTCGGTGTGGATGCGTGTCGCGACCATCCGGAATGTCTCGAGCAGTTCCTCGTCGGACGCATCTTTCAACACCTCGTCTTGCGGTCGATGCTTATACACTCGTTTCGGCGGCGTCAAATCGACGTCACGTCCGAGTTGCCCTGCGATTCGTTTTAGAAAATCCTCGCGATTGGTGATCGTGCCTGGATTCATTCTGCATTCCCCCGTTTCTTGAACCAATCCCGCACCGTCTGCTTGGCCGGTTGCGGTAAGTCTTTCGAATCCGTCCACGCCGGCAAGCCTTTGTCGATTTGTCCCGCTTTCGTGAACGGGGACGATGCGAACGGCGCGATGTGTTCGGCCGCTTCAAATAAGAACGGACTCGAGGACGTGACGGCGAAGCCTTTCATGGCGATGCGCTCGACGAACGGTGATTGTTTCTTCTCTTCGACGATGACCCGGCGATGCTCAATCAACAGCTCGTGAAGCGGGATTTTGACCGGACAGGCTTCCGTACAGGCACCGCATAGGCTCGAGGCGTATGGCAACTCTTTATAATTCTCGTATCCGTCGAGGAGCGGGGCGAGCACGGCACCGATCGGGCCCGGATAAATCGAGCCGTAGGCGTGACCACCAATATGGCGGTAGACTGGGCAGACATTGATACAGGCCGCACAGCGGATGCATTGGAGCACAGACTGGAACTGTGTGCCGAGGATGCCAGAGCGTTTGTTGTCGACGATGACGAGATGGAACTCCTCTGGTCCATCGACTTCGCCGTGACCGCGCGTGCCAGCGAACGTCGTGATGTACGAGGTGAGTCGTTGACCGACGGCGCTCCGACATAGCATATTGACGAGCACCTCGAACTCTTCATACGATGGCACGATCCGTTCCATGCCCATGACCGAGATGACCGTGTCCGGAAGCGACGTCACCATTCGACCGTTCCCTTCGTTCGTCACGAGCCCGACGGCACCGCTCTCGGCGATGGCGAAGTTACAGCCCGTGATGCCGACTTCTGCTTTCAAAAAGTCTTTCCGCAACTCACGGCGAGCATAACGCCCGAGCTCGGTCGGGTCGTTCGATCCTTCATAGCCGTGGGCCGTGAACGTCTCGTGGACGGCGTTTCGGTCTTTGTGCAAGGCCGGGGCGACGATGTGCGACGGTGGATCGTTGTCGAGCTGCAGGATCCATTCCCCGAGATCGGACTCGACGACCGTGCATCCTTCCTCATGGAGCGCCTCATTCAACCCGATTTCTTCTGTCACCATCGATTTCGATTTGACGACGTGCTTGGCATTCTTGGCGCGAACGACTTCCCGGATGTAACGGTTGGCTTCTTCCGGCGTCTCGGCGAAAAAGACGTTGCCGCCCCGTTTGGAGATATTCTCGCTCAATTGATACAAGTAATAGTCAAGATGTTCGAGCACATGTTGGCGAATCTCTTCCGAATGGTCCCGAAACGCTTCCCAATCCCCAAGCTCACCTGCCGCGTTCAGCCTTCCGTCACGTAATCGGTTCTGGGCCGAACTGACAGCTTGGCGCATGAATGGATTATCAATCCCGTCTTTGCGTCGATCTTGAAACTTCTCATCTAACCGAATCCCCATGCTCATGCTTGTTTCACCCCTTCGTTCAACACTTCCGCGATATGCATCACTTTGATTGGATGACCTTGTTTATGCAGGCGTCCCCCGATATTCATCAAACACGAGGCGTCCGCCCCGATGAGCACCTCGGCCCCCGAGTTCAAGATCGATTCAACTTTCTCATCGACCATCTGCACCGAGACGTCTGGCATCTTGACGGAGAATGTCCCCCCGAAGCCGCAACAGTTGTGGACATTGTCGAGCGGGAGCATCGTCAAGCCGTCGACATTTTTGAGCAACTGCCCCGGTGCCGCCTCGATGCCGAGCAGGCGCGTCATGTGGCATGAGGCGTGGTACGTCGCCTTGGCGGAGAACTTGGCCCCGACGTCCGTCACTTCGAGCACGTCGACGATGAACTGCGTCAACTCGAACGTCTTCGCCGCATGGGCCTCGGCCCGCATCTTCCAGGCAAGGTCATCTTTGAACAAGTGTGGATAGTCGCGCATCATCATGACACATGAACCGGACGGGCCGACGATATAATCGGCATCGGCCTTCTCGAACGTCTCAATCATATGCTTCGCAATCTTCTTTGTTTCTTCATGGTAGCCGCTGTTATAGGCGGGCTGTCCGCAACACGTTTGCTCAAACGGGAAACTGACGTCACAACCTAGATGTTCTAATAGTTCGACCGTCGCTTGTCCTACCGATGGGAACAACGTATCAGAGAGACAAGTGACGAACAGTGCCACTTTAGGCATGTCCATTCCTTCTTTCGTGTTCATAGTTTTATTCGTAAACGGTTTCACAGTTATTATTCCATAACAAACAGCCACAAAACAGAAAAATGGGACGAATCTCTCAAATAAATGTAAAATCCTACCTAATTGAGAACTAAATGATAATGAATCAAGATTCAGGATGGAACTGATATACGACAGTGTTCCCGTGCTGAATAACAGAAAAACCCTCGTCGGTCGACGAGGGCACGAATCTAACTTATAAGAAGAACATTTCCAAAATGAACAGTGCGCCGAACAAGTAGATGAGCGGGTGGACCGTCTCTTTGTTCATCGCTTTAAAGATTGGATACAGGATGAACCCGAAGGCGATCCCGCGTTCGATACTGCCCGAGAGCGGCATGATGAGAATCGTCATGAACGCCGGGAAGTATTCGCTGAAATCGGTCCAGTCGATATAGCGGACGTTCGTCAACATGAGCGCACCGACGATGATGAGCGCCGGCGCCGTGATGGCGGCGACACCAGAGATGGCACCGATGAGCGGGCTGAAGAAAAGGGTGAGTCCGAACAAACCGGCTACGACCGCTGTCGTGAGACCGGTCCGTCCGCCTTGGGCGACACCGGCAGCTGATTCAATGTAAGCCGTCGACGGGCTCGTCCCGACGAGCGAGCCACCCATTGTCGCGAGCGAGTCGGCGAACAAAGCGCGGTGACCGTTCTCAATCGTCCCATCCTCTTTCAACAGGTTGGCCTGTTTTCCGACACCGACGAGTGTTCCCGTCGTATCGAATAACGTGACGAGGAAGAATGACAAGACGGCACCGAACAAGCCGTATTGGATGACGTCTGAGAACGCCGTGAGCGGATTGACCATCAGTCCTTCCGGCAATGTCGGCATCGCCGTCACGCCTTCAATCTTCAAGAGACCCATGAAATAGGCGGCGATTCCGGTAAGTACCATCCCGATGAGGAGCGAGCCTGGGACGTTCCGAGAGAACAAGAGCGCCGAGACAATCAAGCCACCGAGGACGAGCAAGACACTCGGCGATGACAAGTCCCCGAGCCGGACAAGGTTCGCCTCATCCGCAACGATGAGACCTGACAACTTCAATCCGAGCGAGGCAATGAACAAACCGATACCGGTCGTGATGGCATGCTTGAGCGACGCTGGAATCGCTTGAATCAGTTTCGTCCGAATCGGTGACAGCGACAAAATCAAGAAGAAGACCGACGAGACGAACACGACGCCGAGCGCGGCTGACGGAGCAATCTGTTGCTGGGCGACGAGTGTATACGCGAAGAATGCGTTCAGTCCCATCCCTGGTGCAACGGCGATTGGGAGGTTGGCGTAGAACGCCATGAGGCCGGTACCAATCAAGATGGCGATGATGGTCGCCGTGAACGCTTGTGCGAACGGGATGCCGGCATCTGACAGAATCGCAGGGTTGACGACGGAGATGTATGCCATCGTCACGAACGTTGTGATGCCGGCCATCACTTCTTTTTTAACGTTCGTCCCATGTTGTTTCAATTGAAAAAAGTTCATGAATAAAACTCCCTATCATTAGTAATTTCCGAACAATAATGTTCGTCAATCTTCGAATTAACGTTATCAACTTGATGACTATACAAAATGAGCTGGCTGTCGTCAATGATTTTGAGTGAAAATACCTAAAATATTCTCATGTAAGCGCTGAATGTTCGGAAATAGACAAAATAAAAATAGTACTTGCTCTGAAACGCGTTTCAGACTGTACGGTTAAGTCAAAGGAGGGAAAGCTCATGAATCCGACAACGTGGAAGACATGGTGTAGTGGGATCGTCTACGAACTCGTCATCAATCAGTTGTATACGCCGCTCGGAAGAATGTTGTGCGCCCGTTTCCAAGACGAGTTTCTTCATCTCTCCGTCGAAGAACGGTTTCGTCTCGTCCAAGCCATCCGGAAACAAGTGATTGCGAAAGGTGACAGTCAGGAGTCAGAGTGGGTACACTATATGCAAAGACTGACAGATTGAGGTGAAGCGGAATGGCGAACATCCGAGATATCGCGAAATATGCGGACGTATCCGTGACGACGGTATCGCGCGTGCTCAATGAGCATCCGTACGTGTCGAAAGAGAAGCGGGAACGGGTGCGACGGGCGATGGCCGAACTTGGCTATTTACGGAATCAGCAGGCGCTGACGTTATCGACCGGTCGCACGCAGCGTTTCGTCGTCGTGTTGCCGTATTTGGATCATCCGTATTATGGACTGTTCGTCAACGGGCTCGCGAAAGCTGCCCTCCAAAGAGATTATCGACTCGTCATGTGGCAGACAGAATATCAACTCGACCAAGAGCGGCAAGCGCTTGATTTATTGAAGCACCGTGAAGTCGATGGGGCGATTCTGTTATCCCATACGATGTCATTCGATGAGATGGAAACGTATAGACAGTTTGGTCCGATTGCGGTCGCGACCGTCGGAGCGCCGCAGACGATTTCTTCGGTCCACGTCGATCATTACACCGCGTTCGTCGCCGGTTTGCGCGTGTTGGCGCAAGCGGGATATGCCGAAATCGGCATCGTGTTGTCAAGACAAGACAGTCCAAGCTCGATCGCGCGTCAGCAAGCGTACTTCGATGAAGTCGAACTTGCGCGTGAGCGGTGGGTCTGGACCGGTTACTTGACGAGCGAGGACGGAATCGGACTGGCCGATGCGTTTCTGCGTCAACAAGAGCGTCCTCGAGCGCTCTTTTTCTCGTCGGATTATGTGGCGCTCGGTTTTTTAGGGGAATTACGCCGTCGCGGTGTCAGCATCCCCGATGAAGTCGCCATCCTGGGCTTCGATGGTCATCCGATCGGTCAGGCATTCGGTCTGTCGACGATGCACTCGCCAAATGAAGACATCGGCCGGACGCTGTTCGACGTGACGTTTGATGAAATGAACGGTGCAGCTTCGGTCACAAACAGTTTAACGGTCACGTATTTGCCGGGGACGACACTCTAGGCAACTTCCTCGCTCGTCTTTTCTGAAACGATTAGAATGGAGACAGAAGTCGAGAGGAGGATGACAGATGAAGATTAACGTGACAGAAGAAGCACTCCAATTTTTTAAAGATGAAATGGAAGTCGAGGCAGGCCAGACGGTGCGCCTCTTCGCCAAATATGGGGGTTCGACCGATTTGACGCACGGCTTCTCAGTGGGCGTCATCACAGAAGACATCGACAACGCTGTAGTCGAAACGGAAGAGGACGGGATTCGCTTCGTCGTGGCTGAACAGGATGAATGGTTGTTCCAAGGACAAGACGTCAACGTCGAGATTCGTGGCGACGAGGTCGTATTCGTTCAAGCGTGACATCACAGTTTGTTAACAGAAAGAATACATCCGTTTGAAGCCATCCAGCTCGGGGAACAGTCTACGACATGACAAAACCGAAAGGATGAGACAGATGTCAGAACAAGATAAAAAGCGTGAACAAGAAGAACAAGAGAAGTTGAAACGAGACCAACCGGATATTTCGCACGAAGAAGATTCAAAAGGGGATCATTCGGACCTCGAAGAGACGGACGAAGACGAACAAGCGTAAAGAGCCCCTAGTGGCTCTTTTTGTTTGGGAATTGAAAGAATGAGTATAGACGTTATAATGGATAAGGGAAAACTATCATAGTGAGGAGAATGTATGATGAGTACAGTACTAGTCTTTGGACATAAAAATCCAGATGCGGATACGATTTGCTCGGCGCTCGCTTACGCGGAGCTCAAGAAAAAGTTAGGGATGGACGCCGAGGCGATCCGCCTCGGTGAAGTGAACGGGGAGACGCAATATGCGCTCGACCACTTCCGCGTCAAGGCACCACGCCTCGTGGAACGCGTCTCAGACGAAGTGAACTCGGTCATCTTGGTCGACCATAACGAGTTCCAACAAAGTGCGGAAGACATCGCAGACGTGCGCATCCTTGAAGTCGTCGATCACCACCGTATCGCCAACTTCCAAACAGCAGATGCCCTCTACTATCGGGCGGAGCCGGTCGGATGCACGGCGACGATTTTGCTCAAACTCTATAAAGAGCACGGTGTCGAAATCGCGCCTGACATGGCAGGATTGATGCTATCGGCGATCATCTCGGACTCGCTCTTGTTCAAGTCACCGACATGCACGGACGAGGATATCAAAGCGGCAAAAGAACTCGCAGCTATCTCAGGTACAGACATCGAGACATACGGTCTTGAGATGTTGAAAGCTGGAGCCGACCTTAGCCAAAAGACAATCCCAGAACTCATCTCGCTCGACGCGAAAGAGTTTGCGATGGGTGACTACCGCATTGAGATTGCTCAAGTGAACACGGTCGACGCGAACGATGTATTGAGCCGTAAAGCTGAAGTCGAAGCGGCAATGGCCGTGAAGATGTTAGACAAAGAACTCGATTTGTTTGTCTTCGCCATCACGAACATTTTGACGAACGATTCAGAAGCACTCGTTGTCGGTAAGAAGACGGATCTATTCGAGCAGGCGTTCAACGTCAAATTGGTCGATGGTCTTGCGACACTCCCTGGTGTTGTCTCACGTAAAAAGCAAATCGTACCGGTGCTCACAGCAGCGGCGACGAACTAAGAAACGAGAAAGGCTCGAATAAGAAACGAGAAAGGCTCGAAGCAGGTCAATCTGCTTCGAGCCTTTTTGCGGTTAAGATGCTTGTTTTTGTCGTCCATACGTTCCGATTCGCCATAATTTCTCGAACGGACCGT
Organism: Exiguobacterium sp. KKT215; assembly: GCF_055635335.1. Lineage (NCBI taxonomy): Bacteria > Bacillati > Bacillota > Bacilli > Caryophanales > Exiguobacterium > Exiguobacterium sp. KKT215. The sequence goes on along the minus strand of NZ_CM145756.1, from coordinate 2,753,405 downwards.
ATCGATGTGATTTGAGCCACCACATCGAGAAGAACGCTTGGGCAATCAAAATTGCGATACTTAAGAACAATCCTTCCGTCAACGACAGGCGACCGTAGTAGCCGAGGGCGATAACGGGCAGGACGACGACGAGCGTGTGCGTCAAATAGTTCGTCAGCGCCATACGGCCGAGCGCCTGCAGCGGACGGAATGCGCGCCCGTTACGGACGGCGATCGTAAAGAGACAGACGTACGTCGTCGCGAGCAGTTTCCCAGAGACGAGGATAGCCGCAGAGTTCGTCGCCGAATACTCGGCACCGCTACCGTAGTGATGCCAAATAATAACTGCGAAGAACGGTAGGGCCGCTATCGTGCAGATGATGGCCGTCCGGGTCAATCCTCGGATGCTCCACGTGAGGAGTTTCCGTTCGCGTCCAATATACAGGCCGAACAAGAACAGGCTTAGAATTTCAACCCCAACAAAAAATGAGTTTTGGAACATGTCAAAAATCTCTTCGTCTAAGCGATAGTCGAACCATGGGCCGAATCCAGAATTAAAGATTGCCGGGAAAGGATCACCACTAAACCTAAATCCGAGCGACAATTCTAAGTACATGGATGAGACATAGAAGAGTAAAAAGCTCCCAATCAACAAACTCCATGCCCATGTCAAAATCGCCCGGTTGCTTAATCCATAAAACAGTGGGAGCAACAAGCCCCACATCGCGTACGTATGTAAGATGTCACCCGACCAAATGGCCAGGTGAACGAGTCCGAATAGAAACAAAATCGCGATACGGCGGATATAACGGGCGACCGAGTCCCCGCGCGCATACGAGCGCTCGAGAAAAATCGAGAAGCCGATTCCGAACAGGAGCGAGAAAATCGTGTAAAACTTCGTCTGGACGAACAAATCGAACAGCGTCCGAACGAGTAAATCGCTCCCCGCATAGTCGGCGCGACCGGAAATCCAGTCGCTTCCGAGCATTGTGGGGATATTGACGAGGAAGATGCCGCACAGGGCAAAACCTCGAATGATGTCATACAGAACGATGCGTTCATTAACTTGAATCGGGCCAGCCATACGCCACTTCCTCTACACGGATTAGAATACTTTTGTCGTCCACGATTCGCAGTTCCAGACGTCGGTGACGATGTCTTGATAGAACTCTGGTTCGTGACTGATGAGTAGGATACTGCCTTTATATTCTTTCAACGCACGTTTCAACTCTTCCTTCGCGTCGACATCCAAGTGGTTCGTCGGCTCATCGAGGAGGAGCAAGTTCGATTCGTTGTTTTGGAGCTTACAGAGACGGACCTTCGCTTTCTCTCCACCACTGAGGACCGCGATTTTACTCTCGATATGCTTCGTCATGAGACCGCATTTCGCGAGCATGGCGCGGACTTGTTGCTGGTTGAGGGACGGGAACTCGCTCCAAATCTCTTCGATACACGTGTTGTTGCTGACGGCCGCTTCTTGTTCGAAGTACCCGATCTCCAAGAACTCACCGCGTTCGACGGTTCCTTCAAGCGGGTTGATCATGCCAAGAAGACTCTTCAACAACGTCGTTTTCCCGATCCCGTTCGCACCGACGAGGGCGATCTTCTGACCGCGCTCCATTTGGAGGTCGAGCGGGCGTGAGAGCGGCTCGTCATAACCGATGACGAGATTTTTGGCGTCAAAGATGAGACGACCTGACGTGCGTGCCTGCAAGAACCGGAATTCTGGTTTCGGACGTTCCGCACTCAATTCGATGACGTCCATCTTATCGAGTTTCTTCTGGCGTGACATCGCCATGTTCCGCGTCGAGACGCGTGCCTTGTTGCGGGCGACGAAGTCTTTCAAGTCGGCGATTTCAGCCTGCTGGCGTTTATAAGCCGATTCAAGCTGCGAGCGTTTCATCTCGTACACTTCCATGAACTTGTCGTAGTCCCCGACATAGCGTGACAAGTCTTGGTTCTCCATATGGTAGACCAAGTTGATGACGCTGTTTAAGAACGGGATATCGTGCGAAATCAAGATGAAGGCGTTGTCGTAGTTCTGGAGATAACGCTTCAACCACTCGATGTGGGCCTCGTCCAAATAGTTGGTCGGCTCATCGAGGAGGAGGATGTCCGGCTTCTCGAGAAGCAATTTCGCGAGCAATACTTTTGTCCGCTGACCACCTGAGAGGTCCGTGACGTCACGGTCGAGTCCGACATCTAAAATACCGAGACCGCGAGCGACTTCTTCGACTTTCGCGTCGATGATATAAAAGTCGTTCGAATCGAGCATTTCCTGCAGTTCGCCGACTTCAGCGAGCATGTCGTCCATCTGTTCTGGCGTCGCATCGCCCATTTCCATATAGAGCTCACCGATTCGTGTTTCGGTGTCAATCAAGTATTGGAACGCGCTCTTCAACACGTCCCGAATCGTCATCCCACGCTCGAGGACAGCGTGCTGGTCGAGGTAACCGACACGGACGTTTTTCGCCCATTCGATTTTGCCTTCGTCCGGCTGGAGCTTACGCGTGATGATGTTCATGAACGTTGATTTTCCTTCACCGTTCGCTCCGATGAGGCCGATGTGTTCGCCTTTCAATAGACGGAAAGACACGTCATTCAAAATGGCGCGGTCACCGAAACCGTGGCTCAAGTTTTGTACTGTTAATATACTCATATTTCTTATTCGTTCCCTTCAAAGTTGACTATCCGATATTGTAGCATGGATTCAAAAAAATTAGTACGCCAGCCCGACTGATTGGCGGACGAAGTGTTGTTCTTCAACGGCGTTCAGCATGAACTGGGCGACATCGGCCCGTGAAATCTGTTTTCCGTTGTCTGGAATGCTGTCGATAGACGTTCGATACACCGAGGTCGGGGGGCCGTCCGTCAGTTGCATCGGCCGCACGATCGTGTAATCGAACGACGAGTTGCGCCACAAATCGACCGCGGCCCGGTGATCACGGAGCGGCTTCCGAAGCATGAACGTCACGACCGTACCAGCAAGGCCCGGAATTTCTTTATCAATTCCAGCCGAGGCGAGGTAGACGACCCGAGTGACGTCATTTGCTTTCAGCGCCGGGACGAGTGCGTCGGTGACGCGGGCCAAGAAGTCCGAATCGCTCAAGTCGGTCCCGAGACAGCTGATGACGGCGTCATGACCAGCGAGGGCGTCTGTCAAAGCGGCGCTGTCTGTGACGTCGCCTTCAATGATTTCAAGTTGCGGGGTCGGAATCAATTTTTTCTGTTCCCGCACGAAGGCGGTCACATGGTGGCCATGCTCGATGGCCTGGTCGACAAACTGATGACCGGTCCGGCCGGTGGCCCCTAATACGAATAGCTTCATATGGATGTGGCTCCTCTCGTTTTTCCAGTATCTTCAGTATACAGCAGTTTCAGAAAAATCGAACTTTTAGCCGTCTTTTCAGAAACAGGTTGCAATTTATTAAATATCGTCTAGAATAAGTCCTATCTTATATAAATAAAAGATTCGCACTCGTATATCAGCGGGAATATGGCCCGCAAGTCTCTACCGAACCACCGTAAATGGTTCGACTACGGGTGACGCTTGTCGTGTGCATTCGTTTTGTTTCCATGCGGTTCGTCGTCCCCGGGTTGGGGTGACGAATCGCATTTTTTTATTGGAGGGAAAACAATGAAGCAGTTAGAAGACAAAATCAGAAACGAAGGGCAAGCGTTGTCCGAACACGTATTGAAAGTCGATGCCTTCTTAAACCATCAAGTCGATCCTGTCTTGATGCAGGCGATCGGTCGTGAGTTCGCGGACCGGTTCCGTGACGCGGGAATCGATCGTATCGTCACATTGGAATCGAGCGGAATCGCCCCAGCCATGATGACGGCGCTTGAGATGAACATCCCGTTCGTCTTTGCCCGTAAACGTAAATCACTTACGCTCCAAGACGATCTCGTCGAAGCGGACGTTTACTCGTTCACGAAACAAGAGACGAACCGCATCAGTTTGAGCCGTCGCTTCGTCCAACCCGAAGAACGAGTGCTCGTCATCGATGACTTCCTCGCCAACGGGGAAGCCGCTCTCGGTTTGACGCAACTCGTCGAATCCGCCGGTGCGGTCGTCGCCGGTGTCGGCATCGTCATCGAGAAGTCGTTCCAACCGGGACGGGACAAGTTGCTCGAGCGAGGCTATCAAGTCGAGTCACTAGCCCGAATTGCGAAGCTTGAAGCGGGTGAGATTTCCTTCGTGGAGGTGGTCCGATGAATACGTTTAAGACAGCCAGCCTTGGTTTCCAACACTTACTCGCCATGTACACGGGCGCGGCCATCGTCCCGCTCATCGTCGGTGGTGCCATCGGACTCGGTCCGACGGAACTCGCGTATCTCGTCGCAATCGATTTGTTCATGTGTGGCGTCGCGACGCTGTTACAAGTCTGGACGACTCGTTTCACCGGTGTCGGTCTGCCAGTCGTACTCGGTTGTACGTTCACCGCGGTCGGTCCGATGATTGCCATTGGTAGTTCGAGCGGAATCACCGCCATCTATGGGGCACTCATCGCGAGCGGGATTATCGTTATTCTAATATCAGGCTTTGTCGGGAAACTGGCTCGCTTCTTCCCGCCGGTCGTGCTCGGCTCGGTCGTGACGATTATCGGTCTCTCGCTCATCCCAGTCGCTGTCAATGACATCGGCGGCGGGATGCCGGGTGAGCCTGGCTTCGCTTCGATGCAAAACTTGGCGCTCGGTGGCTTGACCATCGGTTTGATTCTTGTCTTGAACCGAATCGGTACCGTGTTCACGCGCGCGGCCGCAGTCTTGTTCGCGGTCTTGATCGGCACAGGGGTCGCCGCGTTCCTCGGTCTCGTCGATTTCAGTCCGGTCCGTGAGGCCGGTTGGTTCCAAATGGTACAACCGTTCTACTTCGGGATGCCGACGTTTGACGTCTCGGCCATCCTCGTCATGACGCTCGTGGCCATCATTTCGATGATTGAATCGACCGGTGTCTTCTTAGCATTGAGCGATATCACGAAAAAACCGATTGGCTCGAACGAGTTGACGAAAGGGTATCGGGCCGAGGGTGTGGCAACGATTCTCGGAGGGATTTTCAACAGCTTCCCGTACACGACGTTCAGTCAAAACGTCGGTCTCGTCCAATTGTCAGGCGTCAAATCACGTCGCGTCATCTTCTGGACGAGCGGTCTGTTGATTTTGCTGGGCTTCTTGCCGAAAGTCGCGACGTTCACGACATTGATCCCGAAACCGGTTCTCGGCGGGGCGATGCTCGTCATGTTCGGCACGGTCGCCGCGTCAGGGATTCGGATTTTGAGCCAAGTCGATTTTGCGAAAAATGAGAACTTGATTACAATCGCCTTGTCGATCGGTGTCGGACTTGGCATCACGGCCAACCCGGCCATCGTCGCAAATATGCCGGAAGCGGTGCAGTTGTTCACGGACAGTGCCATCGTCGCCGGATCGTTCACTGCCTTGTTATTGAACGGGTTCTTCCGACTCGTCGATCGGTTCCGTCCGGCCGAGGTCGTTGCCGATAACCGGCAAGTCAGCTAGACTGAAAGGAACTACGTAACTAGGGGGAACAAGCATGGGGAAAACTGCACTTGTCGTTGGCGCCACCGGATTGATTGGACGCGAACTCGTCGAACAGTTGCTCGAACAAGAACGGTATGATCAAGTCTGGATAATCGTCCGCCGCTCGAAACGATGGAGTCATCCGAAACTGCATGAAGTCGTCGGGTTCGAAGGAATGGACGAGGCGTTGCCGCACATTGATGATGTCTACTGCGCACTTGGGACGACGATTGCCGTCGCCGGTTCACGTCAGGCGTTCAAACATGTCGATCTCGACTTGCCGCTTGAAGTGGCCCGTGTCGCGAAACGACACGGGGCGACACGTTACGCCGTCGTCTCGGCGCAAGGCGCGTCACTTCGGTCACCTTTCTTCTACAACCGGGTGAAAGGGGAGCTCGAGAACGGGCTCAAAGTGTTTGGCTTCGAACACTTGATTATCGCCCGTCCGTCGCTCTTGCTCGGAGATCGCGAGGAGTTCCGTCTCGGCGAGAAAGCAGCCGAGGTCGTCAGCCGTCCGCTCCAACCGTTATTGCTCGATAAATTACCAGATGCTGCACCGATTCAAGCGCTCCATGTGGCGCGCGCGTTGATTATGGCCGCGGAAGAAGGACAAGGCATCGAAGTATTGACGTCTGGCATGATGCAGAGGATGAGCCAATGAACCCATTAACGAAGAAACGGACCAAAGCCGTCTTGATTGACGGTGTCATTGCCGGATTGCTAAGTTTTGGTGTCGAGCAGCTCGTCCGCAAGAAAGTGAAGAGCGAGTTCGTCCACGTCGTCATCACGCCGACACTCATCGCCTACGCGCTCGAGGCATGTCAGATGCGCCGTGGCGGACAGACACTCGGGTATAAGCTGATGGGTCTCGAGTTGAAAAATGACGATGGGACACCGGTGACGGCCGAGCAAGCGTTCAAACGGGCGCTTCACCGCGACACGATCTCGATTGCCGCCTACGTCAAGGACCGCGCACACTTCGAGGCCGAAGACGGTGCCGTCTTGCCGCACGACGCTGCGTTCCATATGCACGTAACCGAAAAAAACTGACCTCACGCGAGGTCAGTTTTTTTAGTCTTTGATACGGCTGAGGATGGCTGTCGTCAAGGCGACGATTGTTCCGAGGACGAGTCCGTTCGAGAACACGGTCGCCAAGAGCGGCGGCAAATCGTTCATCGCCCCAGGTGGGAGCAACATCGCGCCGGCCCCAATCACAAGTGGAAGACCGACAGTGAGTGACGCCGTCTTTTGGTTCAATTCGAACGCTGCCTCGTTAATCCCGATGATAATCATCGTCGCGATCAGCGGGGTGACGATGGCGTATCCAACGGCGGCCGGGATGCTCGCGATGAGCGAAACGAACGGACCGATGAGGGCGAGCACCATCATCACAGCGTGGGCCACGAGATGGGGTGAGCGATGGACGCTCTCCGTCGAGGATAAGAAACCAGCCGTTCCAGAGATGGCGACCGGTCCGGGTGTCCCAAACATGCCCGCCACCATTTGACTGATCCCACTGACGACACCAGACGCCGGGACGTTGCCTTCGATTTGACGCTTCTCACGCGAGCTGACGATGCGTTCAATCAATTTGATATTGGCAAGGACGTTCGTCATGAGAAGGAGCGTGATGACGAACGCAGTCGGAAGCAAGTTCCAATCCCACACCCACGTTCCGAACGGGAACAGTTCAGGAACAAGGAAGAATGACTCGGAACGGACAATCGGGTTGCCGAGTCCGAGCAAGTTGAACAACCAAAATCCGGCGATGAGCGTCATGACGAGTCCATACTGTTTGAACCGGCTACGCTCGAGTGTGAGCGCGAACAACACGAGACCGGCCGTCGCGACGGCTTGAACGATGTTAATGCCGTCCTCGGTCACGCCAAAGCCGCCTTTGATGACGGCACCCGACAGTTGCAGGACGAGCAGAATCATATAGACCCCGAGCACTTGTGGGGTGAACAACGACAGCATCCGTCGCAACAGTCCGGTGACAGTCATGACGACACCGAGCACACCACTTAAGAACAACATGAAACCGAGCGCTTGGAGCGTCTCTTGTCCGCTCCCATAAAGTGCTGGACCGATGGAGGCATAGAGTGTGAACACACCCCACCAAATCCCGGCTGGTCCTTCTAAGATGGGCAGGCGGTGGCCGAGAAGCGTCTGGATGATGCTGAAGAGTGCGAAGACGAACAGTGAACGTGAGATGAACGTCATCGTCTCGCCTGGCGACAGTTCAAATAAGGCAGCGATCGAGAGCGGTGGTACAATGTTTGTAGCTAAAATAAAAATAAACCACTGAATCGTCGTGGTTACAGAACTTTTGGTCATGATGTCCCCCTGCCATTTCCCTTTTTTAATACTAGTGTACCGTGACGGGGAAGTTGATGCAAATGGAGGTATATAATGAAGAAAAAACTGAAGTGGATTGGCCTCGGCCTATTAGGAGTCATCTTGGTCGCCATCATCGGCTTCCTCGTGTGGACGCAACTGACGTACGGACCGACGGAAGAGGCGCTCGGTTACGCGGCTGAGGCGACGGAAGTGAACAATCGTCTCGAGTTCGGGCAGACAGACAGCGAGGTTGGTTTCATCCTGTATCCTGGAGCGAAAGTCGAGAAAGAGGCGTACGCTTACTATGGCACCAGACTGGCAGAGGAAGGTGGCTTCGTCGCCATCCCATCGTTGCGCTTGAATCTCGGGATAGCAGATATTGATGCTGCGGAGACGATTATCGCCGCCCATCCAGACATCGAACGTTGGGTCGTCGGCGGTCATTCACTCGGCGGTTCGGCGGCGTCCGGTTACGCGCTCGAACACGAGGAGCAAGTCGAGGGGGTCATCTTCCTCGCCTCGTATCCGATTAGTACAATGGCGGATAGCAATCTGCGTGTCTTGTCGGTTTCCGGTGAACGTGACGATCTGGCCACACCGGCTGATATCGAGGCGAGCCGTGACAACGTCCCGGATGACGCCGTCTTCCATCAAATCAAAGACGGCAATCACGCCAACTTCGGAATGTACGGCCCGCAGGACGGGGATAACGATAGCCCACTCAGCGCCAAACAACAACTCGACGAGACGATTAATCAAATCTTGGATTGGCTCTAAAAAACAGCGTGCCCACATCATGGGGCACGCTGTTTTAACGTTGGTCGAGCTGATGACTGACCGCGGTCAGCAAGGCGGTCATGAGCGCGACGGCGCCACCGACGAGGGCGAGCGTCATGACAGGTGCGTTCGCATAGACAAGACCACCTAGGGCCGAGCCCATCCCGATCCCGACGTTGCTGGCGACCGGCATGAGTGACGAAGCCAGGCCTTTGGCGTCCGGATTGAACTTTTCGGCCAAGTCGATCAAATAGATTTGCGTCGAGGTCGTCAGCAGAATTGCCATGAACGACATGAGCGCGATATTGATCAGACCGAGTGTCACGTTCGATGTCGTCACGTATAAGGCAGCCAAGACGAGCGCTTGGATGAGAAAGACGAACCGGAGCCGTCCAATCGGATTATGGCTGGCGATTTTCCCGGCCGCCATATTGCTGAAGATGGAGATGAATCCGTAAGCGAACAGAATCGGGCTGACCCAAGCGACAGGGACGCCGAGCACGCCTTTCAAAATCGGCACGAGATACGTATAGACGACGTACGTCGCGCCGAAGCCGAACGCGGGGATGAAGAACGCGGTTAAAATCCGCGGGTTCGTCAAGAGGCGTAACTGATCGGCAATCGACGTCTTGACGCTCGTCAACTGACTCGGGACGACGCGGTAGACGGCGAGAAATGCGACGACGCCTAAAGCGGTCGTCAACAAGAACGTCGTTTCCCATCCGGCCCGTTGCCCGATGAACGTACCGAGCGGGACACCGAATACGTTTGCCATCGTGAAGCCACCGAAGATGAACGAGACGGCAATCCCACGCTTCCCGGTCGGCACCGATTCACTGGCGACGAGCATGGCGAGCGAGATGAGCACGCCCGTCACGACGGCGGTCATCATCCGGAGCGCGAGTAACGTCCCATACGTCGGGGCGAGACTGCTGAACAAGTTGAAGACGATGAATAGCGCGGTGAGCGTGAGCATCAGTTTTCGTTTCGGCAAATGACTCGTCAATGACATCGTCAGCGGGGTCCCGATGGCGAACGTGATGGCAAATGCCGAGACGAGCGTTCCGGCCGTGGCAATCGAAATCGACAGACCGTCGGCGATATCAGGCAAAATCCCGACGATGACAAATTCACTCGTCCCGAGCACGAACGTGAGCAAGGCGAGCGATAAAATGAGCGTCCAGTCGGTCCGACTGAGCGTTGAAGAAGTCGTCAAAAAGAATCACTACTTTCAAAAAGATTGTTGTTAGACATCAGTCGTTTCCAACCATACCGAATTTTCGCCAAAAGCAAAACCCTTTTCTCTCACATTGTAAAAGAAAAGGGTCTGATTAGCGCCAGAACGCGGTCGCTTCGACACCGGCGTGGTCGGAAACGACAGGACCGTTCTCGCCGTCAAAGACGACGGCGTGACGCGAGACATGAATCGGGGCGTTCGTCAGCATCAAGTCGATGCGAAGCGCCTGCTTGTTCTCGTCCCAGCCGGCAATCTTACCTTGGACGGTCGCATCACCTTCACGCTCGGTCGCCAAATGGAACAGGTCTTGGAGACCGTGCTCAATCAAGTAGTCGTACCCTTCGCCACGGATGAACGCGTCGTTATTGAAGTCACCGAGCAACAAGGCACGATCGTCGTCCTCGACGCGACGCAACAGTTCATCGAGCTGATGGCGCACCGGTTCATCGGCGTCATGCCACCAACCGAGGTGACATGAGTAAATTGCCGTCGGCGCATCCAAGCCGTCCAAGACCGCCTTGACGATTTTCCGAGATTTGTAATCGTTCGGATCGGTCGTCTGCGAGACGAAGAACGATTCGGTCGACACGAACGGAGTGCGCGACAAGATTGCGACCCCTTCCTCGTAGACGTCATAGCCGTAATGGGCGAAGTCCCACGTCATGTAGTAATCGACGCCTTGTTCTTTCAAACGCTCGACGAGCACATAGGCGAAGTTGTTCTCTCGAATCAAGCCATCGATGAGCGGGGCTTCTTTATGTTGATTCACTTCTTGGAGTGCGATGATGTCATATTCCTCGCTCGCGATCCGTTCGACAATCGAGTCGATTTTCTCTTGTTGACGGTCCTCTAACCAGGCGTGACAGTTCAGCGTTAATATATTCACGATAGTCCTCCTTTAGAAAAAAACAGGCCAACTCGTACGAGCTGGCCTGTTGATTATGCACCGATGACGTCTTGAATATCAGACTTCAATACGTCGGCTTTTGGGCCGTAGATTGCTTGGACACCGCGGTCTTTCAAGATGAGACCCATGGCGCCGTTCTTTTTCCATTCGCTCTCTTCTGAAACGAGCGACATGTCTTTGACTGTGACACGCAGACGCGTCATGCAGGCATCGACGTCTTCAATGTTATTTTCCCCACCGAGTAGAGCGATAATCCCCATGACCTGCTCGTTGCCGGTCACGTTCGATTTCTCAGTTGTTTCTTCCATGTAGTTCCCGTTGCGACCAGGCGTCGGAAGGTTCATCTTCTTGATGAAGAAGTTGAACACACCGAAGTTCAAGAAGAAGAAGGCCGCTGACACGAGGAAGAAGTTAATCAAGTCTTGGAGCAATCCTGCTTTCACAATCATCGGGATCCGTGTGAGCAATTCAATCGCACCGAATGCGTGGACACGAAGGTCGATGACATCCGCCAAAGCGAAGGCGGCACCGGCCATGAGTGCATAGACGACGTAAAGGACTGGAGCGACGAACATGAACATGAATTCGATTGGTTCTGTGACACCTGTCAAGAAGACGGCGAGACCAGCCGACAAGAACATCGGCTTGTATTGTGCTTTCTTGTCTTCGTCAACGTTGCGGTACATCGCGTAAGCAGCACCGATCAAGGCAGCGAACGACAAGATGACTTGACCGACTTTGAAGCGGGCCGGTACGACGTCTGCGAGCAATGCATTGTAAGCGGCTGTATCACCAGCGGCACGCAGGTTAACGAGGTCCGTTACCCAAGCCAACCAGAGCGGATCTTGACCTGCAACGACCGAACCGGCTGTCGCACCTGTCAAAATCGTATACGTGCCACCAAGTTCCGTGTAGTTCATTGGCACAGTGAGCATATGGTGAAGTCCGAACGGCAAGAGGAGGCGTTCGAGCGCACCATAGATGAACGGCGCGAGGACTGGTGCCGTGTTGCGTGACGTCGCAATCCATTCACCGAAGCTGTTGAGCGCACCTTGAATCGTCGGCCAAATGATTGACAAGGCAATCGCGGCAACGACCGAACCGAGGATGACGACGAATGGGACGAAGCGCTTCCCGTTGAAGAACGAGAGGGCGTTCGGCAATTTGTTGAAGTTATAAAACTTGTTATAAAGGGCACCACCGAGGAAACCAGCGATAATCCCGACGAACACGCCCATGTTAAGAGCTGGTGAACCGAGTACTGATGTGAAGTAGTCAGCGACGACAAGGTCAGCTCCGAAGAGTGACTGGACTGTCGCTTCCGGGTCTTGGAGCATCGTTCCGTTGACGGCAAAGATGGCACCTGTGACACGGTTAATCAAGATGAAGGCGATGAGTGCAGCGAAAGCACCGCCGGCTTTATCTTTCGCCCACGAGCCACCGATGGCGACCGCGAACAAGATATGTAAGTTGACGATGATTCCCCAACCGAGATCTTCAATGATGCGAGCCGTCGTGAGCAAGATGCTGACGTCTCCGGCTGACATGCCAATTAATTTACCGATCGAGATCATGAGACCTGCGGCTGGCATGACGGCAATGACGACCATTAAGGCCTTACCGAGTTTCTGCCAAAAGTCGAACGAGATGAGTTGTTTCATGCTATACGCTTCCTTCCTATACGGAACTTTTTATCTGTCTATGGCGACCACTAATGCAATCGCTTGCATAAATGATTGTAATCGATTGCATAAATTTGTGCAACCGTTTTCCTAATTTTCATGGATTTTCATAATCGAATCTGATTCGACTCGTTTCGCCCACAGCTTGTCAGTCGGAACGAATCTCGCTACAATACTAGAGGTTGAAAGGGGCGAGAACGATGGGATGGAGACAGACGACATCGGCATTATCAAAAGAAGAGCAGGCGGCCTTGCTTAAGGAGTTGTTGCAGTCGGGCCTGTTATTAGAAGAAGATCGATTACTGTATAGCATGTTGATGCCAGACCGTGTCAAACGGATGCAGGAAGTGTTGGCGTTACGGACGAACCACATCACGATTTTGACGGAAGGGGTCGATGATCCCCACAATCAGTCGGCCGTGCTCCGCTCGGCGGACGCGTTCGGTGTGCAGACGTTGCACGTCGTCGAGGGTCGGGCCAAGTTCAAACCGAACTCGATTATCGCCAAGAGCGCCGATCGTTGGGTCGACGTGGTCGAACACCCTTCCATTGAGGACGCGATTGACCGGTTGAAGGCGGAGGGATATCAAGTTCTCGCCACGGCACTCAGTGAAGAGGCGGTTCCGCTTGAGGACATCGACGTGTCGAAACCGACGGTGCTGTTGTTCGGGAACGAGCATCACGGCGTATCGGAACGGGCGCTCGCCAAGGCGGACGGCAATTATCTGATTCCGATGCAAGGATATGTCCAAAGCTTGAACATCTCGGTCGCTGCCGCCATCTCGTTATACGATGTGACGACGCGGGCGCGTCATGTCGTGACGGAAGGCTATGGACTGAAGGCGAAAGACAAGCAACGCATCTTAAAAAATTGGATGGTGAAGAGCCTTCCGAAGCGGTCGCTCGGCGTGTATAAGCAAAAAGGTTTGACCGCTTTTGCGCGCGAGACAGGAAAAACGGAGTAAACGGCGAAAGGTACAGGCGTACGAACAACTTGTCCATATTCGGAAAGGGGATGGAAAGATGAGTACGACCAGTTCATTTATCGTGAAAGATGTGACAACGAATTTCAAAGACTATGAAGAGGAATTCTTTAACCTGTATCGGACGTTATACGGGGACATCGATCAACTGCGTTTTAAAGAACGGCTATATCGCTATGCGAATCCGCTCGTGTTGCTCGCGTTTTCAGACGAGCGTCTCGTCGGCTTCAAAATCGGTTATGAGGCCGAGCCGTATCGCTTCTATAGCTGGGCCGGCGGCGTTCACCCTGAGTTTCAAAAGCATGGCATCGGCCGCAAGTTGATGGACACGCAACTCGAATGGGTGAAGGCGCAAGGGTTCCATTCGATTCGAACGAAAGCGCGCAACACGAACAAAGGGGTCATCATCTTGAATCTGTTGTGTGGCTACGACATCATGGGGGCGTATACAGAGGATAACGAGCCTCGCATCATGATGGAGAAACAATTGAACTGACCGCTGAAGCCGTGGCGCATGCCACGGTTTTTTTATTGTCTTGAAACCAAATGGGACTGCATCCGTATTTATAGAAAAAGGGGGGCAACAGCATGGTCCATACGTTTGCATTTGGAGAGGAAGTATATATCGATTCGACCGGGATGGGGGATTCATTGTTCGAGGGGATGTTCAGCATCTTTCCGATTGTGATTATTAGTATTATCGCACTGATTGTGTTCGCCGTGATGGCAGGCATCCGCAATCAAGTGAAGACGAACAGCCTATTGAAAGATATGCAGCAGTTCGCGTCAGATCTGGCCGACCATCCGAGTGACGAGTCGGCGAACCGTCTCGCCGACTATTTGCGGGACGTGACGTCGTTCCCGGTCGAACGGACACAGATGGAGCCGTTCCGGGTCGCGCTCGGCAGCTACCAGTTGGTGATGGAGTCACCGCACGTGCACGATGAGACGAAAGAGCGGATTGACCGCCAATATAAACGGCTCGGTATTTTAGACGGGGAGAAGTTCGCCGACGAGCCGGCTCCGCGACGTAGTTCGAGCTCGCATCATCATCATCACCACAACGACCATCATAATCACCACATGTGAAAAACGCGCCAGGGAAATGTTCCCCGGCGCGTTTTCGGCGCACTTGAATCGTGTCTGGTTAGGAACGAGTGACAAGTAAAGGTGTCATCGGTCATCGGTAATTGGTTGGTCCATGGCCGTATGCTCATCCTAGACGTAGGAACAAGTGGTGGCGCCAATCCTTGACCCGGAGTCTCACCGGGCCAAGGTCACATGTAACGACTCGGGTCAAAGTCAATCTCCGTTCGATAGTTGGCCGCGTTGATGGCGTTTGAGATGCGGTTCGCCCGCTTCTCGACGTCAATCGCTTTCAAGCGATATAGCTCTGGATCGTAGAGTGCATGCTTGATGACGGCAGTCCCTTCACCAAAACCGTATTGAAACTCGCGCTTCGGACGCTCGGATAGTTCTTGATACATGCGGGCCTGAGCACGTAGTTGAATCGCGAACTCAATGGCCTCGACGAGTGGGAGTGGCCCGTCGTGCGTCTCAATTACCGTCTTCAAGTTCGCCTCATAAACGAGACGATCGAGACAACGCATATCTCGACGAATCGACTCGAGTTCGACTTCGATATCCTCGAGTGAGCGCGATTGAATCGTCGGGAGCGGCTCGTCTTTCTCGAGTTCGATGAACGCGACGCGCTCGACTTCTTCTAACAATTTATCAATCTGCTTATGGAGCAGGCTCTTCAGTTTGATGGCATCTGCCAAGTACATAGGGATTCCTCCTTCTGCTTTTTCTAACCGTACCATAATGTGACTCCTAAAAAAAGGAAGGCGTTACTTTTTCGAGACGAGGCGATATGATGAAAGAAAGAGAGGAGGGCGACCGATGAACAAGTGGAAAACGCAGTGGATCATTGCGATCGTCTTGGTCGTGTTCGGGACGGCGATGTTCCTCTATCAATGGATTGATTTGCGACCGGCGGAGATTCGGGATTATATCGTTCAATTCGGATGGCTCGCCCCGCTCGTCTATATCATCTTGTTCACGTTCCGTCCGCTCATCCTCTTCCCGACGTCCGTCTTGTCCGTCGCCGGCGGCTTGGCGTTCGGGACGTTCGCCGGCGTCGTCTATACGGTCATTGGGGCCACGCTCAGCGCCCTCGTCGCGTACTACGTGGCGATTCGCTTTGGTGACCGCTTTTTGCATCATTTCGAGACGAGCAGCTATGAGAAGCTGCAACATAAAATCGAAGAGGACGGCTTCTTCTACGTCTTGATTTTACGCCTGATCCCGCTCGTCAACTTTGACTTGGTCAGCTATGCCTCCGGGCTCGCGAAAGTGCGCCTCCCGGGGTACGTGCTCGCGACCATGGTCGGGATGATTCCCGGGGCGTTCGCGAACAACTTTCTCGGCAGCAGCCTCGTAAGCGGCGATGTAAAAATGGTATTGTTCGCGCTCGGCGTGCTAGTCGTCTTGACACTCGTTGCGACCGTGTTCCGCGAACCGATTAAACGACAAATCAATCGTTATAAAAAGAAGTAGGCGCTCATCGGCGCCTACTTTTTGATTTAACGGTTGTCGACCGTCTCAGGATACAAATCGTGGTTGAACAAACGATGTTCCGCCATTCTTTCATATTTCGTGCCCGGCTTGCCGTAGTTGTAGTACGGGTCGATCGAGATGCCGCCGCGTGGCGTGAACTTACCCCACACTTCGAGATAGCGCGGCTCCATCAACTTGACGAGGTCTTTTCCGATAACGTTGATGCAGTTCTCATGGAAGTCTCCGTGGTTGCGGAAGCTGAACAAGTACAGCTTGAGCGATTTCGATTCGACGAGCTTCTCGTCCGGGATGTATGAGATGTAAATCGTCGCGAAGTCCGGTTGGTTCGTGATCGGGCAGAGCGACGTGAACTCCGGTGCGTTGAACTTCACGAAGTAGTCGTTCTCCGGGTGACGGTTCGGGAACGCCTCGAGGACGTCCGGTGCGTATTCAAAAATGTAGGGGACGCTCTTCTGTCCGAGGAGCGACAAGTCTTGTAAGTCTTCTGGTCTCATGAGTATTCTCCTTAGACGCCACGTTCGTTGGCGTACAGTAATGTGTGCAGTTGCGGCAGGACACGGACGCTTTGCCATGACGGATCACGGGCGACGTCCTCCCATAGTTGTTTCAAGCGACGAAGCTGGGCGTCGGTGATGTCACCGTCCGCACCAGGCTCAGGATTGCCGGCCGATAAGTACATGACGTCCGGCGTATAGCGCGTCTGGACCGATTTCGCATAGGCGAGGTCGAGCTCATCGAAGACGGCGACTTTGAACGTCATCTGTTCGGGGCGCAGTCGTTCGACGATGGCGTCGAGTTTCTCCCAGTCGGTCGTCATGCCGGAAGAAGGTGGTTTCGGGCTGAGCGTCACGTCGTCGATGTCAGACAGCCAGTCCTGATAGCGGCTGCCTTGCGTCTCGACGGCAAGCTTGACGTCACGCGCCTTCAATTTCGCTACGAGCTCTTTCATCGCGGCGATGAGGAGCGGGTTACCGCCCGAAATGGTGACGTAGTCGTACACACCGAGCGCGTCGAGACGTTCGATGATTTCGTCGGCTGTGAGCATGTCGGGTTTCTCCGAGCCGTCCCATGTGAAGGCAGAGTCGCACCATGAACAGCGATAATCGCAACCGGCGGTCCGGACGAACATCGTCTTTTGCCCGATGGCGCGGCCTTCCCCTTGAAACGTCGGGCCGAACACTTCGAGGACAGGGATTTTCATCAGTCCACCAACCATTCGCGGCGGAACTCGGCGTACGAGGTCGGCGTCTCGTACAGTTTGACGAATTCGACGCGGACGTCGCGCTCGTCAGGCAAGTGCTTGGCGAGCTGTTCGAAAATCCAGTAGCACATGTTTTCGGCAGTCGTATTCATATAAGGTAACGACTCATTCAAATAACGATGGTCGAGGTATGGTTCGAGTTCTTCTTTAAAGATGGCTTTTAAATCACCAAAGTCGAGCGTCATGCCACGGTTATCGAGAAAACCGCTGATGCCCATTTGCAATTTATACGTATGTCCGTGTAGCGCGCGGCACTTGCCGTCGTAATCGAACAAGTGATGGGCGGCGTCGAACGTCACTTCTTTGACGATTTGGACGCGGTGCGGACAATAGATGAGCGAGCCGTCCTGTTTGGCTTTGACACTCGTCGGGGCGAGGAATGGAGCGTTCTTCATACGCGTACCTCCTCATAAGCGACAAGGCCGTTTTGACGGAGCACGCAAGCCGGGCATTCGCCACAACCTGATCCGAGGATGCCGTTATAGCACGTGAGCGTCCGTTCTTTGACGAAATCGAACGCACCGAGCTGATCCGCGAGTTCCCACGTCTGCTTTTTATCGAGCCACATGAGCGGCGTGTCGATGACGAACGGATAGTCCATCGCCAAGTTGAGCGTCACGTTCAAGGACTTGACGAATTGGTCCCGGCAATCCGGATAACCTGAGAAGTCGGTCTCACACACGCCGGTGACGATGTGATGCATACCGAGCTGTTTGGCCATGACGGCCGCAAAGGATAAGAATAAGTGATTGCGTCCATCGACGAACGTGTTTGGGACGTCCGCATTGTCGATGTCGAGATCATGTCTCGTCAACGCGTTAGAGGTGAGTTGTCCGAGTAAGGACAAATCGAGGATGTGGTGCGGGACATCGAGTTCGGCCGCAATTTCTTTTGCGACCTCGATTTCCGCGTCATGGCGTTGCCCGTAGGCGAACGTCACCGCTTCCACATGAGAGAATTGTTGTTTTGCCCAAAATAGACAGGTGGTTGAATCTTGACCGCCGCTAAAGACGACCAATGCTTTTTCGTGTTGCAACGTGCACACTTCCTTTTTCGCTAGTTTTGATGTCGGAGGAGGTTACGAACTCCGGAGGTCACCCTCGAGCGTTTACTTTACCATAAAAAGACGTTTGACAGGGAAAAGAGAAGCAGGTATAGTAAAGAACATCACTGAAACACTTTCGCGCATAAAAGCGTTTAAGCGGTTAGGTAGAAAATAATGGAACTGAAAGGAGGGGACGTCGATGCAGATGAAAGGAAAAGAGGCTGTATTCGTCGTGCTGATGAGCGGGATTTCCCTGCTCGCACTGATGTTTTTGGCCAAAGCGACGCCACATATGGCGATCTTTGGCACAATGGTATTAATAGGGGGTTACGCGTATTATCGGACGCGTGATTTCAAACGAATCGAAGCGGCGATGATTAGCGGGATCCGTGAAGCCATCATGCCGGTCTTGATTTTACTGCTCATCGGGATGTTGATTGGCGTATGGCAAATGTCTGGCACCGTGGCGACGATCCTCTCCATCGGTTTAGATACAATTTCAGCACAATGGTTCTTGCCGAGCGTCCTGCTCATCACGATGATCGTCTCGTCGTTCACGGGCAGTGCCTTCACGACAGTCGGTACGGTCGGGGTCGCCTTGTTCGGAATCGGGATGGCGCTCGGGATCTCTCCGGCGCTCGCAGCCGGGGCCATCGTCTCGGGTGCACTCTTCGGTGACAAGATGAGCCCGCTGTCGGATACGACGAACTTCGCACCAGCCGTGGCTGGTGTCAAACTGTTCGACCATATCCGCTTTATGATGGGGACGACCGTACCGGCCATCCTCATCACCCTTGTCTTGTTCACGCTTCTCGGTCGGAGCGGTCAAGCGGCGGATACGACGCAAATCGCTGAAGCGCAGGCAGCACTCGCTGGACGATTCAACTTGTCATGGTTGACGCTGCTCGCGCCGGTTCTCGTCGCGGTGCTTGCGTTCCGTCGCATGCCGGTCTTGCCGACGATGCTCGTCGGGATGTTCGCCGGAGTGTTGACAGCTGGTTTCGTTCAAGGCAACTGGAACGTCACAAACTGGTTCGGTGTCATGCAGGCCGGGTTCAAGTCGGGCGTCGAGAACGAGACGATTGCAGCTGTGCTCGATCGTGGCGGACTCGAGTCGATGCTCTGGTCGGTCAGTCTCGTCTTGATTGCGCTCGCGTTCGGTGGCTTGCTCCGTGAACTCGGCGTATTCCAAGCGATCGTCGACGCCTTGCTCGAACGGTTGAAGTCTCCGGGCAGCTCCGTGCTCTCGGTCGTCCTCAGCTCGATTGGGGTCAACTTGCTCGCTGGCGAACAGTACTTGTCAATCTTGCTCCCAGGGCAAGCGTTCAAACAAGGGTTCATTGACCGTGGCATCGATCCGCGCTACTTGTCACGTGCCCTCGAAGACGGCGGCACGGTCATCAACCCGCTCATCCCATGGGGCGTGTCAGGTGCGTTTTTTGCCGCCACGCTCGGCGTGCCGGTGCTTGAGTATGCACCGTTCGCCTTCTTCCTCTGGCTCAGCCCAATCTTCTCGATTATTCTCGGATATGTGAAGTTGGGAAAGCAGCGTGAGGCGATGCGAATCGCATCTTAATCGAATCACTTACAAAAAACCATCCATGACAATCCGATGTCCTGGATGGTTTTTGAATGTCTTAGGCAAAAGAACTCTCGAGTTCCCATAGCGTGTCCCCGAACTGGTCGATGAGCGCTTGCGCCCTCGATTCGATGTCCGATGGCAAGTCAGCTCTTGAGAAATACTGCAAGTCCAGACTTTCTCCGTCGTTCATGGCCAGTGTCCCTTGCACGCGCTTCGCATGGAAAAGATTGATGACACTATGCGTCTCGTCCCCGTTCGGATACTTGAAGTAAAACTTCGGTCCCGAACAAACACCGACGAGTTCAAATTGATTGGTTTCAAGACCAGTCTCTTCATTCAATTCACGAGCGGCCACTTCTTCTAACGTCTCATTCAACTCCATCGATCCCCCGGGCAATCCCCAATCATTCGTATCGGACCGGTGTTGGAACAACAGCTCCCCGTATTCATTCAACACGAGGATGGTCGCCCCGACAGAGATTAATGGTCTGTTCCCGACTGTCTGTCTTAACTCTAATAGATACCCCACCTTGTTTCGCCTCACTTTCTCGTATGTCATATCATTCGATTCCAATCATGAAACCCCTTTGATCAGAAAAGGCATCTTCTTTGTGTCACCCCGTCTTCATTTGAGAAAATAAACCTAAGGAGGGATGACGATGAAACGACTCGATCCATCATTTTACGAGCAACCGACGCTCGAACTCGCCCGGTCACTACTCGGTCATTATCTCGTCCACAATCATCTCGACGGTCAGATTGTCGGCAAAATCGTTGAGACGGAGGCCTATCTAGGTGCCATCGATCGGGCGGCCCATAGCTTCGGGGGCAGACGGACGAATCGGACCGAGGTCATGTTCGGATTGCCGGGACACGTCTATACGTATCAGATGCACACGCATACGCTCTTGAACGTCGTGAGCGGTCCGGTCGGCACGCCGGAAGCCGTCCTCATCCGAGCCATCGAGCCGATTGAAGGACAGGCCATCATCGACATGAATCGTCCTGGCATCAAACGGTTCGATCAGACGAACGGTCCCGGCAAGCTGACGAAAGCGCTCGGGATCACGATGGACCTGTATGGGCATTCGCTCCAACATGAACCGCTCTATATCGTCGAAGGGGACGTCATTCCAGACATCGAGGCCGGTCCGCGCATCGGCATTCCTAACACGGGCGAAGCGCGTGACTATCCGTATCGTTTCTTTGAACGCTCGAATCCGTACGTCTCCAAGTTTCGCTGAATGTTTATGCTCCGGTTAGGTGTGGAACACTCCCTATGTGCATAAAAATAATGAGGGAGTGTTTCAATATGGCAAAAGTAGCAACGCTAATCACAGACATGTTTGAAGACGTAGAGTTCACGGGTCCACGCGACGCATTGGTGGAAGCGGGGCACGAAGTTGTCACGATTGAAAAGAAAGCTGGGAATACAGTCGAAGGCAAACAAGGGGAGTCGAAGGTCACAATCGACAAAGCCATCGACGACGTCTCACCAGAAGACTTTGACGCACTGCTCTTACCGGGCGGATTCTCACCTGACTTGTTACGCGAAGATGACCGTTTCGTCCAGTTCGCCAAGGCGTTCATGGACGCGAAAAAGCCGGTATTCGCCATCTGCCATGGACCACAGCTGTTGATTACGGCGAAGACGCTCGAAGGCCGCGATGCGACCGGCTACAAGTCGATTAAAGTCGACATGGAATACGCTGGAGCGAAGTATGCGGACAAAGAAGTCGTCGTCTGCCAAGAACAGCTCGTGACGAGCCGACAACCGGATGACATCCCGGCGTTCAATCGCGAGATGCTCAATCTGCTTAAATAATGTGCAGGCCACGGAATTTTTCCGTGGCTTTTTTTGTGCCAGCGGGAATAGACAAATAAGGAGGAGATGCATGATGAAACGAGCACGTTCACCTAGTTAAGTCGGTCGAAACGTTGTGTTGCTCGGCTGGATCCGTTGGTTCGATGCGCTTATCCCAGCCTACACGATTGAACGTCTGTTTTGGGAGTCACGGACGATCACGATTCAAGAGGTCGTCTATCTCGAATTACTTTACGCCGTCCTCGTCGTGATGCTTGAAGTGCCAACAGGTGTGTTGGCCGATCGCTTCGAACATCGACGTCTGTTGCAGATTGGGACTGCGCTCGAGTGGGGTTCCTTTGTCGTGTTGCTTGTTTCCTTTTCGTTTGGCGGTTTTGCCTTAGCCATCGCCTTGTCGGGCATTGGGGCGGCGTTTCGGAGCGGGGCCGAGAACGCGTTGTTGTATGAGACGCTCGAACAGGACGGGAAGGCGGGAACGTTTGAACGCACGATCGGTCGATTGAATGTCATTGGAATCGTCGCAGCCGTTCTCGCTGCCATCAGTGGTAGTCTGCTGGCGACACGCTTCCCGTTCGAGCTGAACTACGTGCTGTCGATTGTCAGTTTGTTCATCGCGACAGCATGTAGTTTTGGCCTTGTCGAACCGAGACGAGTCGTGTCGGACGAGCGCTTGACGTGGGCAGATATCGGGTCTGGTTTCCGCTTTATCCGGCAACATCGTCGCGTGTTCATCGTGACGTCGTTGTTTGTCGTGACCATTAGTGCGTTCAATTTTATCGATGAGTTCTGGCAACTGTATGCGCGCGACGTCGAGCTTCCGATTTATTGGTTCGGGACGATGTCAACGATCCTGCTGCTCATCCAAATACCGGGACAGTTGGTCGCACCGATGCTGCTACGCTTCGCCACGGCCGAGTGTTGGCTACGCTGGATCGGTTGGGGAATCGGCGTTGGTTTTGTCGTTCTCGGGCTCTATCCGGGGCCGATTGGTCTCGTGATTATGGTCGGAATGGCCTGTCTCATCGGTATTGTTGAACCGCTCTATCTCGGTGTGTTGCATCATCGGGTCCCATCCGGAATCAGGGCGACGACGGAATCGTCCGTCTCGATGTTGTTGCATGGCGGGATCATCCTGTTCGGTCTGTTGTTCGCCGCCGGGGCAGGTATGACGCTTTTTGCCGCCTTTTTGTTCATCGGGATCATCGTTTGTCTGCATCAAGCGATTGTCACGGTCATAGCGCGGAGAGAGGATGCTTCATGAGCTTCCTCTTTTTTACGCCTTAAGACCTAGGGCGGGTGAGGTTAAAGTTGTGTATGATAAGAAACAATACTGGAGTAGGAGATAAACAATGGAATGGTATGAATTATTTATTGGCTTTTTGTTAGGCGTCGTCGAAGGACTGACCGAGTTTGCTCCGGTATCGTCAACGGGACATATGATCCTCGTGGACGACCTGTGGCTCAACTCGAGTAGCTTCCTCGGTCAAGAGGTGGCGAACACATTTAAGATCGTAATTCAGCTCGGTTCGATTTTAGCGGTCATCGTCGTATTTCGAAATCGGTTTAAAGAGTTATTGAATCCGAAGGAGTTGCTCGCGATTCGTAGCAGCGGGCCGACAAAGAAACTGAACTTGCTACATATCTTCATCGGGCTGCTCCCGGCAGGCGTGCTTGGACTGTTGTTTGAAGACTACATCGATGAGAACTTGTTCTCCATCAAGACCGTCTTGATTGGGCTCGTCATCGGGGCATTCTTCATGATTGTAGCGGACTTGTCAGGCGTGAAGCGTCAAACGACGGCCACGCTCGATGAGATTTCGTATAAACAAGCGCTCGGTGTCGGCTTGATTCAATGTTTCTCGCTCTGGCCAGGTTTTTCACGATCAGGGTCGACCATCTCAGGGGGCGTCCTCTTAGGGATGAGTCACCGGGCCGCAGCGGACTTCACGTTCATTATGGCCGTACCGATCATGTTCGGTGCTAGTGCACTGTCGCTCTACAGCAAATGGGAGTACTTTACGATGGCGACCCTCCCGGTCTTCGTTGTCGGATTCATTAGCGCGTTCTTGTTTGCGCTCTTGTCGATTAAGTTCTTCTTGAAGTTGATCAACAAAGTGAAGTTGACGCCGTTCGCGATTTATCGCATCGTGTTGGCGGCTGTGATTTACTTCTTGTACTTCTAAGAAAAAAGCGCATGTCAGCACATGCGCTTTGAAACCAATGATCCATCAAGTTCGTATAACCAAGTAGAGGTGAGAACATGGAACATATCGTTGTCGTATTGGGAACGTTAATCGGCTTAGGAGCTGTCGGTACATTATTGTACGTGACACGCCTTGCCTATGAATCATGAGAACGGATAGTGATAGAAGCGCTCACGTTGGAGTAACTCCATGACGTGGGCGTTTTCTGCGTTGTCGATGGCGCGTAACAGGCCTTCCGTCTGTGAACGGTGGGCGAGCAACGCTTCACGCTTCGCCGCGCTCTCTTGACCGACTTCGATGACGACGTGCGGGTTTCCGAGTTCGGCGTCGGTGCGATGGTCGAACGCGACTCCTAAAAATTCAGGACGCTTCGAGGCATCGATGTCTTGCAACGCTCGGACGACCGCACGTGCCGTCGCCTCGTGATCGGGGTGGACGGCGTAACCCGGATAGAAGGAGATGACGCGTGTCGGCTGTACTTCCTCGATTAAGGCGCTGAAACGTGCCGCGAGTTCCGCTTCGTCTTCGAATTCGACGGTCTTGTCGCGAAGTCCCCACATGCGGAGGTCGTCGATGCCCATGACGGCACACGCTTCCTCGAGCTCATGTTTACGAATTTTCGGCAACTCTTCACGCGTCGTGAAAATCGGCGAGCCCATATTGCGGCCCATCTCACCGAGCGTCAGACAGACGTACGTGACCGGGAATCCGTGTTTATGGTGTTGGATAATCGTCCCGGCCGAGCTGAACGCTTCATCATCGGGATGCGGAAAAATAACGAGTAATGGTCCATTCATTGGCTTTCCACCTCCGAGGCTCCTTGTGGGAGCGGTTTGATGTCTAAGTGTAAGGCGCAGGCGAGGCGTCCGAGGCGGTCATGGCCGGCGAGCAGGAGCTGGTCTCCGTGCTGTTCGTAGTCGGTCAAACCTTCGACGTAAAGCCAACCATGATCGAGCTTCAAGCCGACCCGGTATGGTCCATCGCCCTTGATTTGGCCGATGCTATATTCGATGACGACGTTGCGGATAAACATACCGGCGTTATGAAAATCAGGGTCGTTATGCGTCGCATACGCCCCGTTCGTCGTCTCGACATGGACATAGAGCGGCATGGATACATGCGCGTCCAAATAAGTCTGGATGGTTGTAGGTTGAATTGATTTCACGCGGTTCCCTCCAATGGAAACGATGACCCGAGACACGCGTCCCGGGCCACCCGTTATGATTGTGTTGCTAGTTTTTTGCGGTAACCGGTATGGTTCGTTGGCCCAACATATTGGTTGAGGCGGAACGAGTGACGGACAGCTTCCGTGATGAACTCTTTTCCGATTTCGATGGCTTCATCGACCGAGTGACCGTTCGCGAGTGAAGCCGCGATCGCTGACGAGAACGTGCAGCCGCCGCCGTGTGTGAAGGCAGGGTCGATTTTTTCGCTCTCGAGGAGACGATACTCGTTGCCGTCGTAAAGCACGTCAAATGCTGTGTCGAAGCCGAGCTTGCCACCGACTTTGACGATGACGATTTCAGCGCCGAGTTCATGGATCAAGCGAGCAGCCTCTTTGATTTCTTCCATCGTTGAAGGTGTCTTATCGAGGCCAGCGAGCATACGCGCCTCGAACAAGTTTGGTGTGATGATCTTCGCGACCGGTACGAGGTGCTTGCGCATCGCGACCGCGACGTCCGGGTTGAGAATCTCGTCGGCACCTTTACATGCCATGACTGGGTCGACGACCGCGTTTTGGATGCCGTACTCTTTAATTTTACGGGCAGCGAGTTCGATAATCTCTGGAGTCGGGAGCATCCCTGTCTTGACGGCATCGACACCAATCCCAGCGAGGACCGTATCAATCTGTTTCTCAATCAACGTCGTGTCGATTGGGAACACTTCGTGATGCCACGCGTTATGCGGGTCTTGAGCCACGATGACCGTGAGGGCGGTCATGCCGTAAACACCTAGCTCTTCCATCGTTTTCAAGTCAGCTTGGATGCCTGCACCGCCACTCGTGTCCGAGCCAGCGATTGTTAAAGCTTTTTTCATCGTCATAGTCGTTCAATCCCCTTTGTCTGTTTGGATAGTTTCACTATAACGACTTTTTGGCGTTACGACAAATCCCGAGGTCGCATCCAAACCGGAATAAGTTTTGAAAATTGATGGCAGGATTTCAATCGTATTTGGGGAATAGTAATGAATAGGGTGTAGACCACTTTCAATTTGGCTAGGAGGAAAACCGCATGTTAGTGCATAGCTTATGCATTCCGAAGAAAGATGTCGTCACAATCAGTGAAAAGGCGACATTGCGCGAAGCGCTCGACACGCTCGAAAAGACAGGCTACCGTTGTGTCCCTGTGCTCGATGAGACGGGAACGTTTTTCCGCGGTAATATTTATAAAATGCATATTTATCGCCACGGGATGAGTGGGGCGAGCCTAGACGATAACGTTATGGAACTCATCAAGAACACGCAAAAGTACGTTCACGAGTCAGACGGCTTTTTCAAAGTCTTCTTCTCAATCAAAGAACTTCCGTATATCGCGGTCTTGAAAGACGAGAGCAACGAATTTTACGGGATTTTGCCACACGGGAAGATGCTCGGCATGCTCGAAGAGGCATGGAGCCGTGACACGGGGAGCTATGTCGTCACGATTGCACTCAGTGAGCAGGCAGGGGCGCTCGAGAAAATCACGAAAGTCATCAGCAAATATTCATCAATCGCCAGCCTCATGACGCTTGACGCCAAGAGCAAGGTGTTGCGTCGCGTGTTAATCACGTTGCCGCCGGACTGTGACGAGAAGACAAAAGACAAGATTGTCGCCAAACTCGAACAAAAAGGGTTCCGCGTCGTCGAAGTCGAGAATTTAAATAACTGACGAAAGGCCTTCCTCGATGCGAGGAAGGCCTTATTCAATCCAATCGTTTTTCCATCCGGATATCCGGCCAAAATTGACCGTCCCAGTACGTGAACGCTTCGATACGGGCAATTTCGTGATAACCGAGCTTTTGATAGAGGCGATGCGCCGCTTCATTGAATCCGAACACACCGAGCTCGATGCGTGGCACACCTTGGGCACGAAGTCGATCTGCCAGTAACGTGAGGGCTGCGGTGCCGACGCCTTTCCCGCGACCTGTCTGTTCACCGATGACCAGACCAAGCCAAGCGCTGCCGCGTTCTTTGTCATACAAGTGCGGGGCGTCATAGATGAAGTTCACCTCGCCGATGAGCCGATCATCGTCGTAAATCAAGAAAATATCGTGCGTGTCCAGACGTTCCGTCAAGTCTGCGACCGTCATTTGGTGTTCCGCGACGAGTTCGGCTTCGGATCGGGCCGGACGAATCAAATGGACGATGGCGGGATCGTTATTCCAACGATTGAACGTCGCGACGATGGCGTCGGACGCTTCTCGCAATGGGACGAGCGAGATGGGCATCGAGTTCCCCTCCTTTCAGGCATTCTTCTTTGCCCTCGAACTGAAAAGTCCCCTTTTTACTGAATCGGCTTCAAGACGTTGAGGTGGCTCGGAAGCACTTCGAACGTGAGCGGGAGTTTACCGCCCGTATCTCCGTCGGCATTGACCGGAAGTGATTCTGGCGAGTCGACATGGACCCGTTTCGTCGTGAACGACGTGACGCTGTCCGTCTCTTTCAACTTGCCGGTGAAGAGGGCCGGTGCGAGTTGGATGGCGTCTTTAAAGCCGAGGTTCTCAAACAGATAGACGTGAAGTAACCCGTCGTTCAGTTCGGCGTCCGGTTCAAAGTTTTCAAACCCGCCGACCGAGTTCGTGAGGGCGATGACGACCAAATAGGCGTCTCCATCGAACGTGTGCTCTTCGGCTTGGACCGACAAGGCGTATGGACTATGCTCACGGAACGCTTTGATTCCTTCAATCAAGTAGGCGAACGGGCCCCATTTTGTTTTC
Source organism: Exiguobacterium sp. KKT215 (assembly GCF_055635335.1). Taxonomy (NCBI): domain Bacteria; kingdom Bacillati; phylum Bacillota; class Bacilli; order Caryophanales; genus Exiguobacterium; species Exiguobacterium sp. KKT215. The sequence goes on along the minus strand of NZ_CM145756.1, from coordinate 2,725,547 downwards.
TCCTCGACACTGACCTCGTCGACAGCCTCGGCGATGAGGCCGATCGCGATGACGTTCATGAAGTAGCCATTCTCGTATTTGCCGATATCCATCGGTGTCGGTTGCGCCGTCTTGAGTGCCTCGATGGCATTTGCGGGGTCGCTCGGGACGCCGAGCGCGCGTGCGAGATCGTTGACGGTACCGAGCGGGATGATGCCGAAATCAGGACGATGATCCGCTTCGGCGAGCCCCGTTACGGCCTCGTTCAGCGTCCCGTCGCCACCCATCGCGATGACAGCTTTATATTGTTTCGATGCCGCTTCTTTCGCAAAATGTGTGGCATCGTCTGCTTTCTCCGTGAACCGGACATCGACGTTGCCGTAACGCTCTCGCAAGACTTCCTCCGCGGCCGCGGCGTGTTCTTTCCCTAACTCTTTCCCGGACGACGGGTTGACGATTAACATGACTGTATCCATCAAAGCACATTCCCCTTTTCACATTCAGATATTGTCATCTATTCCCGTCCTGTGGCGAGACTAGTCATAAAAAAAACAACACAGACGTGTTGTTTAATAATGGCGGAATGCCGACATATCGAGGTGGCTTGCATCTGATTCGTCGACGGCGAGTTCAATCTTCAAATGTTCATGGAACGGCGAGTCGAATGCACCCATGCAGGCGACCGGCTCATGGTCCGGGACGGGGGACTTACGTTTCGTTTTGACGAACAAATAGTCCTCACGCGACAACGTCAATAAAAAGCGTTCGACCGCATGGGGTTCGCGCGTGACGTTCGGCCATGGCAAGTGGTTGAATAGTAAAAAGACCGCGCCTTCTTTTTCGAGCGCATAGTCTGGGGCGATCCCTTCCCGGTTCAACAACTCGATGACCGTACTCAAATAGGCTTGTTTAATCGTCAATGATATCTCGTAATACTCACGCATACCGTCCACCCTTTCTAAAAATCGCAATAATTCCATTCTATACGTTTCAGACAGGGGCGACAACGAAGAAGTTTCTTGACGAAGCGTTTTTCCCACCGTATACTGCTCATGTCCTGCTATACTAAAGGTAAATGATGAACGAATTGAGGTGAAACCGACATGATTGAATCACTCGAATTGAAGGCATGGATCGTCTTGGCACGAGCGATGGACGCGATCAGTGACCGTGTGAAGGACGATTTACGACGCCACCAATTGAATTCAACAGAGTTCGGTGTTTTATCGGTCTTGTATAAACGAGGGGATACCCCGCTCCAGCAAATCGGAGACCAAATTTTGATTACGAGCGGAAGCGTCACGTACGTGATTGATAAGCTTGAAAAACGTGGCTTAATCGAGCGTGTGGCTTGTCCGTCTGACCGACGCGTCACATACGCCTCGTTGACAGAGGAAGGCAAGCGCTTGATGGACGTCGTCTATCCAGAGCACATCGAGATTTTTAAAGACATCTATGGTCCCCTTAGCGACCAAGAGACTGAACAGTTAATCGATTTATTGAAACGAGTCGGTTATAACGCGGCAGGCAAATGACGCCTGCCTGTTTTTTTTGACTATTTATCTTGAAGTTAAACTAATTGACTGCGAGATATACAGATGATATAGTTCTAACTGTTGTTACAAAATAGAGATCACACTTATGGAGGAACCCATTTATGAAAAAGGTATTATACGTATCGGCTAACCCGAAACCAACAGAATTGTCATACAGCAAACAAGTCGCAGAAACGTTCATGACGACACTCACGAATGAGAATGCGTCACTCGAAGTCGAAGCAATCGAATTATACGATGTCGATGTTCAAGAAATCGACGGCGACGTCCTCAGCGCATGGGGCAAATTCGCTTCAGGCGAAGCCCTCACTGACGTCGAAGCGGCTAAAGTCGCGACGATGAACGGCATGCTTGAGAAATTCATGGAAGCTGACATGTACGTGTTCGCAACACCGATGTGGAACTTCTTCTTCCCAGCTCGCATGAAAATGTTCCTCGACAGCGTATTGACTGCTGGTAAAACGTTCCGTTATACAGAACAAGGCCCAGTCGGCCTTCTCGAGAACAAACAAGCGATCCACATCCAAGGTACGGGTGGAATCTACACAGGTACAGACCTCAACTTCGCAGACGCATACCTTCGTCAAGCACTCGCATTCGTAGGCGTGACAGAAGTGACGACACTTCCAGTTGAAGGCATGAACCAATACCCAGACAAAATCGAAGAAATCGTTGCTGACGCAAAAGCGAAAGCCGAAGCACTTGCGAAAGAAGTCGCAGGCGCGGTCACAGTATAATGATCAAGGGCGAGTCCAATCGGGCTCGCCTTTTTGTGTGCCATCGATTCGGGTATGATAAGACGGAAAGGGGAGAAACACATGGGAGAACAGTTATCAGATCGCCTGCTCGGGGATTGGAGCGACATCATCGCATCCGAGATGGCCGAGCCTTATTTTACTAACTTGAAAGCGTTCGTTGATGAGGCGTATGCGTCATCGACCGTATATCCGGCCCGAGAAGACATTTGGAATGCGTTCGTCTATACGAAGTTCAAGGACGTCAAATGCGTCATTCTCGGACAAGATCCATACCATGGGCCAAACCAAGCGCATGGACTGAGTTTCTCAGTCCAAGACGGTGTACGTTTCCCACCGTCGCTTCGAAATATCTTTCAAGAATTGCATGACGATATCGGCTGTCCCGTGCCGACCAGCGGGAATTTAGAAGCATGGGCCCGTCAAGGCGTGTTGCTGCTCAACACCGCGCTCACGGTCGAAGCAGGCAAAGCCGGTTCGCATCGGGGACAGGGATGGGAGCAGTTCACCGACTCCATCATCGAGCGACTTGGGCAGCGGGAAGATCCGCTCGTGTTCATCTTATGGGGGAACGACGCGAAGAAGAAACAGAAATTTATTGGCCCGCAACACGCCGTCTTGACCTCGGTCCACCCGAGTCCGCTCTCGTCGCATCGCGGCTTTTTCGGATCGAAGCCGTTCTCGCAAGTGAATGCGAAGTTGAGTGAGTGGGGTCAACCTGAAATCGATTGGTGTTTGTGACAGTCTGCAGATGCGGACTGTTTTTTGTTGACGGCGTCCAAATCGTCTGTTATCGTTACTAGCAACAAGATACTTTAGTGCTTAAAAGCGAATATGCATAGAAGCATAACTGTATAACAGTATAAAAGCGATGACCGAACCGAAGTAGAGACATCTTCCCTGGCCCAGAGAGCGTGTGGTGCTGTGAACACGCCCATAGGATGAATCGAATTACAGTTCGCGAGCTCTCACGTGTTGAGCGGTCCCCCGTTATCGGAGTAGAGTGACTAGACGTCCGTCTAGTAATCAGGGTGGTACCGCGGCATCGTCGTCCCTATCGAGTGAATCGATAGGGATTTTTTTACGTTCAGTCAACTAAAGGAGGAAACATCATGCTCACACAAATCATTCCACGCCATTTGGCCCCTCATATTTCGCCACAGTTCTACGACGAGTACACGCCGACCGATCATGCTGTCTGGCGCTTCGTCTTACGACTGAACTTGCACACGCTTGAAGGGAAGGCCCACCCGTTCTACATCGAAGGGTTGAAAAAGACGGGGATGGGACCGGAGCGTCTCCCGAACGTCGAACAGATGACCGAAGAGATGCGGTCGGCCGGTTGGTCGACGGTCGCAGTCGATGGTCTCATTCCAGGCGTCGCTTTCTTTGATTTCCAAGGCAACGGGATGTTGCCGGTCGCGACCGATATCCGAAAAGTCGAGAATATTTTGTACAGTCCGGCACCGGATATCATCCACGAGGCGGCCGGCCATGCACCAATGTTGATGGATCCTGAATTTTCACAGATTGTGAAGCGGTTCGGTCAGCTCGGGGCGAGGGCATTCATGAATCGAGAAGAACATGCCTCGTTCGCAGCACTTAAACGATTGACCGTCGTGAAGGAGAATGCGAACTCGACGGACGAGGAGATTGCAGCCGCGGAAGCGGCAGTTCATGCGGCCAAAGCCCAAGTGACCGGCTTCTCTGAAGCACAACAAGTCGCCCGCATCTTTTGGTGGACGGTCGAGTTTGGCCTCATCGGTGATGTAGACAATCCGCTCATCTACGGGGCAGGCCTGTTATCTTCGGTCGGAGAGAGCCGTCACTGTTTGACAGACGCCGTCACGAAGCATCCATTCAATTTGGAGCACGCCCTTGAGACGAAACAAGACGTGACGAATATGCAACGCGAGTTATTCGTCATTCCAGACTTTGAAGCGTTGAAGGACGCGCTAGACGAACTCGAGTCACGGATGGCGGTCAACCAAGGTGGGATCGCTTCGCTCGAGAAGGCGCTCGCGTCGGGCAGTCAATCGACCATCCGACTAGAAGACGGGACGGATCGCGTCGGTGTGATTCGTCACGTGACACGCTCTGGGGCACGTGCCCTCATCCAATGGGACGACTGTGTGAACGTCAATCACGGTCAATTGACGAACTTGCATAATCATGGCCTGCTCGTGCTCGATGGACCGCTTCAAGACGTGTTGGCGACAGCGGACATTCGGTTAGACGGTCAAGTCGTCAGCGAGACGACAGAGGCGTTGCATCTCGAAGACGTCGTCGTCACCATCGAAGGACGACAGATTAAACTGGAGACACTCGAAGTGAGACAAGATACGCTGCCGTCGATTTTCCCGGGTACCGAGATTGAAGAACTCGTCATCTTGGAGAAGCCGGTCCAGATTGAACGTGACGCCCGAGTATGGACGAACGATGACCCGATGTTCAATCAGGTCCGCAATATGCGGGAGCAAGGCGAGTCGATTGATGAGCTCGTGCCGACGATTCTTACCGATCATCCCGATGCTTGGTTGCTCCACATCGAATGTTTGGAGCTCGTCGAGTCTGATGCGCTTCGACAGGCGTTGACGGAACGGTTGCACGCGTTACGTGAGACGTCACCGTCGCGGCATGAGTTGATTGGCCGCGCGCTCGCATTGCTCAACTGACAAAAATAATCCCCGCCCAATGATGGGCGGGGATTCAGGCTGTTGACGAACCAATTCGCTTTTCGCGAATTGGTTCGTCTTTTTTTAGGTTCGATGAGCTTGAGGCGCTCTGCCCGGCACAAGATTGAAAAAATGGTATGTATACGGTCTCTCCAGGCCAACAGGTTGGCCAGCTTCTTCATGTTTTGTGCGGTGGCTGCCACCAGGTTGGCGCGCTGGACCGCCTCACGGCCCCGGTAGAACGTGAAGCGGAGCCCATGAAGCTCCTTCGCGTCGGCGAACGAGCGCTCCACCGTCTGTGGCCGGAGACGGTATAGGTATTGACCGGATGCGGTCAATCGATTCCTGTTCACCGCTTCGAGGAATGGCTCGTCCAAATGGCGCGTTATGATCCGACGGTTCGTCTCGTTCTCCATGCATTTTTCGAGGAGCGGGCAGTCTTGACAGACTTTCGGGTCGGACACGTATTGGCGGTATCCTTGGCGGGTCGTCGTGCTGTAACGGAGGATTTGGCGGGCCGGGCAGCGATAGGCGTCCTCATCTGGGAGGTAGGTGAATTTGGACTTTCGGAACTTCCCTTTCTTGCCGCCGAAGCGGCGTCTCGAGATGACGCTATAGATGCCGCGAGTGACGAGCGACTTGGCGATCTCCGTTGAGAAATAGCCCGCGTCGAGCGCCACCGCCTCGAGCGGGAAGGCGAAATGCTGAAGAATGTAGTCCAGACGCTGAAGAATGTAGTCCAGACGCTCCAGATAGACGCTGCTGTCCTGCACGTTCCCCGGCGTGACGTAGGCATCGACGATGAAGTTATACTTTGCGTCGACCGTTCGGTGGACGAGCCAAAAGAAGCCTTCCGGCTTCCGGGTCCGATACATGTAGCCCGCCTCGGGATCGGTACGGCTCACCTTGCTCACCTTCTTTTTAGGTTCGCCGGGCTCGGCGGGCTCTAGCGCTTTTTTCCGTGCGCGGACCGATCCTCGTTCACGCGCGCCAACAGTTCATCCTCGACCGCAGTGACGACCGCGTCGACCTCGGTCTTGTCGAACTTCTTCTTGCTGGCGTTCGCCCGGATATGTGTCGAATCCGTGAGGAGGATCCGTCCCGAGACGAGGTTATGCGCCTCCGCCTGATGGATGATGTCGTCAAAAATTTGTTGAAAGACGTCCGTCCCGGCGAACCGTCGCCGGTAGGCTTGGCTGATCGTCGAATGGTCAGGGACTTTCTCGTCCATTCCGAGCCCGAGGAACCATCGGTACGCCAGGTTTGTCTCGATTTCTTTGATGGTTTGGCGGACGGATCGGATGTTGAACAAAGGGCCGAGGAGGATGATTTTGATGAGGATCTCCGGATCGATGCCGGGCTGCCCGGTGTTCGAATAGAGTGGTGCGCACAGACGATGGACGATGGAGAAGTCGACATGGCGGTCGATCTTGCGGACGAGATGGTCTTTCGGGACCAACTGGTCCAACGAGGCCGCGGTGTGGATCGGTTCATGGCGTTTGGCGATGTGGGCTCGGTACATGATTGATTCCCCTTCCTGTTCGGAGGCGGTGACGGTCCATACATACCGTTTCCCGTTTTCATCGGTTCGAAGAACATATCAGGGCTTTTTCTTCGGCCATCGAGGCCTCAGAAAAAGACAAACGGCCGCCAGATGGCGACCGTTTGCGTTGCTCGTCCGATGGCGCCCCGACTCCCGCAGGAGAGCAATCCAACGGAGACCCAGCAGCGACGCTAGTCGCGATGCGGCTCCGGGATTGCCTGCGGAAAGCGTGGGCGCGGGAAGGACGAGCGATATCAATCATGTTAGTCAACAAGCTGAATCCCCGCCCAATGATGGGCGGGGATTATTTGTTAACGCGTCGTTTCACGCAAGAACGTGATTAAACGGCGATACGTTGCACTGGCTGCCGGCTTATCCATCTCAAAATGGTAGTCGTGGCCGAGTGTGTGCTCGTTTCGGTCATAAAAGACGCTCGTGACGTCCGCACGACCTGAGAGGATCGTCGCAAATTCTTTCGCTTGCGTTTCGAACGAACCGGTGTTGCCATCGGTGATAAACGTCGGAACGAACGTGGCCGGGATATTCACGAGCGGCGACGCTTCCGCGACGACCGGCAAGTCTTCCCAATTGTACGTTCCGAAGTAAGCCCAACCGATCCGTTTGAACAAGAAGCGGTTGACCGCCTTCGATGACTCGATGATGCTTCGTTTCAAGTCATAAGGACCTGACATGAGAATCGTGCCGAGGATCGACGTTTTCGGAACGACTTGATTCACTTCGGCCGATGGTGCGTAGTCGTCGTTCAATTGAATACCGACGAACTGAGCGACGAGTTGGGCCCCGTTCGAATCGCCCGCAAAAAAGACGCGGTCGAGGTCGAGACGGAAGCGGTCATTGTTTTCCGCGATATACGTGTATGCTTCTTCAAGCTGCTGGAGCGGGACGGGATACGTGACGTCAGGGGCAAGGGCGTAGTTGACGCTAACGACGTTATAGCCGTTGCTCGCGATTGACGTCGCATATTTGAAGACGTCGGCCTTGTCGCCACCGACGAACGAACCGCCGTGCACCCAAAAGATGGTCGGAACAATTTGTTTCTCGCCTTCATAGCGAATCAAGTCGAACGTCCCGTTCTCATAGGCTGAATGATAGTCGATATCTTTCCGGACCGATGTTTTTTGAACGACTTCATCAAACCCTTTGATGGCCACTTCGTTCCCGCCGGCAAATGAGGTCTTAACGAGACGTGAGGTCGGTTTCGGGGACAAAAATACGTAGGCGGCACCGGCGACAGCCGTACCGACCAGTCCAAGTCCTGCTCGTTTCAATCCTTTATTCATCGTAATTCCTCCTTGGTTCAATCCAGTTTGTTCACTTACCGATCGACGAGGACCGTTCCCATGAACGTCTCAATGACGTGGGCAATCCCGTCTTCGTTGTTTGATTTCGTGATGAAGTCGGCTTTGCCTTTGACCGTCGTGTTGGCGTTGCCCATGGCGACTCCGAGGCCGGCCCATTCAATCATCGTGAGGTCATTGTTCCCGTCGCCACAAGCGATGACGTGGGCTTGCTCAATTCCGACGTGTTCGGCGAGGAAGGCGAGGCTCGTCCCTTTCGTCACACCCGCTTCTGTGAACTCAAGGAAAAACGGTTTTGAACGCGCGACAGCAAGTTTTCCTTCAAGTTCGACTTGCAGTTTCGTTTCGATTGGAGCGAGCGTGTCGCCGTCACCGAGCATGAGACATTTGACGACAGGCGTCGTGACCGCTTCTTTGAAGTCGGCGACATGGATAACCGGCATCCCCGTCAATTCACCTTCGATATCAGTATACGGGTTCGGTTGATCGGTTACGATTTCGTTACCGATGTACGTATGAATCGCGATTTCTTCCCGGACACTGATATCATGGAGATGGGCGACCGTCTCCGGAAGCAACGTACTCGAGAAGATTTCTTCATTCGTCTCACAATTGATGATTGAGGCACCGTTGAATGAGAGAATATAGCTACCATATTTGGCAAGTTCGAGTTCACGGGCGGCATCCCACATCGCGTATGTCGGGCGACCGCTCGCGAGCACGACTTTATGTCCGCGTTCTTGTACATCTAGCAAGGCTGCTTTCGTCTTGGCGGAAATTGTATGGTCGCTCGTGAGGAGCGTATCGTCCATATCTAAAACAATCATCTTGTAACTCATAATGGTAAGGAGTCCTCCTTCAGAATCTAATGACTCCATCCTAATACGATTTGAGGTCAATTGACAACCTTGTCGCAAAAACGTAACTATAATGTAGAGTAGTGAACTTCAGAAGAGGTGGATATATGAATCGAATATTAGTAGCCGAAGATGAGCATGCGATTCGCAGCTTTATCATCGTTAATTTAAAACGAGCCGGATTTGACGTCTTTGAGGCGACGAACGGTCGCGAAGCGGTCACAGCGTTCGACCGTGAGCCGTTCGATGTCGTCTTGCTCGACGTGATGATGCCTGAGATGGATGGATTCGAGGCATGCGCCGCCATCCGCGACTTAGATGAGAACGTCGGCATCATCATGCTGACGGCACGCACGCTTGAAGAAGATAAGATTGAAGGGCTCGGCAGAGGGGCGGACGATTATATCGCCAAGCCGTTTAGCCCAGGTGAGCTTGTGGCACGGATTCAAGCACTCCTGCGCCGTGTCGAGAAAGTGAAGCGTAAAGAAAAGAAACGGTTGAAGTCCGGACCGTTCGCCATCGATTTGGCGGCGAAGCAAGTGACGAAGTATGGGCAGGCGATTGATTTGACCCCGACCGAATACGATTTGATTTGTCACCTCGTCCAAAACGAGGAAGTCGTCTTATCGCGTGACGCGCTGTTAGATGCCGTCTGGGGCATCAATTACTTCGGGGACAGAAAGACGGTCGACGTCAACATCCGTCGTCTACGTCAAAAGATTGAAGACGACCCGAGTCACCCGGCTTATATCGAGACGCTATGGGGGCATGGGTACAAGTGGCGGAGACATGACGGATGAAGCAACAGCTCGTCATTCGGATTATGCTCGTCATGACGCTCGTGCTCGTCTTTCTCGTGAGCGTCCTGTCGTACGGAACGTACCGCTATTACTATGAATATGAATCAGAGGCACTACTCAGCCATGCGACGACGAGCGCCTATCTGTATCCACAGGCGCAAGTCGGATTCGAGACACCGAGCGCGTTCTCGGTGCTCGTTCGGACGTTCGGCTATCCCGGTACCGATTTGACGATTGTCGACCGGACCGGTCAAATCATCAAAACGACGGGACAGCGGGCGCAACAGGCGGCCTTTTCGACCGAACAGTTGCAAGATCTCGCTCGAGGCGAGTCCGTCGTCCAAGACTACGATGCCGATGGGAATCACTATTTGTCGGTGACGAGTCCAATCATCACGGAAGAGACGAGTGAATTCGCCATCAGCTTCACGCGGCCGCTCGCCGACCTTGACACGTTGATTCGCGAGATTTGGATGGCTGTCGTCATGATTGGCGTCTTGATTTGGTTGGTCGCGCTCTATGCTGTCATTCGGATTGCAGACCGATTCGTGCGACCGATTCGAGACATCATTGAGACGGCCGATGAAATGGCGCAAGGTGATTTCGATGTTGAAGTCTATTCCAATGAAAAACATGAGCTCGGGGCACTGGCCCGGACGCTCACATATTTAGGTGCGAAAGTCCAGCAGCACCAATCGACGCGAAATGAATTTCTATCCAACGTGTCGCACGAGTTGCGGACGCCGCTCACTTCGATTAAAGGGTGGACGGAGACGATTCGAGGCGGGGACGAGAAAGTGTCGGACGAGACCGAGCTCGGTTTGAGCATCATCCATTCGGAGACGGAGCGGATGATCGGGCTCGTCGAGCAGCTGCTCGATTACACGAAGATTGAAGAGAGCCGGCTCGTCTTGTATCGGCAAGAACTTGATCTCGTGTCGTTGTTACGGAAAGTGACGATTCAATTGAAACAGTCACTCGAAGACAAACAGATTACGCTCATTGAGCGATATCCGCAAAAGTCGATCGGACTGTTCGATGAGAACCGGCTGAAGCAAGTATTTTTAAACTTGCTCGAGAACGCCATCCGCTTCTCGCCAGAAGGTGGGACGTTGACGGTAAGGTTCGTGCAATCGGAGCGAGTCGCGTTCATCTCAATTATTGACGAGGGACCTGGTATTTCACGGGAACACTTGCAGCGCATCACTGAAATGTTCTATCAGGCGCAAGTGACGAAAGGGAGCAGCGGGCTCGGCCTGGCGATTGCTAAGGAGTTAATCGAGGCCCACGAAGGAAAGCTCGTCATCGAAAGTGAGATCGGTCATGGGACGACGGTGACCGTTCTCTTGCCGCTCGACCCGAGCGAACTGCATTAAAAGGGTTAAACCTTCCGAATTCAGGATACATGTAATTGTATGTAGAATGAGGGAGGTTTTTTTCATGGCAACGAAATCATTGAAGCCATTGTCAGGTAGTCCGAACGCCGTCTCGACCGAAACGACAATCGAAGCGCTACGCATGGAGCCGCTCCCGTACGGGCGAGACCGCGCCGAGAGCATCGAGACAATCAAGATGGTGATGGGGCAACTGCCTCGGACCGAGCTCGTCAAGGAGACGGAGGACACGCTCCATTATGTCGTCACGACGAAACTGATGCGCTTTAAAGATGACGTCGAATTTCGATTCGACGATGAGACAAGACAAATTGAATTCCGCTCGGCATCACGACTCGGTCACTCTGACTTTGGAGTGAACCGGAAACGGATGCAAGACGTGAGTGAACGCTATCGGAGGTTGATGAGATGAAGGATTATCAATTGATTGTGATTGGTGGGGGTGCGGCCGGGATGACGGTCGCGGCCGGTGCCGCAAATTTAGGGGCGAAAGTCGCTTTGGTCGAGAAGAAAAAACACCTGGGTGGAGACTGTCTTCACGTTGGGTGTGTCCCGTCGAAAGCGCTGATCGCCGCCTCGAAAGAAGCGAGCAGCATGATGCAAGCTGCCCGAGTACTCGGAGCCGAGTTTGACGGCCGCGACCATTACCAGACGACGAAAGCACGCGTCGACCGTGCCCGTGCCATCATTCAAGATCATGATGGGACGGAACGTTTCGAAAAACTTGGGGTCGACGTGTATATCGGCGAGGCCTCGTTCCAAAGCCCATACGAACTCAAAGTCGGTGACGATTTACTGATTGGGAAGAAATTCGTCATCGCGACTGGCTCGCAACCGACCATACCGCCGATTGACGGCTTGGACGACGTGCCATACTTAACGAATGAGCAAGTGTTTGAAGAAGAGACGTTGCCGGAGAGCATCATCGTCATCGGGGCCGGGACGATCGGTCTCGAACTCGCCCAGTCGTTCGCTCGTCTCGGTAGCCAAGTGACCGTGCTCGAGGCACAGGATACGTTTTTACCGCGAGAAGACGAGTCGGTGAGCAAGTTGCTCCGTTCGCAGCTCGAGATGGCGATGCGCCTTAAAATCGGCATCAACATCAATCAAGTCTCGGAAGTCGAGGGACGCGTTCACGTCACCGGCGAAATCGATGGCGAAACGGTCACGTACGAGGCGGACAAGCTGCTCGTGGCGACAGGACGGAAACCGAGAATCGATGAGCTTCGACTCGACCGGGCTCACGTCCACGTCAAAGACGGATTCGTCGACGTCACGTCGACGTACCGCACGTCACAACCTCATATCTTTGCGATTGGCGATACGATTAAGACGTTACCGTTCACGCACGCAGCTGGCGAGGAAGGAAAAGCGGTCGTGGCCAACGCCTTGTTCGGACTTTGGAACAAGGTCGACTACACGAAGATGCCGTGGATCACGTTCACGGAACCGGAAGTGTTCCACGTCGGCATGACCGAAGCTGAGGCACGGGAGCGTCATGGTGACGATGTCGAGGTGTTTGAAGCGAAACTGTCCGAGGTCGACCGCTTCGTCGCCGACCGACAAGAGACAGGTTTCGTCAAAATTATCACGCGCAAGAACGGCAAAATCATCGGCGGTCACGCCATCGGTATGACGGCCGGGGATTGGATGCAAATCGTCGTCTATGCGATGCAACGAGGCGATAAAATCGGCAAGCTGTCCCGCATGATTTATCCGTACCCGTCGCGAAGCGAGGCCGTGAAAAAAGTGGCCGACCTTTACTGGCGGAAACGCTTGTTCAACAGCCCGCTCACGGATTTGTCACGCAAGTACTTCGAATGGACCCGATAACGAAAAATCCCACTCTCAACAGAGTGGGATTTTTTATGGCAAGACGATTGTTTCGAGCATCTTCGGTGAGCCTTCTGATAAATCGACGAGTGGTTTAATCAACACTTCGACGCGGCGGTTTTTCGAGCGCCCTGCTTCGGTGTCGTTCGTCGCAATCGGTTTGTATTCTCCGTAACTGGCAAGCGTGAATTGTCCGGGATTCAAAGCATCGTTCGTCAACAGACCGCGCATGAAAGCCGTGGCCCGGGCCGAACTGAGTTCCCAGTTCGACGGGAACCGGGCCGTGTTGATCGGGATGTTATCGGTGTGACCCGATACGACAATCTCACGGTTACCGGCTTTTTCCAGGATACCGCTAATCGAGCCGGCCACCGTTCTAGCCTCGGCGTCAAGCGTCGCTTCCCCCATACTGAACAAGGCTCGGTCTTGAATCGTCAAAACGAGACCGCTCGAGTTGATGGTCGCTTCAATCTCTTGTTCGAGCCCGTTCTTTTTGATGTATTGATTGACCTCTTCTTTTAACTCATCCAGTTTGGCGAGCTCATATGTCCGAGGATTCGCCGTCGTATCTGTCTTGTTCGTACGGCTGATGTCACTGTTCGAGGCGGTCGAAGCTTGGAACACGCTCGTCCCGCCAGAGAACACTTGGTTAAAGGATTGAGACATTTTCTCGAGCTTCGTCTGGTCGATGTTACTCGAGGCGAACAAGACGATGAAGAGGGCGAGTAAGAGCGTCAATAAATCGGCGTACGGGATTAACCAACCTTCCGGGATATGTTCCTCATGATCATGCTTCTTTTTGCGCTTCATAGTCGGCTCGCTCCTTTGGAGACAAATACACAGACAATTTATCTTCTAACGTCTTCGGAGACTCCCCACTTTGAATCGAGAGAATCCCTTCAATCATCATCTCTTTGATGATGACCTCGCTCTTCGAATACTGCTTTAATTTATTGGCGAACGGGAACCAGAGGACGTATCCTGTGAAAATCCCGAACAACGTCGCGACGAACGCGGCTGAAATCGCGTGACCGAGCTTTTCGATATCAGACAAATCTTTTAGGGCCGCAATCAAACCGATAACGGCTCCAAGAACGCCGAGTGTCGGCGCGTACGTGCCGGCTTGTGTAAAGATGTCCGAGTTTGCTTTATGGCGTTGCTCCATGTTCTCGATATCGCGCGACATGACCTCGGCGATATATTCGGATGGTTGGCCGTCGATGACCATCATCATCCCTTGTTTCAAGAACGGCTCTTCAACTTGTTCGAGCGCTGTCTCAAGCGACAGGAGTCCTTCTTTACGCGCTTGCGTCGACAAGTCGACGAACTGTGTCAACAGCCCGGATTTACTTGGTAACTCCTGCTTTTTGAAGAGAATTCCGAACAACTTCGGTACGTTTTGCAGCTGTTCTTTGGAAACGGCGATACTGACCGCGGCCGCTGTCCCGACAAAAATAATGACGAGTGCTGCCGGGTTGATGAGCGGGGCAATCCCGGCTCCTTTCAATACCATCCCTCCGACGAGGGTGAGGAACCCAAGTATGAGTCCTACTAACGTGACGACATCCATGTCTATGTTTTCCACCTTTCTAAAAAAAATCAGGAGACAAAAAAAGCGAGAGACTTAACTCGTCTCCCGCAAATGCGTTCCCGATGGTTAAGCGCCGTTTTCGTCAATCAGCATTTGGATGCTGATATTTCGTTCTTCACGCTCTATATCGGTTAATACGTCGTATTTTTTTAATAATGCGTACAATTGATTCACAACTTCTTGATCGAGTGACCAATGTAGCAGTTCTTCAAGCTGGAAATAAAGATGGGCGGGCATGCATTGTGATTGACGCTCCAACCTTCGCGAGACATCCGTTAGCGAATGATCCACCGTACTAGGGTCCACGGTTTCATTCAACCTCCTCAACATTCATAAAGTCTATCTCTCATATTACCAAAAAATCCGACAAACAGTTAGCGATACATTTTCTAGTTGGCAATTTTATAAGTGAGGAGTAATATGAGCCTTAGAAAACTTGAGTTGAAGGAGATAGCGAGATGCGACATCGATTGACCGTACGGGAGTTGCGCATAAAACGAATCGAGGCACTCTATCGGCTCGTGTTCGAAAAGCCGGCCCGTTTTATCGCGACGGGCTTTTTGCTCGCCATCTTTATTGGGGCGACATTACTCTATATGCCGTTCGCGCAGACACAACCCGTGTCTTGGATCGACTGTCTGTTTATCGCGACATCGGCCGGAACGGTGACTGGATTATCGACAATCGACATTGGAACATCGTTCAATACGTTCGGCGAGCTCGTCATCGTTGCGCTGATTCAAATCGGTGGTCTCGGCTTTATGACGGTCGCGCTTATGTTGCTCAGTGTGCTCGGGAAGAAAATCGGTTTAAAGCAGCGCATCTTGCTCCAAGAGTCACTCAACTTGTCGGGACCGGGCGGCACGGTGCGTCTCGTCCGCAACATCGTCTTTACGACACTCATCGTCCAGTTCATCGGCATGTTGTTTTTGACGGTCGAACTGTACAGCACCGGTGACTATCGTTTCGGTGAGGCGCTCTATTATGGGTTCTTCCATGCGGTGTCAGCGTTCAACAATGCCGGATTCGCCCTATGGCCGGACAATTTGATGCAGTTCGAGCAGAACACAGCTATCGTCATCACGATTGCCGCGCTCTTAATGATTGGGGGGCTCGGTTTTACGACCATCGCCGACGCGACCGAGGTGAAACGTTGGAAACGTCTCGCCCTCCATTCGAAAATCATGATTGCCTCACTCGTCATCGTCAACGGAATCGCCTGGTTCTCGCTCATGTTGTTCGAATGGGTGTCGAATGAAGGCGGGCTGTATGGCCGCCCGTTCGGTGAAGCGATGCACGTCACTTTCTTCCAAGCGGTGACGACGCGAACGGCAGGCTTTAACACGATCGACCTGACGACGATGGCGCCGATTTCGATTGGCGTCATGATCATTCTTATGTATATCGGGGCCGGCGCCGCCTCGACAGGGTCTGGGATTAAAGTGACGACCGTAGCCGTCATCTTGGCCGATATGTGGGCGTTCATCGTCGGGAAAAAAGAGACGGTCATCCTCGAGCGGACGATTGACGCGTTCCAAATTAAAAAAGCGTACATCGTGGCTATTACGAGTTTCTTCTTCATCTTATTGATTACCGCACTGACTATCTTGACGAACGGTCATATTCCGGCGACAGCACTCTTGTTCGAGACAGTCTCGGCCTTCGGGACGGTCGGGTTATCACTCGGGATCACGGCGGAACTGAACGATGCAGGTAAGAGTTTTATCATGTTCATGATGTTACTCGGTCGTGTCGGTTCGTTGACGATCCTCTTCACGGTCGCACGCCAGATGGACCGGAAGATTCGCTATCCAAAAGAGAAGTTGCTAATCGGATGACACACAAAAAGCCCTAATTAGGGCTTTTTGTGTGTCTCGTAATAGGCAACGACTTTTGGCAGATAGTCCTTTAAATCCGGACAGACGATATCAGTGCCGCTGAGTGCGCGGAGCGTCTGTGTCGAATCGAAATGGACTTGATGCTTAAAGTAGGCGAGTAGCTCACGCGGAACGCCGTAACGTTCCGACAGATGTAGCGCCGAGAATCCGGTCTCCGCGACCGCATGCGGGATGGTCCCGCGTGGAGGGCGACCGAACATCTCTTCGTGAATCATACGGTACACTTCGCGGGCCCCGTGTGGAAACGGGTCGGTCAAATGAAACGTCCGCTTCAAACCGACCGGAGCGTGAGCGAGATAAGCGGTTGCCTCGACGACGTAATCATAAGGAACGAGGTTTACTTCGATATTCTGTCGTCCAATGTAAGGCAGCGGGGCAGCTTGACGAAGTTGGTCCATTAACTTTAAGACGAAATAGACCCCGTCAAACTTCTTCGTCTCGCCGGTCTCGCTATGGCCAATGACGATGCCCGGACGGATGATGGTCACCGGCATCGAGCCGAGCTCGCGCGAGACGATGGCCTCGGCCTCATACTTCGTCGCCTCGTAATGGTTTTTAAAACGAACGCGGTGCCATAACTCGTTCTCATAAACGGTCTCTTGACGGCGTCCAGACACATAGGCGGTGCTGAAGTAGACGTACCGCTTTAAATAGGGTGCCCGTTTCGCCAATGAGGTGATGTGTTTCGTCCCTAGCAAGTTGATGCGATACCCGACGTCATACGGGATGCTCAAGTCGTAGGCAGCCGCCAAATGGAAGACGTAATTCACTTCGCGCTCGATGACGGAGCGCATGATTGGATCAAGCACGACTTCAGGTAGCGTGATATCGGCCTCGACGAGCACGAGCTGATCATCTTGTAACGACGTCGCTTCCAACAGCTCCTGTTTTAAAGTGACTGCGCCGGAACGTTCGGTCGGGAGGTGGAGTGCGTAAATCGTCCCAATCTGATTCGGCAATGACGCGAGGTGCGTGATCATCTTTCCGGCTAAAAAGCCGGGGAAACCGGTGAAAGCGTAATGGTTCATAGTGTCTCCTCCGCTAAGTCCAACGTGAACGTGAATGTCGAGCCAACGCCAACGCTCGATTCGACTTCGATACTTCCGCCGTGCGATTCGATGATTTCCTTACAGATAGATAGCCCGAGACCCGTCCCGCCGATTTGGCGTGTATCCGAGTTGTCGACTCGATAAAACTTCTTGAACAGTTCTTCGAACGCATGCTCCGGAATCCCGATACCAAAGTCTTGAATCGAGACGTGGGCTTGATTTCGTTCTTTGCGCACCCGTACCTCGATTTCGTGATGGTTCGGCGAATACTTGATGGCGTTCGATAACAAGTTGATGATGACCTGCTCGATGCGGTCCTGATCGGCGATGAGGTGGAGCACTTCATCGGCATCATCGAAATGGATGGAGTGGTTGCTCGTCTCGCGGAAGCGTTCGACGACGTCACGGACGAGTTCGTTCAAGACGAAATGGTCTTTCTTATACTCTTGATTGCCGTCTTCCATGCGTTGAATGTCGAGAAAATCGTTTAACAGGTCGGTCAAACGCTTCGCTTCTTTCGCCATCGTCTTTAAGTAACGCTCGCGCTTCTCGGGATTCAAGTCGCGGGTAAGCATCAGCTCGATATATCCCGACAGTGACGAGAGCGGGGTGCGAAGTTCGTGTGAGACGGTGCTGACCAGTTCGTTTTTGATTTGGTCCATCCGCTCTTCCTCGGTTCGGTTGCGGAACACGAATAAGAAGCCGCTGTCCATTCCGATTTGGCGTTTTGTATCCATACCGGTTCCGTACATCTCGTAATACTGTTCATCCCGGTCGTTCGGTTGCGGGATGGAGAAACGCATCGACACTTCGCGGGCAGAGCCGTCGAGTAATAAGTCGATTTTTTTCAACATCTCGGTGCGGTCGCGCGTGCGGAACGTCGACAGGAGCGGGATCCGCTCTTGCATCTTGTTCGGGGCGATTCCTGGCAAATCGAGCAGGCGACGGGCGTGCACGTTCATGAACAGGACGCTGCCGTTCGATTCGGTCAAAACGAACGCTTCATTGGAGGCCTGTAAAATCGATTGGATGATATCTCGTTGCCGGGCGATGGCATTCTTCTCCCGCTCGAGCATCCGCTCGACTTTCTTCCGATCGCTAATGTCGCGCATGACGGCGACCCGGAGCGTCTGGCCTTGGAACGTCACTTCTTTCGGATACACTTCCATCTCGAGGAACGTCCCGTCCTCACGACGGCCGATGACCTCGTAAGGTGTCTGGATGTGGTTCCGGATCCGGCGCAACACGTCGGCCCGATAGCCTTCAGCGATAAATTCAATCGTTTGGCGACCGACCATCTGTTCGGCCGGGATTCGGAAAATCGATTCGGCCGCCTTGTTCGCATCTAAGATGGTCCCGCCCTCGTGAAACAGGACGGCTTCGATGACCGATTCGGCGAACATGCGATACCGTTGTTCTTTATGCAGCAACTCGCCTTTCAAGGCGATTTCAGGACTGACATCGAAGACGAAAAAGAAAAAGCCGATGACGCGAGCTTGTTCGTAGACCGGATGCATGAACAGTTTTCCAACGAAATGAGTCCGGTCTTTTCGTTGAAACTTCCATTCACGGTCGCCACGGTCTAGTGCCACACGCAGCATCTGTTCGAATGACAACAACCGCTCTGTCTCGTCTTGATAATGGGTCCGTTTCTCGCTCAGCTCGCGCGACTCGAATAGACCGAACGGGGTCATTTCGTAGAGTACTTCATGCGGCTCGTAACCGAACAGCTCGGTCGCTCCTTTATTGAAGCGATTGATTAACAGATTGGCATCGGTCATAACCATCGCCATGTCGAGTTCGGTGTGCATCATCGCTTCGAACGCGTTATGTTGGACGGTCACCCGCGTATCGAGCGGGAGAGGTTCAATCGATAAGATATAGACGTCACCGTTCGGGATGGCGTGGATGCGGATTGTCGGCATCTCGTACGTCCAAGGCAAGCCTTGCTCCATTCGTCTCGATAGCTCCATCGTAATCGGTGATTGGTTGACCATATGAAAGATGTTTGTTCTCGTTTGTAAGTCTTCAGGGAATTGCTCTAAAAACGGCCGGTTCGCTTGGACGATTGTCCCGTCCGTCATGATTAACGCTACACCGTAAGGCAAGGCGTGCAGCAATTCGTTTTGGAGATGTCCTCGGTTCTCCATTAACGATGATCCCTCCTTCTGTATGTCACACGGGTACATCTTCAATACATTCGACAGCTCCCCCTTTGTTTTCCTGCCTCCAAACGGTAAAGTGAAGACAAGAACAGATAGAGAGGACGATAGATGTGAAGGGAATGGGGCTCAGCTTGTTGATCGCCATCGGATTATGGTGGGGAGATGCGCCGATATGGAGTATCGTCGCGTGTTTAGGAATCGGCCTGCTCTGGCTCATCTGGCGCATGCGTCTATCGACGATTCACCGCATCGATCGGATGGACGGCCGTGAATTTGAATTGTTTTTAGAAGAAGTGTTCACCGCACTCGGTTACACGGTGACGGTGACGCCGGCGTCGCGTGACTTCGGGGCGGACCTGCTCCTTGAAGCGGAGGACGGATGGTCAATCGCGGTCCAAGCGAAACGTTATGAGAAAGCGGTCGGGCTTGAGGCAGTCCAACAAGTCGCTGCCTCCGTTCCATACTATGGGGTGAACGAAGGTTGGGTCGTGACGAACTCCTCTTATACCGATAGTGCATACGAATTGGCGGAGCCAAATCAAGTTCGTCTGATTGCAAGAACGGAGCTCGAAGAGATGTTGAAACAGGCCGGTTTCAAGCGATAATATCAGGCGTGTTCACAAGTTTGACAGAATGGCGGATTGTGTCGAAGAAAAAGGGGTTGTCTTTTTCACGAATAGGTGCAATAATCATCTTCGTCATATGAAATATGTAGTCGCTGAAACGAGAAAAAGCGACGCACAGTACCAATTTGGGGGTTTCATAGAAATACCAACCAAACACACACAAATCAACGGTTGGAACGTATTAGGAGGAAAAGCGGTGCGCAAATTAATTTATGTAAAAGGTTGCGTCTTTACGCAAGGCGAAGCGACCATTTATGACGAGACAAATGATGCGATCGGATCTGTTCACCGCGACGCGGAGGGCAGTGTTCAAGTGCACAACTTGTCAGGCCGTCAAATCGCTCACGGGAAATATATCCCGAACTGTCAGAAGTGGGTCGTCATGAACCACGATGGACAAGCGATTGGTCAGTTGAAGGACAAATTCTCGTTATTCGGGAAAAAGTGTGAGTACAACGTCTACGAACGCGGTCTCTATACGATTCAATACGATGTCGAGCGTTACAAGTTCAGCGTTCGAGACAAAGCAGGTAAGCTTGTGGCGGAACTCCGCAAACAAGACGATGATTGCTTCTGCCTGACGAAAGAGGCCGACCAACTCTCGATGTTCGAGTTGTTGTCTGTCCTTAAAACGCTGACAGTCAAATCACGGATGCCAATCGCGGTATCGGTGTAACGAATATGACGAACACCAGTCACTGCGACTGGTGTTTTTTTCTAAAAAAAGCCTCATTCGACGAAGGTCAAATGAAGCGGTTCAAGTAATGTTTCGCCTCGATCTCGAGTGTCGTCACGCGATGGGCGTATAGACAGAGTTTGAGGACGTGCAAGATGTTCGGGTGGGTGACCCCCATCTTTTCGATCGAGCGCTTCGCACGCGTGTCGAGGAGCTCGATCGGGCTCGTCGACTTGGCGTACTCGGCGTAGAGGCGATAAAAGTCGATGGGCGAGATGAGGTCGTCCTCGTCGCGGTCAGGATTGTTGAAGATGAGTGCGAGGAGAGAACTCGTCTCTTCAAGTGAGAACAAGTGCTTCAAATCATCCAGCAAATAAATGATGGCCGCTTGTTGGAGCGAGTATTTCTTTCCGACCCGGGGAACCCCGATAATTTTACGGACTTCTCGCTTCGTCCAGTTCTGAATCGTGGTAGCGGACAAATGCTCTCCGGTCAACGTGTTCGCCAAAGCGACGATTTGATTGATTGACAGCCCGTTCTTTTCAATATGAAACAAGTGGATTTTGCGAAGTTCTTTCGGGAAATGCTCGCGTACGTCCTCAGGGAAGAGTGAGATGGCCCGGTCAACGTCGCCAACCCGCATATAGTGAAGGCAATCAGCCAAAGTTTGAATCGAAATTGCGTCGCGCATACAGGCATCCTTTCTATAGCCGCCTTCGTTCGTTGGCTATACAGTCATTTGACCTCATTCTACCAAATGTTTGAAAAGGAAGCTAGGCTATCGCTTGATTAAGGTATAATGAAAACGTACAAAAAATGTAGATAAAGGTGGTTCAAAGATGAATGAATGGGTCAGTTCCATCCTGTCCATCGTCATTGTCCTGGTGTTTCTCGTCGGTCTTGAACAGATTGGCAAACGCCTCGGCTGGACGGATGAGACAATTCGTAAAAGTGTACATATCGCGGTCGGCCATTGGTCGCTGCTTGCAGTTTGGTTAATGGAAACTTGGTACGTCGCCGCCGTGCCGCTCGTCTTTTTCACGTTCGCGAACGCGTTCCTTCTTTATAAGAGTCCGTCACCGGTTCATCAGACGGAACGTAAATCGCTCGGCACCGTCTATTATCCAATCGCCTTGCTCGTCATCCTGTTCTTCTTCTTTGAATCAGAGCCGCTCGCCTTTTTGGCAGGATCGCTCGTCTTGGCGTGGGGCGATGGCCTGGCCGCGCTCATCGGTCGGAAGTACGGGACAGTGACCTATGATTTATACGGACAGAAGCGCTCGTTCCAAGGTAGCATGGCCATGTTCCTCAGCTCGTATGCCGTCCTCTTTTTATTATTTTTGTGGGATGATATTCCACTTTGGCAAGTGGTAACATATGGATTCATTATTTCAATCATTGCCACACTCACAGAAGCAATTTCGTATCGAGATTGGGATAACTTTACAATTCCTATCGTCGTTGCCGTTGCTGCATCATTATTGTTATAAACCAATTCCTTCATTGTAAAGAAAACGTTGCTTGTCACCCCTGTCAAAGATTTGTATACTGTGTTTCGTACTGAAATCATTCAGTGACGTGCCTGCCTCTCTCTTGACGAACCGAGGCATGCTTTAAAATTGAACGTAAAGGATTGAGGCAACGCATGAGCTTTTTAAATCAACTACTCACTATCATTCCGGCCGATCGCGTGAAGCAAGATGAGCCGCTGTCGGCACACACGTATACAAAATTAGGTGGGCAGGCCGATTATTTCGTGGCCCCGCACACGTATGAAGAAGTTCAAGCCGTGCTTGAGCTCGCCCATCGCGAGAGCGTCCCATTCATGATTCTCGGGTTCGGGTCGAACTTGATTGTCCGTGACGGAGGCCTTCGTGGCATCGTCTTAAACTTGAACGAACTGAAAACGATTCGTCGAGACGGGAATCAACTGATCGCCCAAGCCGGTGCGGCCATCATCGACGTCTCACGTCAAGCGTTGACCGAAGAGTTATCTGGCTTAGAATTTGCCTGTGGCATCCCGGGAACGGTCGGTGGCGCGGTGTATATGAACGCAGGCGCCTACGGTGGAGAAACGAAAGACGTTATCACGAGTGCGGTCGTATTGTCGCTTGAAGGGCAGCTCATGACACTTACGAAAGACGAACTCGATCTCGACTACCGGACGAGCCGGATTTCGAAAGACGGGTTGATTGTGCTCGAAGCGACGTTTGAACTCGAACCGCTCGGCTATGAAGCGATCAAAGACGTCATGGACGACTTGACGTACAAGCGCGAGTCGAAGCAACCGCTCGAGTATCCATCATGCGGTAGCGTCTTCAAACGACCACCGGGCTACTTCGCCGGCAAATTGATTCAAGACTGTGGCCTGCAAGGGAAGCGGATCGGTGGAGCGGAAGTCTCACTCAAACATGCCGGATTCATCGTCAATATCGATGAAGCGACAGCGACTGAGTACATCTCGCTCATCCGTCACGTCCAGGCGACGGTGAAGGAGAAGTTCGAGATTGAGCTTGAACCAGAAGTGAAAATCATCGGTGAGGACATCGCCGTCGAGAACGCATAAGCACACAAACGCTCGAACCGATCGGTTCGAGCGTTTTTTTATAGAGTGCCGACATCAAAAAAGCCGCCAGCAATAATGCTGACGGCTTTACGTTTATGCTTGTAGTTGCTTCGTGATGGCTTCGGCTGGAGCGACGAATGTGTAGCCAAGGTCGCGGGCGACGGCTTCATACGTGACCGTCCCGTCGATGACGTTCAATCCTTTAAGCAAGGCTGCGTTCTCGCGGAGTGCCGGGAAAATCCCTTTTTGTGCGCACTCGACGATATACGGCATCGTTGCGTTCGTCAAACCGAGTGTCGACGTGCGTGGGACGGCACCTGGCATGTTGGCGACGGCATAGTGTTGAACCCCGTAACGCTCGTACGTCGGCGCGTCATGTGTCGTGATATGGTCGATGGTTTCGCAGATTCCGCCTTGGTCGATGGCGACATCGACGATGACCGAACCTGGTGACATCTGTTGGACCATTTCTTTCGTGACGAGCTTCGGTGCTTTCGCGCCTGGAATGAGGACGGCACCGATGACAAGGTCACTTTCAGCGACTTGTTTGGCGATGTTGTAGCTGTTTGAGATGAGTGTGTTGATTGTGTTGCCGAACTGATCATCGATTTGGCGCAGGCGAGCCGGGCTGATGTCCATAATCGTGACGTTGGCACCAAGACCGATCGCGATGCGGGCGGCATTCATCCCGACGACACCGCCCCCGATGACGGTGACGTTCGCACGTGGTACGCCTGGCAGGCCAGACAAGAGAATCCCTTTTCCACCGTGTGGTTTTTCAAGGATTTGGGCGCCGATTTGAGCAGCCATCCGTCCGGCCACTTCGCTCATCGGTGTGAGGAGCGGCAATGTGCGGTCGATCTCGACCGTCTCATAGGCGATGGCCGTCACACCAGAATCGACGAGTGCTTTCGTAAGTTCTGGTTCGGCCGCCAAGTGCAAGTAAGTGAAGAGGGTCAAGTCAGGACGGAAATAATGATATTCCGATGGTTGCGGTTCCTTTACTTTCAACGCCAATTCCACGTTTCCCCAAACGTCCGCGGCGGTGTCGACGATGGTTGCCCCCGCATCGACATACTCCATATTTGTGAAGCCGCTACCGACGCCCGCTTCCGTCTCGACGAGGACCTCGTGTCCAAGTTCAGTTAATACAGCTGCACCCATCGGCGTCAAGGCGACGCGGTTTTCGTTGTTTTTAATCTCTTTCAATACCCCGATTTTCATGTAAAGTTCCCCTTTCTCTACTGACACAATTTGTTCACACCTCTAGTATAGACCCATCCGAAAACGCTGTCTTTAGCATGGATTCTAAAAGTGATCACGCCCACTTTGTGAAAAAACACAAAGTAGGCGTCAATCGTCTTGGCGGTATTGACCGGCCTTAATGGCAAGATAAACGGCGGCCCGTTCAGGGAGCGAGACTTGTGTGATGTTCGTCAGTTCTTCAATCCGCCGAATCCGGTAGAGCACGGTATTCGGATGGATGTGAAGATGAGCGGCGACACGCTTGACGTTCCCATCAAAATAGAAATACCATTCGAGCGTCGTGACGAGCTCGGTATGATGTGTGACATCATACGCCTGTAGGCGCTCGATGGTCGGATGCGTCTCGAGACGAAGCCCGATGCGTCGGGCCAAATCGGGTACGAGCTGATAAATTCCGATCTGTTCGAACGTGCGCGATGTCGCAAGCTCATACGGGAACTTTCGGCGAAGCGACGTGACGCGTCGTGCTTCTTCCATCGCCGCATAGAGCATGTCGCTCTCAAAAAAGCGTCGACTGATGCCAAGGCGCGGCTCCGCTTCAATGAACTTGTCTCGGAGCTGCGTTTCAAAGCGGTCGGCCCACTGCAAGAGCGCCGTTTCTTCCTCGGCCAAGTCCGATTTCATATAATGCCAGACGAGTAACTGCTGGCCATCGATCGCGTGCAGGACGACTTCAATCGCTTGCTGGGTCGCCAATACATAAAACAGTCGTTCCGCCAGTTGCGGGGTGACCGGCTGGGCACATTCAATCACGGTGAGGCGGCTGGCGACGGCAATCGGTGCGAGCTCATTCAAGCGATCGCGGTGGGATGGCGATAAGACGGGAGTGGCCAGCACTTCTAAAAAGAAATGTTCCAATTCGGCGTCGATGCGCCGTTCGTGCATCGCGATGGTCATCAGCAATTTTTTGGCGATGTTCGCCCCTTCTTGTAGGACGGTGAGTTCTTGTTCTGAGAACGGCGTCGTTCGGGCCAGGCTCCAAATGTAACCGAGCACGTCACCTTGTTGCTTGATGACGACGGCCGCCCGCTCACCGAGACCAACGGCCATTCGGGCCGGGATAACGACCGGTTCGTCGCGGTCGATCACTTCTTGAAGGATGCCACTTTCCCATAAGTCTTCGATGACTGCTTCCGGGACACGGCGGCCGATAATCGTCGCGATTCGTGCCGGGTCGGTCGAGTCGGGGTGGGTGCTATAGGCCAGCAACTGATGGTGTCGATTTTCAATCGTGATGGGGGCCCGAATCGCTTGTCCGATTGCTTCGGCGAGCGTATCGAGCGACTCATAAGATTTCTGCAAAAAAGGCATGTCGATTCCTCCTCTCTCTCACTATACCGTCTCTGTTGTGAAAGTTCACAAAAAGATGGTGAGTTTTTAGAAGGGGGGAACGACATGCCTGCATCATTCACATTAAATTGGGAAAAACAGTCCGACCACGAGACCGAGTAAAGCCCCGACGATGACTTGGAACGGGGTATGACCGACCAGCTCATTTAAGATGGGCGTCTCGTGCTTGATTCCTTTGAAGTAGTCGTTCAACAAGCGGGCCTGGAATCCGACCGCCTGACGAACGCCGGTCGCATCGTACATGACAATCGTCGCAAAAATCAAGGCGAGCGCGAACATGCTGGAATCGAGCCCTTCGATTCGACCGATGACGGTCGCTAAGGCGACGACGGTCGAAGAGTGGGAACTTGGCATCCCACCCGAGGCAAACATGATTTCTAATTCAAAATCTCGTGTTTTAATGAGTTCGGTTACGAGCTTGGCTGCTTGTGCGATGAACCAAGCGAGCAAGGCGGCGAGTAAAGGTTCGTTAAAGAGCAATCGATTCACTTCCTGTCTGACAATGGTATCTACACTATACCCGATTCTGTCATCGGCTAGACGTAAGGTTTCTGTCAAAAAAGCACCCCGAGCATAGGCTCGAAGTGCTTTCTGGTCGATTTTTGTTACCCGACGACGCCTTCAGTCTGCTGAAGTTTGTCCGCGATATTCTCGATGATATAGCGGTTACGTGGATGCTCCTGGCACTCTTTCGAGCATGAACGCATTTGTTTCGGTTCACACTCTTCACAACAGAAGTGTTGGGCATTACACACCGGGTTGGCACAATTAACGTAGCGCACCGTCTTCGTTCCGCAGTGCATGCATTCAGAGACGATTGACGGATTGACCGTGTTGACCGGGACGTTGATGCGTTCGTCGAAGACGTACAGCTCGCCTTCCCAGTCCTCACCTTTCGTGGCTTCGTCTTTGCCGTACATGGCGACGCCGCCTTTAAGGTGGAAAATATTGTCGTGACCTTGGTCACGCATATATGCGGTAAATTTCTCGCAACGGACGCCTCCGGTACAATACGTGAGTAACGTTTTCCCTTCGTAGAGGTCCTTGTTCTCTTCGAGCCAATCGGGCATGTAACGAGAAGCCTCTACATCGATTTTGATCGCGTTTTTAAAGTGACCAAGATCGTACTCATAGTTGTTACGAACATCGAGGATGACGACATCGTCGCGATTCATCATCTCTTTCCATTCTGCCGGTTCGAGGTACGCCCCGTGTTGTTTAGGTACGTCGAACTCACCATCAAAGCGCCACGTCACAAGCTCTTTCTTATGACGGACAAACATTTTCGAGAACGCATGCTCTTCGACTTCATCAATTTTGAACTCGATGTCGCTAAAGAGCGGGTTCGCTTTCAAGTCGTTCATGTACTGCTCGGTCTGTTCCCAAGTCCCAGAGCACGTCCCGTTGATTCCTTCGGAAGAAATCAAGATGCGTCCTTTGATGCCGAGGTCCTTGCAATACTTGAGGTGCTCTTGTGTGAGCGTTTCTGGATCTTCGATATTGACGTACTTATAGTACAGCAAGACCCGCATTGGTTTTGTTTCCATGTGTGTTACTCCCCTGTGTTCAGTTTTTTGCAGGAAAACGAACGTTGGGTTGTGTCGTTCGACGAACGGACTTGCCTGCAACCACAAGTCCATATTATATGATAGATATCACAGCGAAATTTCGCAAATACTTTTTATTTTTTTACGACAGTGGGCAGGGGGATGCGTCTTCCTGAGCGAAATCGGGTAAAAAGGATTAACGAAAGTTGAAGGTGGAAACCGATATGCTCACATCACTCCAAAAATATATTTTAAACTTGATTGAATGGTTGCAAGGTCTTCCGGGCGGCCCTTGGGCCGGACTTGGAGCCCCGTTCCTCGAAGCGATTTTTCCGTTTCTCCCACTCGTCCTCATCATCTCGGCGAACGCAGCGACATACGGTTTTTTGCTCGGAACGTTGTTATCTTGGGTCGGGAGCTTACTCGGGACGATTCTCGTCTTTACGGCCGTCCGTTATGTCTTTCGAAAGCCGATGACGCGTTGGCTCGAAAAACATAAGCAAGGCGTGTATTGGCTCGAACGCATCAATCATATGAGCCCCGTCTCGCTCGGTTTTCTTTATTCACTCCCGTTCATTCCGGTCAGTCTGATTACGTACTTACTCGCTCTTATCCAAATGCCGCTCCGGACGTTCATCATGGCGGCCGGGTTCGGGAAACTGCTCGTCGTCTTGATTTTTTCCGTGATCGGCGACCAGTGGGAAGAATTTATCCAAAGCCCGTTGCGATTATCGATGCTCGCCCTGCTACTGTTCGTTCTGTGGGTCATCAGCCGCGGACTCGAAGAACTGCTCAAACGGCGTGCTTTCAGAAAACGGAACGAGCAGCTGAAACGTGAACTTGAAGCGAAACGACAAACGACCTTGTGAAGCGACTGCTTCACAAGGTCGTTTTCGTTAAGCGCGTTTTTTGAAACGCGGGAAGTTAAAGGCGATGGCCAATCCTCCGCAAATGAACAACAAGAACGGATAGAACATATACGGCACGAGCGCCGGTGATGCCGTGTTCGTCAGTTCGGCCGCAATGAGAAGCTGTGCCCCGTAAGGCAACAGACCTTGGACCCCACACGAGAAGATATCGAGTACACTCGCAGACTTTTTACGTTCGATGTCATAATCGTCGGCGATGTTCGCAGCGAGCGGACCAGCCACGAGAATCGAAATCGTGTTGTTCGCCGTCGCGACGTTTGTCGCACTGACGAGCCCGGCGATGCTCCACTCCGCGCCGGCCCGTCTTTTAATTCGGGACGTGAGCGCGTCACGCAAGTACGTGAGTCCGCCGTTATGCGAGATGAGTCCGACGAGCCCACCCATGAGCAATGTCAGGAGTGAAATCTCGGCCATGCCCATCATGCCGTCCGCCATGGCGGTGACGTACGTGGTGACGGCTAGACTGCCATCCAACAGACCGATGATGCCGGTTAGGGCGATGCCGCCGAGCAAGACAAGGATGACGTTCATTCCCGTCAAAGCGAGCACGATAACCGCCAGATACGGAATCAATTTATACCATTCAAACGCCGCCGGCTCGATGGTGGATTCTCCGCTCGATAGGACAGCGAGTAAAATCGTTGTGATGACGGCTGCCGGCAAGACGATCCAAAAGTTGGTCCGGAACTTGTCGCGCATGTTCGTCCGCTGGGTGCGGACGGCTGCGATCGTCGTGTCTGAAATGAACGACAAGTTATCTCCGAACATGGCACCCCCGACGACGGCTGCTGCCGCGATGGCGATATTGACGCCGCTTTCCTCATGGATGCCGAGAGCGATCGGAGCCAGTGCGGCAATCGTCCCGGTCGACGTACCCATCGCCATCGAGATGAAGGCTGCGATGACGAACAGGCCGCTCAATAGGAGCGAGGGCGGTAGTAACGTCAATGCCGCATTGACGGTCGCGTCAATCGCACCGATTGCTTCGGCGACGCTTGAAAACGCACCGGCGAGCAAGAAGATGAACACCATGATGAGGATGCTCGGGTTCCCGGCACCTTGGGCGACGCGTTCGACCGTCTGGGTGACGCTCCCTTTTGTCATCATCGCCGCGACGATGACGGCAATCAAGGCCGCGATCAAGACGGGGAATTTATAAAAGTCGTCATAGTAGATGCCTGCCCCGATAAAGAAGACGAGGAAGACGAGTAAGGGCAAGAGCGCCCATTTGTTAGCTGTTGGTTGTTCCAATCGATTCACCTCATTCATAAAAATAAAAAGAGAGCCTTCTGAAAAAAGGCTCTCTCGACAAGAAACACTTTTTTCATCTTTCGAGCAGACCGCTCGCTGGATTTGGCACAGGTTACCCGCTGCCGAGACGTCATCGGGCCAGTCCCTCAGTCTCTCTTGATAAAAAAGTTGTGATATTTAGTTATAAGACACGTTCCCTAACGTACCTGTTTCAAATCTGCTTGTCAATAGCAAACCCCCACGCGATGAACGTGGGGGCGAGTCAGGTCGTTAAGAAATTATAATGGGCGACGCGGTTGCGACCGGCGTATTTCCCGCCGACGTAGAGCGCGCGGTCGGCGTTACGAATCGTATCGTCAAGACGTTTGTCGCCGAACGACTGAATCGTATCGACACCGATTGAAGCGGTGACGGGTATATCGATTCCGTCGACGTGGAACGGTTTGTTCTCGATTTGTTGACGGATGCGCTCGGCAATCTCGACGGCGGCCTCAACATCACAACGGTTTAAGAGCAAGATGAACTCTTCACCGCCGTAACGGGCGGCAAAGTCTTCGGTGCGGAGCACTTGACGAATGCGGCGACCGAATTCTTGGAGCACACTATCTCCGACTTGGTGACCGTGCGTGTCGTTGATTTTTTTGAAGAAGTCGATATCGAGCATCGCGACGGAAATCGGATACATCGAGCCGTCCGAGATCTGTTGAATCCCGTATTCATAAAAAGCCCGTGCATTGGCAAGCAGCGTCAAGCTGTCCGTCCGGCTCTCGGTATAGAGGCGGTCGCGTTCATGACAACGACTGATCGTCCGATTGAACGACTTGAGCAGTTTGAAAATCTCGCGTTGAATGATGGGCGGATAGCCATAGACGTGCTCGCCCGTCATCACAATCCACGTGCGGATTCCTTCGATTTCCTCGGAACGGACCGAGATGAAGCTATGATAGTCTTCATTAAATTCGTTCGACAGCGGGGCGTCCCATTCGAAGCGCATCTCGTACTCGACCGAGGCTTCGTTCGGATAGGTTGCATCGAGTAATTCAAAGACGACATGGCGATCGATCGGCTGGCGCGTCTTCAAATCAAAGTAAAGTGTGCGATCAAACAGTTTGAACTCGACGTACCCTTCATCGTACTCGTTGAGTCGCTCACATTGACTGAGGAACACTTCGATGGCTTGTGCCTCGCTTTGCGATAGCGATACGGCTTCTTTTGCTTCATCATATTGTTCAATCAACGATTTGAAGGCGTCTTGTCGACCTTTTTGAATGATGAGTCGCTTAATAAAGAACGTGAGTGCGGCGGCGATACTGCTGACGACGAGCAAGTTTGTCTCCCGGAAGAGCGAGGCCGCCAAAATGAAGACGAGACTGACGATATACGTGTAAAACGCGATGCTTAAAAAGTCGCGGATCGGGATGTCGACGCGGAACCACCAGCCGACTTGATACTTTTGGACGACCGTGTTCAAAATGATGGCAATAATCAAACCGGCAAGCGGGAGGAACGAGTCTTGGGAATAGAATCCGAGACCGGTCACACCACCAAGTGCCAAGTAGACGCTGGCCGGGATGGCGATTTCCAAAAATGACGTGATGGCATTCCACGGATACGTAAAACGGAACCGTCGAAGCGCGACGCGCGGTTTCAAGTTGACGAACTGGAAGACGAGTAGTCCAATCTGATTGACGAACAGCGCTGTCTCAAAATCAAAGAATAGAAAAATAATTAAGACGATACTTTCTGAAAAGGTAAAGTAGACGCCTTTCCGTTCAATGGAGTCCATTTGAAAAATAATGACGAGCAACGCGATCAAGATGAACGGTAACGGCTCGATGGCCGGCATGTTCAATACGCCTGTAGCGAACAAGATGAGCGTCAAACCGAATAGCATACTCCAAATACTCCAACCAAGGACGGACATCTTGCGGAAATGGTTCATGGTTCCCTCCTATGTGGGAAAAATTCAATTATGTATGGTAGGAGATTCGGCACAATCACGCCTGAGTCCTGCCTATCCATCATAATGGCGGAATTCTAGCATTGAGTCTATATGAAATATCCTCTATAATGAAATTGCTTTTCAACCACATAGACGAAAGTCGATGAAAAAGAGAGTAACGATCGTTCCGTCAACAAAGCGACCTAGGGATTGGTGAGAGCCTAGGCTGACAAACATCGCGAAACGCACTTTTGAGATGCTA
The DNA here is from genome assembly GCF_055635335.1 of Exiguobacterium sp. KKT215. Taxonomy (NCBI): domain Bacteria; kingdom Bacillati; phylum Bacillota; class Bacilli; order Caryophanales; genus Exiguobacterium; species Exiguobacterium sp. KKT215. The sequence continues at coordinate 2,693,718 of NZ_CM145756.1, read as the reverse complement.
TCCGAACTTGAGTAGGCGTAGCCGGGGGACCCCCGTTATCACCGATAAAGCGGTCTGCGTCAAGCAGGCAAGAAGAGTGGTACCGCGGGCCATCCCGTCTCTTTGCATCTGTGCAAAGGGCGTTTTTTTTATGAACAAATGATAAGGAGGAATTAGAATGAGTTATGAACGCAAATATGCGGAAGCCTTGTCCCGTGTCATCGGGGACGAGTTGACGCTCGACCAGATTGAAGCATTGATTGAAAAACCGAAACATGAGGCACACGGGGACCTTGCTTTCCCGTGTTTCCAACTTGCGAAAGCCTATCGTAAAGCACCGGTTATGATCGCGACGGATATCGCGAACGACTTGAACGACGAGTTGTTCACGAAAGTCGAGGCGGCCGGCCCGTATGTGAACGTCTTCTTGAGCCGTGACGTCGTCTCACAAGAAATCATCAACACGGTGCTCGATGAACAAGCGGACTATGCGACGCATGCGACACGCAACGAGACAATCGTCACCGATTTCTCGTCACCGAACATCGCCAAACCGTTCTCGATGGGACACCTTCGTTCAACGGTGATCGGGAATGCCATCAACCAAATCGCCCGTAAAAACGGCTATGACGTCGTCGGCATCAACCACCTCGGGGATTGGGGCACACAGTTCGGTAAACTGATGGTCGCCTATAAAAAATGGGGCGACGAGGAAGCGGTCCGGGCACATCCGATTGCTGAGCTCTTGAAGCTTTACGTCCATTTCCACGAAGAAGCGAAGACACAACCGGAACTTGAGGACGAAGGCCGTGCGTGGTTCAAGAAACTCGAAGACGGCAACGAGGAAGCGACTGAGCTTTGGACGTGGTTCCGCGAAGAATCACTCAAAGAGTTCCAAAAAGTATATGACCTCCTCGGTGTCGAATTCGACAGCTTTAACGGGGAAGCGTTCTATAACGACAAGATGGACCGCGTCGTCGCCATGCTCGAAGAGAAAAACCTTCTCGTCGAAAGTGAAGGGGCGATGGTCGTCTCACTCGAGGACGAGAACTTGCCACCATGCTTGATCAAAAAGAAAGACGGCGCGACGCTTTATGCGACACGCGACTTGGCAGCTGCCGTCTATCGTCATGAGACGTACAACTTCGTCCAGGCGAACTACGTCGTCGGCGGCGAGCAGGCGCTTCACTTCAAACAACTGTTCTCAGTGTTGCGCAAGCTCGGCTATGACTTCGTAGATGGCATGCATCACGTGCCGTTCGGCTTGATTTTGCAAGAAGGGAAGAAGATGTCGACACGTAAAGGTCGCATCGTCTTGCTCGAGGAAGTGCTCAAAGAAGCAATCGAGAAAGCACAAGCGAACATCGCTCAGAAGAACCCGGAACTTGCGAACGCGGACGACGTGGCACGCATGGTCGGTGTCGGCGCGGTCATCTTCCACGATTTGAAGAATGAACGCATCAACAACATCGAGTTCGACCTCGATAGCATGCTCAAATTCGAAGGTGAGACGGGCCCGTACGTGCAGTACACGAACGCGCGTGCGAACTCGCTCCTTCGTAAAGGCAACTATGACGGCTCGACGTTCACTGGCGCAAACGACGACCACACGTGGGGCGTCGTGACGATGCTCAACGCGTTCCCACACGTCATCACACGTGCCCACGAACGCCGCGAACCATCGATCATTAGCCGTTACGTGCTCGATTTGGCGCAAGCATTCAACAAGTATTACGGTCATGTCCGTGTCCTTGAAGAAGATGCAGGCAAACAATCACGTCTCGCCCTCGTCAAAGCGGTGACGATCGTATTGACGGAAGGACTCCGTTTGATCGGTGTTCAAGCTCCAGAAGAAATGTAAGGACGAGAAAAGGGACCCGTTTCGTGGGGTCCCTTTTCTTATGCTTTCATCCGCGTGACCGTCCGAGCTTTCGTGTCATACAGACACCACTCCCGGTCGAAGATGACGGCGCCGACGTTGATGACGTAACGTTTTTTCTTTAGGACGAACGGCTGTCCGATTTCCCAGGGAATCGAGCGGCCTTTCCGGTAAATCCCCGGAATATGGCTGTGTCCGATAAAGACGAGCGGATACTTCCCTTTCTCGACAAGCGGTTCCCAGTCCGGACTCCATTTCACTTGGTGTCCATGCAAGAATAGCGCCTCATCGAGCGTCGTCTGCTCCGGTAATAAGGCGATTCGTGTCTTGACCGGATGCGACACCACGAGCACTTCGTCAATCCGCTCTTCTTGATTGCCGCGCAGGCTAGGGAAGGTGAGGAGCGCCTCGTAGTCAGGGTCGTAAGTCACCACATCGGACACTTCATGGAAGCGCTCGTTGCGCCGTTTCTTACCGATATGACACTCGTACAGATCGCCGAGGCAAAGGATGTGCTCCGTCTCGCGGCGGACCGACTCGAGCACGGCTTTCAAATCATCAAACGAACCATGTGGGTCACTGATGATGGCGAGTTTCATCGGTAGTTTGTGAATTGGGCATCGACGGACAATTCGAGCTCACGGACGAGCTGCATAACGGCTTGAAGGTCATCGCGCGACTTGGCTGTCACACGGATTTGATCGTCTTGAATTTGTGACTTCACTTTCAGTTTTGATTCTTTGATGGCGTTGTTAATTTTTTTTGCATCGTCTTTGTCGATGCCGCTCTTCAATTTGACGCGTTGACGAACTGTGCCGCCGAGCGCACGTTCCACTTTTTGATAATCAAGGTTTTTCGTCGGTACGCCACGTTTAATCAATTTCGTGATCATGACGTCTTTCAATTGCTCGAGCTTATAGTCGTCATCTGAGACGAGGACGAGGTCGCCGTTATCAAGTGACATCTCACTCTTCGAACCTTTAAAGTCGTAACGGTTCAAAATTTCTTTCTCGGCGATTTGAATCGCGTTCTTCACTTCTTCGAGGTTCATTTCTGACACAATATCAAAAGAATTGTCTTTTGCCATGTTTCATCCATCCTTTACAAGGGTTTTGTTATAATGATAGCAGATTTGAAGTAGTGAAGGAGTGAAAGAGATGGAACATACTATCGATCAACAGACAAATGTAGATTTAGACCATATGGCATATCACGGCAAAGACCTCGGGGTGACGTTTAAAAGTGACCTCATCCGGTTGCGGGTCTGGTCACCGGTTGCCGAAGAGATGACGGTAAAACTATACCGGACACCGCGAGCGCGGAAGTTCGAACGGTTGTCGTTAGAACGGGCCGAGAAAGGGACGTGGGTCATCGAACTCGATCGTGCTTTGTTTGAAGGTCAGTTTTATGTGTTCGAGGCGGTCGTAGCTGGGAAGCGTATCGAATCGCTCGACCCGTATGCAAAAGTCGTCGGGGTCAATGGGAAGCGCGGGTGTCTGCTCGACCCATCTACGCTCAACCCAGACCATTGGGTTAAAGAACGTCCGCTCTTCCACTCGTCACAAGAAGCGGTCATCTATGAAGCGCACGTCCGTGATTTGACGAGTCATCCGGACAGTGGTGTCATGCATCGCGGGAAATTCCTCGGGATGACCGAAGTCGGAACGAAGACACCGACGGGTTATCCGACGGGTCTCGACTATATTACCGGGCTTGGCGTCACGCATCTCCAACTCATGCCGTTCTTCGATTACGGTTCAGTGAATGAGTCACGCGAGAGTGAGGCGAATTATAATTGGGGCTATGACCCGGTCCACTATTTTGCCGTCGAAGGCTCATACGCTTCCTCAGCAGATGATCCGGCCGCTCGCATCATCGAGTTGAAAGCGATGATTCAAGCACTTCACGATCGTGGCATCCGTGTCATCATGGACGTCGTGTTCAACCATACGTATGATGCATTGACGACGCCGCTCGGACAGTTCGTACCGGACTACTATTACCGCTTGAACGAGGACGGTACGCTCGCCGACGGTTCGGCGTGCGGGAACGATACGGCGTCCGAACGGGCGATGATGCGCAAATTGATCGTCGAATGTGTGTCGTATTGGGCGAAAGAGTTCATGATTGATGGCTTCCGCTTCGATTTGATGGGACTCCATGACGTCAAGACGATGAACCAGGTCCGCAAGGCGCTCGATCGCGTCGACCCATCGATTCTTGTGACCGGAGAAGGCTGGGATCTCGACACACCGCTTCCGGTCCGTAAAAAAGCGAACCAACATAACGCCCATAAGATGCCGCGCATCGCCCAGTTCAACGACGCGATTCGCGACGGTGTCCGTGGTGATGTGTTCATCGAAGACTTGCCAGGTTGGATCAGCGGCAACGCGGATATGACGGCGGACGTCAAACGTGGGATTGCCGGTGCAGTCACGAGCCAAAGCTTTGCTGACGAACCGAACCAAGTCGTGAACTATGTCGAGTGCCATGACAACTTGACGCTTTGGGACAAACTGGCCGTTACGAATCCGGACGACGATGAGACGACACGCCGCCGCCGGCATCGTCTCGCGACATCGATTGTGTTGCTCAGTCAAGGCATCCCGTTCCTGCATAGCGGTCAAGAGTTCTTCCGCACGAAAGACGGGGACGAGAACAGCTTCAATTCGGGGGAGGTCGTCAACCGTTTGGATTGGACGCGGGCCGAGCAAGAGACGCCGAGCGTCGAATATGTGAAGGGCTTGATCAGCCTGCGCAAACAATATCCGTTGTTCCGTCTTGAGAACGCGGAACAGATTCGTAAACATTTACGTTTCTTCGATGAAGAAGAGGGCGTCATCGCCTTTGAACTGAGTCGCCACGTCGAAGGTTACGTCGAACGCCATCTCGTATACCATAACGGACTCGAAGAAGCGGTCGAGGTGAAACTACCGTCCGGCAAGTTCGAGGTCCATGTCGAAGATCACACCGTCAATTTGACGGCACCACGTCTCCTCGAGGAGCGGCATGTCACGGTCGCGCCGTTATCGACACTCGTCGTGACGGAACGCCGTCCGGATTACAGCAAATATGCGGTCGCCGGTGGAGCTGCCTTGGCTATCCTCGGTCTCTGGTATGTTGCGAAAAAACGGAAACCGAAACAAAAGTAAGCGCGAAAAAAGGAGACGTCATTCCGTCTCCTTTTCCTCGTTCGTTTCAGTTTTGGCTGCCTCGAGCTCCATCATCTTTTTGACGATGATGTGTTTTGGCATATGCATGAGTTCCTCGAGTGGGACGTTTAGCTTTTTGGCAAGCTCAACCGCCGTCTCGGGAGAGAGTTGAAGTGGGCGCATGAGGGTTCCTCCTTTCCAATTACGGGTATGCTACTGCCAGTATACAGGAAAAGCGGACAGATGGAGAATGTGTTCTGTGAACACATTCAAAATCGAAAAATGCGTCGTGCGTTGCTAAGCTGAAACTAGGAAGTGATCAAATGTACAAACAAGTAGCAGACTATCAATTTCATCAAACGGTTGAATGGTTAGAGCGCGTTGGTGGAGGATGGATGTTGTATTTGGCGCAAACCGGGTTTCTGTTTTTTGACGAGACGTTCCAAATCCGATGGGAACTCGAGTGGAAATGGGCACCTTGCGCACTATATATTGAACCACATGGTAGAAGAGCCGTCGCGCTATTTCGAGATTTGCAGACATACGGAGTCATGGATTTGACGAACGGGACGATGGAACGTCACCCAATTCCACGGACGTTCCATGACGATTGGTTCAGTAACCTGCACTACTGGTCAGGGGACGATTTGTATTTGTACTCGGCCGAATCAGATATCGTCGCCTTGAACTTGAACGATCACACGTTTCGGTATAGCCGTTACGAGGAGATCCCGGAGTTCGGGAACATCATCGAACTCGCATATCAATCGACCTATGATTTCGAACGATTCACGGCACCTGGCCTCGTGACCTTGTACGATGAACGGAATCAACAGTTCATGGTCGAGGACGTCGAAGCGGGCGCGCGTTGGAAGATTCCATACGGGGGTGACCGTGACTTGGTCATCGTCGATCAAATGGGTGTGACGACCGCCATCACCTCGATGACATCGTTCCAACTGTTTGAGCGCGATTGTGAAGTGTTCTCATCAGAAGTATGTGCCGAGACCGAATTGTTGAAAGTCGTCTTATTGGACGAGCCGGGCGACAGACTTGTCGTCCTATCGACGCCGCGTCGCTTCTGCCATAGTTGGCTGCAAGTGTTCGAGCGTTGACAATCCTGGACCAGGGCATGGTTCAGGATTTTTTTACGAAGGCTTACAGAATCTCGTCTAAAAACGGGAACAGTCTTCTTAGATGGAGAGGAGTGGACAGGGATGGAACGATTAGGACAAGCGTTAGTCCGATGGCGCTACGCTGTCGTGTTGATTTGGACGGTATTGCTCGCGGTATCGGTATATTTCGGTTTACAGTTGCCAAGTGAACTGCGCGGCAATGGATTTGCGATTCAAGACGGGCGCTTCGCCCAAGTGGAAGATACGTTGAACGACCGGTTCGACCGGGCCGGGGCCTCGATGATCGTCTTGTTGGAAGGTGGCGACCTTGATACGGTCATCGAGCAGCAACGGGATCGACTGATTGACGTCGATGGGGTCGACGGCGTGATCACGCCAGCCGAGAATCCCGATGCCCGCTCAGGGGACGCAGCTTACTTATTGCTCGAGTTCGAGGATTACGATACGGCCGAGGCGTCAATCGATGACGTTCGCAACGCCTTGATTCGAGATACGGATACAGACGTGCGATTGACCGGAGAGCCGGTCTTCGCGGATGACTTGAATGAAGCGTCGAAGAATGACTTGATTCGGGCCGAGTTGATTGGAATCCCGGTCGCGTTGCTCGTCCTCTTGCTCGTCTTCGGGACGCCGCTCGCCGCGGTCATGCCGTTATTCGTTGGATTGATTACGTTCATCGTGGCTGCCGGCTCGTTGTTCTTCTTTGCCCAAACGATGGAACTGTCTATTTTCGTCTTGAATGCGGTCGCGATGATCGCCATCGCGCTCGGCATCGATTTTTCCCTATTGCTCGTCAACCGTTACCGGGAAGAGCTCGCACATGGGAAGTCGCGAGAGGCAGCCATCGTCCGAACGGTCGCGACGGCCGGACGTTCGATTCTGTTCTCAGGGCTTTGCGTGTTCGTCGGACTGGCCGGGTTGTTATTCATCCAAGTCGACGTGTTCCAAGCCATCGCGCTCGGTGCGCTGATTGCGGTGGCGGGCGCGGTCTTATCAGCGCTCACGCTGTTGCCGTCCGCCTTATATATCGTCGGAGATGCGATCAATAAAGGGCGTCTTATCAAAACGAATGAGACGCGTTCTGAAGTACGGTGGCAGAAGTTGGCCCGTTTCGTCATGAGACGTCCCGTCACGATGACACTCGTCGCGCTCTTGCTGCTATTGCCAAGCCTCTGGTTCGTTCGTGACCTCGAACTGAACATCCCGGACGCCGATGCACTCCCGACCTCGTACGAGTCGCGGGCCGCCCTTGAGCGGTGGGACGACGTGTTCGGGGAGACGTCGACCGATGCGGTGCTCTTGTTTGAGACGAATGACTTGACCGATTCGATGATTCTCGATGAATTGACTGCACTCACCGATGAGCTATCCGAGGATCCGATTGTCGACAACGTCACGACGTTCTTGACGGCATCCGGTCTCGAACCAGCCGAATTCCAACAACTCGCTGAAGCGGCACCAGAGCAACTCGAGGCGTTCGAACGTCTCGTCACGCTTGAAGGGAATACAGACCTTGCCCTCGTCAACGTTAGTTTCAACGTCCCGCCGAGTGATAAAGACGCGCAAGCATTCGTCCGAGATTGGCGCGAGAGCGGTTTTGACGTCGGGGGACCAGCCGCGTTCAACGAAGAAATTTATGAAGAGATTTATGACAGCATCCCGTATGCGGTCGTGACTGTCATCTTGGCGACGATGGTCATTCTCATGTGGGCGTTCCGCTCAGTCTTGATTCCAATTAAGGCGATCATCATGAACGTGCTCGGTCTCGGGGCGACGTTCGGTCTGCTCGTCATCATCTTCGAATCAGGCTACGTGTACGATGCCGAGACGATCAGTATCTTGACCCCGGTGTTCATCTTCTCGCTCGTGTTCGGCCTATCGATGGACTACGAGGTGTTTCTCGTCTCGCGGATTGAGGAATATTATCGGGAGACCGGGGATAACGATTACGCGACGGAGATGGGACTCGCCAAGACGAGTAAAATCATCACGTCGGCCGCAGTCATCATGATTGTCGTCACGGGGGCGTTCGCTTTTACCGGTGTTAGTCCGATCAAACAGCTCGGTGTCGGCATCGCGCTCGCGATCTTTATCGATGCGACAATCATCCGGATTTTACTTGTCCCGTCCTTGATGAAACTGCTTGGGGACTGGAACTGGTGGTGGTTCGGTAAGAAAGATTTACCGAAACGTAATCTACACTAAATATACATTTAATGAAACAATCGCGAGAGTATGTTAAAATAGTCTCATGATTACGCGCAATTTGGGAAAGGAAGGTCTTTATGGATACCGAGAGGACATGGCCTCTGTTTCAATTACCGGACTTCTAGCGTTGAGTTTTTACAAGCGACATCAATGTAAAAATCAACAAACGGAAGATCGGAGATGGAACAGATGGAACCGCGGCTACGACTGAGGATCCTCCTCTCCGTTGAAAACGGGGAGGACAATCGGAATGAAACGAGTTGCTACCATAGTGCTCGGAACGCTGATCATGGCGTTCGGTTATTATTATTTGAATGAACAGTTTGGTTTGGCAGAAGGGGGCTTCGTCGGGCTAGCATTGCTCGGCCGCTATTTATTTGATATCGATCCGGCGATCTCGATGATCGTACTCGATATCCCCTTCTTTTTAATCGCCCTTTGGTGGAAAGGCTGGCGCTTCGTCGGGCAAGCCGTGCTTGCCGCGGCGTCACTGTCGCTCAGCTACGCCATGTGGGATCGGTTGGATTTACTCACGTTCGATATCCAAGTGTGGCCGGCGACGTTGTTCGCCGCCATCGCGAGCGGGATTGTGACTGGGTACGGTCTCGGTCTCGTCTTGAAATCGGGCGGGGCGACCGGGGGCGACGATTTATTCGCACTCGGCCTATCAAAATGGATCGGCGTATCGGTCGGGACGATTCTCATCATATTTGATGTCATCGTTTTGGCGATCTCGCTCATCTATTTGCCATTGGCGAATGCGCTTTATACGCTTCTCGCGGTCTCGATTGCAGGTCGTGTCGTCACGAAAATGTTGACGGACGATGTGGTCGAAGTAACCGTGCCAAGTGTGACCAAACTAAAAACAAAAAACGATCTCGCGTGAGATCGTTTTTTGTTTTGTAAAATTTATCACAGTTTTACAGTCATCTTTCTTCTACACTACACATAGAAGGAGGGAGTCACATGAAATGGATGATTCCAAAACAGCACGGCGCGTGGTCGATGCTGATTTTACCGTTCTTACTCGGCGGCATTGTCGGAGGGTGGACGCTCGCGCACATCCCGTTCGCCATCGCCTGGTTGTTCGTTTATATGGGTACATTTTTCTTGTTCCAATACATTAAGCAACGGAAGAAGTCACAAGAGCTGTTGCGCACGGTCGTGACGTATTTGACGATTGCGATTGTAGCCGCCATCCCGGTATTTTTGTCCGAGTGGCGTCTTGTCTGGTTTGTCCTTGCTATGATTCCATTCGGTCTCACCAACGCCTACTTCGCCAAAATTAAGGATGAGCGCAACGTCTGGAACGACGTCAGCGCCGTCACCTCATTTTGCATCGGCGGGATGGCGAGCTATTATCTCGGGTCACATGCTTTGGACGGGACGATAGTGTGGATGTTCACTTTGCCGTACTTATATTTCCTCGGAAGTATCTTTTTCGTCAAAACGATGATTCGGGAGAAGAAGAGCTTGTTTTATCGGAACGTATCATGGGGATATCACTTTTTGCTCGTCGCCATCTTCATCGCGTTTGGCTATCCGGTCTTGGCACTCGCTTACGTGCCGAGTCTCGTCCGGGCGGTCGCATTCTACGGCAAAACAATCCCCATCATGAAGATCGGGATCGTCGAAATCGCCAACTCGGTGTTCGTGCTCGGTTGTCTCAGTTGGTATTTATTTAGTTGAGAAGGGGAAACCCTTCTTTTTTAGTCGCTCGAAGATGTGCTCGAAATGATAGCCACGGTCGCCGCTGCCGTTGCTGCCTGTTGCATGGCGAGCAGATGGGCGAACGTCCCGTGCAACAGTAAATCGCTTGCATCTTCCTTGATGTTGTTTGCCGCGACGAGTTGCAGGGCGACCGTCAACGCGTGGGTGTGGAACCAGCGATGCTTTTCCTTCTCAGCGTTCGTAATGTCGATCAGGTCGCGCTCGTCGTTGTCGTTCGGAGCCGCGACGATGGCCAAGAGGGCGAGCGCTGGCAGATGCTCATTTTTGACGGCGATTGCTTGTCCTTGGAGCCGCGCGCGCCACTCGAGCAGGCGGTTGATGACCTCGTCTGAAGGCAAGTCGCTAAAAGCAAGCAGATGGGAGACGAGTTGGAGCTCGTTTGAGCGGGGCAACTCGGCTTTCAACGCTTCGTAATACGTCTCAATCCGTTGACTCAACGTATCGTGGTCATCGAACGCTTGAACGAGGACGAGGGCAGACAGAAGGTCTTCTTCGCTCGTCAGCCAAGGATGGTTTCGTTTGAACGTTTGATAGAGTGCGCTCGCCTCGTCAAGCCGGCGCTCGGGCTCATCGACGTTAATCAGTTGGCTCGCGATGAAGGGACGCAACATACTGAAGCGGAAGTGTTTCCGGTCGAGCAACGTATCGAGCCGGAGTGCCTCGTCGATGGCCGGTTCGATGTCTTCATACTTGGCATCGAGAAACGACAGCCAGACGAAATTATTGCTGCCGCGAAACTTGGAGAAGGCTTTCGTTTTCCGTTTGACGGCCGCTTGAGCCTGCTCGAACCGAGTTTCATCGAACGGGGTGTCGTGTATGGCATAATTGATGGCCATCAAGCGTCGGAAATCATCGGTGAACCACTTTGTCGCTCCTCTGATTGCCTCGAGCGCTTCGAGGTAATGCGTATAGCGTGTCATCATCAGCAATTCCTCCTTTTCCTCCTTATACGAGCCCAATCGAAAGAATGATTCAAAAAAAGCCGCCCTGGATTCGTCCGGGGCGGCTGCTTGTTATTGGACTTGCGTATACAACTTCTGCATATACTCGTTCACTTCATCGGCCGCTTGGAACATCATGAATGAATGTTGCAAGATGATCTCTGGCGAGAAGCCGAGGTCGAGGTCGAGCGTCGAGGCGAGCGTGACATCACGGTCGCTGTCGAGCACGCAGCGGAAGTATTTGAACTCTTGGTTGAACTCGTTCAAGGCGTTCAGAATCGGTAGGTCTTCGACGTAATCCGGCACGTGTGTGACCGTCGCGGCATACAGTTCCGCATCTGTCGTCTTTTTATTGAAGGCGATAATCATAACGGGCTGAGCCCCGGATTTAGTCGTTTCACGCGTCAAAAATGTGACATGCGTTTCAGTCTCGCTCTCTTTGAACGTCATATTGCGTTCAGCGACGAGCGCTTTAAATGATTCTACTTTTTCTTCGAAGTTCACAAACAAGTCCCCCTTAAAAGTCGTTACTCTAACTTTCGCCCATTTGCGGAGGGAAAGCAAGGGGAACTAGCGTTTCATCAACATTTTGATGGCTTCTTCGACGGTTTCTGACGTATCTTCGCCATCTTGTTGGGCGGTGATGATGCACTGCTCCAAGTTCTTCGCGACGATGATGGTCGAGGCGCGGTCAAGCGCTGATCGAGCAGCACTCAACTGTGTCACGACGTCACGGCACTCCTTCCCTTCTTCCATCATGCGGATGATGGCCCGGATTTGTCCTTCGACCCGTTTCATCCGGTTCAACACTTTTGCATCGTATTGATACTGTTCCATTAGATTCACCTCTATATTCAAATCGTTCAGTAACCCAACTATTTATTGTGTAGTCTCATCTTAATACGTGGGGGAGTATGTGTCGAGCAACAACGTTTGATGTGAAATTTTTTCAAACGTTTACCGATTCGACAAACAAATCCCTTGCAATCAAATACCACAGGGGGTATATTAATGACGTGGAAGCGATATGTTCAACGAATCACAAACTTTCGTCGAACGCCCGCTACCAAGCTGACGAATAAATAAGTGAAATATTATAGATCAAAAGGATGGGTAAACAAACATGAAAGCATCTGCCTTGAAACGTCAAATGGATTTTGAAGTACCAGTCAACATCGTCGACGTTCGTGAACGTGACGAGTTCCAAGAAGCGCACATTGCTGGCGCGACAAATTATCCGCTCTCCGAAATGTCGGAATGGATTGAGACGCTCAATCCTGAAGAAGAGTACATCGTCCTTTGTCGCTCAGGTGCTCGCAGCACGCAGGCGACTTGGCAAATGGAAGCGAAAGGTTATAAAGTGGTCAATATAGAAGATGGCTTGATGAGCTGGCCAGGTGAAGTCGTCAAAGGAGGAAATGCGCAATGAGTAAAAAAATCGTAATCGTCGGTGGGGTCGCCGGTGGTGCTTCGGCAGCCGCCCGCCTTCGTCGCTTAAATGAAGAGAATCATATCGTCATGTTCGATCGGGGCGAGTATATCTCGTTCGCGAACTGTGGTCTTCCCTATTACATCGGTGACGTGATTCAAGACCGTCAAAAATTGCTCGTTCAAACCGTCGAAGGGATGAACAAGCGTTTCCAACTCGACATCCGTAACTTGACGGAAGTGACGAAAATCAACCGTGCCGAGAAGACGGTGTCGGTGAAAAACGTCAAGACAGGTGAGACGTACGATGAGTCATATGATGTGCTCGTCTTGTCACCAGGGGCGAAACCGATTCGTCCGAACATCCCTGGGATTGAAGAAGCAGAAGACATCTTCACGCTCCGTAACATCCCAGATACGGATAAAATCCGTAGCTACGTCGATGATAAAGCGCCAAAACACGCGACGGTCATCGGTGGCGGCTTCATTGGAATCGAAATGGCTGAAAACTTACGGGAGCGTGGCGTCGACGTCACGCTCGTCGAGATGGCCGATCAAGTCATGACACCGCTCGACCGCGAGATGGTCTCACCGGTTCACGAGCACATGCGCCTTCACGGCGTCGATCTTCAGCTTTCTGACGGTGTCGACTCGTTCTCTGAGAAAGGGAAACGTGTCCACTTGAAGAGCGGTCGCGTCATCGAGACCGATATGGTCGTCTTATCAATCGGTGTCGTGCCCGAATCGTCGATTGCAACGGAAGCAGGTCTTGAGACAGGTATTCGTGGCGCCATCCGCGTCAACGAGAAGATGCTCACGTCAGACCCGAACATCTACGCGATTGGTGACGCCGTCGAAGTGCTCGATTATATCTTTAAAGAGCCGACGGTTGTTCCACTTGCATGGCCGGCCAACCGCCAAGGTCGTCTTGTCGCCGATATCATCAACGGTCGTGACGTTAAATACAACGGAACGATGGGGACTGGGATTGCCAAAGTCTTTGATATGACCGTCGCCTCGACAGGTTGGAACGAGAAGCGTTTGACAGCGGCCGGTAAAGAGTTCGAAGCCGTCCACGTGCACCCGGGTTCACATGCGGGTTATTACCCAGGATCGACACCCGTATCACTCAAACTCTTGTTCCATCCGACGACAGGTGAAATCTACGGCGCGCAAGGCGTGGGGATGAACGGCGTCGATAAACGGATTGATGTGATTGCGACAGCGATGAAAGGTGGCTTGACGGTCCTTGACCTTCCAGACCTTGAACTCAGCTACGCACCACCGTTCAGCTCAGCGAAAGATCCGGTCAACATGATCGGTTACGTCGCGTCGAACGTCGTCCTCGGCGATAACGAAGTCGTGCACTGGAATGAGATTGACGAGTTGGTCCAAAACGGCGCGACATTGCTCGACGTCCGTGACGAGTCAGAACATGAACTTGGCAAAATTCCTGGTTCAATCAACGTTCCGCTCAACTCGCTACGCGATCACTTGGACAACTACAGCAAAGACGAAACGATTTATGTGACATGCCAAGTCGGACTTCGCGGATATCTCGCATCCCGCATCTTGCGTCAAAACGGATTCAAGGTTAAAAACTTGAGCGGTGGCTACAAGACGTGGTCACAAGTAAAACGCGATTTCGATGCCATCGAGGCAGACGCATCGGCAGCAAATGAGACTGCCGCAACAGCAACGGAGGAGGCACCACCAGTAATGATGAATGAACCAATCGGGGAACCGATTTTCCTAGATACGTGCGGTCTGCAATGCCCGGGACCAATCTTAGAAGTCAATAAAAAAGTAGCCGAACTCGGCGAAGGCGAGACGCTCCGCGTCCTCGCAAGTGATCCTGGCTTCTTTGCGGACATCGAAGCATGGGCGAAGAAAACGGGCAACAAGCTCGTCTCGAAACAATTTGTGAACGGTCGCGTCGAAGCCGTCCTTCAAAAAGGCCAAGGCCCTGCAGCCGTCCAAGCGGGCGCACCGGCAGGCGACGGCGCATCGATGGTCGTGTTCAGTGGAGACCTCGACCGTGCACTCGCATCGTTCATCATCGCGCAAGGTGCAGCGGCAATGGGTAAAGACGTCACGATGTTCTTCACGTTCTGGGGACTCAACGTCATCCGTAAACCAGATGCACCAGAAGTGAAAAAGCAAGGCCTCGAGAAGATGTTCGGCATGATGATGCCATCTCATGCAGGTGAGCTTCCGCTCTCGAACATGAACTTCGGTGGCGTTGGTCAGAAGATGATGAAGAAAGTGATGAGCGACAAAAATGTCCCGTCACTCGATCAAATGATTAAATCGGCTCAAGAGGCAGGCGTCAAAATGGTCGCTTGTACGATGTCGATGGACGTCATGGGAATTAAAGAAGAAGAGTTAATCGACGGCATCGATCTCGGTGGTGTGGCAGCATACCTCGGGGCAGCCGAAGGTGGTAACTTGAACCTCTTTATCTAATCAAATGAGATAATCTAGTCGACCGGTCACGTGACCGGTCGCTTTTTTGTTGTTCGACACCAAAAATGAAAATTGTCGAAAAAGATTGCATTTTTTTAACGTTTTTCCTATAATTCTACTCATGTAAAGAAAGTTGACATAACTTTTTCTTATAACTTACACATACACGGAGGATTTAAAGATGGAGAAATTCGTAGAAGATCTCGTTACAAATGCCAACGACCTGCTCTGGTCGTCAGTGCTAATCGTTGTCCTTGTCGCCTTAGGTTTGTATTTCACCGTTCGCATGGGGTTCGTCCAGTTCCGGATGTTGCCTGAAATGTTCCGCCTCTTGTTCAAAGACGGTATGAAGCGTGAAAAAGGCCAAGTCTCGTCATTCCAAGCGTTCGCCATCGGGACGGCTGCACGCGTCGGGACCGGGAACATTGCCGGTGTCGCGACTGCCATCGCGCTCGGAGGCCCGGGAGCCGTCTTCTGGATGTGGCTGATCGCGCTCATCGGATCGGCTTCGGCATTCGTCGAAAGTACGCTCGCGCAAGTCTATAAAATTCGCGACGGTCGCACATGGCGCGGTGGTCCGGCTTACTATATGGAACGTGCGCTCGGTCAGCGCTGGCTCGGGATTTTATTCGCCATCTTGATCACGTTCTCGTTCGGCTTCGCCTTCAACTCGGTTCAATCGAACACGATTTCGTTGTCAGTCAGCAACCAGTTCGGGATTAGCACGACGACAGTCGGTCTCGTCTTGGCTGTCGTGACAGCCATCGTTATCTTCGGCGGGATTCAATCAATCGCCGTGCTCTCGAGTATCATCGTGCCGATTATGGCTGGCGGTTACATCTTGCTCGCCGGGTGGGTCATGATTTCGAATGCCTCATTGTTGCCGGAAGTCTTCGGCTTGATTTTCTCAGAAGGAATCTTCGGACTTCAACAATTGTTCGGTGGTGCCATCGGAGCGATGGTGCTCCAAGGAATCCGACGCGGTCTCTTCTCGAACGAAGCGGGGATGGGTTCAGCCCCGAACGCGGCGGCGACTGCTGAAGTATCGCATCCGGTCAAACAAGGATTGATTCAATCGTTCAGCGTCTTCGTCGACACGCTTCTCGTCTGTACGTCGACAGCGATGATTATCCTGTTGTCAGGTGTCGCCGGTTCAGAGTCGTTCGCAGGTGTCGAATTGACACAAGCAGCGCTCACAGCAGAGATTGGTCCGATGGCGACATCGTTCCTCACGATCGCGATTTTCTTATTCGCGTTCAGTTCGATTCTTGGAAACTACTACTATGGTGAGACGAACATCCAGTTCATCTCGGATAAAAAGATTTACGTCACACTCTACCGTATCGGTGTCGTCGGCATGGTCCTCTTCGGAGCCGTCCGTTCGGCCGGTCTCGTCTGGTCAATCGCGGACGTGTTCATGGGTCTCATGGCACTTGTCAACTTGTATGCGATTTTCCGCCTCGCAAAAGTTGCCCGTCTCGTCCTCGACGATTACTTGGAGCAACGCCGTCAAGGTGAAGATCCGGTCTTCTACGCCGATTCGATTGAAGATCTGCCAGGTCGCGAGTACATCGAAGCTTGGGAATCAGAAGAAGAAGTCAAAACAGGCACGATCCGTTCATAAACGACAAACCGTCTACGAAAGCGCGTAGACGGTTTTTTTGCGCCCGAAAGATGGGTAAACTGAAGAAAAGGGGGGCGTTCAATGATGGAGACGACACACTATATACGCATTTCCCCGGAAGTATGGGTCTCGTTCGGCCAAGACCCGGAAATGATTTTAGATTGGCTGTTGCACGTGCACAGTCAACAACGTGACACGTATGAGACGTTGACGCTCCCGAGGATCGAACGCTTCCAAAAGATTCTTGGACAAATCGAGATTTATATCGATGGGGATGACACGTATAATTTAGAGATGGCCGTCATCGGGGAAGAGTTGATCGTCAATGAGAAGCAGGCGGTCGTCGTCGGGATTTTGACGCCGCAGTTGCTCCATATCGTCAAAGATGCGATGAACGCATTTACGAAAGAAGATGTGGCCGATATGGCGTTCGTCGACCATGACGGGTTCGATGACGTTTGGCTCAAATGGACGCTGTTGAAACGATTCTGTGAAGAGGCGAGTGAGCGGGATGAGCTCGTGTTGATTTACTATGAATGAACAGGCTATGAAAACAACTTGAAAATTGGTAAACTATTACAAATGGTTTCTCAAGGAGTGGACGTATGCTTGATTTCTTTGCCCAAATGACGTTTGTCATCGGTATCTTAAGCCCAATCTTCGCGTATCGGGCAGGTCGTAAACAGTTAGGTCGAATCAATCTCGTCACCGTGTTTGCATTTTTGATTATATGGTTTTACGTCATCTCGACGGGTCCAGCCTATAATCATCCGATTTCGATGCTCTTCTACGCTTTGATTGTAGTGAACTGTGGCTTCGCCATAGGGAATAGTGTGCTCTTCCTACGCGAACGCAATCCATTGCTGAGTTTGAAGAAGCTGCTCGCGACGCTTCTCTGTTTGACGGTGCTCTGTTTCGTGTTCATTGAACTGATGTACCCGACGAACGTGATGAGCGATACGCTTCTTCAAACAGTGATGCTGACGGTGCCGATTTTCGTATGCGGCGTCATTTGGGCGAGGCTTCGACAAATCGACCGGGAACCAGAACACACATAAACAGCTCGACGCTAACGCGCCGAGCTGTTTTTTTTGAGACTCTTATTTCAATGCCGTCTCAAGCGCTTTGACGTTCTCGCGCATGAGGTCGAAGTAAGTCTTATCCATTTGCTCTTTCGTGACCGATTCCAAGTTGTAAATCGTCACCGTCTCCGCACCGATTTCGTTTTGAACGACCTGGGCGACTTTTGGTGTCACCGTGTCTTCGAAAGCGATGTGCGTCAAGTCGTGAAGTTGTGCCTCTTCGATGACGCGCTTCAACGCTTGTTGCGACGGTTCTTCTGCAGGTGTGAGACCCGTGATTGGAAGTTGGTCAAAGCCGTACCGTTCCGCCAAGTAACCGTAGGCTGCATGCGTCACGAGGAGCTCAGACTTCGAGCCGCCGTCGACTGCTGCTTTGAGCTCGGCGTCGAGCGTGTCGGCCTCTTCTTTGAAGGTGCTCAAACGATCCGCGAACTCATCTTTATAGTCAGGGGCCTGTTCGCTGAATGCCGCTTCGACCGCTTCAGCCATCGAGACGGCATTCATTGGATCGAGCCAGACGTGTGGGTCGTACTGGCCGTGGTTATGGCCATCATCTTCGCTATGACCGGCCTCTTCCTCGGCATGGTCATCTTCCTCGTGTCCGTGCTCGTCCTCACTATGTTCGTCCTCACCATGGACGTGGACCGTGTCTTCTGCCGAGAGGAGTGTGACGTCCTCGGCCGTTTTCACGAACGTGACGTTCTCATTGGCCAAGCTCTTTTCCATCGACTCGACGTATGGTTCGAGGTCATGGCCGACCGTCAAGAACAAGTCCGCCTCGGCGATGTCGGTCATCTGCTTTGAGGTCGGCTCGTACGTATGGGGATCAGCGCCAGGCGGGATGACCATCTCGACACGGACGCGATCGCCCCCGATTTCCTCGGCGAATGATTTCAAGGCGAACGTTGACGCGTAAACGGTCAACTGGTCGCTCGTCTCCTCCGTCGCACCGCTCTCTTCATTACTTGCACATCCACCTAATAGAAGTGTGCCGGCAGCGGCGACACTTAATAACTTTTTATTCATGAACTCTTCCACCTGTCCTCTCTATGTGAACCTTTAAATCGTAACCGTTACGTTCTGTGACTGCGAGTTATATTATAGGTGGCGAATCCGTGCACGTCAAGTCCGACTTCAGATGGATGGTTTTTCGAGAAAAAGGGAATATGATTAAAAAAAGAACGAGGAGTGGATGTATATGAGAAAGGAGACCGCCTGGTTCGTCGGTGGCGCGGCGCTCGCGGCCGCCACGGCAGCCGGGGCCAGCGTGTGGAACCAGTATGGATCGCTCGTGCGTTGGCAAGAGCCCGAGTTGCCGGTGCGCCCCTCGACCCGCAAACGCCGGACTCACACGTACAAGATTGTCAATGACCGTCCGCTCCAGTTTGACGTGTATTATCCGCCAGGGGATGGACCGTTCCCGGTCGCGGTCTATGCCCATGGGGGGGCGTTCGTACGAGGGAATCGAGGTATGGTGACATTGTTCCATCCGTTGCTCGACCATTTTCTCGCCAAAGGGTTCGCGGTCATCAGCATCGACTATCGTCTGTTCGAGGACGGGGTCTATTTCCCGGATAACATTATCGACGTCTCCGATGCGCTTTGCTACTTGAAACAGCACGATGGTCTGCTCAACTTGGATATTAACCGACTGATCGTCTGGGGTGACTCGGCAGGTGCGGCCCTCGTCTTAGCGACGGCGCTCGATCGAAGCAAACAGTTCACCGGTGAACTAGGTGATGACGTCCCGCCGATTAAAGGGGTCATCGCCCTCTATCCACCGACGAACTTCTTATTGTTCAAGTTCATCCAGACGTGGCTCGCGCATTTGAAATTTTATGAGGGGAGCCGGGAGGCGTGGCGCGAGCTGATGGTGAAGTGTTCACCGGTCACGCATCTTTATGACGACGCCCCGCCCATCCTCATCTTGCACGGAAAGAAAGACCCAATCGTCCCGTTCGGACAGGCGCTCCATTTCGTGGAACATGCGAGCGAAGTCGGTGCGAACGTGCAACTGATTTCCTTCCCGAACGGTACGCATTCGTTAGCGAGCTTTCTCCAATCCGACAACCCGATCAAAGAAACGCAACTCATGGCCCGCATCGATCGTTTCATCGATGACGCGATGATGTGACGTTGCGCTTTTTCGCAAAGATGGTACGATGGGGTAGGATTTAGGAATCATAAAGGAGTGACTCGCGTGACAGAACTTTGCTTGGTCCGACATGGTCAGACCGATTGGAACTTTCAAGAAATCATTCAAGGACGGGAAGACATCCCGCTCAACGCACTCGGACATCGGCAGGCCGAAGAGAGTGCGGCCTTTTTAAGTCAAGAATCATGGGACGTCATCGTGGCGAGCCCGTTGTCACGGGCCGTCGACACGGCGCGTTACATCGCGGAGGCGTGCGGCATCGACGAATCACATATCATCCGAGACGAGCGTTTCATCGAGCGTGAATTCGGGGCCGCGTCGGGAAAACCGGTGCCGGGCATCTATGAAGCCGTCCAAGCCGATGACCAAGACCGCGTACCTGGTCTCGAGTCAGAAGACGAGATGCGAGCCCGTGTCTTGAGCGGTATGCATGATCTCGTCGAGACGCATGCCGGAAAACGTGTCATTGTCGTCTGTCATTCACATGCGATTAAAGCTGCGCTATCGGCGATTGACGACACGTATACGTTCCGTCATGCCATGCGCAACGCCTGCTCGAACTATATCGAACATCAAGATGGTCAGTTCGTGGTCAAGGCGGTCAATGTCGCCGACCATATTACGAATGTGATTGTCGCGAAGTGAGGAGAAACTCATGACGACATTGCTCTGGATATTCATCATCGCATCATTTATTGTCGCGTTCGCAGGATTGATTTATCCGGTCATCCCGAGCGTCTTGTTCTTATTCATCGGTTATGTGATTTACGGCTTCGGCTTCTCGTTCGAGCCGCTCACATGGACATTTTGGCTCTGGCAGATTTTGTTCTTGATCTTCCTGTTCGTGGTCGACTATATCGTCACCCGGGCTACGGTCGATAAACGAGGCGGTTCTGAACGGGCGAAATGGGGAGCGACGATCGGTTTGATTGCGGGACCGTTCATCTTCCCGCTCGTCGGGGTGCTCATCTTCCCGTTCATCTTCGCATTTTTAGCGGAACTCACGCTCGGTAAGTCGACGCGTGAAGCGTGGAGTATCGGTGTCGGGACCGTACTCGCTTTCCTCGGCAGCACGGTGCTCAAAGTTGTCGGGATGACGATGATGGTCATCTTGTTTTTCATCTACATTTGAGGCGAAGAAATTTCTTCGCCTTTTTGGGTTGAGTTATTTATAAAAACGGGGAAAGAAAAACAAGACCGTTCGACTTATTCGAACGATCCTGTCTTGACGAGCTGTGTGAAGGCGGAGCGGCTGAACGACTGCTGCTGTTCGACTTGTTTTTCGAAGAAGGACGGTTTGAGTTCGGCGTTCGCCACGCCTTCGGAAATCAACGAATCGAGCACTTGCTTGGTCGGGTCTTGTTTCGGCATCAGCATGAGCCCTTCCGCGACGAATGTGTGGTGGTCGCTGAGCGACCGTTCGCTCGTGAACGTCAGCGCGAGTGCGGCCGGGCGGTTCGCCGGTGACGTGATGACGGCTTCGGCAAGGAGTAGGATTCGCTTATTCAAATAGTGATGAAGCGTGACGGCAAATTCGGTCGGAACGAGCATCTCGAGGAGCCATTCGTTGTCATGCTCTTTCGAGATAATCAACCCATCGAGCAGTTCGACGGGGAGGTTCAACTCGTTGCCATACTCGTCTTGGACGAGGCGAACTTGGACTAGGCGGAACGTTTTCATCGTATCGATCCCTTCCACATTTTCTTTAATCCATCTTAACATAGTCTGGTTCGAAGATTGTGTTACGATAGCGGGGAAGCGACGTAAAAAATAGAGGACAAGGAGGCATCAAGATGAGTTGGGTTGTTGGCATAATCGGGTATATCGCGATTCTAGCAATCGGTTATTATGGTGTCCTTTTCTTCAAAGTAAAGCAGGAGCGGAGTCGGGCCGGATATCGAATCTTTCTCTTGCTCGCGGGATTGTTCTTCGTGAGCGGGAGTGATTATATCATCGCGTTGTTCCAAGGGGATACGGAAGCGACGTTTTGGCAACGGACCGTTTACTTCATATTGATTTTGATCTCTCTTTCAATCGCTCTTTACTTTCGGAGAAAAGAAGATAAAATCCATGCGAACGAGATGACGACGGCATAAAACCATCATCAAAAGAGGCTACGGAACAAATCCGTAGCCTTTCGTTTTATTTCGGGATCCGTGTTTGACGAATCATTTCGAGTTTCAAGTCCCAGAGCGGTTTACTGAACGTGACCGAGTACACTTCCGGCAAACGGAGGCGTTTGTACTCTTCCCATAGACCGTTCATCTGCTCATGATGATACGCGCGAATCGCTTTCGCGTTCGGTAAGTCATAGACGCGTTCGCCGTCTTGGAAAATCGGGACGAGCAAACGTTTGACGCTAAAGTTGCGTGTCTTGATCCGGAACGCAGGGTCGCGGACGTCAATCAAGTCGATCTCGTTATACGTTTCGACCGGCTCATCAGCCAGGGCGATATAGTCCCCTTTGAATTTCCCGGTCTCGTTATCGATGATGCGATACAATTCTTTCTTGTGCGGCGTCGTCGTCTTCACTTTCGAAGACGAAACTTTGATGACCGGCTTCAACTTCCCGTCGGCGCCTTCGCGGGCGACGAGTTTGTACACCATGCCGAGTGCAGGCTGTTCATACGCCGTGATGCCGCGCGTCCCGACGAGGAACGTGTCGGCTTCAGCGCCCTGCATCCGCAAGTCTTGAATGACGTACTCATCGAGGTCGCCTGAGACGACGATTTTGACGTAGTCGAGCCCGGCCGCGTCGAGTGCTTTGCGAGCCCGTTTCGACAAGTAAGCCAAATCGCCCGAGTCGAGTCGGACCGACTTCAAACGATAGCCTTTTTCCTCGAGTTCCTTGGCGACCGTGATCGCGTTCGGAAGACCCGACTTGAGCGTGTCGTACGTGTCGATCAACAGGCTCGTGTTGTCCGGATACATCTCCGCGAACGAGCGGAACGCCTCGAGCTCTTCATCATGGAACTGGATGTCGGCGTGCTCCATCGTTCCGCCGGTCGGGACATCGAAATCACGTCCGGCCGAAACCAAACTCGTGACGTCGAAGCCAGCGATATACGCGGCTCGTGTGCCGTAATAGGCGGCATCGACGCCTTGGGCGCGGCGGGCCCCACCTTCGAGCAACGTCTCATTCGGTGCTGCCTGACGGATGCGCGCGTATTTCGTCGCGATGAGTGACTCATGGTTGGCGATGTTCAAGAGCGCCGTCTGGAACAGTTTCGCCTCAAAGATTGTCGATTCAATTCGGACGACTTGTTCGTTCGGGAAGATGACTTCTCCTTCGCGGACGCTATAAAGCGAACCGGTGAACTTGAAGTTGCGGAGCACGTCCGCGAACTCGTCCTCGAAGTCGAGTTGTTGCTTCAAGTAACGGATGTCCTCTTCCGTGAACGAGACGTTCTCCAAGTAGTGGACGATGTTTTGTAGGCCGGCGAAGACGACGTAGCCTCCGCTAAATGGATTCGAGCGGTAATACAGGTCGAACACGACTTGTTCGTTGTGACGGCCTTGTTTCCAATAAATATACATCCAACGTGGGAGGTATAGGTCGGTATGAAGCGCTAGGTTGCGATGTAACATAATCGTTCCTTTCTGTTTTATGTCACTTCCCGGTCACAGTGGCCCCGAGTGTCGTGACAAAATGTTCGAGCGCCCAATCGTGACCGACTGGGTTGAAGCTTTGGACGGCATCGGCGTGAACGACGATTGTATAGCCGAGGTTGTACGCGTCGACTGCCGTATGGAGCACACAGATGTCCGTGCACACACCGACGAGATGAATCTCCGTGATGGCCCGTTCGCGCAAACGCAAATCAAGGTCGGTACCGGCGAAGGCGCTATAGCGTGTCTTATCGATCCAATGATCGGCCCGGCTCGCCGCGGTTTTAACGGCGCCGTAAAGTTCGCGGCCTTCAGTCCCACGAATGTTATGAGGCGGAAAGAGCGTCGTCTCAGGGTGATACGTGTCACCAGCGTCGTGGACATCGTTCGCGACGACGACATAATCCTCGTCCGCGAACTCCTCAATCAACTGGACGATTCGTTCTTCTATGTCTTGCCCTGGTTTTCCACAAGTCAAACGACCCGTGTCTGCGATAAAATCAAACGTGTAGTCGATCACAATCAATCCACGCATGGCGAGATCTCCTCTCTCATGTAAAGAATAGTTGGCTATCTTTCTTATTCTAAATCATTTTGCATGAAGCGAAAAAGATTATTTTTGATCGCGGTCGGGTACTAGGTGTAAGAAGAACTGTTTGCGAAAGGGGAATCAGCACATGCTGCTGTCATCAACCGAACTGTCAGAGCAACTGTCCCGCTTAAACGGCTGGGACGTTGTCGAAGGGGAATTGCAAAAGACGTATCGTCTCGAGACGTTTCCAGAGGCGATTCAATTCGTCCATCTCGTCGCCGATTTGGCGGAGTCGCTCGATCACCATCCGAACATCTTAATCGAGTATCGGAACGTCACGTTGACCGTGTCGACGCATGACGAAGGTGGAATCACGGAGAAAGATATCATGCTCGCGAAAGGTTGTGAGGAGCTTGTCTAAGCTATTCATGACATTCGCCTCAGGTACGGTCGCTGAACGATTGCGTCAACAACCGGGTGTGCTCGTCGCAAACGGGACGGAAACGATTTTACTCGCCGAAGGGGACAAGTCTCCGTTCCAGAGCGGAAAGACGTTTCAAATCGAAGAAGCAGAAGGACAATTTGCCCCGAAAGGGAATATTGTCTATGCGAACATTCCGGTCGATTCGAACGCCCGGTCGCTCTTGTTCCATCGTTTGTTGAAAGACAAATCACGTCTTGGGTCTGGCCATAGCGGTTTTGCCGCCTATCGGCTCGGTGTCGACCCTGAAGACAACCACGGGGTTGTTTTCATTCAATTCACCGAAGGCGGGAATCGTTTTCGTGATTCGACCGACTACATCTTGTTCCAAGAATGGCTGAAAGAAGCCGTCGAACAAAAAGGAGCAGGTCCAATCATAAAACACTATGTCGTCGATGCAACAGATGACCTATAATAAACATAACGTCACGTTAGGGGAGGATTTTTTATGAACAAGAACTATTTCTGGTTAGGTATGGCCGCAGGTGCCGTCATCGGAGCCGGGGCATCGCTTCTCCACAGAGAGACGCGCGAGCAACAAGTCAGCCAGCTCAAGCATATGAAATCACGACTCAAGTCACACGATACGTCTACACAAGCTCATTCGGTCGGCCTTCAAGCCTCTTCGAAAGCGAGTTTGAAAGATCGTGTCATGGATTTGAAGGCGCTCTATGAAGAGAACCAAGATACGATTCAAAATCTCGTCGAAGACGTGAAAGACTTGGTCGACGCGCTTCAAGACGCTCGTCATAAAAATCAAATTTAATTCATATCCACGGTCCGGTGCTGTTGCGCCGGGCCGTGTTTTCATGTTCTGGCAAGACTCTCTTTGTTTACTTTGTATAAAAATACAATTGACAGTATAAATATACGTGTGTTTTAATCAATTTATTCTTTTAAGGAGGTTCGGCAGATGATCACTTGTGGAATCGTCGGCGTCACGGGATACGCCGGGATGGAGCTGTTGAAGCTCATCGGGAAACATCCCGAGTTCACGCTCGTCCGGGCGATGAGCGATTCGAGCGCCGGGTTGACGCTTGCGCAACTGTATCCGTGGTTAGAGATTAAGGATTTGACGCTCGAACCGTTCCGGGTTGACGCATTGGACGACATCGACGTCATCTTTTTAGCAACGCCAAGCGGAGTGTCGGCGCAATACGTGACGCAGTTGACGGAATATGAAGGGGTCATCATCGATTTGAGTGGAGACTTACGCCTGCCGGCATCGAGCTACGAGACGTGGTATGGCAAACCGGCCGTACCGGCATCGCTTCAAGCACAGGCGGTATATGGATTGACGGAATGGAATCGAGACGCTGTAAGGTCGGCCGATTGGATTGCCAATCCCGGGTGTTACGCCACGGCGGTCGCGCTCGGCTTATTGCCGTTCGTGAACGGAGGCTGGATCGACCCGAACGAAATCATCGTCTCGGCCTGCTCCGGAATTACGGGAGCCGGGAAGGGACTCAGCGCCAAGACGCACCACGCCCGCTCCAACGAAAACGTGCAACTGTATAAAATCCATACGCATCAACACATCCCGGAGATTGAACAGACGCTTTATGCAGTGAGCGGGACGCAAGCGACCGTGTCACTCTCGACACACCTGTTGCCCATCAATCGAGGCATCATGGCGACGATGAGCGTCGTCCCGACGCTTGAGCAGAGCGAAGCGGATTGGGTGGACGCATTGCGACAGGCTTACGCGGATGAACCATTTATCCGGGTGCAACAAGGCGAACCGGAGATTCGAACTGCCGTCGGGTCGAACTACTGCGACTTGTGGGTGTATCTCGACCAACGAACGAATCGACTGACCATCATCTCGGTCATCGACAATATGCAAAAAGGTGCGGCCGGACAAGCGATTCAAAACGCCAATGTCCGCTTTGGATTAAACGAAACAGCCGGGTTGAATGAACAACCCCAGTACATATAAGGAGGTAGAATGAATGATTGAAACAACGATCAGCCCTGTCGTCCACGTCGTCACGCCGAAAGGGTTTCAAGCGTGCGGGGTTCACGCCGGACTGAAACGAAAGCGTAAGGATTTAGCCCTGCTCGTCTGCGAACAGTTGGCTAGTGCCGCCGCGGTGTATACGACGAACCAATTTCAAGCGGCTCCGATTCAAGTGACGAAAGAAACGCTACACGCGTCGAGCGGGAAGATTCGTGCCGTCTTGATTAACAGTGGAAACGCCAACGCCTGCACCGGTCCGCAAGGGCTCGAGGACGCGTATACGATGCGCGATAAGGCGGCCGAACATATCGGGGTCAAACCGGAAGAAGTGGCGATTGCCTCGACCGGTGTCATCGGTCAACTGTTACCGATGGAGACGCTCTTGAACGGGATCGATTTGCTTGAACCGATCCATGAGGAGACGGGGGCGGAGTCGTTCGCGGAAGCGATTTTGACGACCGATACGGGAACAAAATGTACGGGCGTCGAGTACACCGAAGGAGGCGCGACCGTGACAATCGCAGGTGTGGCCAAAGGCTCGGGAATGATTCATCCGAACATGGCGACGATGCTCGGCTTCATCACGACCGATGCCGTCATCGCGCCCGACGTGTTACAACGGGCGCTGAAACAGAGCGTGGACGCCTCGTTTAACAGCATCACCGTCGACGGGGACAGTTCGACGAACGATATGGTGCTCGCTTTGGCGAGCGGACTGACCGAGATGGATGAAATCATCGAAGGGACACCAGCCTATGACCGCTTCTGCCAAGCGTTGACGGACGTGTGCACAGATCTCGCCAAGGCGATTGCTCGTGACGGGGAAGGGGCGACGAAATTGATTGAGGTCGAGGTCGTCGGGGCGAAGACGGATGAGGCGGCTCGGATGATTGCGAAACAAGTCGTCGGCTCGTCGCTCGTGAAGACGGCCGTCTATGGACAAGATGCGAACTGGGGACGCATCATCGCCGCCATCGGTGCATCGGAGCAACCGATTAACGTGAACCACGTCGACATCCGCATCGGGTCACAGCATGTGCTGATGGAAAGTGCGCCGGTCTGGTTCGATGAGGCGCTCGCGACAGAAGAGATGGGACAAGACGTCGTCTCGATCCAAATCCGATTGCAGGACGGCACCGGACAAGGTCAGGCGTACGGCTGCGATTTGACTTACGATTACGTCAAAATCAACGCGAGTTACCGGACATGAAACAACGGAAAATCGTCAAACTCGGCGGGAGCGTTTGGGACACGCTCCATCCGGACTATTTCAACGAGTGGCGGACGTGGCTCGACGCAGGGCATGAACTTGTGATCGTTCATGGGGGTGGACCTGCGTTGTCCGCTTATTGCGAGCACCAACAAATCGAACCGGTGTTTCAAGACGGACGTCGTGTCACGACAGCGGACGTGTTGACCGGTGCCGAGCGCGTGCTCGCGGGGGAGATGCAGACCGAAATCGTCGCTGCCCTCGGTCGTCATCATATTCAAGCGGTCGGTCTCTCGGGTGTGGACGGACAGACGCTGACAGGAAAGCAATTGGTGGAACTCGGGGCGGTCGGTGAAGTCGACCGGGTCGAGACAGACTTGTTCGAGCTGTTGCTCGCGGGTCGCTATGTGCCTGTCGTGACATCATTATTACACGGTACGGAAGGCACGTTGAACTGTAATGGGGACGATTGTGCGATTGCCGTCGCGGTCGCGCTGCAGGCCGACTGCTTCGAAATGATCACTGACGTCCCAGGTATCCGGATTGATGGGACGTTCCGTCAAACGCTGACACGTGAAGACGTCCAAACGGCCATCGCCACAGGGGATATCTATGGGGGGATGATCCCGAAAACCGAGGCGCTCTTAGCAGCTCTAGCAGGAGGGATTGCAGTCGCCGTCATCCGTGACGGCAAGGACCCGGTTCATCCCGGGACAACACTACAGGAGGTGCACCATGCATTCACTACTACCGACATACGGACAACGACATATTGAGATTGAGCAGGCGAGCGGGTCCTACGTGACCGATACGGCGGGGAAGCGGTATCTCGATTTCGTCATGGGCATCGCTGTCTGCGGGACGGGTCATCGTCATCCGCACGTGAGCCAAACGCTAGAGGCGCAGCTTCAAAAAGTGTGGCACACCTCGAACCTTTACAACATCAGCGGGCAAGCGCGCGTCGCCGAGACGCTCATGTCAGGGACGCATTTGACGCATGCGTTCTTCTGTAACAGCGGGACCGAGGCGAACGAAGGGGCATTCAAATTGATTCGGAAATGGACGAACAAGACAAAAATCGTGACGTTCACGAAATCGTTCCACGGTCGCTCGTTCGCCATGCTCGGGGCGACCGGACAAGACAAGGTCAAAGCCGGATTCGGCCCGATGGTGTCTGATTTTGTACACGCGCCGTTCAACGATATGGATGCACTCGACATGATCGATGACGAGACGGCTGCGGTCTGGCTCGAAATCGTCCAAGGCGAGGGTGGGGTCGTCGTCGCTGACGCGGCATGGCTCGAAGCGCTTCAAGCGAAAGCGACTGAGCATGGTGTCAAAATCGTCGTCGATGAGGTGCAGACCGGGATTGCCCGCACAGGTACCCGTTTCGCGTTCGAACAGACACCGCTTAAACCGGACGTCGTCACGCTCGCGAAAGGGCTCGGTAGTGGTTTTCCTGTCGGAGCGATTTTGACAGCAGCAGGTGCGGAACACGTCTTCACGGCTGGCAGTCACGGTTCGACGTTCGGCGGCAATCCGCTCGCGATGGCCGCGGCGGAAGCGACGCTCGACATTTTGTTCGAGGCGGACGCACTTGCCCACGTCAATGCGATGGGCGCGCGATTACGAGCGGGCTTGGAACAATTTGTCGACGGAGAGACATTCACCGAGGTACGTGGACTCGGTTTGATGCTCGGGCTCGTCGCGACGCAATCGGTCGCGGCATGGATCGAACAGTTGCGAGACGCTGGCCTCTTGGTCGTTGCGGCAGGTCCTGACGTGATTCGCTTCTTGCCGTCTTTGTTGCTTACAGAAGCCGAAGTGGATGAGGCGCTCGCAATCATTGGACATGTGATTACAAAGGAGATGGTGTCATGACGGGGACAGTGACGTTACAAAGCGGTCAACAGTTCAACGGGACGTGGGAGACGAGTGCGCGCTCGGCGAAAGGGGAGGTCGTCTTCTTCACAGGGATGACCGGTTATCAAGAAGTGTTGACCGATCCTTCGTACGCCGGTCAAATCGTCGCGTTCACATATCCGCTCATCGGACAATATGGGTTGACCGACGCAGTATCTGAAAGTGCGGACATTCAAGTGGCGGGCGTGCTCGTCCAGACGTTAGCTGGCAACGGGGCGGCGACCGACTTGAAGGATTGGTTGGAGCAGTCCGGAGTGCCGGTACTGTCTGACGTCGACACGCGCTCGCTCGTCCATGCCCTTCGTGAACACGGGGATCAGTGGGGTGTGATGACGTCTGAATCAGATGTGTCGTTCGATGGGGATCTACATCAGATTACGGAGACCGTTTCGACGCCACGTCATGTGCGTCACGGCGACGGGGCGAGCGGACATATCGTCTGTCTTGATTTCGGCGTGAAGGCGTCGATGGTTCAAGCGATGGTGGAGCGAGGGTACGCGGTGACAGTCGTTCCGTTCGATACGACGGCCGCCCAAGTCCATGCGCTCGCGCCGACCGGGATTCTCGTGTCGAACGGTCCGGGAGATCCACGTGATTTGGTCGACTACCTCGATCATGTGCGTGAAGTGGCATTGGCGTATCCGACACTCGGCATTTGTATGGGCCATCAACTGCTCGCGCTCGCCTTCGGGTGTGAGATTGAAAAACAGGCTTACGGACACCGCGGATCCAATCATCCGGTCCGGAACGTCCAGACGGGTGAAGTGTGGATGACGTCGCAAAATCACGGGTACGTCGTCAAACGGGACAGTTTGGAAGCGACGCCGCTCGAACTGCTATTTGAAAACGTTAACGATTTATCAGTCGAAGGGACATTGCACCGGACGGCCCCGATTCTCTCGGCCCAGTTTCATCCGGAGGCCAGTCCGGGACCAAAGGAAGCACAAGCCATCTTTGACCGCTTCGACGAAATGATTCAGCAAGGGGTGAACGTCTATGCATAAGAAAGTACTCGTCATCGGTTCAGGTCCGATTATCATCGGACAGGCGGCCGAGTTTGACTATTCGGGCACACAGGCGTGCCAAGCGCTTCGAGAAGCAGGCTGTGAGGTCGTGCTCTTCAACTCGAACCCGGCCACGATCATGACCGATCCCGGTTTGGCCGATCACACATACATCGAGGCGATGACGTTAGAGAAGGCCGAGTTGATTATCGAGACAGAACGTCCGACCCACTTGCTTGCCACGGTCGGCGGGCAGACCGCCCTCAATTTGGCGCTCGCCTTGGACGAGGCCGGTGTGCTCGAACGATACGGGATCGCCCTCCTTGGGACGTCGCTCGAGACGATTCGCGACGGGGAGGACCGCGAACGGTTCAAACAGAAGATGAACGAACTTGGGGAACCGCTCCCGATCAGCACGACCATCGAATCGATCGAAGCCCTTGACGGCTTTATCGCCGAGACGGGCGTCCCGCTCATCGTCCGTCCGGCGTTCACGCTCGGCGGTACCGGCGGCGGGATTGCGGAGACGATTGATGCCGCCTACACGCTTGCGCAACGTGGTCTCGAGGCGAGTCCCATCTCGCAGTGTTTAATCGAGCAGAGTATCGCCGGGTATAAAGAGTTCGAATATGAGGTCATGCGCGACGCCAACGGGACGTGTATCATCGTCTGCAACATGGAAAACATCGACCCGGTCGGCGTCCATACGGGCGATTCGGTCGTGTTTGCCCCGGCCCAGACACTATCGGATGTCATGCATCAGACGTTACGGAGCGCCGCGTTCCGAATCGTCTCGGCACTTGGTGTCGTCGGCGGGTGTAACATCCAGTTCGCCGTTCATCCGACGGAAGACGCCTATTACGTGATTGAAGTGAACCCGCGTGTCTCACGTAGCTCGGCGCTCGCCTCGAAGGCGACCGGTTATCCGATTGCGAAGATTGCCACCCGTCTTGCCCTCGGGGAACGACTCGACGATTGCATCAATCCCGTCACGAACGGGACGATGGCGAGCTTCGAGCCGGCCCTCGATTATGTGACGGCGAAAGTGCCGACGTTCCCGTTCGATTTGTTCAATGGGACGAACCGGACGCTCGGACCACAGATGAAAGCGACCGGGGAGAGCATGGCGATGGGCAAAACACTCGAAGAAGCGCTACAGAAAGCGTGGCGCGGTGCCGGTGTCGAGCAGAGTCCGCTCTATCCGAGTTGGATGGCGACAGCTGATCCTGACGCGCTCTACGCTGAAATTTCGGCACCGACCGATCGTCGTCTCCTGGCGTGCCTCGCGTTACTCGATCGGGGAATCGCCACGGCGTCACAGCTTGAAGCGCTGACGGGTATCGCCCCGCACTTCATGATGACGTTCGAGCGACTCGTGACGACAATCCGTCTGGACCTGTCTATGAAAGAAAACTTGTTGCGAGCGAAACGGTTCGGTTTCACTGACGCCCAGATTGCGCAACAGATGAACGTCACGGCCGACGCAGTCGCAGCGATGCGGCTAGAACACGACATCCATCCGGTCTATCAGATGATTGATACGTGTGCCGCCGAGTTCGAGAGCCACACACCGTACTTTTACGGGTCGTGGCACGGGACGTCTGAAGTCGTGCCGAGCGAGCGCCCGAAAGTCGCCATCATCGGGTCAGGGCCGATTCGCATCGGGCAAGGTATCGAGTTCGATTACAGTTCGGTGCACGCTGTCTGGGCCCTTCAAAAGCTCGGGGTCGAGACGATTATGATCAACAACAATCCGGAGACGGTGTCGACCGACTTCACGGTCGCCGACAAACTGTACGTCGAACCGTTGACGATTGAAGATGTCGTCCACGTATTGGAGGCCGAAGGGTGTCAGGACGTGTTGATCCAGTTCGGCGGCCAGACCGGCATCTCACTCGCCCATGCGCTGGAAGCCAAAGGCTATCATTTGCTCGGGGCGACGGCAGCCGTCATCGATCAAATGGAGGACCGGGATCGGTTCTATCAATTCCTCGACGAGATCGGGGTGGCTCACATCCCAGGTGAAGAGGTCGGGTCGGCAGACGAGTTGACGTCCGCAATCGATCGTCTCAGCTATCCATGTGTCGTCCGTCCCTCCTACGTCATCGGTGGGAAAGGTATGCATATCATCCGGAACGGGGCGGAATTGCATCAAATCGAACCGCATTTGACCTATCCGCTCCTCGTCGATGCGTATGTCGATGGGCGTGAGCTCGAAGTCGACTGTGTCACCGATGGGAAAACCGTCTACGTCCCGGCCTTGCTCGAACAGATTGAGGCAGCCGGTGTCCATTCTGGCGATTCGACGATGATTCTGCCGCCGGTCAAGACGTCGAGCGCGCAACAAAACGAGATTGAAGCCATCGTTCAAACGATCGGACAAGCACTCACATACCGGGGCGCGCTCAATATCCAATTCGTCTTGAAAGGCGACGTCATCTACGTGCTCGAAATCAACCCGCGTGCTTCGCGGACGGTCCCGATCGTCAGCAAAGTGACCGGCGAACCGCTCATCGAATGGGCGACGCTCGCGGCGTTCGGCCATGAGTTGGCAACCGTCGTCCCCGACGCACGTCCGGTATGGAACGGATATGCCATCAAAACACCGGTATTCTCGAGTTTGAAATTGCCGGGCGTCGACCCGCTCACCGGTCCGGTCATGCGCTCGACCGGGGAGACACTCCAATTCAGCATGACCCCTTACGTGTCGGAACGGTTCTGTTACGACGCGACGACGACGCGCGTCATGAATCGGACTGAGATTGTAGCCGGCCAAGGCTGGTCGGCATATAGTGATCAACCGCTTGATGAGACGACCAAGTTCCAAAACGTGTCGGTCCTATTCTCGAACGCACCAGAGGAACAAGCGGCACGTGAGGCGGCGGTCCGAAACGGCGTCCACGTCATCTCAGAGACACATCTTGCCGAGTACTATCAACAAGCGATGCGAGCGGAACCGATGCCGGTACGTTCACTTCAAACGATGCAGACAGGAGAGGGACTACCATTATGACGACGAAAACGATCAATCATCTACTGACACTCGAGGAACTGACGCCGTCCGCCCTCGACGACTTGCTTGCACTGGCGGCCGAGGTGAAACGACAACCGGAAGCGTTCCAGTCGGCGCTCGCCGGCAAGAAAGTGGCGCTCTTGTTCGAGAAGGCCTCGACCCGCACCCGGATGTCGTTCGAGGTCGGTGTCGTCGAACTCGGCGGTTATCCGTTGTTCTTGAGCAGCAGTGATTTACAGATTGGACGCGGGGAACCACTGACGGATACGATTCAAGTCATGAGCCGCTATGTCGACGCGCTCATGATTCGGACGTATGCCCACGAGACGGTCGAGACGCTCGCTTCGGCAGGCTCGATTCCAATCATCAACGGATTGACCGATTCCCATCACCCGTGCCAAGTGCTTGCCGACTTGTTGACGGTCGAGGAAGTGTTCGGCACGAGAACAGGGAAGACGTTGACGTACATCGGCGACGGGAACAATATGGCCCACTCGCTCATGATCGGGGGCGCACTCAGCGGGATGCATATCCGCATCGCCTCGCCGGAAGCGTATACGGTCGAGACTGACATTTTCGAACGGGCGAACGAGCTGGCTGCGACGACAGGGGGCAGCGTTGCCTTATGGGAAGACCCGATTGCTGCTGCCTCGGGTGCGGACGTCATTTACACAGATGTATTCGCGAGCATGGGACAAGAAGCGGAAGCAGCAGAACGGTTGACGCAGTTCGCGACGTTCCAAGTCGATGCTTCGCTCATGCAACGAGCGAAGTCGGAGGCGATTTTCCTGCACTGCCTCCCGGCCCATCGCGGCGAAGAAGTGACGGCCGACGTCATCGACGGTCCGCAATCGGTCGTATTCGATCAAGCTGAGAATCGCTTACATGCGCAAAAAGCGCTCATGCTCACGCTGCTCGCCTAACCCAAAAGAGAGGATTCGCCGCTTTGGCGAATCCTCTCTTTATTACTATCATAAAAAGCGGGCGAACAGACCGAACACGGCCAGTCCGACGATCACGTAGAAAATCCATTTGCCTTCACCCGTATGAATGATGGGCGGCGAATACTTGCGAGGTTTGTACTTCCCGTAACGGAGCGGGCGCGAGTACGGGACCGCGAACCGGGAAAGCGGAATCGCGAGCAAGAACCCGGCAAGGAAGCCGTACACATGTCCCCAGAGCGACACGTTCGCCCCGATGAGCGTGAACACGGCACTGATGGCGACGAAAATATAGACGAGTCGCGCGTCCTGGCTATAGATGAGCGTCCGGCGGAACCGACCGATGTACACATAGAAGCCGAGAATCGCTAAAATCGCACCTGACGCACCGGCCTGCAGGTAGAACAGTTCACTTACCGTGAAGAACGTCAGCAAGTTGGCAACGACACCGGCGACGAGATAAAACACGGCGAATTTGATATGACCGACCATGCGTTCCATGGCAGGACCGAAGATAATCAAAGCGAACGAGTTGAACAGCAGATGACCGAGCCCTAAATGGATGAAGTTGGCCGTCAAAAGACGGTACCATTCCCCTTGGGCGAGCGCGAGATGGAACGACCCACCGAGTGCGACGATTCGGAGGTCAGGTACCAAAGAATCGATGACAAACACGAGCAGTTGGATTACAATGAACAGCGTTACGAGCGGATACGCTCGGACGAACGTTTGAACATTCTCAGTACGACTAAACATAGCATCACCTCTTTCCTTAATTGTATAAGGAAACGAGTGAAAAAGGAAAGGAGCGAGTGTCCTGTGATTGTGGGAATCGGAATCGATATCGTCGAGCTCGAGCGGATTGCTCGCTCGATCAGGAATGACCGTTTCGTCGCGCGTCTGTTGACCGAAGCTGAGCGGGCGCTCGCCGACGCCTATCCAGAACAACGCCGCATCGAATTCGTCGCTGGACGGTTCGCGGCGAAAGAAGCGTATGCCAAAGCGGTCGGGACCGGGATTGCCCGGGGCCTGTCGTGGCAACAAATCGAAATCTTACCGGATGAGGCCGGGCGACCACATATGACGGCGCCTTACTCAGGCCGGATTCATGTGAGTATCAGCCACAGCGAGCAATACGCCGTGGCACAAGTCATCATTGAAGAGGGGGATCACGATGTTTCGTCCAAGTTGGATTGAAATTGATCGGGCGGCGATCAAGCATAACGTAATCGAAATCAAAAAACGGATCCCGCAAGCGCTCATGGCCGTCGTCAAAGCGAACGCTTACGGACATGGAGCCGTCGAAGTCGCGAAAATCGCACTCGAGAACGGGGCAACGATGCTCGGCGTGGCCTTGCTTGAAGAAGCCATCGAGCTCCGAGAGGCTGGGATTGAAGCACCGATTCTCGTTATGGAAGCCCAGTTTCCAGAATTTGCAGGCGTCGCGGCCGAGCATGATGTGACGTTATCTGTCTTTTCAGCCGACTGGTTGCGCGAGGCGAGCAGCTATTTATCTGACCGACCGCTCACCGTCCATGTGAAAGTTGATACTGGGATGGGGCGTCTCGGTCTACGGACTCGCACTGAACTCGATGCGCTGCTCGAGGCGGTCGATGACCGCTTCGTTGTGGAAGGTATCTATACGCATTTCGCGACGGCGGATGAGCCGGACAGCCAGCTGTATTATGAGCAACAGGAGCGGTTCGCTCAATTGATGGACGGTCTCCATTCACGATTCCGTTACATTCATACATCGAACTCGGCCGGGGCCATCCGTATGGCGGGACAAGATGTGCCGTATAACTTGGTCCGGGTCGGCATCGCGCTGTATGGATTGTATCCGTCGGCCGAGATGGCTTCCTTCTATTCATTCTTACGTCCGGCCTTCACGTTGAAGAGCAAGCTCATGCAAGTGAAGCAACTCGAGGCCGGACAGACGATCAGCTACGGGGCGACGTATACGACGACTGAAGATGAGTGGATTGGTACCGTGCCGGTCGGATATGCCGACGGCTGGATTCGTAAAGCGAGCGGATTCAAAGTCGACGTAAACGGTCACCGTTGTCCGATTGTCGGTCGTGTCTGTATGGACCGCTTCATGGTGAGGCTTCCCGAGTCAGTTCCGGTCGGGACGGTCGTCACGCTCATCGGTGGACCGGTCGCGATTGATGAACTGGCCACGCATCTCGAGACAATCAACTACGAGGTCGTCTGTCAATTGACGAGCCGCCTCCCACGACGTTATGTGTAAAGCGGAAAACGTGTGAAATTATCTGAATTCTTTCGGGAATCCTCTATATTTTCCCAAACTCGCGTGTTATATTGGTAAAGAACGCGGGAAGATTTCCGCCAGTCATTGAAACGATTCTGGAGGTGTAAGATGTTGAAACAGCGAACTGCGGGTGCTTTAGCGTCCGTTCCAGATCGGTTCTCGCAACATGTGGGTCCGATTTCGATGAAAGATCGTGAATCATTGTCATTGAACGATGTAGTGACGTACTTGTCCAAAGA
The DNA here is from genome assembly GCF_055635335.1 of Exiguobacterium sp. KKT215. Taxonomy (NCBI): domain Bacteria; kingdom Bacillati; phylum Bacillota; class Bacilli; order Caryophanales; genus Exiguobacterium; species Exiguobacterium sp. KKT215. Next base: position 2,656,753 of record NZ_CM145756.1, on the reverse strand, counting down.
AATTGCTGATCGACAACAAACACTGCGCGAAGAATTGGCGAGGGGCTATCAAGAGATGGCCGCGTTTAATTTGAATATGGCAGAAGAGATGCTGATGATTGAGACGGAAGCCGAACATGCTCTCTTACGTCAAGTAAGCGGGGTGTGAGCGGAGTGATCGTAAAGCGTGGTGACGTGTTTTATGCGAATCTGTCGCCCGTAGTCGGTTCAGAGCAAGGTGGAGTTCGTCCGGTTCTCGTCATTCAAAACGATATCGGCAATCGCTTTAGCCCGACCGTCATTGTCGCTGCGATTACGGCTCAGATCCAGAAAGCAAAACTGCCGACTCATGTAGAGGTATATCAAGTCAAACATGGTCTCGAACGAGATTCCGTGATTTTGCTTGAACAGATTCGAACGATTGATAAGCGTCGTCTGACAGATAAAGTCACTCATCTCGATGATGAGACGATGCACAAAGTTGACCGAGCGCTAGAGATTAGTCTGGGATTAATCCCTCTCTAGCTTACATATAAAGAAACCGATACATGGGTATCGGTTTTTTTTCAAAAAAATCTTAAAAAATAGTTTAGAATTCTGTAAAACGGGAATTTAGTTTAATCGTACTCAATTTTTCTGTACGCACATTAGGAGGGAATATACGATGGATTTAGCGATTCGCGAGCAAGTCATTGGAGACCAATTACACCTTTACGTATCCGGAGAAGTGGATACATATACCGCACCAAAATTGAAGGAAGTCTTGCACCCGGCTATTACGGAACAAGATGTTACCGTTCATTTGGATGAAGTGGACTATATGGATTCAACTGGACTCGGCGTATTTGTCGGTGCCCTTAAAATAGCCAAACGTAATGAGAAAGAGTTGTCGCTCGTCGGCGTCACCGACCGCGTCAACCGTCTCTTTGAATTGACAGGACTGCACAAGTTGCTTTCAATCAATACAAACGTAAGAGGTGGCACGCAATGAGTAACATCGAACAGACGGTGATGACGTTCCCGGCCAAACCGGAGTATGTCGGTGTGGTCCGTTTAGTCGTCTCAGGAATCGCTAACCGTATGGGATATACGTACGACGAGATCGAGGATATTAAAATCGCGGTCTCGGAAGCCTGTGGCAATGCTGTTCAACATGCCTATGAAGATCAAGAGGGTGAAGTGAAGCTCACGTGCGGCGTCTATGAAGATCGTCTCGAAATGACGATCGAGGACTCGGGCAAAACATTTGCCGACGACGTGAAACGCCAAGCGGCGCCAGTCGAAGAGACGGCTGAAATCGAATCGCTTCACGAAGGAGGACTCGGTCTTTTCCTCATTGAAGCCTTAATGGATGACGTCTCGATCAACAAGGACAATGGTGTCAAGGTGACGATGACGAAACTCCTTAACAGGGACGAGGTGGATCAGAGTGCCAGCAAAATCTCAACAACGCCATCACAGTGATGATGAAGTATTAGAGTGGATCGAGCGTTATCAACAGGACGATCAAAATGAAGAAGTCCAAATGCTCCTCATCAACCGATACTCGGACCTCGTTGAGGCGCTTGCACGAAAGTTTTCGCGAGGCCGGGCCATTCATGACGACCTCGTTCAAGTCGGCATGATCGGACTTCTCGCTGCCCTCCGCCGTTTCGACCCTGAGTTTGGACGCAGTTTCGAGTCGTTCGCCGTTCCGACGATTATCGGTGAAATCAAGCGTTTCATCCGGGACAAGACGTGGAGCGTCCACGTCCCACGCCGAATCAAAGAGCTTGGACCGAAAATCAAGAAGACGGTCGAAGAATTGACGACCGAATTGCAACGCTCACCGCGCATAGATGAGATTGCCGATTATCTTGGCGTATCGGATGAAGAGATTCTCGAAACGCTCGAGATGGGTAAGAGCTACCAAGCCCTTTCCGTCGACAGCTCAATCGAAGCGGACAACGAAGGTTCGACCGTCACGCTCCTAGACCTCGTCGGGAGTCAAGAACGTGGTTACGAATCGGTTGACCAGCGCCTCATCCTTGAAAAAGCGTTCAGCGTGTTGAATGAACGGGAACAGGCGATTCTGGAATGTGCTTATTATAAAAACATGAGCCAAAAAGAGACGGGTGAGCTCCTTGGGATTTCACAGATGCACGTATCGCGCTTACAGCGTCGTGCGCTCGAGAAATTACGCGAGGCCATCAAAGTCCCGCTCAATGAAGTATTCTCAAACGATGACTAAACGGTCATCGTTTTTTTGTCGTCCACGCGTGAGTTTGCTACACTTCAAGAGAGAAGAGAAAAGGAAGTGATTCGATTGATTACGAAAATCGCAAAAGATTTGAAGTTGAAGACGAGTCAAGTCGAGACGGTGCAACAACTCGCCGCGGACGGAGCGACGATTCCGTTCATGGCCCGGTACCGTAAAGAAATGACCGGTAATCTCGATGAAGTGGAAATCAAAGCCATTCTCGATGCCTTACAATATGAAGAGAGTTTGCACAAACGTAAGACGGACGTCCTCGCCAAACTCGAAGAACTCGAGAAGGCGACACCAGAGTTGACCCGTGCGCTTGAAACGGCGACGAGCCTGCAACAAGTCGATGACATCTACCTTCCGTATCGTCCGAAACGACGGACGAAAGCCGAACAAGGTCGGGAGAAAGGGCTCCAACCGCTCGCTGACTGGTATCGTCAACCAACACCATATTCGGTGACCGAAGCGCAGTCGTTAGCAGGGGACCTCTCGCTTGAAGAAGCACTTCCGTTCGTCCAATCGATTATCGGGGAGGAGTGGGGCGAAGTGGCGACGCTTCGACAATCACTCCGTACACGAGTCCGGAAAGAGGCGCTCCTTCGTTCACAGAAGAAAAAGCAGGCGGAAGATGAGAAAGAAGTGTTCGCCCAGTATTATGAATATGAAGAGAAAATCGCAGGAATCGTCCCACACCGAATCCTCGCCTTGAACCGTGGAGAGCGCACGGATGTGTTGCAAGTGAAGATCGTCTTCGACGAGACGGGTTTCATGCGACAAGCGCTCGGCAAGTTTGACCGCTTGCCGACGGAGAAACGTGAACTCGTTACGCTCGCCGTGAAGGACGCCTTCAAGAAGTCGGTGTTCCCGGCCATCGAACGCGAGGTCCGGAGCGAGTTGACTGAGACGGCTGAAGAACAGGCAATCGACGTGTTCTCAAAAAACTTGAAACAGCTCTACATGCAACCACCGCTTCGTGAGGTCGTCGTCCTAGGAATTGACCCAGCCTATCGCACAGGTTGTAAATGGGCCGTCGTCAATGAAATCGGAAAAGTCGAAGAGGTCGGTGTCTTCTATCCGACGGCACCGAAACACGATGTCGCGGGCTCAGAGAAAGTGTTGGCGTCACTCGTGAAACGTTATCCAATCTCGGTTATCGTCATCGGGAATGGGACCGCATCCCGTGAGACGGAACAGTTCGTATCGAACTGGCTAAAGAAGGCGGAACGCGAGATAGCCTATGCCATCGTCAACGAGGCGGGGGCGAGTGTCTATTCGGCTTCAGAAATTGCCCGATCAGAGTTCCCGGAATTGAAAGTGGAAGAACGTTCGGCCGTCTCGATTGCTCGACGCATTCAAGACGCGATGGCGGAACTCGTCAAAGTCGATCCGCAGTCTGTCGGGGTCGGGCAATATCAGCATGACGTCAGTCAGAACAAGTTGAAAGGGTCGCTCGAGTTCGTTGTCGAGAGTGTCGTCAACATGGTCGGCGTCGATGTGAACCGGGCTTCGGAGTCACTGCTCACGTATGTATCCGGATTGAATAAGACGACGGCTAAAAATATTGTCGCGTATCGTGACGAGTTCGGCCGGTTTGATACACGGAAAGAAATCAAGAAAGTACCACGTCTTGGAGCGAAGGCGTATGAACAAGCAGCCGGCTTTTTACGGATCACGAATGGGAGTGATGTGCTCGACCAGACGGAGATTCATCCAGAGAGCTATAAATTGACACTCTCTCTATTGAAGGAACTCGGTGTTTCGAAGCAAGCGGTAGGCACGGCCGAACTGCGGGAACGATTAAAGACGGTCGATGCCAAAGTGCTAAGTGAGAAGCTAGATGCCGGATTACCGACAGTCGAAGATATCTTGAAGTCGCTCGCGAAGCCTGGACGTGACCCGCGCGAAGATATTCAGAAACCATTGCTTCGGATCGACGTTATGAACTTGGAGGACCTTCAAGTGGGGATGGAGTTCCAAGGGACGGTGCGAAACGTCATCGACTTTGGGGCGTTCGTTGATATCGGGGTGA
>NZ_CM145756.1:2545000-2647500 GCF_055635335.1 Exiguobacterium sp. KKT215 | reverse complement strand
TAAACGGCGGCCGTAACTATAACGGTCCTAAGGTAGCGAAATTCCTTGTCGGGTAAGTTCCGACCCGCACGAAAGGCGTAACGATTTGGGCACTGTCTCAACGAGAGACCCGGTGAAATCATAGTACCTGTGAAGATGCAGGTTACCCGCGACAGGACGGAAAGACCCCATGGAGCTTTACTACAGCCTGATATTGAGGCTTTGTACGCGATGTACAGGATAGGTGGGAGTTTGTGAAGCCGGAGCGCCAGCTTCGGTGGAGACACCCTTGGGATACCACCCTTTGCGTATAGAGTCTCTAACTCGCAGCCGTGATCCGGCTGGAGGACCGTGTCAGGTGGGTAGTTTGACTGGGGCGGTCGCCTCCTAAACAGTAACGGAGGCGCCCAAAGGTTCCCTCAGAATGGTTGGAAATCATTCGAAGAGTGCAAAGGCAGAAGGGAGCTTGACTGCGAGACCTACAAGTCGAGCAGGGACGAAAGTCGGGCTTAGTGATCCGGTGGTTCCGCATGGAAGGGCCATCGCTCAACGGATAAAAGCTACCCTGGGGATAACAGGCTGATCTCCCCCAAGAGTCCACATCGACGGGGAGGTTTGGCACCTCGATGTCGGCTCATCGCATCCTGGGGCTGGAGTAGGTCCCAAGGGTTGGGCTGTTCGCCCATTAAAGCGGTACGCGAGCTGGGTTCAGAACGTCGTGAGACAGTTCGGTCCCTATCCGTCGTGGGCGCAGGAAATTTGAGGAGAGCTGTCCTTAGTACGAGAGGACCGGGATGGACGCACCGCTGGTGTACCAGTTGTTCCGCCAGGAGCATCGCTGGGTAGCTACGTGCGGACGGGATAAGTGCTGAAAGCATCTAAGCATGAAGCCCCCTCCGAGATGAGATTTCCCTTTGAGCAATCAAGAAAGACCCCTCAGAGACGATGAGGTAGATAGGTCATGGGTGGAAGCACGGCGACGTGTGGAGCTGAATGATACTAATCGGTCGAGGCTTTGATCTAGTCTAATGGTTTGTGTGAATTGATGAGTCTTCAGTTTTGAGAGAACGATCTCTCTATGTCTGGTGGCGATGGCGAAGTGGTCACACCCGTTCCCATGCCGAACACGGAAGTTAAGCGCTTCAGCGCCGAAAGTAGTTGGGGGTCTCCCCCTGTGAGGATAGGACGTTGCCAGGCCAACGCGAAAGACGATCGAGCATCCGCTCGGTCGTCTTTCTTTATGTGATTATTTTAAACAAAATTACCTAATAGTATTGCTTTATCCTAATCGGTATGTTAATATAATAATTGTCTAGTGGCGATAGCGAAGTGGTCACACCCGTTCCCATGCCGAACACGGAAGTTAAGTACTTCAGCGCCGAAAGTAGTTGGGGGTCTCCCCCTGTGAGGATAGGACGTTGCTAGGCCAACGCAAAGGACGATTGAGCAAATGCTCGATCGTCCTTTTTTGTCGTTCTCGAAACCTTTAATTCTTTCTTTGCGTATAAACACGTGAAGAGGGGGAATCATCATGCACATTCGTGAAGCTACAACCTCGGACCAGACGATATTCACTGAGGTTTCACGGGCAAGTTTTAAACAAGAGGCAGACCGTCTCCGACTACCATATCGAGACTTAAATATTGAACCACCCGGTTATGATGACGAGGCGATGAGCCTGTACTTGATTGAACAATTGACATGCTACGTCATCGAGCTTGAAGGACAAGTCGTCGGGGGAGCCGTCGTGACGTTGACAGGGCAAGATTATGGCCGGATAGACCGCATCTTTATCCATCCATATAGACAAGGTAAAGGGATTGGGAAACGGGCACTACAATCAATCGAGGAGCTTCATCCGACTGTTCGAATTTGGGAGTTGGAGACATCCACAGCCCAACCTAACAACGTGGCATTTTATCGAGCAGCTGGTTACCAATCCGTCTTCGAATCAGATCAGGGAGTTTGTTTCGTCAAACGAGTGAAGCAACGGACAGATCACATGATATTGCGCTATGAAGAGCGTTCCATTACAGGTGCTCAAGCGTATGGGATGGATGCGAGTCGTGTCTCCATCACGAATAGTAACGTCTCAGAGCTTCAGGCGCACAACTGTAATTTCACGAAGAGCCAATTTCGGAATATCAACTTCAGAGAGACGGAGTTTGATGATTTGAATCTATCTGGTTCTCAGTATCGTTTCGTCACCATGTACGAATCAGGGAGGCCGACGACGTTCTTCCATACAAACCTGACGAATACATTTTTTGAAAACTGTCGGCTCGATGGTGTCCAAATCAAGGACTCATCGATTGACGGCTTAACGATTGACGGGGTACACGTCAAAGACCTGTTAGAATATTATCGAAAAGAAACTGGAGGAATAAAACGTTATGAGTGATCTCTACCAAACCCAACACGACTTACAACAACAGATGGCAGAACGGGACCGACTCGCCCGTAAATTAAAAACACTCGACAAGCAAATTGCCGAACATGAAGCTGTGCGAAAGCAACTTCTCAATTCGTTTACGAAGGAACAGCGCGATGTCTATGACTTAGATTCATTCTCGCTCGTCAACGCATGGCGTAAGCTAAGGGGAACATTCAACGAACAAAAAACGATTGAATTAGAAGAGGCGGCCCGGGCCGAATTGAAGTTACGGGAACATGAGGCGATGGTGGATGAGTTAGCGCTTGAGCGTCGTGACTTATATGAAACATTTGAGACGTATCGTGGAATCGACGCGAAATGGGAGACCTTCCTAAAAGAGAAGGAAACTCATTTGAAGCAAGATTTTACTGTTAGGGAAGAATTATATCGACTCACGGATCAACAGGTAAAAATGAATGAGGTGCTTGTTGAATATAAAGAAGCCATCGTCGCTGGAAATTCAGCACGGACGGCCATCTCGAGAACACTTAAACATCTCGACAGTGCGAAAGGTTGGTCGACGTATGATACGTTCTTTGGAGGTGGATTGATTGCGACTGCAATGAAACATGACGCCATCGATGCTTCGGAACGGAAGATGCATGAACTTCAAGCTGCGCTTGAGCGCTTCTCGCGGGAATTGGCTGATGTGAAAGGAGTTGTCAGCGGCTTACACATTGAACGCGGTTCGCTCATTCAATTCGCTGACTACTTCCTCGATGACATCTTTTCCGAGTGGACGATGCATGGACGAATCAATGATTCGCTAGACAAGGTAAAAGGACTCGATCGTGAAATCGCTCAACTGATTGAGAAAATGACGAGAGAAGTAGAACGTCTAGAACAACAACTCGAAGAAATAGAAACGAAACGAAAACAGCTCATCCTCACACGATGAGCTGTTTGGTTATTCTGGTCGTTTCAACCAATGGCGTAAACCTTTACCCGCGTGCGGTCCGTCGGCGTATCGAGGGATAACGTGCAGGTGGGCGTGAGGGACGGTCTGGTTTGACGCCGTTCCGACGTTCCAGCCAAGCGTATACCCATCAGGACCATACGTCTTCTCGAGGAAGGACTTTGCTTCGTGGAGTAACTCGTATGTATCGCGCCATTCCGAAGGCGTGAGATCGAACGTCGTCGCCCGATGTTGTTTTGGGACGATAACGCCAGAGCCGACGAGCAAGTCCTGCTCACGGTCGTGCATCAAGAAGTAGCATGTCTCATTCTCGGCGACGATCGTCTGAGACGGGTCAAGTTGAGGATGACAAAATGGACAAGTTGACATCGGATTGGTACACTTCCTTTCTATATGAAGTGTACCAAAAGGGGGAGCATTATGAATGAATTGATTGATATGATGGTTGCCCAGGCCGAACGAGAGGAGCGCACGATTATCGCCATCTCGGGACACGGGGGTGCCGGGAAGACGATATTTGCAGACGCCCTACGCGAGCGCCTCGGAGACGTAAACTACATCAATACCGATCCATATATCACGGACTCGATGTTACGGAAGAGCGCTATGCTCGATTACACGGTCGACGGGCAGGAGCATCATTATAAGATGACAGCTTGTCATCCGTCCGCGCACCATCTACCTTCACTAGAGCGTGATGTTCGTATGGTGCGTGAAGGGATCGGTTTTTTCACGATTGACGTTCCATACCTTGAACGAACGTGGATTGACCCGACAAAACGGATCACCATCATCGAAGGCATGAGCGTCGCGTTCCTCGCTGCAGATTCGTGGGATGTTTCGGCTTATCTATATACCGACAGTGATACTGAGTTTGCGCGACGTTCCGTTCGAGATATCCAGCAACGGGGAATGGATCTCACATATTTACAGGCTTCGCACGAAGAGCGTCGACTCCAATACGAGCTGTTCATGCATCCGCAGCGCGAAAAGTTCCAAACGATCGTCTCGACGAGTAACGATGTTTGGACAATTGAAAACCACCGCTCATGAAGAACGGTGGCTACGTAACGTCTCTTGAATGCCGAGGCCGAGCCGGTCTTGCTCGCGTTCGAGTTGGTCCCACGTGAGCGAGCGATGGCGCATCGTGACGTCATTGGCGATTGACTCGAGTGTACGTTGCTTCTCGATATTGTCGAGCCAGTAATAGACGTCGACCCCGTCCTCGTCGACCCGCCAGAACGATTTGACGACTTCGAACTCGTCGGCCCAGTCACCGACCGGTTTGAATCCATACTTCTCGACGAACGGATACGGTCGTTCTTCTCCGATCGGGTCGATAACGTTACGGACGAACATGAGCTCGAGCCCGGCGTGTTCAGTCGCCTCCAATAATCGTTTCAAGGCAGGGAGCGGTTCGACTTCGACTTTCTCGATGACATCGAACCAGACCCGTTTTCCATCGGTGTCCCAAACGGTCGCTTCGACGCTATATGGAGCTCCGGCGGTGGAGGGGGCATACATCGTCAAATCGAACGTGAACGGGATGTGTTCTTCAGCACCTGGTTCGAGCACGGCCGATAGGGCGATTGGAACTTCTTGCAAGTCGGCCTCCCGATTGAATTCATTGCCTTCGAGCGTGATATCTTTGAACGTCGTCATAAAATTGAGCGTCAACTCTTGCAGGCGCACGACATGCGAAGTGGTGTTCAACACCCGCAGCGTTCCATGGACGGTCTCGTTCGGAATGAACGGGACGGTGTGAAAATAGACGGATGCATCCAGTTCGGAAAAGAACCATTTTTTAAAGCGATTACCCCATTTCGACATGACGGTCGCGCCCCTTTTCTCTAGTAAGTTACACTCCTTATCATGTTCCCGATTCCAATTCTCAAAAAACATTTAGAAAAAGGTTGCATTTTATAACTACTTCACTTATTATAGAGGATGTCGAAACAATTCAAACCATCGCGGGGTGGAGCAGTCTGGTAGCTCGTCGGGCTCATAACCCGAAGGTCGTCGGTTCAAATCCGGCCCCCGCAACCAATTTTTATTTAATTTCATATGTCGTCGCGGGGTGGAGCAGTCTGGTAGCTCGTCGGGCTCATAACCCGAAGGTCGTTGGTTCAAATCCAGCCCCCGCAACCAATTTTTTAAATGAGATAGCGAAACGATGACGTTTCGTGTTTTTTTTTGCGCAAAATTGAGTGTACAATGAGTACGTATCGCTAGAACCACTAAAGGAGAAACATCATGTATACATTGATTACCCATTCTGCGGCCGAAACGCAGGCGGTGGCAGAAAAACTCGCCACGCTCGTCAAAGCCGGAACGGTCATAACGTTGGACGGCGACCTCGGTGCCGGCAAGACGACGTTCACCCAAGGCTTTGGTAAAGGCCTCGGCGTCACGCGTAACGTCAACAGCCCGACGTTCACCATCATGAAACAATACCAAGGGCGCTTGCCGCTCTATCATATGGACGTCTATCGTCTCGAAGACACGGGGGACGATATCGGCCTCGAGGAATACATCAACGGTGATGGTGTCGCCATCGTCGAATGGTCGAACTTGATCGAGTCGTCACTTCCGACGGAACGGCTCGCCATCACAATCGAGCGAGTCGGGGACGAGGAACGTCAACTGACGTTCGCGCCCGTCGGCGACACGTACGATGCACTCGTGAAGGAGGTGCTCGCATGAAACAACTCATGATTGACACGTCGACGACACGTCTGTCTGTCGCCTTGAGTGAGCACGGACAGATTCAAGCCGAGGCGACGGTCATGGTCTCGAAAAATCATGCCGTCACGCTCATGCCGATGATCGAACAATTGATGAATGCGGTCAAATGGACACCGACCGAACTCGAACGCATCGTCGTGACGACAGGTCCTGGATCTTATACGGGGATTCGCATCGGTGTCACGACAGCGAAGACGCTCGCCTACACGCTTCAAATTCCGCTCGTCGGGGTCTCGGCGCTCCGTCTTATGGCGGCGGCCCCGAACACGGAGCTCCCAATCGTCTCGCTTATCGATGCCCGCCGAGGGAATGCCTATATCGGGCATTATCAACAGAACGAGGCCGTCACACTCGACCGTCACGCATCGGTCGCCGCTTGGCTTGAAGCCAATATCAGCGGACCGTTCGTCGTCGTCGGCGACGTGGAGCCGTTCCGTGACGCACTCGCGTCTTACGACTATACCGAAGCACCGGCCGCGCATAGTTACGGCCGTGCGAGCGATCTCGTCGCCTTAGGTGAGGCCACGAATGATGTCCATGCGTTTGAGCCCGAGTATCTTCGTCTCGCTGAGGCGGAAGCGAAATGGCTCGAGGGACAAAACAATGGCTGATATTAAAATCCGGCGCATGACATGGCTCGACGTCGAAGAAGTGACCAAAGTCGAGGAGGCCTCGTTCGCTATTCCGTGGACGAAAGAAGCGTTCATGAACGAGATGCTCCGCAATGACCAAGCGATCTATTTCGTCGCTGTGCATGAACGACGCGTGGTCGGCTTCGTCGGGGTTTGGCAAATTGTAGACGAGGGGCACATCACGAACATTGCCGTCTTACCGGAATATCGGGGGCAAGGCATCGGAAATCTTCTGTTGACGCAACTCGTTGAATTCGCCCGCTCGAAGTCACTCGCGGCTCTCACGCTCGAAGTGCGCGTCTCGAACATCGGCGCCCAAAAGCTGTACGAACAGTTCGGTTTCGAAAATGCCGGACGCCGGAAACGATATTATCAAGACAATAATGAAGACGCCTATATTTACTGGGCGAAGTTAGGAAGTGAAACAGATGGACACATCGCTCATCCTCGCGATTGAGTCGAGCTGTGATGAGACGTCGGTCGCGCTCGTGCGTGACGGTAAGACGCTTTTATCGAACGTCGTCTCGTCGCAGATTGAAAGTCATAAACGGTTTGGCGGGGTTGTGCCCGAGGTCGCCTCGCGCCACCACGTCGAACGGATCACCTACGTCATCGATGACGCCCTCAGTGAAGCGGGTGTGACGATGCAAGACGTCGACGCCGTCGCGGTCACGCAAGGGCCGGGTCTTGTCGGTGCACTCCTCGTCGGAATCAGTGCGGCCAAAGCGCTCGCTTTCGCCCATAGCAAACCGCTCATCGGCGTGCATCACATCGCCGGACACATCTATGCGAACGAACTCGTCGAGGAGATGGAGTTCCCGCTCGTCTGTCTCGTCGTCTCGGGCGGCCACACGGAGCTCGTCTATATGCCCAAGCACGGTGTGTTCGAAGTCATTGGGGAGACACGTGACGATGCGGCCGGAGAAGCATATGACAAAGTCGCACGGACGCTCAGTCTTCCTTACCCAGGTGGACCTGCCATCGACCGTCTCGCAGCCGATGGGGAAGACACGTACAAGTTCCCACGGGTTCGGCTTGAAGCGGGAAGTTTCGATTTCAGCTTCAGCGGGCTCAAGTCGTCGGTCATCAACGCCGTCCACAACGCTGAACAGCGCGGGGAGACGGTCATCCCTGAAAACTTGGCGGCCAGTTTCCAAGCGAGTGTCGTCGAAGTACTCGTCGAGAAAGCGATTCGTGCCGTGAAAGAAAAAGGAGCGAAGCAATTGCTCGTCGCAGGTGGCGTCGCAGCCAACCGTGGACTCCGCGCTGCGCTCAAAGAAGCGACGGACCGCGAAGGCATCCGCCTCGTTATCCCACCACTTGATCTATGCGGAGACAACGCCGGTATGATTGGGGTGGCGGCACATCACGCGTATGTGCGAGGAAAGCGCGATACACTGGCGATGAATGCGGTTCCTGGGTTATCCTTAGAAGAGAGCATGACAGTCTAGGGGGAAATAGAGACATGACGAAACGCATCATCATTGGAGGTCTGGTCGTACTGCTCGTCGTCGCGACGTTTTTGCAAGTACGAGAGATTATCCGCGCTTATAATATCGCTTATCAAGAAGAAATCGTACCGGAAGCGACACGTGTCCGGTCGCTCACGGGAGCGGAATCAATCGAAGGCATCGGCCGGGTCACGGGTGAGAATACGCTCGTCGAGACGTTATACGGCTATAAGAGCCTAGACGACCAAAATATCGAGAGCGTCATCGTCGTCGACCGCAACCTCGGCGTTCAGCCGAAAGCGAGCGACGCGTATTACGAGATTGCGCCGGGACGAGAAGCGACCGAAGAAGAAGCGGCGAAGTTCGAGGATATCGTCAACGAGTTTGACGAAGAGCAACTGTTCGCGCAAGTGATCTCGACACATGAGGCGAAGTATGTGACGAACCGTGAGGAGACACTCACGTTCTATAAAGTGTTCGTCCGTGATGTCGATACGAACGAGTACGTGTTCTTTATCACGGAAGACGGCCTCAAGCTCGACTTCCATACACGCGGATTCCAGCCGCTACGTTATTTCTAACTGTTAAAAGGGAAGCCGGTCTCCACGTTGGAGACGGCTTCCCTTTTTTATACGTCCGGATGATGTTTGTTCTGTTTGTACCACATGTTCACCCGGCTCACGACGTAGACAATCAGTGCGAGCACCCACATGAGGAGCGTCGACTGATAGAAGTGTCCCCACACCGAGCCCGGGGCGTAAAAACTGTGCACGGTCACATCGACTGGCCAGACGACGAGGCGGATAAACAGGGTGCTCATAAGCAGGCCGCTCAACAAACTGATCACAATCCCGCTCCATGTCTGGATGATGAAGCCGATGACGACCGGCAAGAAATAAAACAGGAACGACGGAACGACCGTCGGTTCCCCACGAATCAGTTCGGATACGAATTCCGTCCCCGTCGGCACGATGTAGGCGAGACCGGTCAGGAAGGCGTGCATCCATTCGATTCGCATCGCACGGAATCGCATCATGAATGGAGCTCCTCCCATTCTGCATACAGTGCCGTGATCGATTCTTTCGTCGCATCGGACTCGGTCGACAGTTCCTGTGCCCGAGCGAAGTCGTTGAAGACGTCCGGTTCACACAACAGTTGCTCAATCTCTTCGAGACGGGCCTCGTGTTGCTCGATGGTGAGCTCGATCTCCTCGATCCGTTGTTTCATCCGGCGTTCCTCGCGTTGCTGTTCCTTGTCGGCGCGCTGTTTCTTGACGATGACTTGTTTCGTCTCTTCACGAGCGAGTCGGGCCAGTTCTTCGAGTTCTTCTTTCTTCTCGACGTAATACGAGTAATCACCGAGGTATTCGTCGATGCCGTTCGGCGTGATCTCTAAGACACGCGTCGCGAGCCGGTCGATGAAGTAACGGTCGTGCGAGACGAACAAGATCGTGCCCGGGTAGTCGACGAGGGCGTTCTCGAGGATCATCTTCGAGTCGAGGTCCAAGTGGTTCGTCGGCTCATCCAAGATGAGCAAGTTCGGCTGCTCGAGCTTCAGTTTCGCGAGCGTCAAGCGGGCCCGCTCTCCACCCGACAGTTCATGGACGCGCTTCATCACGTCGTCACCGCTGAACAGGAACTGACCGAGCAGGCTGCGGACTTCTTGTTCGCGCATGAGCGGCCAGTCGTTCCAAATCTCGTCGATGACGCGGTTGGCGTCCGACAAGTTCTGTTGCTCCTGATCGTAATAGCCGATCTCGACGCCGGTACCGTAGCGGATGTCACCGGTGAGCGCCGGCTGTTGTTTCGTCAACACTTTCAAGAGCGTCGATTTACCGACCCCGTTCGGACCGACGAGGGCGACCGATTCGCCGCGCTGCAGTTGGAAGCGGAGCTGCTGGGCGATTGGTTCCTCATAGCCGATGGCGAGGTCGCTGCCGCTCAATACGTCGTTCCCACTTTGGCGTTTAATCGAGAACGAGAGGACGGCACTACGCTCATCACCGTCCGGCGCTTCCATTCGGTCGACTTTCTCGAGACGCTTGCGGACACTCTGGGCCCGCTTCGTCGTCGTTGCCCGGGCGATGTTGCGCTGGATGAAGTCCTGCATTTTGGCGATCTCTTCTTGCTGCGACTCGAACTGCTTCTTCTCTTGCTCGTAGATGGCGGCCTTCTGTTCGAGATACTTCGTATAGTTGCCGACGAAGCGACGGCTTCGGTGGCGCGACAGCTCATAGACGACCGAGACGACGCGGTCGAGGAAGTAGCGGTCGTGGGAGACGATGAGGACGGCGCCTTTATAGCCGCTCAAATACTTCTCGAGCCAGCCGAGCGTCTCGATGTCCAAGTGGTTCGTCGGCTCATCCAAGATGAGCAGGTCGGGACTTTGGAGCAGCATCTTCGCGAGGGCGAGACGTGTCCGTTGTCCGCCGGAGAGCGTATCGATGCGGCGTTCGAAGTCGTCCGGATAGAAACGCATCCCGTGAAGGACGGAGCGGATCGTCGCCTCATATTGATAGCCACCGCGGTCTTTGAACGTGTGTTGTTCTTCATCGTAAGACGACAGCAGACGCTCATAGGCGGCCGGGTCGTTCAAGATGCGCTCAGAACCCATGTCTTGTTCCATGCGGCGGAGCGTCTTCTCCTGTTCGATCAAATCGGTGAAGACGGTGAGCATCTCGTTCCAAATCGTCTCGTTCGACTCTAACCCTGAATCTTGGGCGAGATAGCCGATGGTGACGTCTTTCGGCTTCATGATGTCACCTGAATCGTAGTTGTATTCCCCGGCGATGACTTTGAGCAGCGTCGATTTGCCGGCGCCGTTGCGGCCGACGAGGGCGACACGTTCGCCTTCTTGAATCTCGAGTTTGACGTTCTCTAAAATCGGCTCGACGCCGAATGATTTCGATAAGTTATTGACTTGCAGTAGGATCAAGTGAAAAAACCCCTTTCTCTCTATTTAGTATACTTTATTTCTTCCCCATTTCAGGTATATTCATTGAGTGGTCATGTGAATTCGTTTACAATCAAGGTGTATGAAATTAGATTCGTTTGAAACGCGTCGTAAAAAGGAGGCTCTTTCCGTTGAGTCAAAACGAACCAAAGATTCCGCAAGCGACAGCCAAACGGTTGCCACTATACTATCGGTTTATCCAAAGCCTACATTCATCAGGAAAACAGCGTGTCTCTTCTGCTGAACTGAGCGAGGCGGTCAAGGTCGATTCGGCCACGATCCGTCGCGATTTTTCGTACTTCGGTGCGCTCGGTAAAAAGGGATATGGCTATAACGTACAGTATCTGTTAGACTTTTTCCGTAAGACACTGAATCAGGACGAGATTACGAACGTCGCCTTAGTCGGGGTTGGTCATCTTGGGACAGCTTTCGTCAACTATAACTTCCTTAAAAACAATAACACACATATCGTCGTCGGGTTCGACGCAGACGAGACAAAAGTCGGCACGACGATGTCCGGTGTCCCGATTCATCACGTCGATGAGATGGAACAGATCATGAAACAGAACAAGATTGACGTCGCCATCTTAACGGTGCCGTCTGCCTATGCGCAGCCTGTCGCGGACGACTTGGTCCGCTTCGGCATCAAAGGCATCTTGAACTTCACGCCGGCCCGTCTTACGGTGCCGGACACGGTCCGCGTCCATCACATCGACTTGTCGATCGAACTCCAGTCGCTCATTTACTTTATGCAACACTATCCATCTGCTGAGGGGGTCCATCAATAATGGAATTACTATCATCGTTGCTCGTCGTCGGTATTCCAGGAGGCGCAAGTATCTTCATTATCGCCATCGTCGCGCTCATCATCTTCGGGCCGAAGAAATTGCCTGAATTCGGACGCGCCGCTGGTCAAACGCTCCGTGAGTTCAAAAATGCCACGAACGGCATGATGAACGAACATGACGAGAAAGATAAGAAAGAACTTGAGAAGAAAGAGCAGTAATCATGAATCATCAACCTGATCAAGAGCGGGCGCTGTCCGATCACTTGACAGAGCTGCGGAGACGACTGATGCTGTCGGCATTTGTCGTCTTTGCCTTCTTTTTGATCGCTTTGCCGAGTGTCAAATACGTGCTCGCCTATCTGCAGGCGGACCTCGTCGAACGAGGGCTCGAACTGAACGCCTTTGGGGTCGCGGACCCGCTCATGATTTACTTGAACTTGGCGCTCGTCATCGGGCTCGTCGCATCCGGTCCGTTTCTACTGTATCAACTGTGGGCGTTCGTCGCACCTGGTCTGCATCCGAACGAGCGGAAAGCGACGCTCGCCTATATCCCGATCATCTTCATCTTGTTCCTGATCGGTCTCGCGTTCGCCTATTATTGGTTGTTCCCGCTCGTCCTCGATATCTCGACGGACCTCGGGCAAGACCTCGGGCTAACGCAAATCATCGGGGCGTCGAACTACTTCACGTTCTTGCTGCAACTGACCATCCCATTCGGACTGTTGTTCCAGTTGCCGGTCGTGACGATGTTCTTGACGCGCATCGGTGTCGTGACGCCGTACTTCTTATCAAAAATTCGGAAGTATGCGTACTTCGCCTTGTTCGTCATCGCCGCGTTCATCACGCCGCCGGATTTGACGTCGCATCTCATGGTGTCATTGCCGCTCTTCTTCTTGTATGAAATCAGCTTATCGATTTCACGCATCACGTACCGGGGCGTGCTCCGTCGTGAGAAAGAGGCGATGGTGAAAGAGCAGATGGATTTGATGAAACAAATGAATGAGAAGTGAGCATCGTTCCTTAACGGGACGGTGCTTTTTTGTTGTCACAGTGGGTGTTCAAACTTTCGACATATTTACGTGAAAAAGTGAGCAAAGGGATTGTCAAACCTTCTTGTGAAATAGTACACTAAGTTCAGAAAGTAAATGTGATATTTATCACAAACACTAACTTGCCTAACACTCAAAGGAGAGACAACCATATGAAAATCGCAGTCATCGGATGTACACACGCAGGAACAGCAGCCGTCAAAGGATTACTCGCCAAGCACGACAATCTCGATATCACGGTGTATGAGCGGAACGACAACGTCAGTTTCCTCTCGTGTGGGATCGCCCTTCACGTCGGTGGTGTCGTCAAACGTGCGGAAGAGCTTTTCTATGCGTCACCGACAGAGCTCGAAGAACTCGGCGCGACGATGCGCATGAAGCACGACGTATTGAACATCGACACGGAAGCGAAGACGGTCCATGCGAAAAACCTCGACACGGGAGAAGACGTCTATGACACGTTCGACCGTTTGATCGTCACGACTGGTTCATGGCCGATCGTCCCGACGCTTCCTGGCATCGAGATGACTGGGATTGAGCTCTGCAAAAACTATGGCCACGCCCAACGCATCATCGAGCGGGCAAAAGACGCGACGAACATCGCCGTCATCGGTGCCGGCTATATCGGCGTCGAGCTTGTCGAAGCGTTCGAAGTGTACGGCAAACACGTCACGTTCATCGATAGCGCCGACCGCATCTTGAACAAGTACCTCGACAAGTCGTTCACGGATCAACTTGAAGCGGACATGACGTCACGTGGCATCGACCTCGAGCTCGGCCAGACGGTCGAAGCGTTCCGCGGGACAGATGGAAACGTCACGCACGTCGTGACCGATAAAGGTGAGTTCGAGGCTGACCTCGTCATCCTCTGTGTCGGCTTCCGCCCGAACACGGGACTCCTTCAAGGCCAAGTCGACATGCTCGGCAACGGCGCCATCATCGTCGACGAGTATATGCGCACGAGCAACCCGGACGTCTTCGCCGCTGGTGACAGCTGTGCCGTCTATTACAACCCGGCGCGCACACACGCCTACATCCCGCTCGCGACGAATGCCGTCCGCATGGGAACGCTCGTCGCTGAGAACTTGATCGCACCGCGTGTCCGCTATCAAGGGACGCAAGGGACGTCAGGTCTCCGTCTCTACGATTGGAACATCGCTTCATCAGGTCTCACGGAAGAAGCGGCCGGTCTGTTCGGCCTTGACGTCGAGAGCGTCGTGATTGAAGATGCGTACCGTCCGGAGTTCATGCCGACGGCGGAACCGGTCCAGTTCAAACTCGTCTATGAAGTCGGCACGCATCGCGTCGTCGGCGGACAAGTTCTCTCGAAAGCGGACATGACGCAAGCGGTCAACACGTTGTCGCTCGCGATCCAAAACGAGATGACGGTCGAAGAGCTCGCTTACGTCGACTTCTTCTTCCAACCGCATTACAACAAGCCATGGCACTTCATCAACAGCGGGGCGCTCGCAGCGATGAAAGATAAAGTCAACGCATAAAAATAACTCGGGAGCCGCGGCTTCCGAGTTTTTTTATAGATAGCGTGGGGCGTCCCTCATCGAGTTGGCGAGAATCATATAGATGAGGATGTTCCCCGGTACGATTAAAAAGAGCAGACGAACACCGAGCGGGGACAAATCGAAGTATTCAGCGATGCCGCCGCAGACACCGAAGAGTGAGCGGTTCGTGGCGGATTTGCGAAGCGGACGTTGCATAAGCGTGGCTCCCATCTCAACTATGATATGAAAATTTTACCATATAAATTGGCGACAAGCGTACAATGCACACAGGTTTTTCTTCGTCTGAAGCCGGGGAAGGGGTAAGAGAAAGCTGATGTGTCACCCGGTCCTGTCAAAGGAGGAGCCAATATGGCCAAGAAGGAAAAACAACCGTACCATATCGTCACGTTCACGTTTCCAGAGGAGTCGATCTCGTATCAAGCGTTCAGTAAGTTGAAAAAGTACCACGCCGAAGGACTCGTCGGGTTCGAACAACTCGTCGTCATAAAGCGTGAAGATAACGGGGCCTTCTCGTTCGAGGACGCCGTCCAACTGACGCCGACGAACAAGTCGACGAAAGGTGCCTTGATCGGGATGGCCGTCGGGATTCTCGGCGGACCGTTCGGGATTCTATTCGGCACGCTCACGGGAGGACTCATCGGAGGAACGAAAGATTTGAAACACGTCCAGAGCATTCAAGAGACGTTCAAGCGGACGGTCGGGAATATCGAGCCCGGACAGACCGGGGTGATGGCGATCGGGGAAGAGTTCGATCACTCGGTGCTCGATGGACTGGCGACAGAACTGGGTGGCACGGTGACACGGACGGACGAAGAACTGTGAAGGGGAGTCGGATTATATGAAGATCGGTATTTTAGGAGCTGGGAAAGTCGGACGGACGCTCGGGCGCAAGTTCGAGGACGTTGGCTATGAAGTGTTGTACGGGACGCGCTCGGAGCGCGAGGGGACGATGTCGCTCCAAGAAGTGGCGTCGAACGCGCAAATCCTGTTGCTGACGACGCCGTTCGCGGCGGCCGTCGATTTGATTCAATCGCTCCGGGACTTGGACGACAAAATTGTCATCGATGTGACGAATCCGATTGCGAAAGAGTTTGACGCGATCGAGCGGCCGGAAGGGAAATCGGGGGCCGAACATCTACAGGAACTCGCGCCGCACGTCCGCATCGTCAAGGCGTTCAATCAGACCGGTGTCGAGAACTTGGAGAACCCGAACATGTCGATGATGTTCATCGCCGGTGATGAGCAGGAGTCGGTCCGGGCCGTCCAAGACCTCGCCTCGAAGATTGGTTTCGACGCTCATACGCTCCGACACTTGAAACTGGCGCGGGAGCTCGAGTCGCTCGCGTGGCTATGGATCCATTACGCGACGAAAGAACGGAAGCACCGGAACTTCGCGTTCTACTTGAAAGAGAATAGCTTCTAATAGAAAAGACGGTCACGCGTTGGCGTGACCGTCTGGTCGTTAAAAGGCAGCTTGGCGTTCAGAGCGAGTCTTCAACGACTCAATCGTCTCGCGCTCGATGGCTTCGACTTCGCGTTGTTGCCAGCCTGGCATGAGGAACGCGTCGACGAGCGCCCAAATTCCAACGATGATAAACCCGAATACACCAATCAATACAACCGTAAGGGCGATTGATAGGATTGTTGTAGCAAGCATCGCGATAGCCGTCCCGGTCTTCTTGAAGTAGAAGCGGTGTGCGCCGAAACCGCCGAGGAAGAACCAAAGCAAGTACGCGACGACGAGATTGCGTTTCTTTTTCTCGACTTCGCTGTTGACGAGGAGCATTTCCTCTGTCGTTGAACTACCTCCGCCTACGCTTCGTTTGGAGGTGGAGGATTCCTGAGTCATCCAGTCTAACGACCGGAACTTGATCAGGCTAGCCCCGTCGTCCCGACGGTTGAAGAGGCGAGGATGCGTTCGGCCTCTCGTTTGAGGTTCAGTCCTGCGTTCACATCGCGGTCGTGGTGGGTCCCGCAACCCGGGCATGTCCACTCACGCAGACCGAGATGCTTCACGTCTCTGTGTCGATGGCCGCAACTTGAACAGAGCTGGCTCGAGGCGAAGGTCTTCCCGACCTTCACGACGGTCTTGCCGTACCAGTCCGCCTTGTACTCGAGCATGTGGAAGAACGCCGACCAACTGACATCGGAGATGGCTTTGCTGAACTTGCGGTCCTGTTGCATGTCTTTCACCTGCAGGGTCTCGATGCCGATGACGTCGTGGTTTTTGACGATCTCGGTCGACACCTTGTGCAGGAAGTCGGTACGTTTGTTCGCGATCTTCTCATGGATGCGGGCAACCTTGCGTTTTTGTTTCTGGTAGTTCTTCGCCTCGGACAGCTTGATGTTCTTGTTCAGGGCGATGAGCTGACGACGGGAGAGTTTTCGTTGCTCGCGCGCCAGTTTCTTCTCGAGCGTGCGAAAATAGCGGTCGTTTTGGTACACCGTGCCGTCGGACAGGACGGCGAAATGCTTCAGTCCGACGTCGACGCCGACGGTTGAGCCGGTCTTTGGCAGTTCGTCGATCTCCTGCTCGACGCACAGGGAGACGAAGTATTTGCCCGTCGCGTTCCGTCGGATCGTGGCGCTGAGGATTCGGCCCTCGACTTGTTTCGAGTTGGCGAACTGGACCCACTTCAACTTCGGCAGCTTAAGCCGGTTGCCGACGATCGATACCTCAGGAAGTTGGGACTTGCCTTGGATGTTCGCCGTGTAGGATTGGACAGGGTTCCGCTTCGACTTGAACCGTGGTCGTTCGTTCTGTTTCTTGAAGAAGTGTTCATATGCCTCGGCCAGATGTTTGACGCTATTTTGCACGGAAGTGCTATCGACTTCCTTTAACCAATCAAGCTCTTGCTTGAGTACAGGTATTTCTTTTGAACAGGAGCCGTAGGACAGTCCTTTTCCTGTCGCCTTGTAGGTTTCTTCCCACTTCGCCAAGAAGTGGTTGAAGACGAAGCGTGAACAACCGATTGTCTTGGCAATCAAAATTTCCTGCTCCGTTGTCGGATAGATCCGGAATCTATACGCTTTATGCTTCAACATGGTGTTCACCTCCTCTAGGTATTTATACCCAAAAAAGAGGTTGGCGATTCATCTCCCACGTTCACTACGGCTTCGCCCGCCACGTTTAGAAGTGGGAGTATTCTCGTCTGATTTTGATAAATCGGTACGTGAATAATTCATGATGTGATGTGCCTTCTTTCCAAAAATTGATATAATGAATGCAGTCTTTATTGTACCGGGAAACGGATGAATTCCCATGATTTTCTATTATTTATTTTTGGAAGCGAGGAACAACCGAATGGGTTTTGCGATTGTGACGTTCATCGTCGCGTTTATTCACGTGATCGCCGGAGCGGTCGTCTTACATAAGTATCCGCAATATAAATCGATCGCCATCAGTATGATCGTGCTCGGTTTCGTATATGGTCTGTTGACGGTGGGGTTCATCGTCCTATGAACAACTTCTTGAAACCTCGAGTGACCTATACAAATGAAGATGCATTGAAACTCGGGATGTTCATTATGCTCGGGCTCACCATCATGGATGTCTTAGGTGGTAACGTGCCAGATATGACGTTGGCGCTGGCTGCGACTCTGTTTTATGCTTGGCGCCGTGACATCGCGGCGACACTTGGTGAGGAAGCATCTCGTGCCATCGGACGCGAATCAAGTGAACTGACATTACGAGGTGTCGTCGTTGCCTTGATGATTGGACTCTTCGTCTCGTTCTTCATGGATACGTTGACCTACTCGCTCGAAGCACTCATGTATTATGGGTTGGCGTTCGTATTCGGATTAAAAGGGATGGGACTTTGGTTTTTCATGCCGGACACAACGGTCGAAACCGAACTGAATTAATATGAAGAACGATGTGGCACACGCCTCATCGTTTTTTCTTATGGTTGATGTCAGACGAAAACGTGAATAGGACAAAGAGTGCTGTTATTGTCTGCATTGGATCGGAAGGAGTTTTGTTATGTGTACAGCAATCACGTACGCTCCGCACGCCCACTACTTCGGCAGAAACTTAGACCTGAACGTGTCCTATCACGAGCAAGTGACGATCACCCCCCGACACTATCCGTTTAACTTCAGACGGATGGGCGAGAACGTTAACCATTACGCGATGATCGGGATGGCGACCGTCGTGGAAGACTACCCGCTCTATTACGAGGCGACGAATGAAAAAGGGGTCAGCATGGCCGGGCTGAACTTCCCAGGGAATGCCGTATTCAAGCCGGAAGTCGACGGAAGAGACAACATCTCTCCATTCGAATTCATTCCGTGGATCCTCGGGCAATGCGCGACAATCGAGGAAGTGAAAGAGCGACTGGCGACGATTCAGCTGGTTAATCTTAATTTCAGTGACGCTCTCCCGCTTCATCCGCTACACTGGATCATCGCCGACAGAGATGCCTCGATTGTCGTCGAGCCGATGGCGGACGGGTTGCGCGTGTACGACAATCCAGTCGGCGTCTTAACGAACAATCCGTCGTTCGAGTATCAGTTGTTCAATCTGAACGATTATCGGCATGTCTCGACGAAACTGCCGGCTAATACGTTCGCGCCGACATTGAACCTCGATGCCTATTGTCTCGGATTAGGCGGGCAAGGCTTGCCGGGTGACTTATCGTCGACGTCGCGTTTCGTCCGGGCAACGTTCGCTACCTTTAACTCGGTCTGCGAACCGACCGAGGCGTCCGCGGTCGGGCAATTTTTCAAGCTGTTGGATACGGTGATGCAAACACGTGGCTTGAACGAGGCCGAGGACGGGACGTATGAGTACACCATCTATTCCTCGTGCTGTAACGTCGATGATGGTATCTATTACTATCGGACGTATGACAACAACCAAATCACGGCCGTGTCACTGTTCCATGAACCGTTAGAAAGTGAGCAATTGATTGCGTATCCTCTACAACACCACCAACAGATTCATTATGAGAATTGAGAACAGCCCTCTTCGTGTGAAGAGGGCTGTGTTTCATAGTGTGTCGTTATAAAGCGGGGCCTCATCATTCGTGCTGATGACTTTCAAATGACGCTCGTCTTTCACGTAGACGCTCTTATAGGCGACACGTTCACCTGCATAGAACAAGATGACACGGTTGCCGTCGTTGTCCGTCTCGACTTTCGGTTCATACTGTGCGATCTCAATCGTCTCTTCGAGCACGCCATACTCGTCGTATGTAGACAGGTCGTCTTGGTTGGAGCAGGCGACGAGAAACAGGGAAGCGACCATCGCGAGAACTGCTTTCTTCATCGTATCTCTCCTTATTTGATAGTTAACCTATCAAATATAACGCGGATTGATATCTTTTTCAAAAGAGATCCAGGATGAGTCAGAGCGGATGGTCATGCGCTGATGACTAAAACGACACGTCCTTCTTCTAACGCAAGTGACTTGATGTTGCCGACTTTCACTTTTTGGAGCGGGCCGATCGCACTCAAGTCAAGCGTCAACGTTCGAGCATCGTAAGTGATATAAGGGGAGTGGTTTAAAAACTTGTCGTTGAAGATTTCTTTATCCGTCGGCTCGACCTTCACGACAGTGAACACAATTTTTCGCCCGTGGATCTCTTTTGGCACCAATGTCAGTTTCATCCGAACATCTTTCGAGAAGAAAGCGACCCCGACTTTCTTTGACCCTGCTAAAATCAATTGTCCGTTTGTGATCTCGACGGTCACATCCAACAGCTCGGGGATTTTTGGACTTATGAACGATTGAAGTTTGGACGCCTAGAGTGGGACTGTGACTGCTACGTTATTCATCATCTTTTTAAACATACCACCAGCCCCTTTACTATTTTTATACTGACCTAAATGATTAATACCTTTATTTTACAATCTTGAATCCTTTGTTTTGGAAAAATTAATCCATAAGAAAAAACCAAGCTGCGCGCTTGGTCTTTTCGTTATGCCGATTTATCGGTCTTTTCTTTTTTCGCTTTTCGGGCGAGCGTTAAAATCTGATATACCTTGAAGAAGTCATACGCGGCTACGGCGATGATGAAGTACGTCCAGAAGCTGAAGCCGTACTCTTGCACCGAGTAGTAGGCGAGGACGGTGAACAGAATCCCGAACGAGAGACTGAACAAAAACATAACTTTTAAGTGTCGCGGCATCAATGCCACCTCATTTCTACATTAAGAATAATACGACCATGACGAGCGCGTTGTTAAACGCGTGAATCGCGATCGGTACGATCAAGCGACGCGTCTTAGCGTAAGCGACCGTGAAGGCGAAGCTCATCGCCACGTAAACGAGAATCTTGTTGTCCCCGTGGATGAGCGCGAACAAGAGCGAGCTGACCGCGAACGCGATCCAGAACCCGAAGCGGGCGCTCAAGTTCCCGAATAAGATATGACGGAACAGAATCTCTTCCATGATTGGGCCGAGCAAGACGACTGAGAGCGTCATGACCGGGACGAGACGGACGATATCCGCGATTTCCTCAGTGTTCTGAGACCCCATGACGTCACCTGATATTGCCGTCTCAATCAAGTTGGCGACGATGACGAGCCCATACTGCATGAGAATACCGAGCCCGATCCATTTGACCGTGTCGTTCAAGTTCGATTGGATGCCTTGCTGTTTATACAGCTTCAAGTCAGGCCAGAGCAAGAAGAGCGAGATGATGATCGTCAAACTGAAACCGATGGCGAACCAAAGCCCGGTAGCTGTCGGCGTGATCCATTCCGGACGCACTTCGCTGATCAATACCGGAAAGAATTGAACAAACGCATACAGCAGAATCGGGATGATATGCCGGAGCCGAATGTTAGGTGCCATCGAAAAACGGGTATTTATCGATTGGTTTGAGTTTAGTGTAGCCAATTGAACACGTCCTTATTCCTAAGAGTCAACGTTCCTTTTGACCATTGTATCAAATAAGGTCTCTTGACCGCGAGTGGAAGCATTTTTTTGATGTTCCCGCTTGCATTTTCAGGCGTCTCATACTACACTAATCAATGTTAGCACTCCTTTTTGACGAGTGCTAAAACTTACGATTCAACGATACATCATTCATATTCGGAGGAGGTTTTTTCTATGTTAAAACCACTAGGCGATCGCGTCATCATCGAAGTCGTGGAGAAAGAAGAAAAGACGATCGGAGGCATCGTGCTTCCTGACACGGCGAAAGAGAAGCCGCAACAAGGACGCGTCCTCGCAGTCGGTACAGGCCGCGTCACGGACCAAGGTGAGCGGATCGCGCTCGACGTCAAAGAAAATGATTTGGTCATCTACTCGAAGTACGCGGGTACCGAAGTGAAGCATGAAGGCAAAGAATACTTAATCGTTCGAGAGAGCGATATTCTCGCAATCGTAGGCTAAGACTCACCATTCTTCAAAAACTTTTCTAGGGGGAAATGAACAATGGCAAAAGAAATCAAATTCTCAGAAGACGCACGTCACGCGATGCTTCGCGGTGTCGACGCACTCGCTGACGCGGTAAAAGTCACAATCGGACCGAAAGGACGCAACGTCGTCCTCGAGAAGAAGTTCGGCTCACCGCTTATCACGAATGACGGTGTGACGATCGCGAAAGAAATCGAACTCGAAGACCACTTCGAAAACATGGGCGCGAAGCTCGTTGCTGAAGTCGCTTCGAAGACGAACGAAGTCGCAGGGGACGGTACGACAACGGCGACAGTCCTCGCTCAAGCGATGATTCGTGAAGGTCTCAAAAACGTGACAGCAGGCGCGAACCCGATGATTCTCCGTAAAGGGATCGACAAAGCGGTTCGTCGTTCACTTGAAGAGCTCAAGCTCATCTCGAAACCGATTGAGTCGAAAGAAGCGATCGCCCAAGTCGCGGCCATCTCGGCAGCGGACGAAGAAGTCGGCGAGTTGATCGCTGAAGCGATGGAGCGCGTCGGTAACGACGGTGTTATCACGATTGAAGAGTCACGCGGCTTCACGACAGAACTCGACGTCGTCGAAGGCATGCAGTTCGACCGTGGTTACTTGTCACCATACATGATCTCAGACTCAGACAAGATGGAAGCGGTGCTCGACAACCCGTTCATCTTGATCACAGATAAGAAAATCTCGAACATCCAAGAGATCATCCCAGTGCTCGAGCAAGTCGTGCAACAAGGGAAACCAATCCTCATCGTCGCAGAAGACATCGAAGGCGATGCGCTCGCGACACTCGTCTTGAACAAGCTTCGTGGTACGTTCAATGCGGTCGCAGTCAAGGCACCAGGATTCGGCGATCGTCGTAAAGCGATGCTCGAAGACCTCGCGACGCTCACAGGCGGCCAAGTCATCACCGAAGACCTCGGCCTCGAGCTCAAGTCGGCAACGCTTCAACAGCTCGGACGCGCATCGAAAGTCGTCGTCACGAAAGACACGACAACAATCGTTGAAGGTGCTGGAGACGAAGCAACGATTAAAGCACGCGTTCAAACGATTCGCAACCAAATCGAAGAGACGTCATCTGACTTCGATCGTGAGAAACTCCAAGAGCGTCTCGCGAAACTCGCTGGCGGCGTAGCCGTCGTCAAAGTTGGCGCAGCGACAGAGACAGAGCTGAAAGAACGTAAGCTCCGCATCGAAGACGCGCTCAACGCGACACGTGCAGCCGTCGAAGAAGGTATCGTCGCAGGTGGGGGTACGGCGTTCATCAACGTCATCCCAGCTGTTCGTGCGTTGCTTGCAGAAGTGACAGCGGATGAAGCGACAGGTGTGAAACTCGTCCTCCGTGCCCTCGAAGCACCGGTCCGTCAAATCGCTGAAAACGCGGGTGAAGAAGGTTCGGTCATCGTCGAGAAGCTCAAGAACGAGTCGGTCGGCATTGGATACAACGCCGCAACTGGCGAGTACGTCGACATGATCGCACACGGTATCGTCGATCCGGCGAAAGTGACGCGTTCAGCACTTCAAAACGCAGCGTCAGTCTCAGCCATGTTCCTCACAACGGAAGCGGTCATCGCAGACAAGCCAGAACCAGCAGGCGCTGGCGGCGGCATGCCTGACATGGGCGGCATGGGTGGAATGGGTGGAATGGGTGGAATGATGTAAGTCACTAAACTTAAATTGTATTAATTTAATGATTTAACTCAATAAATAATAAAACGACGTTCCTAAATTTGTTAGGGACGTCGTTTTATTTTGAAAACATAAAGTTAATTTATTCTACACGGCTATGGTAAAAATATGAAGTAATAATTGAGTAAGGCTAAGTAAATTAAACTATAATAACAGTATATTAGTACTCTATAAATTATTTGGACACTAGGAGGAAATGTAATGATAGAAGATTTAAATATAGTTGAGCTTCAGAAAAAAGCAAAAGAACGGACTGTTAAGACTCAAAATATTGAATATGATTTAGAAACAATTGTAAAAAGAATAAATCAAGGGAAAATAAAATTAGATCCCGAATATCAAAGGAACAGAAGATGGACAGATGAAACAGCTTCTAGGCTTATTGAAAGTTTAATTTTAAACATTCCAATACCAACCATTTATTTATCACAAGACGTAGATGCTGACGAAGAGGTTGATGAGGAGTTTATTGCTAGATTTTCGGTGATTGATGGACAACAAAGACTGACAGCAATTAAGAGATTTATTGAAAATAAACTGGCTCTAACTGAAATGGATGTGCTTGAAGAATTAGAAGGGTCTTATTATGAAAACTTGCCGGCTTTTTTGAAAAGGAGACTTGAAGAGCGGACGATTAAATGTTTAAGAATTGATTCAACCCTTGATCCGCAAGTAAAATATGATATTTTCGAAAGACTGAATACTGGAGCAGTAAAGCTGGAACCTCAAGAACTGAGAAATGCAATATACAGGGGGAAATTTAACGAATTAATTAAAGAATTAGCTAAAAATCATGATTTTATGTTATTAAATCAAATCGATATTAAAGATAGAGATAATAATAGAAAAGTGAAAAAAATGGAAGATGTTGAATTAGTCCTTCGATTTATTTCATTTATTGATAACAGATACAAAACGTATAAACCTAACTTAAAAACTTTTCTATCGGATAGTATGAAAACCTTTAATAAAGAGGCTACTGAAGAAAAATTAGAATTTTATAGAGATATATTTAATCAAACAATGAATGTTATAAGGTTAAATTTCGGAGATTCTGCATTTGCTAAATATAAATATTTAGGAAAAGAAGATGGTACAGAACGACTAGTTTATGCGTCTAAATTCAATGCTGCAGTATACGATGCTTTGAGTATTTCTATGGCAGATTATATTATAAATAATGTAGATAAATCTGAAAATGTAGAAATACAACAAGAAATAAAGAATAAATACTTATTACTTTTTAAAGATAGTAACTTCGTAGAATCTATTTCAGGCAGTATAAATGATAAAACTAAATTAGAAACGCGAATTAGTACAGTGAAAGGTGTATTAAGAGGTGAGGTTAGTGAGTGAACAAGACGGAGTTGACAAAGTTATAAATATTGAAATTCAAGAACCAGAAGACGAATGGGAAGAAGTCGACGGACAATTTGAATCCATTCAAACACCTACAGAAGAAGAGGATTTTGTACAGGTTGAAACAGAGGTTTATGAATTCTTAATAACATCTGAACAAAGATGGGAGGAAATAAATTTATTAATTAAAATGACAAATGAATTTTCTTCCAAAAAAGACTATTATGATGTTCTCTGCAGATCAACCACAGTATTACTAGTTGCTCAATTAGAAGGTTACATTAAGGACTTAGCCAAGGCTGTAGTCAGAGATCTAAGTGAGCAAGTGAACTTCTCACTAATGCCAAAAACAATTAAGTCAAATTTTATAAGCTATTTTTTGGGTGATGGTGGGAGATACGACGACTTATCTAAAATTTTTGATAAATATAATCCTGATCTTCAAATTGAACCTTTTTTATATGATAGAAACAAAAATCCCAAATCTAGCGTCATAGACAAGATATTAAGTAATTTTGGTATTGACAGTTTTTTTAGTTATTTACATGAATCTAAATTAGAAGTTGTATTTGAAAATGACAATGAGATAACAGATCAACTTGTGGAAGAGATAAAAGCTCATTTGCTAGAGGGGACCAAGAATTTTCCCTATAAAGTAGAATTATCAAAATTCGATTTGGTAAAAAGTGATATAAAATTCACAAAAAAAAATCGAGCAACATCTCTTTGGATAACATTCTTAGATGAAATTTTACAAAAACGGAATAGGGTGGCTCACGGCTCTAACTTTGACAATGAATTATCTGAAGCTTTATTAATTGAATATGAGAGGAAAGCAAAAATACTTCAATATGCAATAGTTTTAGTTTTAATAGATTCTATAGGAAGTAATCAAATTTCAAAATAATACTGGTTGATAAGTTGGGGGAAAGCAAGATAAAAATATATATAATTTACTTCCTGATTTTTTTAAAGTCTTGATCCAAAAATTGCACAATTGAGCTAAAAAGATAGAGTGAATTTATACTACTGTTTTTCTTTCCAATGATTTTAGCTAGTTAAGTTATAGCAAAGAAGGATTGCTTGTAAGCAATCCTTCTTTCAATCCGTCTGTTTCCGGTTATACATCACAATACTTCCGACGAACACGACAAGCGCCCAAGCGGACAGTATCACAAGCTCCAACCACGTAGAACCAAATCCAGAACCGCCCTCAATTTGATGCGCGAGGTCGATTAAGACGATGTTCGGCAAATACTCGAGTAACCCGATGATAGAGAAACGGTCCTCGTACACCAACAACATTGGTGAGAACGAGAAGAAGAAAAACGCCGGCATGACGATGAGCGAAGCTTCCATGACCGTCTTCGTCATCAATCCGAGAATCGTCCCAATCCCGATATAAAAGAACGTCGAGACGATCAAGGCGAGTGAGATAACGAGCAGGTTCGCAGGGCTGTATCCCATGATGAAGGCACACGCTGCGATGAGGATGAGCGTCGTCACAAACGTGAGCGCGCTCTTTCCAAGCAAGATGTCGAGCGTGCTCGCCGGCGATAACATCAGCCCACGGAGTGTGTTCTTCTCTTTCTCTTCGGCGATTAAGGCACACTGGACGAACGTCGCAACCAGGCTGAACGTGATATTGATGACAAAGTAAGTCACGTCGATGCCTCCTCCGCCGAGCTGTGAATAGAAGACGGCGAAGAACAGCGGCATGATTAGCGTCGAGGAGACGAATAAGTTCCGCGACAAGTCTTTATAGTCTTTCTGGAAAATGGCGAGTGCCCGTTTCATTGAAAATGTCATGATAATTTCCTCCCCGTTACTTCGATAAAGATATCCCCGAGCGTCGGTTCGTTCGAATGAATGGCCGCGATGTTTTGATCACGCATCTGCTCATGAAGCCAGTCCGCCCCATCTTTTCCTTGCTTCAATTCAACCGTTTCCCCGTCATGCAGTTCGACGCGCATCGAGCCGTTCGCATATTTCCGGCGCAATCGTTTCGGAGCGTCTGTGTAATGCAAAATAGGAGTGCAGAAGTGTGCAACGGAAACGTACACAACTCTGCACTCCTATTTTAGAAAAGAAAAAGGACTTGCCAGCAACCATAATCTCACCCTAACGTTTAAGTTGCGACACAAGAACGTTAGGAGATGGAAGGAATGCTAGCAATGTCCGATATCAATTGTATCAAATATCTGAGAAACCACAAATCACATTCGATCAATCGAATCGCTAAAAATCTAGACCTCAACTGGAGGACGGTAAAAAAATACGCGGATTCAGCTCAACTGCCGAGTGAAACCATTCGCCCCAAGAGAGGCATGATGTACGGAACGAAATGGGGCGAGATGGTCGAGGATTGGTTGACCGAGGATCAAATGCTTCAGAAAAAGTTAAGACGAACGAATAAAAAGCTTTATGAAACGCTGGTGGCGAACGGATTCGAGGGTTCTTACCGGACGGTCTGCAATTTCATCAAGAGCTGGCATATGACGAGCGAGGAGGAAAACGACACAAGGCAAGAACGATTGCAACACCCTCCGGGTGAGGCACAGGTAGATTTCGGGACGATGGAAGTCGTCAAAGATAGTCATGCGGTCGATGTAAAATGCCTCGTCATGAGCCTGCCCTTCAGTAACCGCACAGCAGCTGTCGCCCTGCCCGCAGAAAACCAAGAGTGCTTTTTGACGGGACTCAAAATGCTTTTTGAAGAAATCGGTGGTGTACCGCAACAGCTCAGAATCGATAATCTCCCCGCCGCAGTCATCCAACCACGAACGACAAAAGAAGAGGCGATCTATACAGATGCTTTCCTGCAGTTCATGGCACATTACGGCTTCCAAGTTCAAAGCTGTAATCCTTACAGAGGTAACGAGAAAGGAAGTGTCGAGAACAAGGTAGGATACGTTCGGTACAATTTTCTTGTCCCAGCCCCTGTCATGCATGATTACGATTCGACGAACCGGCAACTCGCAGCTTCCCTACGGGATGACATGGAGAGAGTGCATTACGAAAAGCATGTGCTGATCCGTGAGTTGTTCGAAGAAGAGCAGAGACATCTATTGCGATTGCCGCAAGAAGACTTCCCCGTCTTCAAAGAAGAACTGTTCAAGGTGAACAAGTACGGCGAAATAACGATCGATAAGACGAAAGTCTTGATCCCTTCAGGGGCTCGTCATGGGCAAGTACGCGCCATCTTAAGGTGGGATTCGATGAAGATTCTCTCACTTCACGGAGAAATCCTCTACGAAGAAAAACGTCCCTACATGATGACAAAGCGTGCGCTCCCATGGGAAAACATCATCAGCACTTGGCACAAGAAGCCGAGAAGCTTCGGGCACTCCCGTTATTCCGAATATCTGCCGGGTAGAATCAAAGAGTACCTGGGCGTACCCAACTTACTCGTTCGGCAGGAAAGACTGGCCTGGATCCGAGCCAAGCTCGCACTCTATCCAATCCTCGAGATCAATGAACGCCTATACGAGCTACTGAGCGAGGACGACGATCCAGCCGTGGTTGAGGACCATCCTTATGATGTGGATTGGAGCAAGTACGATAGCCTGAATCGGCCTTGGGGAGAAGGTGGTGCAGTATGAGCCTAAAAGAAATGTGCAAATCGCTCCGCCTTGCCTATGTCGCTGAAATCTATGAATCGATTCCAACGGAATCCCCTGAAAAGTTTCTCACGGAGCTTTTCTCGATGGAAATGCGCCTCCGCGAGGAAGCGAAAGCGCAACGGTTAATCAAAAAGGCAAAATTCATCAACAATAAGTCACTAGACGACTATCATTGGGGCAATCACATCTACTTCCCAAAGCATTTAGATAAGGACGAACTGACCTCACTGAATTTCGTCGAGCACTCACAGAACGTCGTTCTGACAGGGTCCCCGGGTACAGGAAAGACCCATTTGGCCATCGGGCTCGGGAGAGAAGCTTGTCACAAAGGTTATGAGGTGAGGTTCTTCCGGGTCTCTGAACTCGTCGAGCAACTTAACAAGGCCTGGCGGGATGGAAAACTAGGCAACTTCCATTCTCGTCTCGAGTCGGCAGATATGATTATTTTAGATGAGATGGGATATCTCCCTCTCACAAAAGAATCTGCGGAACTTCTGTTTCATCTCATCACCGACTGGTACGAGCGAAAGAGCCTGATCATCACATCCAACCTTGAGTTCAGCCAATGGAATCGCATCTTTGGCGACGCGCGCTTGACTGCGGCACTCGTCGATCGCGTCATCCATCACGCTCACATACTAAACTTTACAGGTGACAGTTATCGTGTCACGCATGCGTTGTCGAAACACTAAAACCCAGCTGGCAAAGTTCTGTACTTTTCGTTGCATTATTGTGCACATTTGTATTGCAAAATACAGCGTCGAGCAATTGAATCTCCCCTTGATGTAAGAAGGCGACGCGGTCGCACAACTCCTCGGCCTCATTCATGTCGTGAGTCGTCAAGAAGATGGTCGTCCCTTTTGCCTTCAACCGTTCGATGCCTTTATAGATGTGGCGCGAATTGACCGGATCGAGTGCGGATGTCGGCTCATCTAAAAACAACAGTTCCGGTTCATGTAATAACGCCCGGGCCAGTGTCACCCGTTGCAGCATCCCACGTGATAAGGCAGAGATGCGTTTTTTGCGTTCCCCGGCCAAGTTCACTGTCTGGAGCACGTCATCGATACGAGTGCGTGGCTCGTCGTACAGGTCGCAATAGAGCTGCAAGTTCTCTTCAATCGAAAGACGCGTGTACAGTCCGCTGTTATCGGTCAACACGCCAATCCGCTTCCGATACTGTTCTTGTTTCAACTCCGAGACCGGGACGCCGAACACGGTGGCGTCACCAGACGTCTGGGCGAGTTGCGACGTCAAAATTTTAATGGTCGTCGTCTTCCCGGATCCACTCGGTCCGAGGAACCCGAACACCTCTCCTTTTTTTACAGAAAAGGTCACGTCTCGTAACGCTTCTTCGTTCCCGAACAACTTTTTCAATTGATTCACGGTGATAATATCCTGCATCGCTCGTTCCTCCTTGTTGATGTCGTATTTCCTGATTAAATCATATCGAGAGGAAGAGGCGGGCGCATTAGAATGGCCATAAATGGCGCTTCTTGAGGACTGAGTGGAGCGAATCGGACTGTGAATGGAGCCTATTTCAGCCCAATCATCGTCTTCAATTCGGCCATTTTCGTCTTCGAGAGGGGAATCGTTGTCTTCGCCGAATCATCGAGCACGAGGCTAAAACTGTTCTTCGTGTACGTGATCACTTCCCGCACCCGTTGAAGATTGACGATGTACGACCGGTGACAACGGAAGAAGCCGTACGGAGTCAAACGCGTCTCGAGCTCGTTCATCGTGAAGACGCTCGGGAATTGCTCCGATTGACTGTGTAATACGGATTGTCCATCCTGGCTCTCGATGTAGTCGATTTCTGGTGGATCGAGCAAGACGATTTTCTCGTTCACTTTTGTTGGAATCTTCTCGAAGCGGACGTGCATGACGTCAGGCGTGACGTCTTCGTGCGCATCCGCTTCATCCGGTTCCACGTCGAGTAAGCGCAAGTGCCGATGGTCGATACGATAGACGGTCGACGTGACGAAGAGGGCACTCTCCATGTTGCTCGTCAGAAGCAGGATGGCTTTTTGTTGCTGCTTCAGTTGCATCAAGACGGTCGCGAACAAGTGCCGTGTCTCTTGGTCGACGTTTTGATCCGGTTCTTCGAGAACGTAAATGTCCCGATTATGTAGAAGCAGCGCCGCATATTGGACGCGCCGGACGAGAGACAAGCTGAGCCGGTTCAATCGTTTGTTCCGATATGGTGTGAGTTGAACGGTTTGCAGGACGATATCCAGCGATTCCGTCGATTCGTAAAGCGTGTGCGTAAATCGCAAGTACTCCTCGACAGTCAGCCGGTCATACAATCCGTCACGAATGGAGAAGACAGAGAGCGTACGATTCGCTGTATCGATGGTCCCGGAGTAGTTTGCGTGCGTGTCCGTCAATAATGCGAACAATATTTCCCGGGAAGTGACGCCACAATGAATGGCTGCGATTTCACCCGGATTGATGGTGAAGGAGATATTTTCAAGGATGAGCGTGTCCTGTTGGCGAACAGAGACGTTGTCGAACGTAAGCACCGAATCCCTCCCTTTTTAGTTGGAGTATACCATTGATTCAGGAAAGACTTGAGTAATGAATTGGAATAAGGCTATGCTAAACTGGAGATAATTTGAAATTAGATGAGGGTGTGTCAGTGAAGATGATTGAGGTCATTCCGTTAGATTTTGATAAAACGAGTATAGATGAGATTGATCGGACAGCCGATTATTTGAACTATCCGGTGATTTATATTTTGAACGGACAGAAGGAAGCGTATATCGGGGAAACGGTGCATTTCCAAAAACGTATGAAACAACATCTGAAGCTGAAACAAGCTGATCGGAAAAATGTAGACCAAATCAATCTCGTGAAGCATGAGACGTTCAATCGATCGGCGACGTTTCATCTTGAGACGAAGTTGATCAACTACTTTTTAGGGGACGAGAAGTATACGTTACAAAACAAAAGCAAGACGGCAAGCGACTTCACACACAATTATTACAATAAATCGTTCTACGACAATGAGCTGTTTCCTGAGTTATGGGGTGTGCTACATAAGAATGGGCTCGTCGAAAACGACCTGCACGCCATCGAGAACAAAGACATCTTCAAATTGTCGCCGTTCAAAGAACTATCCGTTGAACAGATGGATTTAAAAGAGCGTGTGCTCGAGTTTTGTGAGACACGGATTGCGAAGGCCAAGCCCGAAGACACGTATGGAGACTTGTATGTCATTGAAGGCGAGGCCGGTGTCGGCAAGAGTGTTGTACTGAGCTCCATCTTCAATACGATTCAGGCGCGAACGAATGAGGCGGGTTCGAATCTGTATCAAACGGAGAACTATCTGGTCGTCAATCACGAGGAGATGCTGAAGACGTATAAAGGGATTGCCAAACAAGTCAAACACTTGAAGGCTGTCAATTTCGTCAAACCGACGCCGCTCCTTAACAAGTTAAAAGATAAGAAGGTCGATATCATTTTGGTCGACGAGGCGCACCTCCTGTTGACGAAGTCAGATGCATACAACAACTTTCGGGCAGATAATCATCTCGAAGAATTGATGAAGATCGCCAAGGTTGTCATTGTTATCTTCGATCAAGACCAAGTGTTAAAGCTGAAGAGTCGGTGGGATCAAAGCAAGTTGGATGAGTTTAAAGAAAAAGCGAAGTGTTTGAAAACATATAAACTGACGAATCAGTTTCGGATGCAGGCGGATGAGGATGTCATCGATTGGATCAAAGCCTTCAAAGCTAAGCAGATACAAGCATTCCCAGCTTCTAAAAACTATGATTTACGTGTGTTTGAAACGTTGGAAGAGATGCACCTAATGATTATCGAACAAGACAAGAAACATGGGCTCAGTCGAGTCGTGTCGACGTTCGATTACCTTCATAAAAAGGACGGGGAAACGTATTACGTTTACGAGTCGAACGGTGAGTATAAGATGCCGTGGAATACGACGGGAGGCAAGACGACGTGGGCCGAGAAATCGGAGACGATTGCCGAGGCTGGATCGATCTATACGATCCAAGGTTTTGATTTGAACTACGTCGGCGTCGTGCTCGGTCCTTCGGTAACGTACGATGAGACGAAGGATTGCTTGGTGATCGACACGAATCTCTATAAAGACACCGGGGCGTATGCGGGAATTGACGGTGTCAAAGATGTCGAGTTGGCGAAAGAACAAATCGTGTTGAACTCCATCAATGTGTTGATGAAGCGTGGCGTCCGAGGACTTTACTTATATGCGAGCAATCAAGCGTTGCGAGATAAGTTGTTACACATTCAAAGAGAGAAGGTACAGATATGAACGAAGTACAACGACTGATGGACAAAGTGATTGAATTCCGTGACGAGCGCGATTGGGCGTTCCATCATAACCCGAAAGACTTGGCATTATCGTTATCGCTCGAGGCGAGCGAGCTGTTGGAGTTGTTCCAATGGGTGTCGAGCGAAGAAGCGCTCGAGACGAAACACGTCGAGATGAAAGAAGAGCTCGCGGATGTCCTCATTTACGCGCTGACGTTCGCGCATGCGGCAGGGATTGATGTGTCGCAGGCGATTGAAGAGAAGCTCGAGAAGAACGCGGTGAAGTATCCGAGTCCACAATCATGAGTGAAACGCTCGAAAGGTATCCTCCAGATCAATTTATGATTCCTTGCCATTTAACCGGAGAGAATTTCTCACCTCGCGTTGCAACAGAAAAAACAGGCATTCAATTTTATAAACAAACAGAAGTCGGGGAGATTGAGCGCGTAGGGAAATGGCAAGGAATTGCTACGTACGGTCATGCGTCATTTGAACCACCACTTGAATTTCAACAAATGGAAAATCCGTATATCGGACTCTTTTGGATGGTGGACATCCTTACGGAGCATATCGATACCCTTCGTTCTTGTGGAGCCGATTGTATCCATATCGATTTAGGTGTCGTCTATCACCTTGATGTGAAACTAGAGTTTGAACCCGATTTCTTAATGAAGCTTGCGAATTTAAAGATTCCATTTTTAATTAGTGGCTATAAAGAAGAAATTGCTGAATAACGTTACAGGAACTAGTTGGATAAGTACGGTATTAACATCGAGAAAAAAGCAGTACAGCCCGTTATTGGGTCTGTACTACTTTCGTTTGAACCATCGCGATGACCTCATCCATCGTTTGGATGGTCGCGAACTCTTCGTTCAAGTTGGCGAGGGAGACGTCATGGATGACATCTGCTGGAATCAACGAACCGCTCAATGAACGGCGGTCGAACGTCGCCGTCGCATCGGACACGACAATTGGTCCGAATCCGAGATTGCCGGCCATGCGGGCGGTCGTCTCGACACAGTGGTTCGTGATCAATCCTGTGACGATGATGGATTTCGCTTGATACGCTTCGAGAAGCTCTTGCAGGTTCGTACCGATGAAGGCACTGTTGACCTGCTTGGTGAGGATGGTGTCTTGTTCGCGTGGACGAATGAAGTCTTGGAACAAATGACCGTCCTTCTGGAAGTAAAATAATGATTCAGGCACTTGAGAGACGTGTTGGACGTAGATGATCGGTTGATTGGCATCTTCCCAAGTCGAGATGAGACGTGCAGTGTTTGCTTCAAACATCGGATTGTTCCGATTGCCCCAACTCGGATCGTGGAACGCTTTTTGGACGTCAATAATCAATAATGGTACGACTGTGTTTTGCTTCATGTCTGTTTCCCCCTTGTTAACGTTACCTTAAGTGTAGCGGGGAGGAAGAGTTGATTACATACGAGATCAACGGAGTTCTGCGTGCGATTCCTTAAAATGCACGGAAGATTGGACACACAACTTACGATTTGAAAGTAGGGACCGAAATGGACGAAATTGATCGACATATCGTCAGCTTGATGCAGGAGAACGCGCGGATTTCTGTCACGGAGCTCGGGAAGAGGATTGGCTTATCAACACCGGCTGCGAATGAACGGCTGAAGCGGCTCGAAGAACGCGAAGTCATCACAGCGTATCGTGCCGTAATCAATCCGGAGAAATTAGGAAAGCATGTGACGGCCTTTATTTTATATGACACGACACGATGCGAGGCGTTCCGAGAGTTTTGCCGACAACAACCGAGCGTGATGGAATGCCATCGTCTCGCCGGCCAGTACAGCTATTTGGTAAAAGTGGTGACGGAAAACGTACGCACTCTCGAGACGTTCATCGATGAATCGATGGCTTACGGCCAGCCGTCGTCACTCATCAATCTGTCGTCACCGGTTCCGTTTAAAGGAATTGAGTAAATAGAACCGTACTCACCTAAACGCCTTGGCCTGCGAAAGGAGAAATAATTGAATGACCCAACGCGAACGATTCGATCATTTATATGAAAGCGGGAAGCGCTCGACCCGCCAGGCACTCGCGTTATTTGCACTGATCACAGGAGTCAGTGTGGTCTTGATGACCATTGATGAACATCGTCTCGCTGAATTCATTTGGTTCCTCCTAGTGTTGCCATCTGTCGGTCTCGTGAAAATAGTGACGCGGACGAACACATTGCTACGCTTCAACTCGTCTGCCGCCTACAAGCGACTTGTGCGTCTTGAAGGTTGGGCAGCTATTGGGCTGATTGGAGCCTACGTGGTATTGATGCTGACACTCCTGTTCAACCCGGAACAAATCAGTTTGTTGGTGCTTGCAACGGGACTCTCCGGAATCGGAATCATCGCGTCGTCCCGGCTCGATCAAAGACTTGGCGAACTTGACGCGGAACATGTGACACATAAAGTGTATGCTCAGGGAAAAGTCGGTTTCTTTCCAAAATAAAGGCAGTCAAAAAGGAGTAGCGAGGGCTACTCCTTTTCATTTACGCGATCGACCAATTGTTTTGCTTCAAGTAGCGACAGACCATATGTCTCACGCAAGAATTTCACGGTCGGAATCACACCAATCGTATCGATTTTTTCTTTAATCGACGCATAAAACTCGTCATCCTGCACGATTGGTTCGGTATGGAGTTGTTTTCGTTTCAATGCATTAATATCTTTTGTTTGCATAACGATGACGTTGAGGAAGAACGCGTTCAAAATCAATGAAGCAATCAACATGATCGTGGTCCAATCCATTCAAACACTCCTTTCCATTAACGGCGAGTTTCTAACGCCTCTTCAATTCGATCGAG
The DNA here is from genome assembly GCF_055635335.1 of Exiguobacterium sp. KKT215. NCBI lineage: Bacteria > Bacillati > Bacillota > Bacilli > Caryophanales > Exiguobacterium > Exiguobacterium sp. KKT215. Next base: position 2,611,879 of record NZ_CM145756.1, on the reverse strand, counting down.
TCGTTCAATTAACGCATTCATTTGTTCTTGTTGATGCAAGGCGGTTAGTTTCTCGAATTCAATCTGTGCATTAGCGCGTTGCTCATGGCGATTCATGAATCGTACGATTGTCACAATGAACAAAATAATGATAAGCAACGGCAGCAGTGCCATAACTCCCTCGAGCAATGAGAACAATACTTCCTCCATGTGGTTTCCTCCTTGTGTGGCTCTTAGATATTACGATTTCAAATACGATTTGGTTTCATCGAGCGGAATGTATCCAGGCTTGGTACGTCGCCGTCTGACGTCCGAATCAAAATAATGAAACGGTGTGTGCATGGCCATAGAGATATAGACCGAAGCAAATGTCTTCAAATAGAGGGGTAGTGGAAAGAAATCATCCAATACTAAAAACATCAATGGGAAAGCTATGACAATCAATGCAACTGTCAACATGAATTCAGTTTTGATGAACCGATACAATAGACGCATCGTCCAGATGAATGGGAAATAAAAATAATAAAAGAATCGGTTCACCTCGTAACGTCCTTTCCTGAGCGGTGCGCCCAGATTATGTATATTCGCCTTTTTCAGTATAATAGGAACACCACGTATAAAGAAGGAGCGTTTTCATGAATCCATCAATTGCGATTATCGGAGCCGGTGTGAGCGGACTGTATGCTGCGTCGCTCCTCATCGAGAAAGGCTATGACGTCACCGTGTTCGAGTCGCGTGACCGCATCGGGGGACGGGTGTTGAGTCACGATGGCTTTGACCTCGGTCCGACTTGGTATTGGCCAGAGACGGAGACGACGATGACGCAACTGGTCGACCAACTGGGTCTTCAAGCGTTCTCGCAATACACGGCCGGAGACTTGATGCTCGAGCGGCAGTTCGGTGTCATCGAACGCCATACGCTCCCGCCCGGTCATACAATCCCATCGATGCGACTCGTCGGTGGCATGGCCAGTTTGTCGACGGCGCTCGCGGCGACATTACCGAGCGAAACGGTTCAGCTCGAGTCGACGGTCACCTCGATTCAACAGGTTGAGGACGGGGTATCTATCGAACTCGAAACGGGAGGGTCCCAACCGTTTAGTCACGTCATCCTAGCCATCCCACCTCGGCTCGTCCCACGTATCTCGTTTCAACCGGAACTATCGGAAACCGTGCAAACGAAACTGTCGAACACGCCGACCTGGATGGGCGGACAGGCGAAAGTGCTCGCCGTATATGACCGTCCGTTTTGGCGAGATAAGGGGCTATCCGGCCAAGGCATGAGCTGGGCCGGTGTGTTGCAAGAGATTCATGATGCCTCGCAGCCGGACGGACTTGCCGCGTTATTCGGTTTCTTCCGGTTGACCGCTACTGAACGCTCGGTACTCGACCGGGACGAATTGAATCGTCTCGTCATCGACCAGCTCGTCCGTCTATACGGGGAAGAGGCGCGCACCCCGCGTGATGTCTTATACGTCGATTGGTCGAGTGACCGGTATACGGCCACGGTTCAAGACGGAGAACCGTTGACTGATTTCCCTGTCTATCAGCCGATTGCACTTGATGCGGACTGGGAAGGTCGCCTTTCACTTGCTGGGACAGAGACGGACTCTTTGTTCGGTGGTCATATCGAGGGCGCACTCCGTTCAGCAGAACGTATCGTCGAGCCGCTCTAACCAAAAATGCGTATCATCCCAAACCCAGGATGATACGCATTTTTCATTTGAACTTTTGGATCATCAACGCGAGCGCACGATTGATCATTGTCATCTCATCGTCTTCGAGCACGGAGAACATCTCCTCGGCGAGTCGTTCTTCAATCGCATCGATTTGTTTCGAGTACTCCATACCGATTGGACCGAGGCGGATGAAACTCTCGCGCAAGTTGTCCGGGTTTTTCTCTTTTTTAACGAACTGACGCTGTTCGAGCACTTTGAGCACTTGGCTGACCGCACTTTTCGAGATATTCATCTTCGTGGCAATCTCGGTCGTCGTCCATGTGTCTTGTCGTTTGAACAGGAGTAGCATCTGTTCCTGTTGATAACTCAGTTCGAACTCGTTCAACTCGGTAAAATATTTAGTGAACAACAAGTCGAGCTCGTCGATTTGACGGTACATCTCGATGACTTGCTGTTTGCGTGTGTCGTTCAATGATTGTTCTCCTTTCATCGCGTGTCACGGAACGTCTGGCTCCGCACGTATAACACGCTACTCAATATTAATCCGATTATACCAAACGAGATGAGTAACGTTTGAATCGGCACGGCCAAGGCGACCAAAATCGACAGGACGGCGAACGCGATCGGCTCTAACCCGGATGCGGCGAGCGCCATGATGCTCATGACGCGTCCAATCTTGTCGTGGTCGCTATGTTCTTGCATGAGCGTGACCGTCGGCAAATAGACGAGCATCAACATAAATCCGCTCGCAGCTGCAGCCAAGGCAAGGAGTGTGATCGACTGCGCCTGCGTATAGAGGAAGAAGGCCCCAATCGTCAAAAACAGGACGCGGAAGACGAAGCGTCCACGGTGGACCGAGCGGAACAACAGGACGAGAAAACTCGCGACGAACGTCCCGACGGCAAGTCCACCTTCAATCAAACTCAAATCAAACGCGTTGCCACCCCGTTCACCTACGAGAATCGGGATGCTCATGATGAGCGGTCCCATGACGAACAAGTTGATGATAGCAATCGACAGCGTCCCGCTCCGTAAAATCGGCGTGCTCGAGACGTAACGAATGCCTTCTTTCAAATCGACGATGACATGGCCGAGCGACATCGCACGGGCTAGGGGGATGGAGTCACGAATCAAGCGCGGCATGATCAAGATAGCGGCGATGAAAATCAAGACGGCCGCCGTCCCGAAGCTTAGCCCGAAGCCGCCCCATGTGAGTAAGGCACCGGCGAGGAACGGTCCGAACACGAACATGAGCTCGAGCGTCCCTTGGAAGAGTGAGTTGGCGCGTTGCAACTCTTCTTGTTTGACGAGCGACGGGATTAAGGAAGACAACGCCGGATAGGACATGCCGTCGAGGAGTCCGAACACGATGGAAATCATAATCAAGGCGGACACCGAATACGCGTCCGCAAGATGCAGTGCCACGACTGCGACCATGAGAAGACCTTGTCCGAGGTTCGTCAAAAACAAGAGGCGACTTTTTTGGAATCGGTCGGCGAACACGCCGCCGAATACCATCATCACGACACGCGGCAACGAGACGGCGGTCATGATAATCCCGAGGAGGGCCGGTTGCTTCAGCACATCGATTGTGAGCCACGATACGCTCAAGAAGAAAATCGAGAAGCCGAGCGTGAGCGTCATCCCGGATAACCACGTGAACACGAAGCGTGGATTTTGTAGCACATTCATAAAGAAAACCTCAGTCTTTCTGTCTTTTAATATAGTTAAGTTAACTAAACTATAAAGCGAAGTGACTGGTTCGTCAAGCGAGGAGGCTACTACAAGAAAATTGTAAAAAAACGGAACTTTTTTTCTGGTGGAATCGTATAGTGAGATAAGAGGTGAACAAGATGAATAAACATCAGCGTTTGAAGCAAATGGTTACCGCAAACCGGAAATGGCTTCTCGTACGACTTGGCTTTGCGATTCCAATAGGAGTATTACTCTTTTTCTTTTTACAAACCGAGACACGATCAATCTTGTATGGCAGTTTGATGATTGCATCGTTGCTGATATACGGCGTGATGATTGGACGGGAAAGTCGATTCATGAGCAGTTTCACAGACCACATTCGAGCGAAGCGGGTCATCCATATCCAATATGTGTTCGACTACATGATGGTCGTCTTTATCTGTTTGTTTTTCCCGTTGCTCATGAAGCTCGAAACAATCAGTTGGGTCCCATTCTTCATCTTCTCTTTTACAGCGTTAGCGCTAGTGATTGTCGAGCGGTTACTTGATGAGAAAGTAAAGCTGATTGATCCCCAGCAACCGACGCGTCGAGACGTCAAGCGGGAAAGTTTTTAAGGGGGGATTTGATGAACAAACAAGAACGCATCAATCTGATTTATAAAACCAATATAAAGACGGCCGTTTTCCAAAGTCTGCTCACGTTTCCAATGGTGTTTTGTCTCGTCGGATTTATCGAATCGGATTCATGGAACGGTTGGTACGTGGCGGGAGCGCTCGTCTGTCTGTTGCTATTAGGCGGAATCTTCTTCAAGGCGAATCGAGTCGAGACCGAGTTGACCGAGCAAGAGGAAGCCAAAAAGATGATCGTCCGTCGGAACGGATTTGTCTTTGCGCTGTTCGTCCTTTTCCTTTTGTCGTTTGCCCTGACGCTTAAGCTAGGGTGGACGTACGCGTGGATATTGGGTGTAGCGGTCGGTGTCATCTATGTCGGGTATTGTTTGATCCGAAAGCAAGACGAGCGGTTGATGAACATCGATCCGGAGCATCCGATGCTTCGTGAGATACGGCTCGACAACGTCAGAGACTGAGGAGGGATGAGATGGATCGAGAAGCCCGGACTGAGGCATTGTTACAAATCTACACGACGTATCGTCGTTTCATGATTGGAAGCAGTGTCGTCATCTTTGTGAGCGCGCTTTATTTCATGATGCACACGACGTATTCTGGTGTGATTGCGGTGGCCAGTCTTGTGCCGACACTGTTTTTCGAATGGAAACAGACCGTCCTGTATCTTCGGTTCAATGACGACTGGACATATCGGCGTCTCGTGAAAGGACAATTCTTTATCTTAGTAGCTACCTTCCTCACGTTGTTCAGTCTCATCACCCTGTTTTTGACGGGGCAGATTCATCCGGACGTGTTGATGTGGGCGATGGTCATCGGGGCACCACCGTCTGTGTTGTTGCCGCTGTGGATGGATCGAAAACTGCTCAAACTCGACCCAGAACACGTTACGTCAAACATGCTGGCTAAAGCCAATCGTGAGAAGCTGAAGCGTCGACTTGACGGAATCAATGATTAGAAAAGGAATGGAATCGTATGACGAAACAACAACGGATTGACGAAATGAACCGATACCGTGAGCAAAAGAAGCGGCGGCGGGACATACTATTCGCTCCTGTCCCTGGACTATTGTTTGTCACGCTGCTCGCCGATCAACTGTGGTGGGTATGGGCAGGTTTGATGAGTATATTCGCAATCGGTTCGATTGTATATGTAATACAAGAGGGCAAGGCGCTCGCCAATCTGTCTGCGGAACCGAAAGCACAAGTCGCGACGAGAAACGTCTACTGGGTGTTAAGCGGATGGTACGTCATTATCGTCGGTAGCGTGGCAAGTTATAAATTGGAGGCTCCATGGTGGACGTGGATTCTCACCATTGGGATTGCCGTCACGTTGCCGCCTTTGTATAAACGCGTCAACGAAGCTGTCCAAAGCGCAGATACAGTCCAACCGGTCCGATCTGAATTGATGACGACGCGGGGGTTGATGTGATGATCTTGACGAAACAAGAACGAATCGAGCGATTACTCGCGCATGAGGATGCGACGTGGCACTGGCGCTACTGGGGCCTTTTCTTCAGCCTTGTCGCTGTCGCGTTCATCTCGTATCAGACATCGATTTACTTACCGCTCATCCTATTTGCAGTGTATTTGCCCCAATTATGTGTCGCGTGGTGCAAGACGAAAGTGTTGCTGACATTTAATCCGGATCCTCGCTATCGACGTTGGATTTACAGTGATTTCATCGTCGAATGGTTCATCTTTTTGCTGTTCATCTGTCTACTCGCTGCCTATCACACGGGCCTTCTCACGATTTGGCCACTCATGGTCATGTTGGTGACTGGGACGATTGGCGGGTTACTGTTTTCATACATGGTCACCCGAATCGTTCTGACATTTGATCAACATCACGTCACGAATCGGATGTTCGACGAAGCGAAAACTGAGCGCCGTGCACACGAAAAGACGAGTTCCTGATCATCGGAACTCGTCTTTTTTCACATTTCAGGACATAGGTCCTTTATGCTCGAGCGCTCGAGGAGTAAGCTTGAGATGTACACAGTATATAGAGAGAATCGAGGAAGAGACTATGTTAGCCATTGTAATTGGACTCGTCATCGGGATTTTGTTGCCGATGCAGACGAGCGTGAACTCACGTCTGCGCACCATCGTCGGGTCACCGTTCGTCGCGTCGTTTCTGTCGTTCGCGATCGGGACGACCTTTTTAACACTTATGTTATTACTCACCGGGCAGTCGTTCGGGATTGAATCGTCCATCTTCCGAGCAGAACCGCTTTGGATGTGGTCGGGCGGCTTGTTGGGGGTCATCTTTTTAACGGGTAACATCCTCTTGTTTCCAAGGCTCGGCAGCGTTCAGACTGTCATCATGCCGATTTTTGGACAGACTTTGATGGGACTGTTGATTGACCACTTCGGTTGGTTTAATTCAGCCGTCAACGTCCTCACGCCGTGGCGCGTGTTCGGGGCCTTGCTCGTATTACTTGGCGTCGTCGGGACGGTCGCACTTACGGACTGGATTAACCGTCGCCGCGGCAAACTAGTCGCCCGATCGCAGACGGGAACCGGCAATTTGAACGTCTGGCGCTTCGTCGGAATCGGGACCGGGATAATGAGTGCGACGCAGACGGCCATCAACGGCTATTTGGGAACGGTGCTCGAATCGGCTTTGAAAGGGGCGCTCGTCTCGTTCGTCGTCGGGACGGTGACGTTACTGCTCATCTTGCTCGTCTTGCGGCCGAACGTCGAAAGGGGCGGGCTACGCGGGCAGCCGTGGTGGATGTGGCTCGGCGGCATCATCGGGGCACTGTTCATCGGCGGTAATGTGTTGATCGTGCCAATGGTCGGGACCGGCATCGCCGTCGTCATCGTCATTGTCGGCTTGCTGTGCGGAAGTCTGCTCATCGACCGCTTCGGCTGGTTCGGGGCCGCGAAGAACCCGGTCACCGGGATTCAACTCGTCAGTTTACTCGTCATGGTCATCGGGATCATGCTGATTCGTTTGTCATAGGGGAGGAAAGGCATCATGCGCGGAGTACTGTTCGCCATCAGTGGAGGTTTCTTTTTGACACTGCAGAGCGTCGCCAACGCTCGCATCAGTTCAAGTATCGGGACGTGGCAGGCTGCGACGTTGACGCAATTGACGGGCTTTCTCGTCGCGCTCGTGATCATGCTCGTCGTCCGCGACCGGACGTACGTCCACATGCGTCGCGTCGAGCCGCTCTATTTGTCAGGGGGCGCGTTTGCTGCGTTCATCTTGTTCAGCAATATGACGGCCGTGCATGAGCTCGGCGTCACCCTCACCATCTCGTTGTTCTTGATTGCCCAGCTTGCCCTCGCGCTTGTCATCGACTGGCGCGGGTGGTTCGGGATGTTGCGCCGTGACTTGAACCGGACGCAACTGCTCGGTGTCATCATGATGATTATCGGGATTCTCGTATTGAAAGGATGACGCGCGATGGAACAGATTGACCGTTACATGAAGCAATATGGATTGAATGAGGTGCTCCCATCAGCCGTCCGTCCTCATCTCACACTCGTCCGTTACGCGACGGGGGAGGCGATTTGTACCCAAGGCGCTAAGGCCGAGCATCTTCACTTTCTCGTCAGTGGAAAGATTCGGGTGGCCCACACGTCGGCGGCCGGGAAGCGGCTCGTCTTGTCGTTCAAATATCCGCTCGACTTGATTGGCGACATCGAATACGTTCGCCGCACGCCGTTCTTGAACACGGTCGAGGCGGTTACGCCGGTCGAGATGCTCGTCGTCCGCTTCGATGATCTCGCGCGTCATGCGAAAGATGATGTGACGTGGCTCCACTATTTGCTGGCAGGCATCACAAAAAAGTTCGAGATGAAGTCGCAGTCGATGAGTTTCAACTTGTTTTACCCGGTCGATGTGCGACTCGCGAGCTATCTGTTGTCGATGACACCGGAAGAGACGACGCTCGGGTCGACCGTCGATGAGTTGACCGATATCGCCGATTTGATTGGGACGAGCTATCGCCACGTCAACCGGACACTCAAGCGGTTCGTGGAACAAGGATTGATTGAACGGGATCGTCGGTCGATTGCAATCATGGATCGCGCCGGGTTGATTGCCGTCGCCGGGGAGAGTATTTATGAATGAGGAGGACATATCATGGCACTTGGAATGATGCTCGCGGTCATGGGCGGCATGCTCGTCTGTGTGCAGAATACGTTCAACGCCAAAGTGAAAGAACAGGTTGGGGCGTGGGCGACGACGACGCTCGTGCTCGCCCTCGGCTTCTTGGCGTCGCTACTCGTCGGATTGATCAGTGAAGGATTTGGTCTGTTCGCGGTCACGGGGATGGAGACGTGGTATTGGTTCAGCGGCATCATCGGAGTCGGTGTCGTCATGAGCGTGACGCAAGGCGTTCAACAGCTCGGACCGAGCCATGCCATATCAATCGTCATGGTGTCACAAATCCTATTCGCGCTCCTATGGGACACGCTCGGCTGGTTCGGGCTCGAAGCCATTCCGTTCACGTGGAAGACAGCGATTGGCATCGTGCTAATCGTTGGTGGGGTTCTGTTGTTCCAGTTGAGTGGAAATAAAGAGACGGCCCATCAAAAAGTAAAACAAGTCGGTTAAAAGGATTTACGACAAATATGACATATCTGCCCGTGTTCCTGCCGTTTGATGACGGCTTGGCAATGCGGGCATTTTGTCGTGAACGAGGCACGTGGTTGGGCGGGGGAGCGGTCTCCGAACGATGACGGATAGATGGTATAAGAGCGGGTCACAATAAAGCCGACGATACCGAGCAGGACGACTAAAATCAGAATATCCATCGAAATACCTCCTAATTATTGGTATGCTACTCCTATGTACGGTAAACGGTCCGAATTGGTTTCAAGGAGGAACAAATGATGATGACGCGAGAAGAACGAATCGAGCAATTACAGATACGTCCGAAAAAAGGTGCCTTTAACTTGTTATGGGCCGCAGCAGCTGGATTTGGAGTGGGATGGTGGATCTATACCAATGCATCATTGCCAATGCTTGCGATGTTCGTCTTTTTGATGATGACGGCTGTCCCGCTCAGTCGCGTAGCTTGGCAGAAGACGCGCGTATTTGTGACGTTCAATGAAAGTCGATCTTACAAACGGTTGATTCGGGCGAAAGGCGTCATCGCGATTGCGCTGTTATGGGTCATGCTCGGTTTGATGGGCGGATATGTGTCAGGATACTTCGCATTGCCAGTATTCAGTGGACTATCGGCGATGTTGATTGCAGGCATGTTAGTGGTTGAGACATGGCTCGATTACCGGTTACTTCGTATCGATCATGAGCATGTCACTGATAGCTTGATTGGGTTTACGAAACGTGAGCGCTTGAAGCGGAAATGGGAGGGCGAATGATGGTCGAGCATAAAAATCGCTTGCTTCAATTGATGCGGTTTGAACAAGTCTCGATTCGTTTATTTGGTCTACTAGTAGCCATCATCATCTTGACCTCGTTTTATCTCCATAGTCGTTACACTTTAACGAACATGCAGGTGTTCGCAGCCTTTTTAGTCATTTACGCATCATTGATTTTATGGGGCTGGTTACGGATGAAGCTATTGCTTCGCTTTAGTTCGGATGAGCTGTATCGCCGATATGTTCGACTCAACTTTTTATTCATCTTCATGACGGTCATCGGGCTCGCGGTATTTATTTGGGGTACAGTCATTCAAACTTTTCAACATGTCACGTATTCATTGCTTGGTACGCTAATCGTCTTGCCTTGTCTTTATTTTGAATGGTGGGTGAATGAGCGACTCAAAAAGATTGATCCAGAACATGTGACGAATCAAGACATTCGCCAATACAGACGATTGAAGAAAGCAGGGGAACAATGATCATTTGGAACGATATACCGGACGACCCGAACCGGTTGCCCGCATTAACGGATGACGTGTTGACTGAAGTGGAGACGCGACTCGGAGTGAAACTGCCGATTGATTATCTCGAGACGATTCGTATCCAGAACGGGGGATATGTCGAACAGCGCGACTTGCCGATTATATGGAATGGACAAGATGACATCGTTCTCGTTGATTCAATTGCTGGAGTCGGGCGTCACGAAGGGCTGATCGAATCAAAAGCTTTATTAACGGAATGGGGTGTCGAGGATGAACGATTGATTGCGTTCGCCGGTGACGGGCACTTTTTCCTCGCATTCGACTACCGTGAAGGAGCGACGCCTAAGATTGCCTATATCGATACGGATACGGAAGAGATTGATGTCTTGTTCGATTCGTTCAGTCAATTTAGCGAAGCGCTCACGACGGTCGACATGGTAATGTTTGCAGAAATGATTCCAGAACCAATCACTGAAATGAAACCAGGGAAAGCACTCTTGGACGATGCACGACGCCTGCTTTATAGTGAAGAACCGAAAGAAAAACTGGACGGTGCGGTTATTTGGTTCAATGGATTGGATTCACTTGAGGCGAACGAACTCGTTCGTGAGCTGTTGACATGGATGGATGACGAGACGTTACGAGAGACGGCGACAAGCGTCATTCAAGAAGTCATTATTCGACGGAAGCCCTTAGATCAACAACTGTTCGAAGCATTTTTTGAGACGCTCCACAGACAAGACGACGTCTATAGTAAACAATGCTACGAAGAGACGATGTACATTCTTGATAACGATATTAGAGTTGAGTGAAACGATTTGCCGTTTCCTTTCGTAAAAGAAGGTAACGAGATTTGATTAGGGGGATTGGATGATTGACCATAACATAAGACTTGAACGCATGATGGAGAACGATCGAAATCGACAAAAACAAATGTTGTACCCGACGATAGGAATCATCGCACTGTTCATCATCTATTTTTGGGCGACGGACGTCCTCTTACTGTTGCCGATCATCTTGGTTGGACAGCTGCCCGTGCTGTATAAAGGGTGGTACCGGATGAAGTTGCTGCTCACCTTCAACGACGACGCTCGCTACCAACAGAAAGTACGGTCCGAGTTCGGCTTGGCCGTCGGGAACATCGTGTTTCTCTTGCTGTTGATCGCGAGCTCGATGCTCGGATGAATCACGCTACTCACGCTCGTCATCGTCGTTATCGTGGGTCTGATCACATTCCTAGCGCTTGGGATTCGCATCGACCGTGAGTTGAAAACGATTGACCCGGAGCACGTGACCGCGACGGAACTCGGCAAGGCGCAACTCGAGCGCGAAAAACGAAAGTCATCATGATGGGAGTACCTAACTATGGTTAATAAAAATGAACGACTGAAACAAATGGTCGAGAACGACCGGAAAGTGAACCGGACGGCGCTCTTGCTCACGTTCGCAATTTTAGGAATCGCCTTTTACTTCATCTTTACTCAAGACATTACGGTCGCGACGTTCGCCGTCATCATCATGGCGACGCAATTGCCGAGTCTCTATCGGGCGTGGCATCGTATGAACTTGCTGCTTACGTTCAATGACGAGTCACGGTATCAAAAGTTCGTGCGCCTCGAGTTCGGTACCGTTCTCGCGAACGTCATCTTGCTTGGGGTCTTCATCGCTATCGCTTGGGCGATTGAAGGGTCACTCTTCGTCTTTGCAATCATGCTGATCGCTTTGTTCCTCCCGTTCATCTTCTTGTCGGTATGGGTGAACCGTAAAATTGAGGTGATTGACCCAGAGCACGTGACGAACCATGAGTTGCGGACGGCGCATCGCGATGAAGCGAAACGCCAGCTCAAATAAGGAGGAGTTCGATGGATATGCGAGTGCTTGATATGCTGTGGACGCTTGGTAATTATGCTGTCTTGTTAGGCGGAATCATTTTCGTGCTAAAGCTAATGATTGGAACAGCGAACAAGCAGAACTGAATAGAACCAAAAAGCCATAAAATTCGAGAGCCTCGACTTTTATGGCTTTTTAAATTGATTGGCGTTTCACTGCTTCTCCACTACCTGTATTTTAAACACACCTGTGCCCGAACGGTTCGTCAACAAGGTGATTAAAATCAAATCACCTTTGGATAAATCTGATAGAGAGAGCGTCTCCTCTTGTTTATAAATGGATACTTGTTCCTCAAAAACTTCATATTCCATAAGTGTTTGATTCGTTTCATCGTTAAATAAATTACCTTTAACCGTTATCTGATTGTCTTCGATTCCTTGAATTTCAGCATAAAATGTCTGAATATCAGACGGAGCGAGAACCCAGATATCTTCCTCATATGCTTTGTACGCATTGGTGTATCCCGCAAAATAACTAATCAACACACTGATTACTAAGAGAACAATTGACAGGATGACAGTGATTTTATAAGGCGGCATCATCGGGGAACGTGTTTTTAAGTTGCCAATTAGCGCTTGATTGATGTGTCGCTTGTAGGCCTGAAAATAAAGCGTGATAGTCACAATAAAGGTGAATAGAACGATGCATGTCGCGATGATGTAAATAGGGATGCTCATAAAGTTGTCTCCTTCAGATATGAAAATGATCTTTAAAGATATAGTAATAGCTCCTTGTCACATCAACGCGTTTTCCGTTCGTTAGAGTAAGGATAAATTTTGTGGAAAGAGTGGGTTTGATTTGTTTGATTTGATTTGTTGCAATGACAACAGAGTTACTGATTCGTAAAAAAGACGTCGGATCGAGCAAACTGACGAGCCGGTATAATCGATCAGTAGCGACATAAACGGATGCTTGCGTTTCAATTTCCACTGTATGGCCAAAGGATTCGATACAAATAATATCCGCTACTGGTAACACGATCCGTTCATTCGTGTCCTTCTCTTTAACAGTCAAATGCTGAACAAAAGGAGTAGATGTACTCAGTACCAGGTCGGCCGTATCATCTATTTCAATTCCTTTTTCCTCGAGCATAGACTTAATCTCGTCATAGCGCTCGTTACTAATATCGAGCTTGATTTTCATGCACGAACCGCCTTCCTCTGTACCAATCCATATATTTGAAATCAGTGTAGCAACTACCTCCTTGTTCATCAATACAAGATGAACACTTTACAGAAATATCCACATAAGTTGCATCATAGAGATTGAGTCTAATAAACAAAATGGATCATCGTATCTCGTCACGATAAAAACCCTATGGATGAATACAGATTGGTGAGTCCATCTGCTTCTCCATAGGGTGTTTTAAATTAAGATATAATTTGGCTTCGTTAGGCGAACATGCCCACCAAAATCCCGCAGATGACCATGCCAATCGTATAGAACTTGAAGCGGTGTCGTTCCCAAAACGAGTCGGTCATCGATTTGTGACTCCGTCACGCTTCGCAATCTTATCGCTCACTTGCTGGCCGCTCAATGTCACCATCGGCATGCCGCCGCCGGGATTGACCGTACCTCCGACGAAGTAGAGGTTGTCGTACAGCTCGCTCTGTTTCTTATGCTTGAAGCCGCCGTTCCGTTTTTTATCGGCGACGGTCCCATAAATCGCGCCCCGGTCCGAACCGTACGTGCGCTCGATGTCATGCGGCGTCCAGACGTCACGTGTCACCGTATGTTCCCGCAATCCGTCCAAGCCCATCCGTTCGAGCTTGTCGAGGACGCGCTCTTCGAACGCGGCGTATTGTTCTGGTGTGAACGGGTTGTCCTGGATGTACGGGATGTGCGGCAAGATCTTGATGTTCTCATGCCCAGGCGGTGCCTGTGTCGGGTCGGTCTTATTGACGTTCACCAAGTAAATCGTCGGGTCGTCCGGCAACTCGTGCTGCTCGAAAATCTTGTCCATCTGTTCGTGCAAGTTCTCCGAGAAGAAGAAGTTGTGATGGCCGAGCGCAGGATACTCTTTGTTCACGCCGAGGTGGAGCACGAAGCCGGAGCTGGCCGGCTCATATTTCTCGACAAGCTTGTCGACGAACTGGTCATCTGCTTCGACCATCTTTTGATAGAACGGGATGACTTCCATGTTCGAGACGAAATAGTCGGCCGAGCGGAGCCGTCCATCTTCGAGCTCGATGGCCGTCAATTGTCCGTTCAGCGTGTGCGCGCGGACGACGCCTTGACCGGTATGGAGCTGGACGCCAATCTCTTCCGCGAGTTTCGTCAATCCTTCCGCGAGTTTATGCGTCCCGCCTTCGACGTACCAGCAGCCTTGGGCGTGCTGCATGTAAATCATCATGTTGAGGACAGCCGGTGCGCTGTACGGGGACGATCCGACATACTTCACGTAATACGATAACATCGTCCGTAAATGCGGGTTGCTGATTCGTTTGGCGATGCCGTCGTACATCGTCGACGTCAAATCGAAGCCGAACAACGTCGAGAACAGACCGTTCTTCGCGACCGCTTCGCGCGGCGATTCAAACCCTTCTTTCAAGTACGCCTTCTCCGTCGTGTTGTAAATCCGCTCGGCATATTTCAACAGCTCGCGGTACTCGTACATGTCTTTTCGGGACAACGTCGGGTTGGCGCGCTCCATCTTGTCCAAATCATGATAGAGATCGAGCACCGTGCCGTCCGGGAAGAACGAGCGCCACTCGAGGTCGAGCCGTTTGATTGGCACGTAGTCTTCCATCCGCTTGCTGCTACCTGCGAACAGCTTCTCAAAAATCTGCGGCATCGTTAAAATCGACGGGCCGAGGTCAAAGCCGAAGCCGTCTTGTTCGAGCCGGTTCACTTTCCCGCCGATATGGTCGTTCTTTTCGTATAAGGAGACGTCGTATCCTTTTTGTGCGAGTGAGATCGCCGCGGAAATCCCGCCGAGCCCGCCACCGATCACAATCACCGATTTGTTCACGTTTTGCATATGTGTTTCGCCCTTCTTCCACCATGTATTTTTTATTGTTAAGTAGGAACGCGTGATGTCTACTCTAACAGTTTGCCATCACGTCTCTTATTCCCTGCTTCGCGTAGAATGAACATGCATATCGGGCTCGAATGTATAAAATGATCAAAGTGGATGTCGGGAAAAAACTTACGGCTTCAGACCGCCGGCTGTCAGCGGTCCTTCGAACGTGATTGTATAGATGATGCGGGCGATGTCCTCTGCGGTTTCGGGACGGTCGTTATACAGCCATTCGTAGATGACCCCCATATGGGCCGCGGAAATATAAGACACGAGATAGTCGGCCGGCACAAGTGCTTTCGTCGCATCGAACAACACCGTCGGGGAGCGTTGGAAGAGCGCCGCGTGCATGTACGACCGGAGCCGGGCTTGAAACTGGGGGTCACCGTTCGGGCCTAGGAGCGGTTTCATTAAGATTTTATTGTCTTCGATGAAGCGGATGAACGGGACGAGCAGTTCATGAGCGCCCGGTCCGCGCTGGTCACCAAAGACACGCGGAATCTGTTTGACCAGTTTCCGTTCGGCCTCGTGAAAAATGACTTCAATCAGCTTCTCCATCAAGTCGAACTTATCCGCATAATGACTGTAAAACGTCCCGCGATTGATGCCGGCCCGTTCGGTGACAGCTTTCACCGTGACCGCCTCGAACCCGTGCTCGTCAATCAAGTCTAAAAAGGCATTCTTAATCAATTGTTTCGTTCGCGTGATGCGTAAATCTTCATGTCCCATCTGTTTTTTCTCCTTTATCCAACACTTGGGTGTGAACTGTCTGATAACCGACACGATGGCCGATATTGCCGATTGTTGGGCTGTCGGACGAGGTCTATACTGAACGTATAAACCAACACGGTGTCTATTAATCAAGTGTACATGAATCGGGCATCGAAAAGGAGAATCGCTATGGACATCCAACTGAACGGCGTCAGTAAATCGTTCGGTGACCAATTGGCCATCGACCACGTCGACTTTACCATCAACTCAGGGGATATCTGTTGCCTGCTCGGCCCATCCGGTTCAGGGAAGACGACGCTCATCCGACTGATGATCGGTGCCTTGGCCACAGACAAGGGTTCGATTCAAATAGGGGAGACGGTCATGCCAAACATGCATATGCTGCACAACATCGGCTTCATGCCTCAGAACGATGGATTGTATGACGACTTGTCGGCCGAGGCGAACCTTGAGTTTTTTGGCTCCATCTATAAGCTCAGCAAGACGACACTGCAGCAACGCATCACGGAAGTGCTCACGCTCGTCGATTTGACGGCCGACCGCAAGAAACTCGTCCGAAACTTCTCGGGCGGGATGAAAAAACGGCTGTCACTCGCGATCGCTATCCTGCATCAACCGGACGTCTTGTTTTTAGACGAGCCGACGGTCGGAATCGATCCAATCTTACGCCGTCAGATTTGGAATCAGTTTCAAGCGATTCGGGCGAACGGGACGACGATCATCGTCTCGACGCACGTCATGGACGAGGTGCTCGAGTGTGACCGGGCCGCGCTCATCTATAACGGCCGTTTGATCGCTTACGACACCGTGCCACATCTGTTAGACCAGACGGAGAACGGTCGCGTCGAGGAACTGTTCCTCATCGCCGGTCGAGAAGGAGGGACGGATCATGCGTAACTTGGCGAAACGCGTCATCTTTCAGACGCTCAACGATAAGCGGAGTGTCGCCTTGATTTTGATTGCGCCGCTCCTCATCTTGACGCTCGTCTACTTCCTGCTCGGGGACTCGGATTATGTGCCGGTCGTCGTGCTCGATGAGAACGAACAAACGCAACTCGTCGAAGCGTTCGAAGCCGAGACACTCGACGTCCGGTTGGATACGGTCGACAATCCGTTCGGGTATTTAGAGGACAATAAAGACGTCGATGCGATTTTTGAAGTGACTCAGGAAGGGACGACCATCACGCTCCGAGAACCTTCGACGAAGTCTTCGAAGGCGGTACGAGAGATTCAAGCGGCGTTGTCGGCATTGAATCCGGCGGCTGATATCGAGATGAACTATGTATATGGGGAAGAAGGCCAATCGACGTTCGATTCGTTCGGCTACGTGTTCTTGTCGCTATTCTCGTTCTTCTTCGTCTTCATCCTGTCGGCGATGGCGCTCGTCAAAGAGCGGAGCGGTGGCACGCTCGAACGGCTCCTGATGACACCAATCAAACGTGGACAGGTCATCTTAGGGTATACGCTCGGCTACGGCGTGTTCGCGGTCGTTCAATCCGTCTTCATCGTTCTGTATACGATTTACGTGCTCGGGCTGACCTCGCTCGGCAATATCGGTTGGGTCATGTTGGTCATGTTGCTCATGGCCGGGACGGCCGTCTTGTTCGGCGCCACGATTTCGGTGTTCGCCCGTTCGGAACTGCAAGTCGTCCAGATGATTCCGTTCACGATCATCCCGCAAGTGTTCTTTTCCGGTCTCATCCCGCTCGACTTGATTCCGTACGGGCTCGGCAACTTGAGTTACGTCATGCCCATCTTTTACGGGGCGACCGCGATCAAAGAAGTCATGGTGTACGGGAGCGGGTTCGCCGGGATTTGGGGTTATTTGCTCGGCTTGATTGTCTATGCCGGGGTACTCTACTTACTCAACATACGGGCGCTCGGGAAGTATCGGGGACATTAATCTCAAATGACAAAACCGACTCGTCGTTAGACGAGTCGGTTTAACTTGTTTACGAGGTACTTACTTTTTGGCCGATATATTGCAAGACAGCCGATTCACCGTTGTGGAGTGAGCCTTCGTGTCGCTCCACGGTCCCGTCGAAAAAGTGGATCGTTTTGAATGAATCCATGAGTGTTGCGAAATCAGAGCGCGTGTAGAGCAACTCTTTTTGCTTCGGACCGCCCGTTCCGTAAGTGAGTTGCGCCTCGCTGTAGACTTCCGTCACGAAATAACCGCCGGGCTTTAGGGCACGCCCGACTCCTGCAATGACGGATTTTTTTACGTGATCTGGAAAATGTCCGTAAATACAGACGATAGCGTCATAGACGTTTTCCGACCAATCGGCCTCGGCCAAATCGACGAGACGGGTGTGAAGGGTGACCCCGCGACGTTCTGCTAACCGGTTTGCTTTGTCAAGACCGACTCGCGAGTAGTCCCACATGTCCACGGTGACTCCTTGTTCCGCGAGCCAAACCGCATTTCGTCCTTCCCCTTCTGCGATTGCGAGCACACGCATCCCCTGTTTGAACAGGTGTGCCTGTTGGTTCACAAAGGCGTTCGGGTTTTCCCCGTACACATACTCATCCGTATTGAACCGTTTATCCCAAGTCGACATGCTTTATTCCTCCCTAACAGACGTGGCGCGTACACGTCCTCAAGTTTGTTCTTTCAGTTTACATGAAAAAAGCATCCGGGCAGGTGCCCCGAATGCCTGTTAACGTTTGAGTAGTAAAGCGACGCCGGTCACGAGAAGTGCGAGTCCGCTAAACAATCGTACTTGGTTGCAAGTCACTATCTTTCACCCCTGTAAGTCATTGTAGGTCATTCATTTTTTGGCGACGCGAAGTTTTGTCCGTTCCATCTCTTTATAAATCGCAAGGATGTCGTTGCCATAGTTGCCTCTTGGCTGCATCGCCCATTTGCCTTGGAGGGCGGGCCATGTTGGTGCGGATCCTCGTTTCACGTAACGGAAGCGAGGGTCGGCGAGCTTCATGTTCAGTTTGTCTTTCGAAGCGTATGCCTTCAAATGCTGAATATGGGCTGTGACGCCTTGGAAAGGCGAGCGGAACGTATGGCCTTTTACCCCATTACCCACCGTTCCGATGCCCGCATAATTGTGTTGCCTCGGGAGGACGTCCCCTTTGTAACTGAAGTAGCCGGTCTCCTTCAACGCCTGCGCGAACGCGACATCGCCACGGACACCTTCTTTTGCACCGATGACGATGAACAGTTTGGCGAGCTCTTCGACGGTCACAGCTTGAAGCCGGACGTTTTTTGGATTTTTCTTTTTGACAAAGTCCGCCATCTGTTGAGGTGTTAATGCTGATGTTCCCATAATAGCACGATTTTCTTTTTTTGACGCAGCTGAAACGGACGGTGTCGAACTAATCAATGAAAATAGTATTAAAGTAACTCCTACCCAATAAACGACTACACGCTTCATCCTTGTTCCTCCCATAATCAACGAATAAACTATGAAAATAATACCATATATTAGGTTTATTAATTATTTCATTTTGATTAAACGGGAGGAATCATCCAAATTTATGAAGGTGAATCATGAAGCATTTCTTTTAACGAAACTAAAACCAGTTTGCTCACGTAACTAAAGACGAGGTGATGGGAATGAAGAAACAAGCACGCATGCGTTCGATTCAATCGTATCAAAAACGATGGATGCCATTGCACGTATCAGTCGTCATCGCGGTCGGGATGTCATTTGTGTTATTAGTTATAAACGAGTTTCAAACGGGTAGTGGAATCGTCTTCTTAGCGGCGCTCGTCGTGTTGATTTACCTGGAATGGCGCGAGAGCCGATTCATGCAACGGTTGACAGCCGAACCGTCCGTCCAGAAGTTCATTCGTCGCACGTATCTTGGGCGCAACGCTGTCTCGCTGTTCGGAGCCATCGGGTTCTGCCTGTTATTTAAACATGGATTCCAGTCAAATCTGTTCTTATGGATGATGATTTTCTTCGGGGCGGTTGCGGGCCAAGCGGCGACGACGATGTATTACGAACGCAAGATTCGCCAGTTCGACCCGGAACATCCGAGTCGGCATGACTTGAGTTTTACAAAGGGATAAACAGAAAACAAGCCGTCCTAATCGAACAGGACGGCTTGTTTTGTTAATTCGCTTTTTTGAGTTCTTCTGCGTCTTCTTTGAAATTGAGTTTTTTAACATCGACTCGTTTCACGAAGAAGGCGAGGACGAGCGCCAAAATGTTCATGCCGAGCGCGACATAGAACGAATACTGAATCCCTGAAAGCAACGCTTGCTGCGTCAACGCACCCATCGCACTCTCGGTGAGTGTCGCTGGGTCGACGCCGGTCATAAGTGACTCGGCTTCTGTTTTCGTCACCGAGTTCATGATGGTGACGAGGACTGCCGTCCCGATCGCACCGGATACTTGTTGGGCCGTGTTGTTAATGGCCGTTCCGTGGGGGTTGAGGCTCGTCGGTAGCTGGTTGAGACCATTGGTCATGATCGGCATCATCACCATCGACATCCCGAACATGCGGAGCGTGTACGTCGTGACGATATACGTGTACGTCGAATCGAGTTGGACGTGGGCGAGCATATACGTCGAGATGGCCGTAATCGTGAGACCCGTGATAGAGAGCAACTTCGGTCCGAATTTATCAAACAGCTTGCCGGTGATCGGTGACATGATTCCCATGATGATGGCACCTGGCAACAGCATGAGCCCCGAGTCGAGCGGTGAGATGCCGCGGACGCTCTGGACGTAAGCCGGTGTCAAAATCATCCCCGAGAACATGGCGACGGCGTTGACGACCGCGATGATCGAGGCGAGCGCGAACATTGGATATTTATATGCCCGTAGGTCGAGCAGTGGTTTCTCCATGTTGAGCTGACGGATGACGAAGGCGATCAGTGCGACGAATCCGACAATCATCGTCGTCAAGACGATTGGGTTATCCCAACCATCCGAACTCGCTGAGCTGACACCATACAAGACGCCACCGAAACCGATCGTCGATAGGACGAGCGATAGATAGTCGAGCGATTGCTCTTTATTTTGCACCATGACGTTCTCGGCTTTCCAAATGGCAAGCCCGAGCCCGATGATGGCGAGCGGGAGAATCATCTCGAACAAGACGCGCCAGTCGTAGTATTCGACGATGTAGCCCGAGAGTGTCGGACCGATGGCTGGTGCTGAAATCATGACGAGACCGAAAATCCCCATCGCCGTTCCACGTTTTTCACGCGGGAAACTGACGAGCATGACGTTCATCAAGAGCGGTCCCATCGTCGACGCCCCGACCGCTTGAATCATCCGACCGGCTAGTAAGACACCGAAGTTCGGAGAGAAAGCGGCGATGGCCGTCCCGAGAGCGAAAATCGCCATCGACGTGATGAAGAGGCTCCGGTTTGAGAACCGGGTGATCAAGTAGGCCGATGCCGGGACGAGTACGCCCGTCACGAGCATAAAGCCGGTCGCGAGCCATTGGACCGTCGAGTAGTCGGCGATTTCTAAGTCGACCATGATCGATGGGAGCGCGACGTTCAATAATGAGTTGTTCAGGAAGGCGATGAACGCCCCTGCAAAGAGAACCGCGAGCATGAGGTACGGCGGTTTCTTTTGGAATTCTGGTTTCATACGAGTTGCTCCTTTATGTTCTGAATAGTTATATACTAGTAAGTGTCGATGTGATGATTTTATACCCGTTGTACAAATAAATCAACCATTTTGTACTGCCAGTTCAAAATGATATACTTAAGGTACAAAACAAGCAGAACGGAGCCATGATTCTATGAAAGATAAGAAACGAAAAGTCGCTGATGTCGCCATGAACCTGTTCATCGAGAACGGGGTGCAGCAGACGTCGGTTCAAGAAATTATCGAGCGGGCCAATATCTCGAAAGGGACGTTCTACAACTATTTCGCCTCGAAGACGGACTGTGTCGCCAACATTCTCGAAAACTTGCGCTATGACGCCGGCCAACGCCGAATCGAGATGCAGATGGGACGGGACAAACGGGACAAGGACGTCTTCATTGAACAGATCTCGATTTTGATTCAATTGAATGAAGAGCGGAACTTGCACGCCTTGTTCGAGTCGATCATGTCGGCAAACGAGCCAGAGTTGAAGAAGCTAGTCTTGCAACATCGCGTCTATGAGATTGAGTGGCTCGCGATGCGTTTGACTGAGATTATTGGCGAACCGATTCGTCCGTATTCGGTCGAATTGACCGTACTCTTCAATGGGATGTTACAGCATGTCATGTTCACGCTCCGCATCACGAATACGGCGTACTCGATTCAAAAGTTGGTGCGAAACTTATACGCTTACGTGGAACTGATGGCAAACCGTATGATCGAGACAGGGGAGCACATTCTAAACCCGGTCACAGTTGATCAAATGCGTGGGACGACCGATAAAAATCTCGTCACGAAAGACGAATTGATTGAGATGGCGGAACGGATTCACGCGCATGTCAAGATGACTGAAGAACAAGAGGATTTGTTTGAGGCGATTACGTATGAGTTGCACCGAGACCGGCTCCGGAAAATCGTCATCGAGCAATTGCTCAAACCGTTCCAACGTCTGTTTAAAGGCGTGACCGGGGAGACGGAAGTGCAGAAATTTACGAATCTCGTTTGGTTGTATACACGAACACACTGACGACAAAAAGTAGGTCGATGCAGTAATATAGAAGAAACACGGCACGAAAATAAATCTCAAAACATTCCACGAAAAAGAATTGATTCCTACAAATTCGTGCGCTACAATCAAATTACCGAAAGCGCTTTCGGGAAGAGGAGACTGACATGGGTACGATTTATGATTTAGCAAAAAAAACGGGCTTTTCGATTACGACCGTCTCTAAAGCGTTGAATAACTATAAAGACGTCAGCGAAAAGACGAGAGCCAAAATATTAAAAGCCGCGGCTGAGATGGACTATCTGCCGAACGCGCACGCACAGTCGTTATCGACGAAAAAGTCGTGGGCGATCGGGGTCATGTTCTCAGAAGCGAACGAAGTCGGAATGAAGCATCCGTTCTTCAATGGCATCATTGAAAGTTTCCGTCACGCCACCGAGGAACACGGATATGATTTAATCTTCGCCTCGCGTAACCTCCGCAACCGCGACATGAGTTACCTCGAGCACTTCAAACACCGAGCGGTCGACGGCATTGTCGTCATTTGCTCGGACCGGATGGATGAACAAGTACAAGAACTCATGCAAAGCGACATCCCGATTGTCGTGGTCGATATGGACAGCGCCAACTGTAGCGTCGTCTATTCGGACAACGCGGAAGGGGCCCGCATGGCTGTGAACTACTTGTATGAGTTAGGCCATCGCGCCATCGCACATATCGCCGGCGATTCGTCGATTGACGCTGGGGCGGCCCGGGTCAAAGGGTATGAGCTTGCCATGCACGCGCTCGATTTACCGATTCAACCAGGATACTTGGTGAACGCCGGGTTCTTCTCGGTCGAAGAAGGCAAGCAGGCGATGGAGAAGTTGTTACTATTGGCGTCACCGCCGACGGCTGTCTTTGTGGCAGGCGATCAAATGGCAATCGGGGCAATCGAAGCCGTCCATGAACACGGTCTCCGGGTCCCGGAAGACATCTCGATTATCGGCTACGATGACATCGAGATGATCAAGTACATCACGCCGAAACTGACGACAATCCGGCAAGACACGGACGAAATCGGAGAGGCGGCGGCCGAGCTGCTCATCGAGCAGATGACAGCCAAAGAACGACGGACTGAACGTCGCGTCATCCCGGTAACATTGATTGAACGGGCATCGTGCGCGCCGGTCAAAAAGTAAACAAGTCACGATGATGTTTCGAAGTCGCTCTGTTCGCTTCAGCGGAATGGAGAGAAGAGAGCGATTTCGAAAATCATTCACCCCAAATCGAAACCGCTTTCGATATTTTATTTTCGATTCTTTCGAAAGCGCTTTCGACAATTATTTACCTCTTCTTGTAAACGCTTTCTAAAAAACACTTATAAAGGATGGTTCACACATGCGTAAAAAATTAGTTAGCTTACTCTCTATCGGAGCACTATCAGTCGGTGTCTTGGGCGCATGCTCAAATGACGAAGGGTCTTCAGAATCGTCAAACGGCAAAGACGACGTACTTAAAGTTTGGTCGTTCACGGACGAGCTTAAAGAGCCAATCAAAACATACGAAGAGAAGAACGGCTTTAAGGTTGAATTGACAATCGTTCCAATCGCGGACTATCCGACGAAACTAAAGCCGGCACTTGAAAGCGGCGTTGGGGCACCGGACGTCTTCACAGGAGAAATCGCGTTCCTTAAGCAATGGGTTGACGCAGGCTATTGGGAAAACCTTTCAGACGAGCCCTACAACGTCAATGAAATCTCAGACGACTACATCCCTTACGTCTTCGACCTTGGGAAAGATAAAGACGGCAACGTGCGCGCGCTTTCGTGGCAAACGACACCAGGTGGCGTCTACTACAAACGTAGCTTAGCAAAAGAAGTGCTCGGTACGGATGACCCGACTGAAATCGGCAACATGATGAGTTCGATGGACGGCGTCTTCGAAGTTGCTGAGAAGATGAAGCAAAAAGGCTACAAGATGTTCCCAGACGAAGGTGCGATTCGTTGGTTCTCACAAGGCGCGAACCCAGAAGCATGGGTAAACGACAACAACGAACTCGTGTTGACAGAAGACAAGATCAACTACATGGACTACGCGAAAGAGCTTCGTGAGAAACAATACACGGCACTCGCTCCAGAATGGTCACCATCTTGGTTCGAAGGTATGTCGAAGCCGATCAAAGTTAAAGAAGGCGGCAAAGAGACAGAGACACAAGTCTTCTCTTACGTCCTCCCGACATGGGGTCTTCACAGCGTCTTGAAAGACAGCGCGAAAGACACAGCCGGTGACTGGGCAGTCACGAACGGTCCAAGCCCGTACTTCTGGGGCGGCACATGGCTCGGCGTTTATGAAGGATCGAAAAATAAAGAAGCTGCATACGATTTCGTTAAGCTCATGACACAAGACGAAGAGTTCTTGACTGGCTGGGCTGAAGAGACAGGCGACGTCCTCGCTTACAAACCAGTTACCGACAAAATCAAAGATGACTTCAGCGACGAGTTCCTCGGCGGACAGAACAACTATGACTTCTTCCTCGAGCAAGCGGATGAAATCACACCAGGGATTGTCACGAAATACGACCAACAACTCGACACGCTCTACGGCGCTTCAGTCCTTCAGTACGTAGAAGGTAAGAAGTCGAAAGAAGAAGCAATCGAAGAGTTCAAAAAACAAGCGAAGAACGCTTACCCAGACATTACAGTTGACTGAAGCAAGCTAACCAGTGGGGGATTTCCCCCCTGAAGGGTTGCTATGGAAGGAGTAACACGACGTGAAAAAACTAGACCGTTACGGCTATGCGTTTATTGCCCCATTTTGGGTCGTCTTTTTGACATTCAGTATCTACCCGGTCTTCTTGACCCTGTACTACAGTTTCACTAACTATACCGGCAGCCAAGGAGAAGAGGTCGTCGGCTTTGCGAACTACGCGCGCCTGTTGACAGACACATATTTCATCGAGGCGTTCGTCAATACGATCAAGATTTGGGGAATAAACTTTGTCTTGCAAATCGGTCTCGCGCTGGCACTCGCGCTCTTGTTCTCAGATTTACGTTTGAAGTTGAAGGGCCTCGCGTTCTTCCGTTCATTCTTCTATCTTCCTAACTTGATCACAATCAGTTCGGTTGCGCTCTTGTTCGGAATCTTGCTCGACTGGCAACATGGATCACTCAACATGATGCTCTTGAAACTTGGTATCATCTCTGACCCGATCAATTGGTTATCGCAACCGGTGACGGCACAACTGTCCGTCTCGCTCATTTTGACATGGATGTGGTTCGGTCACTCGTTCATCATCGTCATGGCCGGTGTATCGGGGATTTCACAAGACTTCTTCGAAGCCGCCCATATCGATGGCGCGAACCGTTGGCAGATGTTCACGAACGTCACGGTCCCACTACTCAAACCCATTCTTTTGTACATCATGATCACATCGCTCATCGGTGGTCTTCAACTGTTCGATCTTCCGCTCCTCTTGACAGATGGAATCGGTGCACCAGATGGCTCGTTGAACACGATGGTTCTCTACTTGTATAACCAAGCATTCAAGTATAACAACTATGGCTATGCGGCAGCGGTCGCTTACGGCTTGTTCTTGATCACACTCGTCTTCTCGGCGATCGTCTTCAAAGGGATGTTCCGTAAAGAACGCGCTGCGCAGAAGGGAGCATAAGCAATGGAACAAAATGCAGAATCACGGCGTATGCTCGCCGACAGCGAAGTTCAGCCGCCGCGCGAGGAGAAACCGCTCCGTGTGTTACCGCCCAGTAAGAAACCGAAAAAGAAATGGTTCAGCCGTGGTTTGATTTACACGGGCTTGATTATCTTAACGATTGTCTGTTTCATCCCATTCTTGATGATGCTCGTCAACGCGACTCGGACGAACGGTGAAATCATGTCTGGTTTCTCGCTCATCCCGGGATCGGCGCTCGTCGACAACTATGCGATTTTGAGCGACTATATCAACATCTGGACCGGCTTTAAAAACAGTTTGATCGTCGCGGTGCTCGTGACGTTGCTCTCTGGTTACTTCTCAGCCATGACAGCGTTCGGATTCGCCTTCTATAACTTCAAAGGCAAAAACGTGATGTTTATCTTCATGCTCGTCATGATGATGGTCCCAGGGCAACTTGGACTGATCGGATTCTACGAGATTTCGAAAACACTCGGGATTCTCGATTCGTTCATCCCGCTCATCATCCCGTCGATCGCCAGTCCGTTCGTCGTCTTCTTCATCCGCCAATACACACAAGCGACGCTGCACGTCAGTATGATCGAAGCAGCGCGAATCGATGGAGCGAGCGAGCTTCGCATCTTCCATACGATTGCTCTCCCGATGATGATGCCGGCCGTCGCGACGATGTCAATCTTTACGTTCATCGGCTCATGGAACAACTACTTGATGCCGCTCGTGCTCTTGTTCTCACCTGAGAAGTACACGTTGCCGGTACTCATGGGCTTCTTGAAAGGTTCACAAGTCGCCGAGAACCTCGGTGCCCTTTACCTCGGTATCGCCATTTCGGTCGTGCCAATCATGATCGCCTTCTTGTTCTTGTCGAAATATATCGTCAGCAGTATCTCGGCTGGTGCGGTCAAAGAATAACTAGAGAGAAAAGAGGAATAGACTATGCAGTTTAACAAAGACTTCGTCTTCGGGACCGCGACTTCGTCGTATCAGATTGAAGGCGCATATAACGAGGACGGGCGCACTCCGTCGATTTGGGACATGTTCTGCGACATCGACGGACGCGTGTTCGAGAAGCATAACGGTGACGTCGCCTGCGACCACTACCACCGCTTCGAAGAAGACATCCAGCACATCAAACAGCTCGGTGTCGACACGTATCGCTTTTCAATCGCCTGGCCGCGCATCTTCCCGGCGAAGGGTGAGTTCAACCCGACTGGGATGGCGTTCTACAAGACGCTGGCGACACGCCTCCGTGAGGAAGGCATCAAGCCGGCTGTCACGCTCTACCACTGGGATCTCCCGATGTGGGCCCACAATGAAGGCGGCTGGGTGAACCGCGACTCGGTCGACTGGTTCCTCGACTACGCCAAAGTGTGCTTCGACGAACTCGACGGCATCGTCGACTCGTGGATCACACACAACGAGCCATGGTGTGCCGGATTCCTCGGCTACCATCTCGGCGTTCACGCACCGGGCCATCGTGACATGAACGAAGCGGTTCGCGCCGTGCACCATATGCTTCTCTCGCACGGGAAAGCGGTCGAACTGTTGAAACAAGAGTTGAAGTCGACGACGCCAATCGGCATCACGCTCAACTTGTCACCGGTCTACGCGAAGACGGACTCGGTGAACGATCGACTCGCACAAAACAACTCGGACGGTTACTCGAATCGCTGGTTCCTCGATCCAGTGTTCAAAGGTCAGTATCCGGTCGACATGATGAACTTATTCGCGAAATACGTGCACACGTACGATTTCATCAAACCAGGTGACATGGAGACGATCTCGACCGAGTGCGACTTCTTCGGCATCAATTTCTATAGCCGCGGACTCGTCGAGTTCAGCGCGGCCAACGACTTCATGACGGTTGCTGCTTACTCCGATTACGACAAGACGGGCATGGGCTGGGATATCGCCCCGAACGAATTCAAAGACCTGATCCGTCGCTTACGTAACGAGTACACTGACCTTCCAATCATCATCACCGAGAACGGCGCCGCATACGACGACGTGCTTGAGAACGGCGAAGTCCATGACGATAAACGGATCGACTACGTCCAAAAGCACCTCACAGCCGTATCTGATTTGAATGATGAAGGCATGAACATCGCTGGCTACTATCTTTGGTCCTTGATGGACAACTTCGAATGGAGCTTCGGTTACGAGAAACGTTTCGGCATTCTCTACATCGACTTCGACACGCAAGAGCGCGTCTGGAAAGACAGCGCAAAATGGTACGCCGGTGTCATCGCGGACCATAAAGCCAAACACGCGGATAGCGTCGAGGCGTAAGACGAATCCATCCCTGCCGCTACAGGGATGGATTTTTTGTGTACATAAATAAAGTTAATGAGAAAAGTAATATAAAAAGAAGTGTTTTGGTAAAGTATAGGTAATAAAGTAATTTAATTGATAAATGAGGTGGGAATATGAATAACAAAAATCTTGAAAGTACGTTCCGATATGTATTAAACAATTATTTGACTGAAAAGCAATCTTCATTTGAAAAAAATGAACTCAGCCGTGAAGTTAGAAAAGACATTCCGAATTTAATGTACGAGCAGTTAAACTTAGATCAGAAAAAATATGCGATCACTGGTTCAGTAGGAAAGGGGAATTGGGCCACGATACCATGGATCGGTTTTTTTGATCGTTCGATCACATCTTCAGCTACTAAAGGATATTATCTGGTATATCTTTTTAAAAGCGACATGTCGGGATTTTATCTCAGTTTAAATCAGGGATATACATATTTCAGTAAAGAATACGGAGCAAAAATGGGAAGAGAGAAAGCTAGAACAGCTGCTAGCATTATGCGCAGTAAGATCAATGTACCTTCAAAGTTTAATCTGAAAAAAATTGATTTAGCATCCCAAAAGGATTTAGCAATTGGATATGAAAATGGTCATATTATGGGTATCTATTATGATATCAACGCGATACCAGATAACTCGGTTCTCATACAAGACTTTAATTTGCTGTTAGAAAGCTATCAAAAATTAAAGACATTACTTAACGACCGAAGCGCTGAAGAATTCAACAGATATATTCTTTTAAATGATGATAATGCATACCTTGAAAATAATGAAATCGAATATCAACAAGCTGTTGACCGATATTCTAGTATCGTCAAAGAGGAAGATCCATCTTTAGACGAAAAGCCAAGACCACGTAAACAATTAGTGATTGATGAGAGTGGTCGTCAAAAATATCCACGAGATGTTAAAGAGGCAACTACGGCATTAATTAGAGCGGGATACAAATGTGAGGTAGAATCTGAGCACTCGACATTTCTTTCTAAATCTTCGGGACAGCCTTATTGCGAGGCACATCATTTCGTTGGTATATCTCGATATGATAATTTTCCAGATGTTGATTTAGATCGTGCAGCGAATATTATCTGCTTATGCGCTAATTGCCATCGTAAAATTCATTATGGCGTAGATGAAGATCGTGTAGACATGATTGAAAAATTGTATGAACAAGTGAATCCAAGATTAGAAAAAGTCGGGATCCAAGTTACTTTGAATCAAGTTAAAGAATATTACGGAATAGGGAATTGATCTATTAAGTGCATTAGCCACTTAAAGGAGGTTGTTACTAATGAAACGCAACTATGCGACGTACGAAGTGACAGGCTATGACGACAAAGGAAAGATCAAGTTCATCCATTTGAAGGAAGGCGAGTTTATCCTGCCGGTCGAGATTAAAGGGGACGACTTGACGAAAATCAAGAAGATGATGGAGCTCAACCCAGGAGTGACGGTCATCGTCCATGCGGCCGTCGATCAGAAACGGATGCGTCTGCAGGAGATTGACGGTTATTCGCTCAGGAAGGACGGATAACGATGCCGATCGCCAAACTGATGTCACGAGACGAGTCGTGTGATGTGACAATCGAGAGCTATGCGTACGCCTATCCTGACGCCGACAACATCCATGACGCGGCCTGGCATCGTAATTGGGTCGGGCTCCATACGCCGGACCATCGCATCACGTTCGATGACGTCATGCTCGACAGTCTGCTCGTGGCTCACTACATACCAATGTTCGAGTCATTCGTAGCGGGCGACGTATCCGAAGTCGATTTTGAGCCGACCGAACCATTCGTCAGCTTGACGGTGACGAGAAGAGACGGAGATGGGGATGAAGTCACGGTAAAGGGGTATCTCGAGCATCCGCTTGAAGGTGAGTCTGAGGAGCTTGCGTTCACGTTTGAGACGTCTGTGAGCAATGTGACGCGTTTTTTGGAAGGGTTACAGGCAATCGCCGACGCATATCCGATTCGAGATCTGTAATCGAAAGCAGCCAGCACTACGAATAGGCTGGCTGCTTGTTAATGAATGATTTCTTTTCTAGCTTGAACGCCAGCTGCGAACAGAAAGATGACTCCAAGAACGAACGGGATGACAGACTCTAGGACGATGCCGGCAAGGAACGAGGCGCTCATTAATAAGCAGAACGCGACCGTATAATTTCGTTTCATCTATATACCAACTCTCATACTCATTTCCCTAAATATAACAGCCCTTCTCATCGCTGAGAAGGGCTGTCGTTTTTACTTAGGCTGACGCTTTGTCTGCGTCTTCTTGTGCTTTCAACTCTTCACCGTACGAGACGCGGTCTTGCATGCGGACGAACGGGAGGTACACGGCTACGGCCATAGCAATCGTTGCAATCTGCAAGAGCGCTGCACGCCATCCGCCGATTAAGAAACCGGAGATTACTGGTGGTGTCGTCCAAGGCACTTGAAGCGCGTTGAACGGGTCGACCCAGCCCCAAAGGATTGAGAAGTACACCATGAACGATGCGATGGCAGGAACGATGACGAACGGTACGAACATGATCGGGTTGAACACGATCGGCATCCCGAAGATGACCGGCTCGTTTATGTTGAAGAGACTTGGTGCAAGCGATAGCTTACCGAGTTGCTTCAAGTGAGCCGAACGGGCGACCATGAGTGTTGCGATGATGAAACCGATTGTGATTCCTGATCCACCGAGCTTCGTGAAGACGTCGAGGAACTGGATGGTAACGATTTTCGCGTTCTCACCGGCAACGAGTGTTTCACCCGCATCGAGGAGTGCTTGGTTTTGAAGCGCGTTTGCTGTAAGAAGTGGTCCCATAATCCCCATGAGGATGGCAGCACCGTGAATTCCACACCACCACATGACTGACATGAGCACCATGATGATAACGGCTCCGGCAAGTGTGTCTGTCAAGTTTTGAAGTGGTGCTTGAAGCACGTCATAGACGACTTCTGTGAACGTACGATCAGCAACCGCTTGGAAAATCGCAAATGTCGCGACCGCAAGTGTGATAATCGCAAGACCAGGAACGAGTGCTGAGAATGAGTTCGATACGCCTGGTGGAACACCGTCAGGCATTTTGATGCTGATGCCGCGTTTGATGAACTGCGAATAAATGAATCCAACGACCAATCCGACGACGATGGCAGCGAGGACACCTTGTCCGCCTGTCCATACTTTCGGGATGACTCCGCCGACTGTTTCTCCACCTTCAGAGAGGACAGACGCTTGCGTGATGATCAAGAACGAGATGATTCCGAGGATACCAGCTGGTACACCTTCGATTTTTTCGTTTTTAACATACGAGTAAGCGATTCCGAATACACCGATTAAAGCGAGAATGTCGAACGTCGCACCGACGACTTGCGTGAGTGGAAGCGTCCAATCAGCTCCGAACAATCCTGACATGAAGTCAGCCCAACCTGGAATTGGGAGAGCAAGGATGAGCAAGAACAATGACCCGATGATCGTCATCGGCATCGTCAGGATGAACCCGTCCTTAATAGCAAGGACGGGCTTGGCGTTCGCGAAACGAACGAACCCTGGCGTGAATTTTTCAAATACGGTTTCTAAGCGGCTCATGGGGAACCTCCTTATAGGTTTTCAGCGCGAGTAGCGATAATGTCTTTGTACCAGTAGAACGATTTTTTCTTCTTACGAGCAAGCCCGTTGGCGTGGTCAACGTAGATGAAGCCATATTGCTTCTTATATCCGTTGAGCCAGCTGAGAAGATCGATGGCCGACCAAGCGTAGTAACCTGCGACGTTGACACCTTGTTCGACAGCGTGTTTCACGGCGCGGATATGACCTTCGATGTATTCGATGCGAGCGTCGTCGACGATTTCTCCGTCTACGATCGGGTCTACATCACCGAGACCGTTCTCTGTGATGTAGATTTTCACATCGCCGTAACGATCTTTGAGCATGTGCATGCCGTCAAGGAACGCTTCCGGTGAGATTTCCCAAGCCCATTTCGTGTAGACCTTGTCATCCATCATGACCGTCTTATAGACGCCATCGAATGATGGGTTACCCGGGCGGCCTGTCGAGTTCTCACGGCCACCGGCCATGACGAGCGCCGAGTCATTTTTCATGACGCGTTGCGGGCTGTAGTAGTTGAGGCCGATGAAGTCGTTCATTGAAGCCGTGCGCTTCAAGAGGTCGAGCTCTTCGTCTGTCATGTCAGGAAGAAGGCCTTGCTCCTCGAGTCCTTTCACGACGTATGCTGGGTATTCACCTTTCAAGATCGGATCATAGAACCAATGCGTCGAGTAAGCGTTCGCGTGCATTTCAGCGAACTTATTCTCTTCGGCGTCATCGATGCTGAAAGCCGGGTTGAACACGTGCGTGATTCCGATTTCGCCGACGTATCCGTTTTGTTTGAACAACTCGACGGCACGAGCGTGAGCGACGAAGACGTGGTGTGTCGTTTGGAAGTAACCTTTGACGTCGCCTTCGATGCCGGGCGGGTGTGCCCCAGTCAAGTAGCCGAGCGAGCAGAAGATGACCGCTTCGTTGAACGTGATCCAGTGACGGACACGGTCGCCGAACGATTGGAAGCAAGTATCGGCGAAACGGACGAATGCGTCAACCGTCTCTGAATTTTTCCAGCCGCCTTTTTCTTCAAGCGCTTGCGGGAGGTCCCAATGGTAGAGTGTCACGAAAGGGACGATGTTGTGCTTCAAGCACTCGTCAATCAAGTTGTTGTAAAACTCGAGTCCTTTTTCGTTCACTTCACCTGTGCCGTTCGGGAAGACGCGCGGCCATGAGATCGAGAAACGGTATGATTCGAGTCCCATCTCCGCCATGAGTGCGATGTCTTCTTTATAACGGTGGTAATGGTCGACTGCGACGTCGCCGTTTGTATCTTCAAATGTTTTCCCAGGAATTTTCGAGAAGACGTCCCAGTTCGAGAGTCCTTTCCCGTCCTCGTTCCATGCACCTTCGACTTGGTAAGAAGCCGAGGCAGCGCCGAACAAGAAATTATTTGGCATTTTCAAAGTGGTCACCTCAGTTTATTTATTTGCGAGTTTTAACGCGTGGTCTAATACTTTCGTTCCGTTCATCATGCCGTAGTCGACTGTGTTGATGACGTCGATTGGAACACCTTTAGGCTCACAGATTTGTTTGCCTTTCGCGAGCAAGTATTTGACTTGTGGTCCGAGAAGCGCGACGTCGAGGTTGTCCACGTACGTTTCCATTTCTGATTCTGGGTAAGCAGCGATTTCAGCCTCAAGGCCTCGTTCAGCGGCAACCGCTTTCATTTTTTCTACTAACATACTTGTTGACATACCTGCTGCACAGAAGAGTCCGATTTTCATCATTTTTGATCCATTCCTTTCAATTGGTTGATTTCGTTTTGCATGTTCATCATATAGCCGAGCATCTCTTTAACGAGGATGGTGTTCATCAAGTGGTCTTGCGCGTGCACCATGAGGACGCCGACCGTAGCCGTTTTCCCTTGTGCTTCGAGTGTGACGAATTTCGTCTGGATGGCGTGTGCTTCTTTCAATGTCGCATCCCCAGCTTTGACCGCTTCAGCCGCTTCCTCTGCCTTGCCTTCTTGCATCAATAGCATCGCGTGATGGTAGCTCGCTTTGGCGTCGCCTGAAAGAGCGATTAAACCGAAAATATCTTCGGGTGTAATTTCGATTGTTTCAGAAACCATAGTATCTCTCCTTTTTGTATGGATAACCAAAATTCATAGGTACAAATTCTACAAATTGATAGTAGCACGAGACCGCTTACATGTAAACCCTTTCTTTTCGTCCGGAATGTGAACATAAAAAAACGCACACGAGAACAATCTCTCGAATGCGTTTAGGACTTGATGTTAGAGACTTTGAGCATCTTCACATGGCGGAAATGATGTGTCGAGCGCGATACGTCGAAGATTTGACCGTTCGTCAAATAGACGGTGTTGTCCACGAGGAGGGCCGGGTCGTTCTCTTTCAGTCCGAGCAGTGTCGCGTCTTCTGCGTTCAAAAAATCGGCGTAAATGACACGGTCGGCAAAACCGATGGCGAGCTTTTGGTCGTTGCGGAAGTAGTTGTAAATCGACTTCTCGGTGATGTTCCGGTCGAGATAGACGACGAGATCTTTCCGGAAATACGAATCCTCGACCGAGAACGGATGGTCATCGACGAGCCGGAGACGTTTGACGTAGTAGACGGGTGTCCCGACGTTGCACTTCATCCGTTCGGCGACTTCGTCGTTCGCTGTCGTCAATTCGAAATCAAGGACTTGCGTTTCGACTTTCCGTCCACTGAAGTCGCTCGTAAGACCTTGCAACTTCTCGAGGTTCACGTAATCGCTCATATAATGGTCACGGACGAAGACGCCGCTCCCTTGCACTTGATAGACGTAGCCTTTGTTGACGAGAATCTCGATTGCTTTTCGGACCGTGTTGCGGCTGACGCCGTACTTGGTGGCGTATTCGTCCTCGGTGAGGAGCTTGTTCGTATGTTGATAGACGTGATTCATAATATCCGTCTCAATCTGTTCGGCGACTTGTTTATACTTTGGGGACATCAGGGTCTGCACCTTTCACATGAAAATTTGTAGGTATGAATACGCTATCAGTATATCAGAAATTATATATGGGTGGAGGACAATCCTTCGGCAATTGTTGAAAAACGTCGAACGATTGTAAAGAGAATCCTAAAAATAGGCGAAACAAATTGGAAAGGTATTTCGTATAGAAAAGGAGAAGAGTGAGGGGGAGAGGGAATGGCACAATCAGTTCGAATGGAACGGGAACGAGAATGGAAGCAACGACACACACGCATCGGCTACGCTTTATTGGCGGTAGTCATTCTAGCGTTCGCTTTCATGTTCTTTGGACAGGCGACGTGGATTGCCGTACCGCTCGGGCTTGTCGGCATCGCGCTGTTCGTTTCAGACGTGGCGAAATATCGGATGAGGCGTTCGTTTTTGGTCGAGTCAGCCGCCCAAAAGCTACTCCGTTGGCAGTTGGTGTACGACATCGTCAATACGAGTGTGCTTGTCATCATGGTCGGTGGTCTATTGATTTTTAGTCGCGACAACATCTATTGGGCGTTCGCGGTCGTCATCTGGGGAATCATGAGCGAGGTCGTATCGCGCCGCTTGAACCGGGCTTTAAAAGCGCATGACCCGATGTTACGCGCCCTCGAGCTGGAGGAAGCACGATGAAGGAACGGATCGAACAGGAACGGGCGTGGTTTCGTTCATTCCAACAACTCATCTTTGGGATCATCGGTGTCTTGTTGACTGTCGTCTTTCCAGTTATATCATGGACGGGTCATCTGTTTTGGGGAATTGTCTATATCGGACTAGCGCTCGTCCCCGTCAATGTTATGTACATGCGAAGGTCCCGGATGCGGCAAGCATTGAATCCACCATTGGCGCATCGCTATCGCCAGCAACTATGGAGTGACTGTTTCAATACGATCGCCTTCTTTATCGCTTTGAATGGTCGTGAGTTGTTTGAGTCGAACGAATGGTACATCGTTGGGGTTGTTGTCATTGGAGTGGCTGGATGGATGACGATACGAATCGAAAAGCGGATGAAAGAAGAGGATGTGTGGCTTCCTACATATGAACAGCTTAAGGGGTGAGCGGATGGAATATTCTATTCAACAAGAAGTCCAATCGATTAAACGAATTCAACGCTTTGGGGGCGCGGTCCTGGGCACCTACATTCTATTAATGATTATTGCGCTTCTATTCGAAAAGATGTTATTGATTCCTCTAATGTGGACCGTCGCTGTGTTCCTTACTTTCATGGGGCATAAACAATACCGTCTCCTTCGCCATGTCTCGACGCACCCAAAAAGCTTACAGTGGCTAAAGGTCGAATATGCGGATACGTGGATTAGCGCGCTGTTGATGGGCACGTTTATGACGGCGTTATTAACAATGGAGTCGCTTGGAATTGTGATTGGATTTCTATTTGGGATTTGGGGGTTAACTGCAAATCATCGGAAACGATTCATTGAACGTCAGTTGAAAAAGCATGATCCTCATGCACCGACGTATGAAGAATTGATCGAAAGGATGAGTTGAATGGAACTATCACCACAATCAAAGCAACAGATTGATACGATTCTTCGATTTGAGAAGTGGACGAGTTGGGGCTTCGGCATCCTGGTCGTTTCTGCGGTCGTTGGGATGTTAATTTACGCATCGTACTGGGACATGCCCGAGTCATTTATCCTTGTGCTCTTAGTGTCGGTTTTCGCTCTGATGATTAGCATCGAAACGACTCGATTTCTCATGTGGCGTCGGTTCGTGAAAAATGGACAGGCACGGAAACTGCTTACGCTCCGGTATACGATTTATTTGATTGGGGTTAGCGCAATCGGATACTACGGGATTGTCGTATTCTATGAGACGCCACAACCGCAATCATTTCAGGCGTTCTTGTTGTCGCAAGCCTTTTTCTGGGGAGCTGCCTTTTTCGGGAAGTGGCTCGATCGCATCATCCAAAAGCATGACGGCCATTATTTGACGGGGGAGGATTTAAAACTGATTCGGGAAGCGCGCGACATCGAGAAGGAGCAAGGTCATGGATAAACGAAGCCAAATGCGTGAATTGACGGCGTTCGACCAGAGAAAGCATTCCACACAAGTGTTTTTGTCAGCGGTGTTGGCCGCACTTCTATTTTTCTCATTAGAGTATAATTGGCTCTCACCAATGACAGTCATATTTCTCAGCATCGCAGCGGGTCTTCCCGATTTTCGCAAGATGTGGCAACGCGAGAATATTAAAAAACAATTTTTGAAGTCGGATGCAGCAAAGCGGCTCATCCATCTTAACTCCATCTTCGGGCTCGTGACACTACCACTCTTCCTATTATGGGTTTATGCATTGCTCACGGATTTGATTACACTCCAAACGTTCGCTTTGATTGGGCTAGGAGCATACGTGCTCGCCATTCTTGAGCATCGTCTTTATGAGCGTCATATGACTCAACTCGACGAGCACTACGTCACGGAAGCCGAATTGCGAGAAGAACAAAAGTGGGGGAGCGCTTAGGCGCTTCCTCTTATATGTTAAGGAGGATAATGATGAATCGGAAAGTATGGATCATTTCAGGTCCGGCTGGTGTCGGGAAGTCGACGACGGCGAGATGGCTCGCTCAAAGCATGGAGAAGAGTGCATACGTGTCGGGGGATGACATCAGTCATATGGCAGTCTCTAGTCGTGAAAGGCCATGGGAATCGGAGCGGGCAAACGATTTGGTTTGGAAGAATATCGTCGCGTTGGCCGAAAATTTTCTTGAGGCAGGGTATGACGTCGTCGTGGACTGGGTCGCCTTTTGGCAAGACGTGAAGCGTTACACGGCTCACTGGATTGAACAAGGTGTCGAAGTGCGCTACGTCATCTTATGGGCGGAGCAAGACGTTCACGTCCAACGTGATCAACACCGGCCGAGCGATGCGCAGATGGGGGAGCGGGTCATCATATTGCGGAACGAGTTTCTAAGCTCGGGTGCACCGGACCGTTACTATTTAGACAACACGGTCGGTGAGTTGAGAGAGATGATTCAACAGCTTCAAGAAAGCGAACAATTCGTGCTGACAGATTTGCAACAAAGTGTAGCCAGTACATGAGGATTGCGACGTTCAACCTCTGGAACAATCCGACATTATGGTCGAAACGGATCGATTCCATCTGTACCACAGTGAAGATGATTGACGCCGATGTGCTGGCGCTTCAAGAAGTCAAAACGCATGTGGAAGGGGAGCAAGGCATCAGTGTAGCCGAGCAGATCGCCAACGAAACGGGCTATCCGTTTTGCGTGTTTCTCGCCTATCCGGATTCACCCGATGAAGGGCTCGCTGTCTTAAGTCATATTCCGCTCGAGACGAATGATGCGATTTGGCACCACGAGGTAGAAGAAGCGAACTACTGTGCGATGCGGGTGACGTTTCAAGCAGGAGGTCACGCGTTCGGATTGACGAACGTCCATCTGAATTGGAGGTCGCCGGTCATTCGGGAAGCACAAGTGCAGGCGGTCCGCGAGTGGATTGGTGAGGGAGAACGTTACGAGCTGCTATGTGGTGACTTCAATGACAATCCGCAGTCGGAGATTTATCGTGATTTGACCGCACATCGTTGGATTGATGTCGCCACATGTCATCGTGGAGGGGATGAGCCGACGCTGGATTATGGACACAATCCGTATTTGAAGCAGGATTCTTTGCAGAAACAACCAGCACGCTACGATTGGATGTTATGGCGTCACGACGAAGGGAACGTCCCCTTCATCTCGAACGTGGACGTGTTTGGAAAGACGTCTGATTCGATCACCGACGTGCTGCCGAGTGATCATTATGGGGTCCTACTCGACATCGACATCTTTTAAAAAAGGGGGAGCGCTTGAGCGCTGCCCCGTTTTCATTTAAACGTACGGATGACGAAGTAGAGGCAGATGAGGAACGGGATCAAGAACATACTTCCGATCCACTCGCCTTGACCGAATAGGAGCCAGGCGAAGAGCTGGAATGACAAGACGCCGCCGGCAGCAAGTCCAGCAAAACGATACGCTTTCGGGCGAAGCGACGGGTCATCCCACCATTCTTTAAAGAATGGGAAGCTGAACAAGAGCGCGAGCGCCAAGAAAAAGGCGGCCGGAAACACAAGAAAATCCCCAACTTCACTCTGTCCTTCGATTTGCAGCCATTTGGATGCGGTCGATAAGATGATGCCGATGACGAGAAAGACGATATTCATAGCCATTCCTCCACTCCATCTAATAGATACTTCCATCATGCCCGAACGAGCTCGCCGGGACAAGCCTGTTCAAAAAAGTAGCTTTTTAGTGAAAGTGGTGACTTTTACATGAACAGTAAAAAAGTATCGGATTTTGTTGTGACATAAACACTTTCGGATTCAATCGAGACCGGCTAGCATGAAAGGGTATCTGGAGAAACGGCCAGCTATGAAGGGAAAAGCGCCAGAACTCTTCGGAGTTGACGAGGTTGGGGGTTATCGAGTTTTCGGCGGATGCCTCCTAGTCGCCTGTCACGACTACAAGTGTTCTTTTAAAACGTTCGGGTGACCGGACGGACAACGAGGAACACGTTGACAGCACTCTAAAAAGCCCGTTTCCTTTTTCGAGAAATCGAATCGATGAGGAGAATTGTTATGTGTGGAATTGTAGGAATGATTGGTCAAGTCGGAACGAAAGAGATTTTATTAAAAGGATTGGAGAAGCTCGAGTATCGAGGCTACGACTCAGCCGGAATCGCGCTCGTCGGTGATGATGTCCATGTATTCAAAGAAGTCGGTCGCATCGCTGCACTTCGTGACATCGTACCGGTCGAAGCGGAAGGCGCCATCGGCATCGGCCACACACGTTGGGCGACACACGGCGTGCCGAGCGTCCCGAACGCCCACCCGCACCAGAGCACGACGGGCCGCTTCACGCTCGTCCACAACGGTGTCATCGAGAACGACGAGCAGATCAAGGCGACGCTCGACGTCCCGTTCCTCTCAGAGACGGACACAGAAGTCATCGTCCAGTTGATGGAGAAGAACTTCGTCGTGCTAAATGACGTCGAGGCGGCGTTCCGCAAGACGTTGGCTGAGCTCCACGGCTCGTACGCGATCGCGATGATCGACTCAGAGGATCAAGAGCGCCTCTACATCGGCAAGAACAAATCGCCACTCCTCGTCGGACTCGGCGACGGCACGTTCAACGTCGTGGCGTCTGACGCGATGGCGATGCTCCAAGTGACGGACCAGTACCTCGAGCTCCACGACGGCGAGATCGTCATCTTGACGCGCGAATCGGCGACAATCAAGACGCTCGACGGCGAGGTCCTCGAACGTACCCCGTACACGGCCGAGATCGATGCGTCAGACATCGAGAAGGGCACGTACGCGCACTACATGTTGAAGGAGATGGACGAGCAACCGGCCGTCATCCGCAACATCATCCAACACTACCAGAACGAGAACGGTGACATCGAGCTCACGGAAGGCGTGCGCTCGCTCGTCTCGGAAGCGGACCGCATCTACATCGTCGCCTGTGGCACGAGCTATAACGCTGGGCTCGTCGGAAAAGACATCCTTGAGCGGATTGCCGGCATCCCGACCGAGGTCCACGTCTCGTCAGAGTTCGGCTACAATATGCCGCTCTTAAGTTCACGTCCGCTGTTCGTCTTCTTGTCACAGTCTGGGGAGACGGCCGACAGCCGGGCCGTTCTCGTCGAAGTGAAGAAACGCGGCTACAAGGCGCTCACGATGACGAACGTACCAGGGTCGACCCTCTCACGTGAAGCGAACGAGACGATGCTTCTTCACGCCGGCCCGGAAATCGCGGTCGCGTCGACGAAAGCATACACGGCTCAAATCGCCGTGCTCGCCATCCTCGCCTATGATATCGCCCGCGCGAACGGGAAAGAGTTGCCGTTCGAGTTGATGCCGGAACTCGCGCGTGTCGCGACGATCATGGACTCGATCATGTCGCAAAAAGAGCTGTTTGAAGATTTGTCGGACCGTTACTTGAAGACGACGCCGAACACGTTCTTCATCGGACGTGGCCTCGATGCGTCGGTCTGTCTCGAAGGCGCGCTCAAAGTAAAAGAAATCTCGTATATCCAAGCAGAAGGCTACCCGGGCGGAGAGCTCAAACACGGTTCGATCGCCTTGATTGAAGATGGCACACCGGTCATCGCGCTCATCTCGCAACCGAAGACGAACTTGAACATTCGCGGCAACGTCAAAGAAGTCGTCGCCCGTGGTGCGAACGCGTGTATCATCTCGATGCAAGGCGTCGAGCACGAGAACGATGAGTTCATCTTGCCGCACGTCGAACCAATTCTCGCCCCGCTCATCACGGTGTTACCGGTTCAACTCATGGCGTATTATGCCGCGCTCGCCCGTGGCTGTGACGTCGATAAGCCGCGTAACTTGGCGAAATCGGTGACGGTTGAATAATTTAAAAAAAAATGCTTACGAAGCAGGCCTCCAACTTGCTACACTATGACAATCAGTTTGTAGAGATATTGGTCATAGACCAAAAATATATGTCGCAAGATACGTCTACCCTCTGAAATCATATGTTGTATGGAGGCTTACTTATGTACCAAGAAGACCGATTACCTCA
The DNA here is from genome assembly GCF_055635335.1 of Exiguobacterium sp. KKT215. NCBI lineage: Bacteria > Bacillati > Bacillota > Bacilli > Caryophanales > Exiguobacterium > Exiguobacterium sp. KKT215. The sequence goes on along the minus strand of NZ_CM145756.1, from coordinate 2,570,792 downwards.
AAACCCTAAAGAAGGCGTCCTGTTCATGCTGATTATTTCGATTTTGTCCGTGAACACGATCGCGCCGATCATCGTCGGGATGGAACGTGGCTTTAGTGTCGCCCATTATATCGACACGCTCAAAATCATCCCGTTCGCCTGGATTGCGCTCATGATCTTGATTCGCTTCATCGTCAAACCGGCAGCCGGGATGCTATTCAAACGATTTGCCGGAGAAATGGATGGCTTTAACGCCCGAATCTTATTGAACATCGTGTTGAACGTCTCGCTGATCTCATTTTTCATGACGATCATCGGACCGTGGATCGGGATGGGGGAGATCAATTTTGATACGTTGCAACACTTTTTCCCGACGTGGTTCCGTAATTTTGGTATCGCGTTCTGGATTGAGTTATTGTTCGCCCAACCGATTGCCCGTGCCGTTATGAAGTCGATTCATGCACGGAATCGTCTGAAGGCCGCCTAACTTTAGACACAGCATCTTTCCGATTGAGGAAAGGTGCTTTTTACTGCTTGCCGATATCTTTGCCAACAAGCAAAATAGTAGGTGAAGTAAGCGGTTGCATCGTATGGTTAGATAAAGATAAGCGATGAAAGAAGGTCTGACATGAACGTATATATTGCCTGTCCATGCGGGTTCGTGACGAGCGCGATGGCGGCGAAGCTGTTTGCTGAAGCGTGTTCGGGAAAATTATCGTGTGTGATTCAACACGGCACGTATCGAGACATCCCGGAAGACGTGGATTGGATTATCTATCAAGCCGGGACTGAGACGGTCGATCATCCGACCGCGCACGTTCGCTCGGTCAGACACATGTTATCGCTCACGGAATATCGACAACTCGTCGAGGAATGGGTGAATGCATATGAAACATGAGTGGAGCGCCCGAGAGCGCTCGATTTTACTACATCTATTGGCAACGGAGACCTCGACCCCGCTCGCGGAAATCGCGCAAGCGGTCAATTTGTCTGAGCGGACGATTCAACGGGAACGTCAACTGCTCGAAGGCATCCTGCGCGAGTTCGAATTGGAACTCGCTTGGCAGCGCGGGCACGGCCTCAGTCTCATCGGTCGTTCCGATGCGAAGCAACAGTTGCGCGAAGACTTGATTTTGTCGGCCGAGGCGATTCCAACGGCGGAGGACCGCATCTTCGAGCTCGCCTGGAGGCTCCTGTTTGAAAAAGATACGCTTAAGCTGCAGGCGGTCGCGAAACAGATGCACGTGTCACCGAGCACGCTCACACAAGACCTTGAGAAACTCGATCGTTGGTTCGACGAGTATCACCTTGAAGTCGAGCGGAAGAAAGGGGTCGGCGCACGGGTGCTCGGCCTCGAAGCCGAGAAGCGGAAGCTGATGATCAATGCGCTGCTCGCTCATTGGGACACGCTCGCGTTCTATCGCTTTGTCCGCGGGGAGGATGATTACATCCCGACCTTTTTGAAGACCGTCCCGTGTGACGTCATGCTCGAGGCGCTCCGTGACGGTTATGACTATCTAAAGGAACATCCGTATGAGCGGATGGACGACCGGACGATTATGCGGGTGACGTTCGCCTATGGCGTGCAACAAGCCCGTCTGGACGCCGGGTTCTTCCTCGAAATGTATACGAAAGGACGCTCGGACGATTACTTGAAAGTCGCGTTTGATATGGAGACGGCCCTCGGGACGCCGTTCTCGATGGCGGAGCGGGTCTGGTTCGCCGAGGAAGCGAATCGGCTCCGATCGTTGAAGGAACAGATGAAAGAAGATGAGGAAGAGCGTTGGGTCATGCAGATCCGTGTCCATAAGCTCATCCATCACGTTTCACTGATCCACGGATTCGCCTTCACGGACGACGCCGCGCTCGAGAAAGGGCTGCTCGCCCATATCTTGTCGAGTATGAACACCCAAGCGCTCCCTGATACGGACACGGTGCGTCCGCACATCGACCGTGACTATCCGCATTTACGTTCGGCCATTCAACAGGCGGCCGATATCGTCTTCGGGACGAACACGTTCACGGAAGAAGAGACCGTGTTTTGGGCGATGCATTTCGCCGCCGCGCTCGTCAAACCGGTCCGGCGCCGCGAATATCGTGCCCTCGTCGTCTGTTCGGCGGGTCTAGGCTCCTCGAAGATGCTCGTCAACCGGGTCAAACAAGAGTTTCCAGAGATGCAGGATGTCGTCAACTCGTCATTGTTCGGTCTCGAACAGCATCGACTCGACGACTATGACGTCATTTTGTCGACCGTGCCGTTGCCGCCGTTATCGGTGCCGACACTCATCGTCAACCCGCTGTTGACGAACGAAGAAGTGCAGCGCGTCCGCCACTTGCTGTTATCGCTCCCGCAGTCGTTCCAGACGAAAGAGAAGAGCCACTCGACGATGCTCGACTTCAATGAACTCGGTGCTCTCGTCGAGACGTTCGAACGAATGGACCGGCAGTTCGATCTCGTCACGCTCGATAATAGCGACCGACTGGAAGACATTTTGCTCGATATTGGGACGCATCTAGAAGAACGTGGACTCGTCCAAAGCGGTATCCAGTTATCGGCCCAATTGCTCCGGCGTCACGAAGTGGCCGGGCTCGGGATTCCGGGCACGAAACTGGCCTTGTTCCATGGACGTCACGCCTCGATCGAACGGGCGAGCGTGTTCGCTTTCGACTTGAATCAATCGATCCCGCTCCTCATGATGGACCAATCGACCGAACCGGTATCCCGTCTGCTCGTCCTGCTCGCACCGGAAGAGGCGGAGGACGTCGAACTCCAGTTCCTCAGTGCCGTCAGTGGATCATTGATTGAGAGCGAACAACATATGAACTTATACAGTAACGGTTCAAAGAAAGAACTACGTCTCTTGCTTCATGAATGTATGAAGAAAATGATTCAAGACACGTTGCACGAGAAATGACCCGCCGTGGTCATTTTTTTATTTGGCACAGAATATTGCCAAAGTATGAACTGGATTGAATTGAGAAAGCGCTTACGCTGAGACTACAATACGAGTGTAGAGCACAAACCGGTTAGCTACACTACAACAATCTACCTTTCACAATAATCGACTGGAGGTTTTATACATGGCGAATGCGCAAGCTGGCTCGGGCGGGGTTCGAGTCAAAGTACAACGGTTCGGGAGTTTCCTGAGCGGGATGGTCATGCCAAACATCGGCGCCTTCATCGCCTGGGGGATTATCACCGCCCTCTTCATTCCAACGGGCTGGTGGCCGAATGAAAAATTAGCAGAACTCGTCGGTCCGACGATCACGTATCTGTTACCGCTCTTAATCGGGTTCACCGGCGGTAAGTTGATTCATGATGTACGAGGCGGAGTCGTCGGGGTACTCGCCACGATGGGGGTCATCGTTGGGACGGACATTCCGATGTTCCTCGGTGCGATGATCATGGGTCCACTCGGTGGATATGTCATTAAACAATTTGACCGCCTCATCGAAGGCAAAGTCAAAGCTGGATTCGAAATGCTCGTCAACAACTTCTCGGTCGGAATCATCGGTGGTCTTCTCATGATCGGTGGCTTCGAAGTGTTCGGTCCAATCATGAGCGGCCTTGATAAAGTCATGGCAGCCGGTGTCGACTGGATCGTCGGTGCGAAACTGTTGCCAATCGCAAGTCTATTCATCGAGCCAGCGAAAATCTTGTTCTTGAACAACGCCATCAACCACGGGATTTTGAGCCCGCTCGGTGTCGACCAAGTGGCGGACGCCGGGAAATCGGTCTTGTTCTTACTTGAGGCAAACCCGGGACCAGGTCTTGGTTTACTGCTCGCTTACATGGTGTTCGCGAAAGGCGCGGCCAAACGTACGGCACCAGGGGCAGCGATCATTCACTTCCTCGGTGGGATTCACGAGATTTACTTCCCATACGTCTTGATGAAACCAATCTTAATCCTTGCGATGATCGCAGGGGGGGCAACTGGGGTCTTCACATTCGTCTTGTTCGATGTCGGTCTCGTCGCACCAGCGTCACCAGGTAGTATCTTCGCAATCCTCGCAATGGCTTCACGCGGTTCGTACCTCGGGCTCGTCACAGGGATTCTCTTGTCGGCAGCGGTCACGTTCGCCGTGGCAAGTGTCATCTTGAAATCGAGCGCGGCAGAAGAAGTTTCACTTGAAGAAGCGACACAAAACGTCAGCGCGATGAAAGGCAAACAGTCATATGCGTCAGCTCTCGTTCACGACCGTCTCGATAAAGTCGATCACATCATCTTTGCTTGTGACGCCGGTATGGGTTCGAGCGCGATGGGCGCGTCGGTGCTTCGCAATAAAGTGAATAAGGCGAATTTGCCAATCAAAGTCACGAACACGTCAATCAGTCAATTGCCGAAAGACGCTCAATTCATCATCACCCACGAGGATTTGACGGACCGGGCCGAGGCACAAGTGCCGGATGCGATTCACCGTTCGGTCACGAATTTCTTGAACGCCGACTATTACGATCAATTGATTGAAGAAATTAAAGCAGAACGCAGCAAAATCTCATAACACAAGTAGACAGAGACAAGGTTTAAGGTATAGGAGGAACTAAAATGCCATTCATTCAGACAGAGATGATTCGACTCAACCAATCGTTCAACACGTCGGCCGAAGCGATTGACGCAGCCGGTGAAGTGTTAGAAGCAGCCGGATGCGTGTCTCCGGCTTACGTCCAAGCGATGCACGAGCGTCAAGCGCTCTCAAGCGTGTATATCGGGAACCAAGTCGCGATTCCGCACGGGACCGAGGAAGCGAAATCCGCCGTTCAAAAGACGGGGATTTCCATCCTCCAAGTGCCGGCCGGCGTCGATTTCGGTGGCCAGACGGCGAAACTCGTCATCGGGATTGCTGGTGTGGATGACGAACATTTGGAACTCCTGTCCCAAATCGCGGTCATCTGTTCAGATGAGGATAACGTCGAGCGTCTTGTACAGGCGAAGACGAAAGAAGAGATTTTGTCGCTATTCATGGAAGAGGTGGCGTAATGAAAGCCGTACATTTTGGGGCAGGGAATATCGGACGTGGATTTATCGGATTGCTGCTCAATCAGAGTGGTTACGAGGTCACGTTCGTCGATATTAACGATACCGTCATCCAAGCGTTAGAAGACAAGCGATTTTATGAAGTCGGATTCGCCGAAGAAGGCGTCGACAACGTCCTCGTCGACCGGGTCCGCGGCGTCAACAGTTTGACCGATCCGGAGCGGGTCATCGCCCTCATCGCGGAGGCCGATCTCGTCACGACCGCGGTCGGACCGACGCTGTTGCCGAAAGTCGCGCCACTCATCAGCGAAGGACTCCGTGAACGCGTGACGTCGGCACCCGTTTATGTGATTGCTTGCGAGAACATGATTGGCGGTAGCGCATCACTTCATCAAGCGATCGAAGCGTCAGGTGGCATCGGGACGGCCAATGCCTCGTTCCCGAATGCGGCCGTCGACCGGATCGTCCCGTTGCAACAACACGCAGACCCGCTATTCGTCGAGGTCGAGACATTCTACGAGTGGGTCATCGAGACGAAAGGATTGGCCGAGCGGCCCCCGCTTCAAGGTGTGACGTGGGTCGACGAGATTGGGCCATACATCGAACGGAAGCTGTTCACGGTCAACACCGGTCACGCCATCGCGTCGTACATCGGTTCCTTGTTCGGGAAAGCGACGATCGACGAGGCGCTCAAAGACCGCCGTGTCCGTCAAGTTGTGCAAGGCGCGTTGTATGAGACTGGTTGGCTCCTCCTCGAGAAGTACGGGTTCGAGGCGAAAGAACACAGCCAATACATTCAAAAGATCATCAAACGATTCGAGAATCCGAAGTTGAAAGATGAAGTCTCACGTGTCGCCCGCTCACCAATCCGTAAGCTCGGACCGAGTGATCGGCTCGTCAAACCAGCCCGCGAACTCATCGATAACGGCATCGAACCGAATGAACTGGCCTACGGAATCGCGGCTGCCTTGACCTATTATAACCCTGAGGATTCAGAATCTTCTGAACTTAATCTTTCCATCGAAGAAGACGGCATCGTCTCGACGGTAGAAAAATATCTCCAATTGCATGAGGATGACACGCTGACGAAGCTAATCCTCGAACAATACCACTTGATTCGCGAGCAAGAAAAAGCGCAAGTCTCGTAAAACGATTCTCCCGTGCCTGGTGGCATGGGAGATTTTTGGCATACAAAAAAGACTGCAGCGCAGGGGCTGCAGTCTGATCAAGCGCGTGTCTTTCCAAACTCGATGTACGTCGTGACCGATTTGACATGTTTCACGACGTCCTTTTCAAGAAGTGGACGACTGAAGTAATAACCTTGGACGTAATCACACTGTTCGTTCAGTAACCATTCGAGCTGATCCGACGTCTCGACACCTTCCATGAGCACTTTCATACCCAAGTTATGACCGAGTTGAATCATCGAGCGAACGATGGCTTCCTGGTTCCGATCGGTGAACAAGTTGACGATGAACGACCGATCGATTTTCAACACTTGGACCGGTAGCTCACGCAATTGACGGAACGACGAGTAGCCCGTCCCGAAATCGTCGAGTGAGATTAAAATCCCGAACTGATGGAGCTGGGTGAGTTTCTCTCGCGTCGATTCTTCATATGACAGCATCGACGACTCCGTTACCTCGAGCTCGAGGAACATCGGGTCCATACCGGTCTCATCCAAGATGGCCTGGAGCGACTCGACAAAATCCTCACGCGCGAACTGGAGCGGGGAGACGTTGACCGAAAGCGTGAATGGTTTCACGCCCGACTTCTTCCAACGGACCCAGGCTCGGCACGATTCACGCATGACCCAACTGCCGATTGAGTGAATCAGGCCGGTGTTCTCCGCGATTGGAATGAAGTCTGTCGGTGACACGTGACCGAGCTCGCGGTTGTTCCAACGCAGGAGCGCCTCAACGCCTTCGAGTCGATTTTGCGTAAGTGACACTTTCGGCTGGTACACGAGTGAAAACTCATTTCGGTCGAGCGCCTGCGCGAGCGCCTTTTCGATTTCGACGGTACGAAGGATTTGATGCTTCGACTCGTCTTCGAATTCTTTAATTTGATTCTTACCGGTCCGTTTCGACTCGTGGACGGCGAGGCGTGCGTATTGCACGAGCTCCTCGGCCGACTTCGTATCTTTCGGATAATGACTGATGCCGGCGCTCATCGTCAGTTCGACGGTCGTCCCGTCGATATCGAACGGTTGCGAGATCGCCTTGATACACTTCTCGGCTTTCTGTTTGGCGAGCGTGCTCCGCTTATCAAACAGCAAGATGATGAATTCGGATGAACCGACGCGCGTCAAAATGTCATCCGGGTGAATGGTCACTTGCAGACGCTCAGCGATTTGCATCGTCAGTTCGTCCGAGCCGTGATGCCCGAGCATGTCACTCAAGAAACGCCACCGGTCGATGTCGATGTAGAGACAAGCGACCGGGTCTTCGATTTGAATATGTTCGGCTAAAATCCGTTCGAGCTTATGCCGGTTCGGTAAATCCGTGAGCGTATCGTGATACGCCATATGTTCGACGAGCCGCTGTGAGGCAATTGTCTCCGAGACGTCACGCAAGAACCAAAGTACCTGGTCCATCGTTTCCCCTTTAAGCGGATAGCTCGTCACTTCAATCGTCCTGTCGTCGAAATTGACGCGTCTCGTTTCATGAAACGGTTGATTGATGGTGAGCGACGGATGATAGTCTTGGAAGAATGCATCCTTCTCCACTCGGTCGAACAAGCGATAGAACGCTGTGTTCGCGTATTGAATCATTCCGTCTTTCGTCGTCGTGACGACCGCATCCGTCGTGGAGTCAAGAATCGTTGCTTGGATAAAATCCCGTTTTCGAAGATGACGGTCAATCGTGAGTGATAAAAAGAAGATGGCAAACAAGAGAATCGTGATCGCGCTCACGAGCCATGCGAGCAACGAAGGCTCAATCGCATTGGCGAACGGTCTGTCTGTCTCGACGAACGTGAAAGTTGCCGCCATCATACCGACGAAATGCATGCCGAAGATGGCGACACCCATCAAGAGGGAGAAGAACACTTTCAATTCGATGTGCATTTTTTTCTCGGTATACTTCGAAAAGAAGCCGATCCACAAAGCAACGAGCGAGGCACCTAGCGCAATCAAAATCGAGAGTGTCGCCAACCATGGATTGTAGGAAGTCGTGATGCCTTGGAGCGCGGCCATTCCGACATAATGCATGCTGGCGATACTCCCTCCCATGACTAGTCCGGCACCGATTAGGGCTGGTCGAGTCGTGCGACGCGAGACAATCAAGAAGCCGAACATACAACCGGCCATGGCGATGACGACGGACAATAGGACGAGCGGGACCGAATACGTGATCGGTCGCAATACCTCATGGGCCAGCATGGCGATGAAATGCATCGACCAAATGCCGAGACCGAGTGTCGCGCCACCAGCGATGATCCAGACATTTTGGGTGGAACGGTTCGCTGAATTGACACGTCGGGCCAGTTCGATGGCGGCGTAAGCAGAAACGGCGGCAATCAGATAAGACAGAATCACGAGAAACCCATTGTGACTCATCGAGTGTTCAACGACTGGTTCCATATATACCTCACTATGAATGTAATTTTTTTGTAATTTCAATTATACCTTGGAATTCAAAAGTCCATCTATCATTTTGCTTCATATAATAAAAATATTTTTTGCATGAAATAGGGAAGTCGTTCGGAAAGCGGGTAAACTACGGATAGAAGGAGGGGAGACGAATGATACCGACAAAGAAAGAAATCATCTTATTTCTCCTCATCGCGTTCGGGTTCTCATGGTTGGCGTGGTGGGGACTATTTATTGGGACCGAGTTACCGATTCAAGCGATTGTGCTGATCGGAGCGTTCGGTCCAAGTCTTGCCGGGAGTTACATGGCGTTTCGGGAGAACGGTTGGGAAGGTGTCACGACGTTATGGAAGCGGGGATTCGAGTGGCGGATGGCAGGCAGATACTATGCGTTCGGCCTGTTGTTCCTTCCCTCCGTTTTCCTGATTGCCTATTGGTGGTCCGATGCGGAAGGGGCGTTGCTGTTTGAGCGTCCGTGGCTCGTCGTGCCGACGTTCTTCTACATGCTGTTCCTTGGCGGCACGATGCAAGAAGAGTACGGATGGCGCGGTTATTTGCTCAACGCGTGTCAATTGAAGACGACCCCGATCAAAGCGAGTTTGTTCGTAGGGGGCATTTGGACCGTCTGGCATACACCACTCTTTTTGATGGAGGGGACCGGGCAATCGCTCATCCCGTTTTGGGCATACGCCATGGCGATTCTCGCTTTCACGTTCATCATATCTTGGCTCTACAATGTTACGACGATGAATTTATGGTCCGTTTTCTTGCTCCATACGATGTTCAATGTCTCGTTCGCACTCATTCCACTAATGAAGCCGGGCATGTTTCCGATCGGCTTTCTCCATTTGACGTTATTGCTCGTCACGACTGCAATCGTCCTCATCTGGAGAACGCATGGACATCTCGGTTACGATCATCTCGAGCAGCTCGAGGCGGTGGAAGGGTCGCATCAACCGAACGTTACGCCAGAAGCGGACGCGGGTAAAGACTAGCACGTATCATTCAGGAACAGAGGGAAGTGGAGAGATTGAACTTTCGCCCGCTCGAACGTGAAGATGTAAAGCCGCTCCAACGGCTGTTTATGGAGAGTCTGAGTGATTTGATTCGCCGAGAACAGTTTGAAGATGCCGACTTGTTGGATGAGGAAGTCGAACGGTTGAATACGACCGTTCAAGACAGTTTCGAGGACGAGACCGTTCAAATTTTCGTGGTGCTCCAAGACGACGTCATCGTAGGGACGGCCGCGATTTTGCCTCCGAATGACATCATTACCGCACACGTCGACATCGAGCCGAACGTTCCTGAAATCGGATGCATGTACGTCGCACCTGGTGCCCAACGCCAAGGTATCGGTCGTTTCTTGATAGACAATATGAGACGGCAACTCGTGGCGAATCAACAAACGGCATTTTATTTAGATGCCGGCTTTCCAACGTCACAAGCCTATTGGGAGAAGCGGCTCGGCCCGCCGCTCGTGACGATTGAGCACTATTGGGGTCCGGGGGCGCATCATAAAATTTGGCGTTGTCCCGCCAATGAAAAAGAGACCTGATCGCATGCGATCAGGTCTCTTGCTTATTTATAAGTGCTCATAAATTGATGAATCCCAGAAGCGGTGGCATCTGCCATCCGTTGCCGGTATGTGGTGCTCGTCAAGTGCGAGCGGTCGTTCGAGTTGCTGATGAAACCATATTCGACAAGGGTCGATGGGACGCTGTTCTTGCCGACGACATAAACGTTTTGATATTTCACACCACGGTTACGAATCGTTGGGATTCGGACACCGAGTTCACGGTTGATGGCTGCCCCTAAACTACGGCTAGCCGAGATGTATGGGTTCGTCGTATAACTTTCACCGGTCGGGATGAGGACTTCGTGACCGTGGTAAGACGTATTCGTCGACGAGTTGTTATGAATGCTGACGAAGGCGCTACCTTTATACGATTTTGTCAATTCGACGCGTTGTGCGAGCGACAAGTACACGTCGTTCGAGCGCGTCATCCGTGCGTTATAGCCATATGTATTCGAGAGCGTACTCGCGAGACGTGCGGCGATATCGAAAGCGATGACTTTTTCGTACACTGATCCGTACACAGCCCCTGGGTCATTCCCGCCGTGTCCAGCATCGATCACGATTGTCCGACCTGAACCGGTTGATGTTGTTGGTGTCGTCGTCGTGGCCGGCTTCAAATACTGTGAAGCGACGTAACCCGTCTTGCCGCCGTAACTCACCTTATACCAAGAGCCGTACTTGCTGATGTACTTGACGGTCGCACCGTTTGGGATAGTCAGCAACACCGTGCTCCACGAGGCTGCCGTCAAGCGCATGTTCAAGTTGACCGTCGTTTGGTAGGACGTGGTAGAAGTCGTCGTAGTCGGGGCTCCGGTGGCTGTTAAGTATTGCGAAGCGACATAGCCCGTCTTTCCGTTGTAACTGACTTTATACCAAGAGCCATAACGACTGACATACTTGACGGTGGCGCCGTTCGGGATCGTCGTCAAGACCGAGCTCCACGAGGCTGCCGTCAATCGCAAGTTTAAATTGACCGTCGTTTTGTAGTACGAGGCTGAGCTCGGCGTCATCGTCGAGGGAGTCGAAACTTTCACGTATTGCGAAGCGACGTAGCCGGTCTTTCCACCGTAGCTGACCTTGTACCAAGAGCCGTACTTGCTAACATATTTGACGGTCGCCCCATTTGGAATCGTTAAAAGGACAGGACTCCATGTGGCGGCACTTAAACGAAGGTTCAAGTTCGCTGTCGTCGTGTATGTAGAGGCAGCTTCGACTCGGCTCGATTCGAAACCGTTCGGCGTCAAGTCGAATGGGGCGATGGCCATGCCACCAATGACGAGGGAAGAGCTAAGCAACAGTTTCAAGTTCCAAGATGATTTCGTTTGGTTCAATCGAGATCCGCTCCTTTATTCATAAGATAGGTGAAGTAGCTGTGAAATGAAATCGTCATCATGTCTCCGTTATTATATAAGGAAACAAGAAAAAAATGGAGGTTAATATGTAAATTGTTTGACTTTTTTTCAATAAGTTTATTTCCAGAGTTTCGGAAATAAAAAAAGAGACGCACGAGGGCGTCTCTTTTAATAATCACGTAAGGCGTGGTAAATCTTCGCCTAATGGTTTGATTGTTGGTTCGATTTTTGTCAAACGCGGAAGGTCTTCGCCTAATGGTTTGATAATTGGTTCAAATTTCGTCAAACGTGGGAGGTCCTCACCAAAGGTTTGAATTGGTGCATTAAATTTCGTCAAGCGTGGTAAATCTTCGCCCATTGGTTTGATTGAGCTACCAAGTAATAAAACTGCAGCAGCGATGAATAATAGCCCTGTAATCTTTTTCATCGTGAATCCCTCCGTTGAATAAATTATTGTGAATAAAGCAGCGATCCCTAGTATGTTATGACAGTGGTTAGTAGTCAGAAACTGGAGATTCTAGTAAATTATATACCGATTCTGACTGTTGGTAAACACGTGATTCCAAATCTCCTACATATTGTTGTGGTAGGTTTGGTTCATGTAGCACAACTTTGTCCAAACCTTCTCTAGTAGAAGAAGATAAGATTGGAACGTGTGCTTCTTGACTAAGCAATGTGCTACATAATGGAGTGAGTAGATTCTCTAACGAGTGAAAAGATTCTGGTCGCCAGCAAATTGATGCTTCCGGAAGAATATACAAGATATGTCCTTCCTGCAATAAGGCTAAACATTGGCGAAGAACTGCTTGAAAATCTCGTTCGATATTGATATATCCATATTCTTGGAAGTGTTTCTCATAGACGGTTTTTGAACTGCGCTTTAGAATAGAGAGAGACAGTTCAGGTCCAAGAATGTATAGTTTTTTATATGACCGATTTTCTTTAAGAGTTCTTGTAATTAGTTGTGGCAAAGTTTGATAATAATCGATTTGAAAAGCGTTTACGATAAATCCTTTTGGAGAACGCAACAATTGGGTCAAATGTTCTAGTCCCTCAAATTGATTGTGATCGGTATACGAATAGGATGTATTGAATACCGGGGCTTGTTTAGATTGGAAATAGATTTTAGGTTTAATATAATCTTCAGCCAGTAAAAAACTTAGTTTTCCCATCTGATGTATTCACCTCCGAAATATAAATCCTACAACTGGTTTTAAAGTGAATCATTTTACCTATAAAAATATAAAGTTTTATATTTACTAGTTAAATTTTATCATGATTAAACAGTCTAACGAACTGCTATAGGTTGGGAAAATCATAGCAGAAAAACATCAAAAATATCGTTTTTAGGTTAAAAGTTTCCTGATATGCACGTTTCCAGACTATATTTATTTTAAAAAACGCTAATAATTAGGGCGAAGGGGCTATTTCTTGGGATGGAATACAACTACGGAAACCTTATAAAAATTGAGAGAATGCGTAGGAATATGAAGCAGTCTGTCTTAGCTAGAGGGATTTGTTCAATATCTTACTTGAGTAAAATTGAAAATAACCAAACATCTCCTAGTGAAGAAGTACTAGAGATGATTTTTAAGAGGCTTGAAATTGAAGTGCCTCTGTACTATGATTTCAGCGAACAAGTCGAGAAAGTAAAGAGCGAAATTGAAGAGATTTTGAAAGATGCTATTTTAACAAGGAAAGATCAAGATAAGCGAATTGAAATCAACAAATATTTAACTAATCCTGTGGTCAATCAATCAAAAGAGTTATATATAACATTGTTAATAGCGTTGGCTAGGTTTGAAATCATGCCCGATGGTGAGGGGAAATACTTCACTGAGATTGGTTGGATTGAAGAACAGTTAAATCGAGAAGATAAACTAAGATATACTTTGATAAAATGTATTAGACTGATTAACCAAAATGAGAAAGAAAAATCCTTAGAGTTACTTGAAGATCTGAACGAACAACTTCCCCATTCAAATTTACCTACGTGGGAAATGGCGGATATGAGGTATATCATGGGTGGATTGTATTACAAATTCACAGATTATCTACAAGCAATCGAGAATGTAAAATTCGCGCTCGATTATTTCCAGGAACATTTTTTCTTAGAAAGAATCGTTGAATGTCATATTATCATTGGACTAGCCTTTAAACGTCGAAGACGCTTTACGGAAGCTTTGGCTCATTACCATAGAGCGGTCAAAGTAATAAGTGCGACAAGTCTAAATAACTATTATGGAATGCTCTACAATAACATGGGTGAGATTTATTCTTCACTAGGCGATCAAGAGCGGGCACTTGAATATTTTATGCAGAGTTTCGATTACAAAGTAGAAGTGAAAAGTAAATTGTATAGTGTCGTGTCGTTGATTGAAGGATATACAAACTACAACAACACAGAAGAAATCTTAAATTGGTTGGCCAAAGGATACGAGATTAAAGGTGATCGAACGGGATTAGAAGAATTCGATCATCATTTTGAAATTTATAAAAACTGTTATCAAGTCCCAGACAAGCTTGAGTTGATTAAATCACTGAAAGACGCAGTTCACTATTTTGAGATGAATAATGATTATGTGTATATGCAAAAATACTCTTTATGGTTAGCTAGAGAACTTCGAAGTAATGGGAAATATAAATTGGCCACTGAGTACTATGAAAAAGTCATTGATATCATGTCTCACATTGATTAACGCCTCCTCAGGCGTTCTTTTTTTGCACAAAAAAAGAGACGCCCGAATCGTCTCTTGTCGTTTATGGAGTGGTGAAATAATGAATCGTCCAAATCGGTTCGTTCATCAATGCTTCGTCTTCCACATGGCCCGTTTGAACTTGTTGGAGCAGGTGAATGATATGTTTTTGCAAATTGGCATCGTGAGAGCCGCTTCGCAAAATCCCATCTTCACTCGCGATGATATAAAACCCACCCAACCGCAAAGGAATATGATGTCTAACAATCGATACGGCAGCTTGCAGTTCGGCTTGCCCGCCTTGAAGTGGCACGTTTATATCAAAACGTCCCCATTGTTTAAAGTCGCCTAGTTCTGAAAACGGTGGGTCGCGGTGATCCAACTTCATGACCTCCAATCTTGTCTGTCTCTTCCTTACTAGTATAGCTCTTTTTCTAGACTTAACCTGCGAGAAAAATGGGAAGGGTAAATCGATGTTGCCTTCGTTTCTCGATGTTACTCTTTTTCTAGATTATCCCAAAACATTCCTGCTAAAAATAGAAGCTAAGGCGTAAAAAACACGACCGGAACGACTCCGGTCGTGTTCATTGATGAATCGCTTCTTTCGATGTCGGCAATTCACAAATAAATGTGCTACCTTCCCCGTAAATCGATTCAACGTGTAAATGTCCGTCGTGCGCTTTCGCGATTTCTTTACAGATGGCGAGACCGAGTCCTGTCCCACCGATTTTACGACGGTCTGAGTTATCGACCCGGTAAAATTTGCCGAACAAGTTCGGTAAGGCGGAAGAAGGGATACCCATCCCGTTGTCTCGGACTTTCATGACGACTTGGCTTTCTAGTCGTTCCAACGAGACGAGGACGTTTCCGCCTTCTGGAGAATACTTGATGGCGTTACTGAGCAAGTTACCGAGCAACTGCCGCATCCCTTCCAAGTCGGCCTCGATTTTGAAGTCTTGTCCGACATCGGCATCAAGGTGTAGATGATGCGAATCGGTCGTCTCTTGATAAAAGCTGATACTATCGCGGGCGAGCTCGAGCAAATCGACCGTCTCCCACTCGAACGTCTGTTTTCCGGCCTCCATTTTTTGAAGGTCGAGGAAGTCGTTGACCAAGTACGAGAGACGTTTCGCCTCATCGTGAATCGTCTTCAAGTACAATTCGCGGCGGGTTGCCTTCAAGTCACGCTCGAGCATCAACTCTGTGAATCCATAGATTGATGACAGCGGCGTTCTCAATTCGTGAGAGACCGTCGAAACAAGCTCCGATTTCATCCGGTCAATTTCAGTTTCGGCCGTCACGTCGCGCAAGACGAGCATGGTGCCGTGAATCTTCCCGTCTCGGTAAATGCTCTCTGCATAGACTTGAAGGAAGCAATCACCTTGATCCAATGAAATCGATAAACCGTCTTCCGGCGGCTCTTGGTCGAAGACACGTTCGATATAACTGATGAAAAGGTCTTGTTGATCGACACGTTCGGCAAACTGTTCGATATCAATCGATAACGTTGTCAGTTCCTCATAACCGGCGTATTCGAATTGAAGTTCATCGAACATGCGGATAAAGGCGCGGTTGCCGACGATCGTGTCTTCTTCATAGTTGAAATAAAGAATCGCTTCACGGACCGAGTTGATTAATTGTGCCGTCTCTTTACGGTCTTGTTGCATCTGGCGATAAAGCCGCGTCCGTAAGAGCGAAATGGCCAACTGGTTCGCGAACGCGTTCAACTCTGATGTTTCACTCGCATCGAACGGCTCATCGTAACAGGCCAAATATAAGCAGCCGATCATCGTTCCGTCTGATGGATCCTTTACCGGGATGACCGTCTCATGGATATAGTATGGGTAGCCGTGAAGCTGGTCGGCCACTTTTTTTGAACTCGCCTCTAGCGTTCTTGAAATCATAACGCGTTTGAGTAAGAGCGACTGTACTTTCAAATCTTCTTGTTGTTCAGTGGTCATCCCTTTCGGTACGACGGACGTGATTTCATCGTCTTTGACGAGCAATACGGCCCCGAACTCGGCCTCGGTCAACCAGACGATTTTTTCGATGACAGCCGAATAGTCGAGTAACGATTCCTTCGAAGCGAGTACTTCAATCAATTCGTTACGATACTGCAGCTTGGTCTCGTTTTGTTTCGACGCCTCGAGCACGGACTGCATCTCTGCTTGCTTCGCGCGCATGTTTTCGTTTTGACTGACCATTCGTGTAATCAAAGGACGTCCAATTAATAAAATAGCAGTGATAAACATGACTAGCCCGGTGATCCAGATCCAACGCAACGTCAGAAGTTCGGTCGGTGAGACGGTATCGTCCCGAACGAACCAAGCACCGATTGCTGTTAAAACGAGGCTGGCGATACAGACCCCATAAAGGATGCCGAGAATTTGACGACTGTTCAATTGTTCAATCCACTTGCCCATAATACGCTCTACTTCCTTCCTTAACTAAAAACCAACTCCAATTCCATCGTCGTATAACGGAAATATACAAAAAGAAAAATTAGATGAACACCGAACTGCTCAAACAATGTGCCATCAAGCATTCTCTGTTTAAATATCATATCTAGACGGATATACCCCGGATTTCAGCATCTTACACATTCGAATGTGCTTCCGATTGACACATGTGAAGGGAACAGGATAGCTTGAAAGAGAAGAAATGACTATGGAAGAGGTGCTCTTATGCTATCGATTGAACCTTCAGCGTTAACCGAGCGAGACACGTACAAATTTTTAATCGGGAGTATCGTTCCGCGGCCGATCGCTTTCGTGACGACTCGAAACGGCGACACAATCAATGCTGCGCCGTTTAGTTACTTTAACATCGTGGCGTCCGAGCCGCCGCTACTATCGGTATCGGTTCAACGTAAGAACGGTGTCATGAAAGACACAGCCCGCAATGCGGTCGCGACAGAAGAACTCGTCATCCATATCGTCGATGAGACGAACGTGGCTCTCGTCAACGAGACCGCGGCCAATTTAGGGCCAGCGGAGAGTGAGCTTGATCGGACGACGTTCATGACCGCACCAAGTGATATCATCGAGACGCCAGGCGTGAAAGAAGCCAAAATCCGAATGGAATGTAAACTGCACCATCACGTTCCGATTGAGCATGACGGGAAAGTGACGGCTGACTTATTGATTGCGCGAGTCGTGAGGTTCCATATTGACCCGGCGCTTTATGAAGCTGGACGTATCGACGCCGAACGATTGGCACCGGTGAGTCGACTCGCCGGAAACTTCTATGCCACGCTCGGCGAAACGTTCGAAATCGAACGACCGAAATAAATGCCATGGCGCCTGCTCGAATCGGAGACAAGGCGCCTTTTTTCGGGTAAAGAATGGAGAGCCCATTGGCATAATGGTTTTCTTTCACACGAGCGCTCGAATGTGTCACAATAAAGTCAGAACATTCTAATTTCTAACGCGTCAGCGATCAGAGAAAAAAGGGGAGTCGGCTATGTCATATCGTCCAGCCATTCAATCGATCATCAATGCCATTGAGACGGTGATCGTCGGAAAAGAAGATGTCATCGCAAAGAGTTTGACTGCTTTACTTGCCGGAGGGCACGTGTTGTTAGAAGATGTCCCGGGCGTCGGGAAAACGATGCTAGTCCGGACGTTCAGTCGAGCCATCGATTTGGATTTCAAACGTGTCCAATTCACACCGGACATGTTGCCTTCTGATTTGACCGGAATTTCAATGTATAACCAAAAGACGAAAGAGTTCGAATATCGGCCGGGTCCATTGATGGGTAATATCGTTTTGGCCGATGAAATCAACCGGACCTCTCCTAAAACACAATCGGCCTTGCTCGAGGCGATGGCGGAGCGCAGCGTGACGGTCGACGGTGAAGTCAAAATTTTACCGTCCCCGTTCTTCGTCATGGCGACGCAAAACCCGATCGAACATGAAGGGACGTATCCGCTCCCGGAAGCTCAATTGGATCGATTCCTCCTTAAAATCGAGATGGGCTATCCATCTTTCAATGAAGAGATTGCACTGCTGACGCGGTTTGAGAAAGAAGAACCGCTTGAGGCGCTACAGAGTGTCATTACGAAACATGAAGTCGAACAGATGCAACGCGAAGTGCGCGATGTACACGTTTCGAGTGCCGTCAAACAGTATATCGTCCGCTTGATTCACGAGTCGCGCAACGACCCGAACACGTATCTCGGGGGCAGTCCACGGGCGACGCTCGCTTTGATGAAGGCGGCACAGGCGTGGGCGTATATCCACAACCGTGACTTCGTGCTACCGGATGACGTGAAGGCGCTCGCCGGTAGTGTGCTCGGTCATCGCATCTTACTGACGGCAGAAGCGCGCTATAAAGGGAAGACGACCGAACAGCTCGTCAAAGGCTGGCTCGACACACTTCCGGTCCCGATGGATCGTGAGGTCAAAGAAGTATGAAAAATTGGATGAAGCTGTTCCTTGTGTGGGCGGCGGCATTCGGACTTTACGCATTCGCCCGGATTGAAGGGAGTATCGTCGCGTCGACGCTCTGGTGGTCATTTTTCGTCCTGGCCGCCTATTGGACGATTTTCATGATTTATCCGGTCACAGCCGCGAACGTGTCGCGCCGTGTGACGACGAAACGACTCGTCTCGGGCCAAACGATGGACGTGGAACTGCAAGTGGAGCGGAAATACCCGTTTCTTGTCGGGGTCGTCACGTTAGAAGAGACACCGCCGCCGCGACTCGCGACATCCACTGATGTCATCATTACACCGGTCGACCGTTTCTTTCGACGGACAGAGACGGTCCATTACGAAATCGAACAGATTCGACGCGGCATCCACGTGTTCGATCGGACCGTCCTTCACGTGCGAGACGTGTTCGGACTGTTCGACCGCAAACGGACGTTGCGACTCGAGACGGTCGTTGAAGTCTCACCTGCTGAACTTCCGTTCGACTTACCGCGTGACGAGCAAGTCGGTGGGCGAGGCGAACAGTATCGCCGCACGCGCACATATACCGAGGTTGCCAATACGACGAGTGGTGTCCGTGAGTATGCGGCCGGGGACCGCATCGGTCGAATCGATTGGAAAGCCTCGGCTCGACGCGGAAACTTAATGACGAAAACGTTCGACCAAGAGCAGGAGAAGAAACTGTCGCTTGTCTTTGTCCCATCGACAACGGCTGGGCATGAAGAAGCGTTCGAACGTTCATTGTCGCTTCTCGTCGGTGCAATCCGACAACTCGAGCGGAAAAATCTGCCGTTCGAACTGTATGTCATCGAAGAGCAGGTCCGTCTGTTCCATTTGCCGGACCAAAGCGCAGAGGTCGGCCATTACTTGCTGACAGCGACACCGGAGCCGGAAGGGCGCCTTGTCGAACGAGTGAAGCGCAACCTGCCGCAAGAAGTGGGGAACTTGATTTTGATTAGCCCACTCGAGACGAAATGGGTGCGTGAGATCATGAATGAGACACAAGGCAGCTATCATTTGTACACGGCGAACGAGGTGACGACATGACGACATGGTTGAAACGAATCGTCTATACGGCGCTTGCCGCCTACTTGTTGTCATTTTGGGTCGAGCCGATTGTGGGCAGTACGACATTTGATGTCAATTGGCCGTTCTTGTTCCTGCTTCTCGTTCCGATGTTTGCAAGCTTGTTGCCTTGGTATGGTTTCATTGGTGTGGTCGTCTTCAATTTCTTTATCGTCTTGTACGTGTACCACGGGAGTATCCTGGATTGGTTCGGTCTATGGTTAGAGGATTTGAGCGGGGTACTGAGCGGGGCTTTGCCGGAAGAGGCGATTTTCTTCTCGGCGATGGCACTCATCGGGGTACTGTTCGCCATCCTGGTCGGACGCACGTATCCGAGCTATGGCTTCGTTCTCGGGATGATCGTTTCGACGCTCGGACTGATGGCTTACTTTGACACGTGGACGCTTTATGACGGGGAAGGGAAGATTTTACTCGCAATTTTAGCATCGCTCTTATTGCTCTTCGTCACCGACCTGGCGAAACGACCGAGCAAATCGCTCGTCCGCTATGTCAGTATCGCGCTCCTCGCTTCGGTCGTGTTGGCGCTCGCGAGCGTGTCGCCGACAATTGAAGGGGATTGGTCCGATCGGTTGACGACGAGTTTCCAAAATGCTGGGAACGATGAAGGTTCAGGCAGCGGTCGAGTCGGCTATGGGGTGAACGATGAACAACTCGGCGGACCGTTTGAGCAAGATGACGGCATCGTCTTCATCGCCCGTGGTGTGCCGGCGCGCTATTGGCGCATCGAGTCAAAAGAGATTTATACGGGGAAAGGCTGGGTCGAGTCCCCGGTCCTCGATTCCGAATATAACCGCGGACAACTCGTCGACCAAGCTGTCGATACGACACCGGAACAGGCGTTGCTCCGATTTGACCGGCGCCAAACGTTCGTCCCGTATGGTGGAGAATACCCACAGGCGACGGAGACGGACAATGGCACCGAATTCCGAGTCGGGAATATCGAAGAACCGTTTCCGAACGAGACGATTCACATCCGACCGTCCGGGAAAATCGTGTTCGACAATGACGGGCAAACGACGCCTCAGACGATTCAACTTCGCTACAGTGTCCCTTCCTTCACAGAAGAGCAACTGGCGTTGAATGAGCCGGTGACGACGTTGACGGAAGAAGAGCGGCAGGCGTACTTACAATTGCCGGATTCACTTCCGGATCGGGTCCGCGACTTGTCGGCCGATATCACGGGCGACAGTGAGACACCTTACGACCAAGCCCAAGCAGTCCAAGCCTACTTCCAATCTGGAGATTTCCAATACAATACGGAAGATGTAGCCGTCCCGGAAGGTGATACGGATTACGTCGATCAATTTTTGTTCGATACGTTAATCGGGTACTGTGACAACTTCTCGACCTCGGCTGCCGTCCTTCTCCGGGCGAGCGGAGTGCCGACGCGTTGGGTCAAAGGTTTCACGATGGGTGATGCGCGCGGGATTATCCAAGGGGAAGAAGAATACACGGTCCGGAACCGTCACGCTCACTCATGGGTAGAATATTTCGTGGAAGGCGCAGGCTGGGTCCCGCTCGAGGCGACCATCAGTTTCTCGGACGCCAACTTGCTTCAAGTCGAGACGGAGGACGAAGCGAATGCAGAAGATCCAGCGGCCAATGATCCACAAGCGTCGCAAGACGACGAGCCGACGAATCGTCCGCAAGAAGATTTGGCACTCGATGATGTGACGTCAGGAGAGGCGGTAACGGAGAACTGGAATATGCCGGTATGGGGTTGGATTGTCATTGTCTTTACGGTCGCCGTTCTCGTATGGAACCGAAAATCGATTGAACGCCTCGTCATGATGCTTTGGTGGACACGGCGTCCATTGAATGAAAATCGACTTGTCGCCATGCATCGATATCTAGTGAAACGACTCCGCGGAGCAGGTTTCAAAGTCGACGGGCGCACGCCGTCCGAACTCGCCGCAGAGGTCGATGCTTATTATGAATCGACGGAAATGACGAGATTGACCCGTTTGTTTGAACAAAGTATCTATGCCGAAAAAACGCCGAATTCAAAATATAAAGAATATTGGAAAATCATGATTCGTCGAATTATGAGTTGAAGTAGGCGGATGCATACAGTAAGATAGACGCATTAGTTAGATAATTGAACAGCATTCCTTCGTATATACTCGCGAATTGGCGCGAGAGTCTCTACCGGACCACCGTAAATGGACCGACTATGAAGGAGCACGTTTCGTATACACAGAAAAGGGCGTGCTTCTTCTTCGGTTTAGTGAATCCGTGGGAGAAGCTCGCTCTTTTTTTGAGAAGAAGGCAGAAAGGTGGAGGTTTTGTGAAAATAGAACAAGAGATGATTTTGGTGCTCGACTTTGGAGGCCAGTACAACCAGTTGATCACACGTCGTGTACGTGACCTTGGCGTATATAGTGAGCTTCATTCCCACAAGATGACCGCTGCTGAGATTCGTGAACTGGCTCCGGCCGGGATTATTTTCTCGGGTGGACCGAACAGTGTGTACGCGGAAGGCGCATATCGCTGTGACCCGGAAATTTTCGAACTTGGCATTCCGATTTTCGGAATCTGCTACGGCATGCAACTTATGACGCATCACTTCGGTGGACGTGTTGAACGAGCGGCACATCGCGAATACGGAAAAGCGACGCTCTTCTCGACACCGGAAGCGTCGGCGCTCTACAAAGGTCTCCCAGTGGAACATACGGTTTGGATGAGCCATGGCGACCTCGTCATGGAAGCACCGCCAGGATTTATCGTCGATGGGACGAACCCATCATGTCCGGTCGCTTCAATCAAGAGTGATGAACTCAAAATGTACGGTGTACAGTATCACCCGGAAGTCCGTCACTCTGAGTACGGCAACGACATCTTGAAAAACTTCATCTATGAAGTGTGTGGTGCCAAAGGTGAGTGGTCGATGGAGAACTTCATCGATATCGAAGTCGAGAAGATTCGCGAGATTGTCGGTGACAAGCAAGTTCTTTGCGCGTTGTCAGGTGGCGTCGACTCATCGGTTGTCGCAGCGCTCGTTCATCGTGCCATCGGCGACCAATTGACATGTATGTTCGTCGACCATGGTTTGCTTCGTAAAAATGAAGCGGACAGCGTCATGAAGACGTTCGCGGACGGTTTCAATATGAAAGTCATCAAGATTGACGCGCAGGAGCGTTTCATGGCGAAACTAGCCGGCGTTTCAGATCCAGAACAAAAACGAAAAATCATCGGCAATGAGTTCATCTACGTGTTTGACGAAGAAGCGTCTAAACTTGTGGACATGGACTTCCTTGCCCAAGGTACGCTTTATACGGATATCATCGAGAGTGGAACAGACACGGCACAAACAATCAAGTCGCACCATAACGTCGGTGGACTACCGGAAGACATGAACTTCACGTTGATTGAGCCACTTAACACGCTCTTTAAAGATGAAGTGCGTGAACTCGGGACTGAACTCGGGTTACCGGACTATATCGTTTGGCGCCAACCGTTCCCGGGACCAGGTCTTGGCATTCGTGTTCTCGGTGAAATCACAGAAGAGAAACTTGAAATCGTGCGTGAGTCAGATGCGATTCTGCGCGAAGAAGTGAAGAAAGCCGGTCTCGAACGTGATATTTGGCAATACTTCACGGTCCTTACACCGATTCGTTCAGTTGGTGTCATGGGCGACGAGCGGACGTATGACTATGCGGTCGGCGTACGTGCCGTCACCTCGATTGATGGAATGACTTCAGATTGGGCCCGCATTCCATGGGATGTACTCGAGAAAATCTCGGTTCGTATCGTCAATGAAGTCAGTCACGTCAACCGTGTCCTGTACGACATCACATCGAAGCCACCAGCAACAATCGAGTGGGAATAACCATCAGAGGGGAGAAATCCCCTCTGTTTTTATTTGGTAAATCCGAACAATAGAGCGAAATATTTGATTAAAATCCGTCATTTGTGTTGACATTCGATTTTGCCGTTGTTAAGATAAAAACGTTCTTATCATATCCGAACAATTAAAAATTATTTTGCCGTATAATATCGGGAATATGGCCCGAGAGTCTCTACGAAATCACCTTAAATGATTTCACTACGGCGAGACATAGATCAGGGACTTATGTCCCTGTATGTTTCGCGTGGGGTCTCCGGTTATCAATCGGGGACCTTTTCTCGTTTTACGGCGAGCCAAGGAGGAAAACCAATGAGCACACAGCTCAAGCAAGAACCAAATCACCAACCATCAGGAAACCGGATTGAACGTTACTTCCAGTTGAATGAACTTGGAACGAACATCAAAACGGAATTGATTGCAGGATTCACTACGTTCCTGGCAATGGCTTACATCTTGTTCGTTAACCCGAACGTGTTAGGTGCAGCAGGAATGGACATGGGCGCCGTTTTCGTGGCAACCGGTCTTGTCGCCCTCGTCGGTTCTGTCATGATGGGCTTGTTCGCCAACTATCCGATTGCGATCGCTCCGGGTATGGGGCTTAACGCCTTCTTCGCGTACAGTGTAGTTCTCGGCATGGGTATTCCATGGCAGACGGCACTATCTGGGGTTCTCGTTTCTGGTTTGTTCTTTATCGTTTTAACACTGTCAGGTATTCGTGAGACAGTCGTCAACGCAATTCCGGGACCACTCAAAATGGCGGTCGCGGCAGGGATTGGTTTCTTTATCGCCTTTATCGGTTTGAAAAATGCAGGTATCGTCGTCGCCAACGAAGCGACGCTCGTCGGTCTCGGTTCACTCGGAACAGGGACGACACTCCTTTCGGTGTTCGGTCTTGTAGTGACAGCATTGTTAATGGTTCGAAATGTAAAAGGTGGTATCTTCATCGGGATGCTTCTCACAGCAATTGTCGGGATGATCTTCAATCTTGTACCGACACCGACTGCCATCTCAGACATCATCTCGGCACCACCGAGCATGTCATCGACGTTCGGACAAGCGTTCATCAATTTCTCAGAAGTCTTCACGGTCCAAATGCTAGTCGTCATCTTGACGTTCTTCTTCATTGATTTCTTTGATACAGCGGGTACGCTCGTAGCGGTAGCTCGTCAAGCAGGAATCATGAAAGACAACAAAGTGCCACGTGCGAGTAAAGCGCTCATGGCTGACTCAACAGCAACAGTGGCAGGTGCAATCTTTGGGACATCGACTGCGACGTCATATGTAGAATCGTCGGCTGGTGTAGCGGCCGGTGGTCGTTCGGGCTTGACGGCTGTATTCGCAGGTTTGTTCTTCGGATTGGCGCTCTTCTTCTCGCCACTCTTGGCAGTCGTCACATCGGCGGTCACAGCCCCTGCATTGATTATCGTAGGAGTACTCATGGCTTCGGCTTTACTCGATATCGACTGGAGAAAGCTAGAAATCGCGATTCCTTCATTCATGACGATTCTGATGATGCCCCTCACTTCGTCGATTGCGACGGGGATTGGGCTCGGATTCATCTTGTATCCGCTCATGATGGTCGCGAAAGGGAAGACGAAAGAGATTCACCCAATCATGTACGGCATGTTAGTGATCTTCTTGGCTTACTTTATATTCTTGCCGCACGCGTAATGAAATGAAGCCGACTCGGTTTATGAGTCGGCTTTTTTGTATGCAGTGTTTTCAGGTAAGAAGGGGTCGTACATGGTTAAAGCATGGTTTTCTGTGATGAACTCATTTCGGATGAATGTGCCATCTTGGGAGAAGACGCTTCTAAATATTTGGTTATGCCGAACTGTTCCACCCCACCATTCATTCGTGAAGTGGTGGTTTTCTTCATATATCTCATATTGAACGGTTGGTGGGATATTGGACCGCCATTGCCCTACGAGATAATCCCCCTCTATATATAGAAGGAGTTGAAACGTCTGTGCCGTCCGATTGGTGATTTGAAGGTCTAAATAGTTGTAGGAACATGTGGCGCCACTCCCAAAAGGTTGGTCCCTTCGTGAATCAGGGAAGACATCATAACTGTGGCGGTAACGCTCGGTCACTGTGAGTGGGCTATGGAGCGTGATCCAATAAATCAAGTTGGATAATTGGCACAATCCGCCCCCGGTTCCAGTCGTGACCTTTCCGTAATGCAAAATCATTCCGTCCACATAGCCCTTTCGTTTTGTAGGTCGCCCGATGGCTTTCCAATATGAGAGCACTTC
>NZ_CM145756.1:2540000-2542500 GCF_055635335.1 Exiguobacterium sp. KKT215 | reverse complement strand
TGAGGCAAACCCGGGGAACTGAAACATCTAAGTACCCGGAGGAAGAGAAAGAAAATTCGATTCCCTGAGTAGCGGCGAGCGAAACGGGAACAGCCCAAACCAGGAAGCATGCTTCCTGGGGTTGTAGGACACTCTATACGGAGTTACAAAGGGATAGGATAGGTGAACGACCTGGAAAGGTCGGCCAGAGAAGGTGACGGCCCTGTAGCCGAAATCCCATCCCCTCCAGAGTGGATCCTGAGTACGGCGGGACACGTGAAACCCCGTCGGAATCCGGGAGGACCATCTCCCAAGGCTAAATACTTCCTAGTGACCGATAGTGAACCAGTACCGTGAGGGAAAGGTGAAAAGCACCCCGGAAGGGGAGTGAAACAGATCCTGAAACCGTATGCCTACAAGTAGTCAGAGCCCGTTAACGGGTGATGGCGTGCCTTTTGTAGAATGAACCGGCGAGTTACGATGGCGGGCGAGGTTAAGCCGATGAGGCGGAGCCGCAGCGAAAGCGAGTCTGAATAGGGCGCATCAGTCCGTCGTCGTAGACCCGAAACCAGGTGATCTACCCATGTCCAGGATGAAGGTCAGGTAACACTGACTGGAGGTCCGAACCCACGCACGTTGAAAAGTGCGGGGATGAGGTGTGGGTAGCGGTGAAATGCCAATCGAACCTGGAGATAGCTGGTTCTCCCCGAAATAGCTTTAGGGCTAGCCTCGAGGTGTAGAGTTCCGGAGGTAGAGCACTGATTGGACTAGGGGCCCCCACAGGGTTACCGAATTCAGTCAAACTCCGAATGCCGGCAACTTGTACTCGGGAGTCAGACTGCGAGTGATAAGATCCGTAGTCGAAAGGGAAACAGCCCAGACCATCAGCTAAGGTCCCAAAGTGTATGTTAAGTGGAAAAGGATGTGGCGTTGCACAGACAACTAGGATGTTGGCTTAGAAGCAGCCACCATTCAAAGAGTGCGTAATAGCTCACTAGTCGAGTGACGCCGCGCCGAAAATGTAACGGGGCTAAACATACCACCGAAGCTATGGATCCCGTAAGGGATGGTAGGGGAGCGTTCCAAGCAGCAGTGAAGCGGTATCGTGAGGAGCCGTGGAGCGCTTGGAAGTGAGAATGCCGGTGTGAGTAGCGAAAAGAGGGGTGAGAATCCCCTCCGTCGAAAGCCCAAGGTTTCCTGAGGAAGGCTCGTCCGCTCAGGGTTAGTCTGGACCTAAGCCGAGGCCGAAAGGCGTAGGCGATGGACAACAGGTTGATATTCCTGTACCGCCGTACCACCGTTTGAACGATGGGGGGACGCAGAAGGATAAGGTAACCGTGCGACTGGAAGTGCACGGACAAGCAGCGAGGCCGTCGGGTTGGCAAATCCGCCCGGCACACAAGGTTGAGCTGTGACGTGGAGCCCGTAGGGCGAAGTACCGGATTTCACGCTGCCAAGAAAAGCCTCTAGTAAGGAGGTCGGCGCCAGTACCGTAAACCGACACAGGTAGGCGAGATGAGAATTCTAAGACGCGCGGGATAACTCTCGTTAAGGAACTCGGCAAAATGGTCCCGTAACTTCGGGAGAAGGGACGCTTATGGCAACATAAGCCGCAGTGAATAGGCCCAAACGACTGTTTAGCAAAAACACAGGTCTCTGCTAAATCGCAAGATGAAGTATAGGGGCTGACGCCTGCCCGGTGCTGGAAGGTTAAGGGGATGTGTCATCGCAAGAGAAGCACTGAACCGAAGCCCCAGTAAACGGCGGCCGTAACTATAACGGTCCTAAGGTAGCGAAATTCCTTGTCGGGTAAGTTCCGACCCGCACGAAAGGCGTAACGATTTGGGCACTGTCTCAACGAGAGACCCGGTGAAATCATAGTACCTGTGAAGATGCAGGTTACCC
The DNA here is from genome assembly GCF_055635335.1 of Exiguobacterium sp. KKT215. Classification (NCBI taxonomy): domain Bacteria; kingdom Bacillati; phylum Bacillota; class Bacilli; order Caryophanales; genus Exiguobacterium; species Exiguobacterium sp. KKT215. Next base: position 2,540,616 of record NZ_CM145756.1, on the reverse strand, counting down.
GCGACAGGACGGAAAGACCCCATGGAGCTTTACTACAGCCTGATATTGAGGCTTTGTACGCGATGTACAGGATAGGTGGGAGTTTGTGAAGCCGGAGCGCCAGCTTCGGTGGAGACACCCTTGGGATACCACCCTTTGCGTATAGAGTCTCTAACTCGCAGCCGTGATCCGGCTGGAGGACCGTGTCAGGTGGGTAGTTTGACTGGGGCGGTCGCCTCCTAAACAGTAACGGAGGCGCCCAAAGGTTCCCTCAGAATGGTTGGAAATCATTCGAAGAGTGCAAAGGCAGAAGGGAGCTTGACTGCGAGACCTACAAGTCGAGCAGGGACGAAAGTCGGGCTTAGTGATCCGGTGGTTCCGCATGGAAGGGCCATCGCTCAACGGATAAAAGCTACCCTGGGGATAACAGGCTGATCTCCCCCAAGAGTCCACATCGACGGGGAGGTTTGGCACCTCGATGTCGGCTCATCGCATCCTGGGGCTGGAGTAGGTCCCAAGGGTTGGGCTGTTCGCCCATTAAAGCGGTACGCGAGCTGGGTTCAGAACGTCGTGAGACAGTTCGGTCCCTATCCGTCGTGGGCGCAGGAAATTTGAGGAGAGCTGTCCTTAGTACGAG
>NZ_CM145756.1:2327500-2535000 GCF_055635335.1 Exiguobacterium sp. KKT215 | reverse complement strand
GCTTCGGTGGAGACACCCTTGGGATACCACCCTTTGCGTATAGAGTCTCTAACTCGCAGCCGTGATCCGGCTGGAGGACCGTGTCAGGTGGGTAGTTTGACTGGGGCGGTCGCCTCCTAAACAGTAACGGAGGCGCCCAAAGGTTCCCTCAGAATGGTTGGAAATCATTCGAAGAGTGCAAAGGCAGAAGGGAGCTTGACTGCGAGACCTACAAGTCGAGCAGGGACGAAAGTCGGGCTTAGTGATCCGGTGGTTCCGCATGGAAGGGCCATCGCTCAACGGATAAAAGCTACCCTGGGGATAACAGGCTGATCTCCCCCAAGAGTCCACATCGACGGGGAGGTTTGGCACCTCGATGTCGGCTCATCGCATCCTGGGGCTGGAGTAGGTCCCAAGGGTTGGGCTGTTCGCCCATTAAAGCGGTACGCGAGCTGGGTTCAGAACGTCGTGAGACAGTTCGGTCCCTATCCGTCGTGGGCGCAGGAAATTTGAGGAGAGCTGTCCTTAGTACGAGAGGACCGGGATGGACGCACCGCTGGTGTACCAGTTGTTCCGCCAGGAGCATCGCTGGGTAGCTACGTGCGGACGGGATAAGTGCTGAAAGCATCTAAGCATGAAGCCCCCTCCGAGATGAGATTTCCCTTTGAGCAATCAAGAAAGACCCCTCAGAGACGATGAGGTAGATAGGTCATGGGTGGAAGCACGGCGACGTGTGGAGCTGAATGATACTAATCGGTCGAGGCTTTGATCTAGTCTAATGGTTTGTATGAATTGATGAGTCTTCAGTTTTGAGAGAACGATCTCTCTATGTCTGGTGGCGATGGCGAAGTGGTCACACCCGTTCCCATGCCGAACACGGAAGTTAAGCACTTCAGCGCCGAAAGTAGTTGGGGGTCTCCCCCTGTGAGGATAGGACGTCGCCAGGCAAACGGTGGTTCTGGAGCATTCGCTCAAGGGCCGCCGCTTTTTTTATTTATATCGTGATTCAAATGAAAGAGAGGAAGAACAGATGGCCAAAAAAATCAAAGTATACGTCGAGCCAAACGAGACAATCGATGACTGTTTAAATCGAATTGCTCAAATGGGGTATCGCCCGGTACGTAGGATTGAAAAGCCTGTCTTTGAACAAACGGGAACCAAAGACGAACCTGTACATTCCCATCAATCGATTTTGTTTGAGTGCGTTGCTCTCGAATCATAATGCCAAACCGTCACGAATGCGTGGCGGTTTTTTTGTATTTTAACACCACTAAAGACGAACGATAAATATTCAGACAATTAAATTGTTCGCAGTTTGTTGACATGTTTTGAAAGAACAAGGTACGATAGGCGTGTGAGTTAATAACAAATTAAATAGTGCTCCATATAATCGCGAGGAAATGGCTCGCAAGTTTCTACCTGATCGCCGATTCTGATCAGACTATGGGGTATAGTCGACATTTTTTTGTCGTGGCCTATACCCTAAACTGGTTATTCGGTTTAGGGATTTCTTTATTTAAGGGGGACATTTGAATGAAGGCAACAGTAGGTGTGATCATGGGTAGCTCGTCTGATTGGGAAACGATGCGCCATGCTTGTGACATCCTAGAAGAATTGAGTATTCCATATGAAAAACAAGTTGTCTCGGCACATCGGACGCCGGACTTAATGTTTGAATATGCTGAAGAGGCCCGTGCGAGAGGCATACAAGTCATCATTGCAGGCGCAGGAGGAGCAGCCCATTTACCGGGAATGGTCGCAGCGAAAACAACGCTTCCTGTCATCGGAGTGCCTGTTCAATCTAAAGCGTTAAATGGACTTGATTCCTTGCTCTCGATTGTTCAAATGCCTGCAGGAGTACCAGTGGCAACGGTCGCTATCGGACGTGCCGGGGCGACGAACGCGGCCCTACTCGCCGTTCAAATCCTCAGCCTGCAATTCCCCGCACTGGTTGAACGCCTAGATACATATCGCCAAGCGAAGCGCGATATGGCACTTCAAGCGACGGAGGAACTAATCTAATGAGAATCGGCATTTTAGGTGGAGGTCAGTTAGGTCGCATGATGTCTCTCAGTGCGAGTGCTATGGGGTACGAAACGCTAAGCCTCGATCCAAACGCAAACGCGCCCGCCGCTCAGGTTGCACCAAGCATCGTCGCCGCATTTGACGACGTAACGGCAGCACGTGAACTTGCACATCGTTCAGACGTCATCACCTATGAATTTGAGAACATTGATACAGCGATGATTGAGGCCATTGCTGACAAATGTCCTCAAGGGATGGATGTCTTGAAGGCGACACAGCATCGAATCTTTGAAAAACAAATGATTGAAGGGGCAGGTCTTCAAGTCGCACCGTACGTTCCAGTCCGTTCCGTCCGTGATGTCATTCGAGCAAGAGACGTGTTAGGTTTTCCGTTTGTGATTAAGACGTGCCGTTTTGGTTATGACGGTAAAGGTCAAACGGTAATACGTTCAGAACAAGACGTAAGCTCGTTCACAGATCAGTTCGAAGAGACGGAATATGTGGCCGAAGCTTGGCTTCCTTTTAAAAAAGAAATCTCTGTTATCGTGACGAGAGGGACGCACGAGACGACGACGTTCCCCATCAGCGAGAACATTCATCGAAACAATATTTTATATCTTTCGATTGTACCGGCACGAGTGGAGCCTGATATTTTAGAGGAGGCGCGTCATTTGGCCCTCCAACTCGCTGACCACATCGGACTGATTGGTACGCTTGCGGTTGAGTTGTTCATTATGGAAGACGGTTCATTGTACGTGAATGAACTTGCGCCACGCCCTCACAACTCAGGGCATTACACGATTGATGCCTGTGAGACATCACAGTTCGAGCAACACATTCGGGCAATCACCGGGATGAAGCTTGGGCGAACGACGCTTTACACACCAATCGTCATGGTCAACCTGTTAGGCGAACATATGGACGAGCTGAACCCGCAAACGTTACCGTCGAATGTTAAACTACATTTGTATGGGAAAGAAGAAGCGAAGCAGGGGCGGAAAATGGGACATTTGAACGTGATTGCTGCTTCCGTCAAAGAAGCGCTTCAGACCATCGAACAATTGGCAATTTGGAAGGAGACCGTTTTATGATTTCACGTTATACCCGTCCTGAGATGGCGGCGATTTGGACAGACCAGAATAAATTTGAGGCATGGCTCCAAGTAGAGCTGTACGCCTGCGAGGCGTGGAGCGAACTTGGTATCATCCCGAAGGAAGATGTCGCCGTCTTATGGGACAAGGCATCGTTTGATGTCGAACGCATCCTTGAAATCGAGCAAGAGACACGTCATGACGTCATCGCATTCACCCGTGCCGTCTCAGAGACACTCGGTGAAGAGAAGAAGTGGGTGCATTACGGACTGACTTCGACAGACGTCGTCGATACGGCCTTATCGTACTTGATTAAGCAAGCGAACGATATTTTAGAAGCTGACATCGACCGTTTCATCGACATCCTCGCTGAAAAAGCTAGAGCACATAAGTATGACATCATGATGGGCCGTACACACGGTGTCCACGCAGAACCGACGACGTTCGGATTGAAGCTCGCCCTTTGGTACGAAGAGATGAAGCGCAACAAGAAACGGTTCATGGCAGCCCGCGAGACGATTGAATTCGGTAAGATGAGTGGTGCGGTCGGTACGTTCGCAAACATTGATCCATTCATCGAATCGTATGTGTGTGACAAATTAGGGATTCAAGCAGCACCGATTTCGACGCAGACGTTACAACGTGACCGTCACGCCGAATACATGTCCACGCTCGCGTTAATCGCCACATCGATTGAGAAGATGGCGACAGAGATTCGCGGCCTCCAAAAGACAGAGACACGTGAGGTCGAAGAATTCTTCGCCAAAGGACAAAAAGGATCGTCAGCAATGCCGCATAAACGTAACCCGATCGGTTCAGAGAACATGACCGGCCTGGCCCGTGTCATTCGCGGTCATATGGTGACGGCGTATGAGAACGTCCCACTCTGGCATGAACGTGACATCTCACACTCCTCAGCAGAACGGATCATTCTTCCGGATGCGACGAGTCTCCTCAACTACATGTTGAACCGCTTTGGCAATATCGTGAAGAACTTGACGGTCTTCCCGGATAATATGCGCCGGAACATGGACCGGACGTTTGGCATTATCTTCTCCCAACGCATCTTGCTCGCGTTGATTGAAAAAGGATGGTCGCGCGAAGCCGCTTATGATGCCGTTCAACCGAAGGCGATGCAAGCGTGGGAAGAAGAGACGATGTTCCGCACCTTGATTGAACAAGACGCCGAGATGGGCGCACTCTTCACGAGTGACGAGCTCGACGACCTATTCGACCCGAGCCATCACGTGCGCCGTGTCGATGTTATTTTTGAACGCTGTGGTTTGTGATCGTTGAGGGGCTTCATGCCCCTCTCACTTTTAAGGGGGACGATACAGATGGAAGCAATTTACGAAGGTAAAGCGAAAGCGTTATTTGAGACTGAAGAACAGGGTGTGCTCCGCGTTTATTATAAAGACGACGCGACAGCATTTAACGGGGAGAAGAAAGAATCAATCGCCGGCAAAGGCGTGTTGAACAATGCCATCACGACGCGCTTGTTCGAACTCATGCACGATAACAAGATTCCGACGCATTTCATTAAGCGACTATCGGATCGCGAGCAGCTCGTGCGCCGTGTCGATATCATTCCGCTCGAGGTCGTCGTTCGCAACGTCGCCGCCGGAAGCCTTGCCAAACGACTCGGTTGGGAAGAAGGGACACCGCTCCTGTCACCGATTGTCGAGTTTTACTATAAAGATGACGCACTCGGAGATCCACTCTTAACGGAGGATCATATCCGTTTACTGCAAGTTGCCACACACAAAGAAGTCGAAACATTGCGACAACTTGGTCTGTGGGTCAACGATGTGTTGCTCGATTTCTTCAATGAACATGGCATCGATTTAATCGATTTCAAACTTGAGTTCGGTAAAGTCGATGGCACGATCATCCTTGCCGATGAAATCTCACCAGACACGTGCCGGCTTTGGGACAAAGAGACGAAACAAAAGCTCGATAAAGACGTTTTCCGCAGAGACCTTGGATCTCTGACAGACACATACAGCCAACTGTTAACACGCATAGGGGGAATGGACCGATGAAAAAAGTAAACGTGTACGTGACATTACGTGAAAGTGTACTGGATCCACAAGGCGTCGCCGTAAAAGGTGGGCTCGAACATCTCGGTTTTACAGGGGTAGAGTCGGTACGCATCGGGAAAGTCATCGAGCTTCAAGTGGCAGATGAGACGACCGAAGCGATGGTGCGTGACATGTGTGAGAAGTTGCTCGTCAACACGGTTATCGAGAACTATCGAATCGAGATGGGGGTACTCGCATGAAATTCGCTGTCATCGTCTTCCCCGGATCGAACTGTGACCTCGACATGTATCATGCCGTAAAAGATGTCCTCGGCGAAGAAGCGGACTATGTGTTCCATACGGAAACGTCGCTTGATGGGTACGATGGTGTGCTCCTACCAGGCGGTTTCTCATACGGGGACTACTTGCGCTGTGGTGCCATCGCCCAGTTCTCACCGATTATGAACGAAGTGAAACGATTCGCCGAAGAAGGGCGTCCAGTGCTCGGCGTCTGTAACGGATTCCAAGTGCTCGTCGAAGCGGGACTCCTACCGGGCGTATTGATGCGCAACCGTGATTTGAAGTTCATGTGCAAGACAGTCGAATTGAAAGTCGAAACGAACGAGACGATGTTCACGAACGATTATGAGCTCGGGGAGACGATTCAAGTCCCAATCGCGCACGGGGAAGGCAACTACTACTGTGACGAGGCGACACTCGAGACGCTCCGTGCGAACGGGCAAATCGCCTTCACGTATACCGACAATCCGAATGGATCGGTCGCGAATATCGCAGGAATCACGAACGTACAAGGTAACGTACTCGGAATGATGCCACACCCGGAACGAGCGGTCGAAGCACTCTTAGGCGGGGAAGATGGCAAACGATTATTCACTTCGATGGTGAAATGGGGGACTCGACATGCTACTTACAACTGAACCGACAGCAACACACATCCGTGAAGAGCGACTTTACGCCACGATGGGCTTGACCGATGAGGAATACGCGCTCGTCGTCTCACTGCTCGGTCGTGAGCCGAATTACACAGAGATCGGGTTATTCTCGGTCATGTGGTCTGAACACTGTTCGTACAAAAACTCGAAGCCTGTCCTCCGGAAATTCCCGACTACTGGGAAACACGTCCTTCAAGGACCTGGGGAAGGTGCCGGCATCGTCGACATTGGCGATGGCCAGGCCGTCGCATTCAAAATCGAGAGCCATAACCATCCATCGGCGATTGAGCCGTACCAAGGTGCGGCGACAGGTGTCGGCGGGATTATCCGCGACATCTTCTCGATGGGCGCGCGACCGGTCGCACTCCTCAACTCGCTCCGCTTCGGAGATTTGAACGAATCACGTGTGAAACATCTTTTCGGCCACGTCGTCTCCGGCATCGCCGGTTACGGCAACTGTGTCGGCATCCCGACGGTCGGTGGGGAAGTCGCGTTCGACCCGGCCTATGCCGGCAACCCGCTCGTCAACGCGATGTGCGTCGGACTCATTCGCCATGAAGACATTCAAAAAGGGATTGCCGAAGGTGTCGGCAACTCGGTCATGTACGTCGGCGCAACGACAGGACGCGACGGCATTCACGGGGCGACGTTCGCCTCGGAAGAACTCGGTGAGGATGCGGACGAGAAACGCCCGGCCGTCCAAGTCGGGGACCCATTCATGGAGAAACTGTTGATTGAGGCGTGTTTGGAAGTCATTAAGCACCCAGACCTCGTCGGGATCCAAGACATGGGAGCGGCTGGTCTCACGTCGTCTTCGGCCGAGATGGCATCGAAGGCAGGCATGGGCATCGAGATGAACCTCGACCTCGTCCCACAACGCGAGGCTGACATGACGCCTTACGAGATGATGTTGTCCGAGTCACAAGAGCGGATGCTTCTCGTCGTCAAGGCAGGGCATGAAGATGAAATCGAAGCAATCGTCACGAAGTGGGGACTTCATGCGATCAAAGTCGGTGTCGTCATCGAAGAAAAAGTGCTCCGTCTTCTCCATCAAGGGGAAGTCGCAGCCGAAGTACCGGTCGACGCGCTCGCAGAAGACGCACCGGTCTACCATAAGCCGTCGAAAGTACCGGCATATTATGAGACGTTCCAAGCGATGGCACCGGTCCAACCGGTCGTCACGGACGTACTCACGACATGGAAAGACGTGCTTGCCATGCCGACGATTGCCTCGAAACGTTGGGTGTATGAGCAATACGACCATATGGTCCAAACATCAACCGTCGTTGCACCAGGAAGTGACGCGGCCGTTATCCGCATTCGCGACACAGACAAAGCGCTCGCGATGACGACGGACTGCAACGCCAAATACGTGTACCTCGACCCGCGTGTCGGTGGTGCCATCGCGGTCGCAGAGGCAGCGCGCAACATCGTCGCCAGCGGCGCCACACCGCTCGCCCTCACGGACTGCTTGAACTTCGGTAGCCCGGACAAGCCAGAAGGGTTCTGGCAGCTCGATCAAGCTGTCGAAGGGATGGCCGAAGCGTGCCGTGCCCTCGACACACCGGTCATCGGCGGGAACGTTTCGCTTTACAATGAGTCGAACGGGACGGCGATTTATCCGACGCCGGTCGTCGGCATGGTCGGCTTGATCGACAAGCCAGAACATATCACGACGTCGTTCGCGAAAGCAGCAGGCGACATCATCTTCTTGCTCGGGGAGACGAAACCTGAGTTCGGTGGCAGTGCGCTTCAAATGTTGCAAGACGGTCAAGTGAGCGGACAGGCGCCGACGCTTGACCTGGAGACGGAGAGCCGTCAGCAACAAGCGCTCCTCGCAGCAATCCGGGAAGCACTTGTCACGGCGGCCCACGACGTATCGGAAGGTGGACTCGCCGCAGCACTCCCTGAACTCGTGTTCGGCACGGGCTTCGGCGCAGACGTCACAGTCGACACAGATCTCGTGACGACACTTTTCAGCGAATCACAGTCACGGTTCCTCGTCACAGTCGCGCCACATCAAGCCGATGCGTTCGCGAAGTTGACGAAGGCGACACGCATCGGACAGGTGACAGACACGCCACAATTGACGGTGCGTGCGAGCGACCGCCTAATCGAAATGGACGTCACGGAACTTGAACGGGTATGGGAAGGAGCTATTCCATGTTATATGACATCCGAGGCATGAACGAGGAGTGCGGGGTATTCGGGGTATTTAATCACCACGAAGCGTCACACCTCGCCTACTACGGCCTCCACAGCCTGCAACACCGGGGACAAGAAGGGACAGGCATCGTCACGGCTGACGGGGAGCGCTTGCACGCCAAACGCGGGCTCGGACTCGTCGCTGAAGTGTTCGACGAACCGTCGCTCGATGCATTGACCGGGCACCACGCCATCGGTCATGTCCGTTATTCGACGGCAGGCGGCAACACGCTCGAGAACGTCCAACCGCTCCACTTCAAGTCGCTCACGGGCGATTTGGCGATGGCGCACAACGGGAATCTCGTCAACGCCAACGAGTTGAAACATATGCTCGAAGCGGAAGGTGCGATTTTTCAGACGACATCGGACACGGAAGTCGTCGCCCACTTGATTAAGCGGAGCCGAGGCAACTCGATGAAAGAACGAATCGCGGATAGCTTGGCTCGTCTCGTCGGAGCGTTCGCCTTCCTCTTCTTGACGGAAGACGCGCTCTACGTCGGCGTCGATGTTCACGGATTACGTCCGCTCTCGCTCGGCCAGACCGAGGACGGAGCCTACGTATTCGCCTCAGAGACATGTGCGTTCGACGTCGTGGGGGCGACGTACGTACGTGATGTCGAGCCAGGGGAACTCCTTATGATCACGCAAGACGGGATTGTATCGGAGCGGTACAGCGAGGCCTCGGTCCGCGCGATGTGTTCAATGGAATACATCTACTTCTCGCGGCCGGACTCGATCATCGATGGCGTCAACGTGCACACGGCCCGTAAGGCGATGGGGAAAAAGATGTTCGACGAGGCACCGGTCGAAGCGGACGTCGTCACCGGCGTCCCTGATTCGAGTATTTCAGCAGCCATCGGCTACGCCGAGGCGAGCGGGATTCCGTACGAGATGGGACTCATCAAAAACCGATACGTCGGCCGGACGTTCATTCAACCGTCGCAAGAGTTACGGGAGCGCGGCGTCAAGATGAAACTGTCGGCGTTGCGAGGTGTCGTGAGCGGTAAGCGGGTCATCATGGTCGACGACTCAATCGTTCGCGGGACGACGAGCCGACGCATCGTCAAACTGCTCCGTGAAGCCGGGGCGACCGAAGTGCATGTGCGCATCACGTCACCACCGATCAAGCATCCGTGCTATTACGGCATCGATACATCATCAAAGGAAGAGTTGATTGCGGCCACCAAATCCATCGAAGAGATTAAAGAAGAGATTGGGGCCGATTCACTGGCGTTCCTCACATTGGATGGGACGGTCGAAGCAATCGACCGGCCGTTCGAAGGGAACTTGCGCGGGCAGTGCGCCGCTTGCTTCACCGGACTTTATCCAACTGAACTGGCGGAACTTGTAACAGAGACAAAAGCTTGAGGGGGACTGACGATGAGTTTAAGATATGAACAAGCGGGTGTGAATTTAGAGGCAGGTTATGAGGCAGTATCACGTATGAAGCGTCACGTTGCACGGACGATGCGTCCAGAAGTGATGACCGGGCTCGGTAGTTTTGGTGCGATGATTGACCTTGGCTCGATGCAGTTGAAACATCCGATTCTCGTCAGCGGAACGGATGGGGTCGGCACGAAACTCAAACTCGCGTTCGCGCTCGACCAACATGATACGATTGGAATTGACTGTGTGGCGATGTGTGTCAATGACTGTCTCGTCCACGGGGCCGAACCGCTTTATTTCTTAGACTATATCGCGACCGGAAAAGCGGAACCGGCCAAACTTGAGCGCATCGTCGCAGGAGTCGCCGAAGGCTGTGTCCAAGCGGGCTGTGCCCTCGTTGGAGGCGAGACGGCCGAGATGCCGGGGATGTATCCGGACGGCGAATATGACATCGCCGGATTCGCCGTCGGTGTCGTCGAGAAGGAAGCACTGATCGATGGACGGACGATTGAAGCGGGGGACATCGTCCTCGGACTCGCATCATCGGGTGTCCATTCAAACGGATTCTCGCTCGTCCGCCATATCGTCGAATCTCAAGGGCTCGCCTACACTGATGAGATCGCCATGCTCGACACGACGCTCGGGAACGCCCTTTTGTTGCCGACGCGCATCTATTCCGAGGCGGCGAAAGCGGCCATCGCGACGGGGCGTGTCCAAGGCATGGCCCATATCACGGGCGGCGGTTTTTACGAGAACGTGCCACGCATGCTGCCGGAAGGCCTCGGTGTCACATTCGACGCATCGAATTGGCCGAGCCTGCCCGTGTTCGACTGGCTCGAACAAGTCGGGCACGTCTCGAAACAAGAGATGTTCAACGTGTTCAATATGGGTATCGGCTTCATGATCGCAGTCCGTCCTGAAGATGTCGAAGCTGTCGAAGCTGCGCTCGAGCGCGCCGGAGAGACGTCGCATCGCATCGGGAAAGTCGATGCCAAACCGGGTGTCCGCATCATGGGGGTCGACCAGTGAAAAAGTTTGCCATCTTCGCCTCCGGGTCCGGTAGCAACGCCGAAGCGATTTGGCAAGCCATTGACCGAGGCGACTTGTCAGGGGAATGCGTCCTGCTCGTCACGGACAAACCAGAAGCGAAAGTACTCGAGCGGGCCGATCGGTTCAACATCCCGACCTTCTCGTTCGAACCGAAGACGTACGCCTCAAAAGCGGAATTCGAACAAGAAATACTAGTCCTACTACAGGCACTCGGCGCCGACTATATTGTCTTGGCCGGGTATATGCGGTTGATTGGGGACGTGCTGCTTACCGCGTATCCAAAGCAAATCATCAACATCCATCCGTCGCTCTTACCGGCGTTCCCTGGAAAAGACGCCATCGGTCAGGCGCTCGCGGCGAATGTGCCGACGAGCGGGGTCACGGTTCATTACGTAGATGCCGGGATGGACACGGGACCAATCATCGCCCAACAAGACGTCGCTATCGCAGGCTGTGATGCGGCCGAAGCGGCAAGACGCATCCAAGCGGTCGAGCATCAGCTCTATCCGCGCGTACTACAACAAGTGTTTATCCAACAGGAGGTTTTCAAGTGAGAGCATTACTGAGTGTGTCAGATAAAACAGGAATCGTCGAGCTCGCGCAGGCGTTGCATGAAGCGGGCATCGAACTCATTTCGACAGGCGGGACGGAAGCAGCGCTCATCGCGGCCGGCCTTCCGGTAAAAAACATCTCAGCAGTGACGTCGTTCCCAGAGATGCTCGACGGACGCGTGAAGACGCTCCATCCGCTCGTTCACGGTGGCCTGCTCGGGCGCCGCGATTTGGACTCGCACGTCGAACAGATGAGAGACCACGACATCGAGCCAATCGACTATGTCGTCGTCAACTTATACCCGTTCAAAGAGACGATTGCGAAAGAGAATGCGACGTATGAAGAAGCGATTGAAAATATCGATATCGGTGGACCGAGCATGCTCCGTTCAGCCGCGAAAAACCATGCCAGCGTGACGGTCGTCGTTGATCCGGCCGACTACGGTCATGTGGCCGAAGCGGTTCGTGCCGGCGGGACGACGTTCGAAACACGTCAACGTCTTGCGACAAAAGCGTTCCGTCACACGGCGGCGTATGACGCCTTGATTGCCGACTATTTAGGGCAGCAGATCGGCGAGACGTTCCCGGAACAGCTCACGGTCACGTATGAGAAAGTACAAGACCTCCGTTACGGGGAAAACCCGCACCAGCAGGCAGCGTTTTATAAGACGCCGCTCTATCACGGGATGACGCTCGCGAACGCGAAGCAACTGCACGGCAAAGAACTCTCATATAACAATATCCAAGATACGAATGCGGCGCTCGAGGCGCTCAGCGAATTGACGGAGCCGGCAGCGGTCGTCGTCAAACATATGAACCCGTGCGGTGTCGCTGTCGGACAGACAATCAGCCAGGCGTTCTCAAGAGCCCATGCGGCCGATCCGGTCTCGATTTTTGGAGGCATCGTCGCCTTGAACCGTGAAGTCGATGTGGAAACGGCAGAGGCGCTCCGCAACATCTTCCTAGAAATCATCATCGCGCCATCCTTTAGTGAGGCAGCACTTGACCGATTGAAAGAGAAAAAGAATCTTCGGTTATTGACGCTCGACATGGGCCAGATGACAGGGATGCGCTTGACAGCCGTCGCGGGCGGTCTCCTCGTACAAGATGAGGACGACGTCACACTCGATGATGCGTCATGCCAAATCGTGACGGATCGTCGTCCGACGGCGTCTGAATGGGAAGATTTGAAACTTGCGTGGCGTGTCGTGAAACACGTGAAATCCAACGCCATCGTCGTCGCCAAAGACGAGACGACAATCGGTATCGGTGCGGGACAGATGAACCGCGTCGGCGCGGCGAAAATCGCTTTCGAACAAGCAGGGGAACGTGCTCAAGGGGCCGCTCTCGGTAGCGATGCGTTCTTCCCGATGGGCGATACGGTCGAGGCTGCGGCTGCGGCCGGGATCACGGCCATCATTCAACCGGGCGGATCGATTCGTGACGAAGAGTCGATCGAAGCGGCGAACCGTCACGGCATCACGATGGTGTTCACGTCAGTTCGACACTTCAAACATTGAGAGGAGCGATAAGATGAACGTACTCGTCATTGGACGTGGCGGCCGTGAACACGCGCTCGCCTGGAAACTGGGACAAGACGGACATGAGGTGTTCGTCGCCCCGGGCAATCTCAATATGGATGGTGTGACCTGCGTGCCGATTGAAGAGACGGATGTTTCGGCCCTTGTTGGGTTTGCGAAGCGCGAAGAAATCGATTGGACGATTGTCGGCCCCGAATCGGCCCTGATGGCCGGAGTCGTCGATACGTTCCAAGCAGAAGGTCAACACATCTTCGGACCGACGAAAGCGGCAGCGCTCCTCGAGGGTAGTAAAGCCTTCGCCAAAGAAGTGATGCGCGAAGCAAATATTCCGACAGCGGGATATGATACGTTTACCGACGCAGCGTCGGCGCTACGTCATATCGATCAGTCGGAAGCCCCGCTCGTCGTCAAAGCGGACGGACTCGCTGCCGGGAAAGGCGTGACCGTCGCGTTCACACTCGATGAGGCGCGGGCGGCGATTCACGACATCTTCGGCACCGATAAGTTCGGGGATCAGTCCCGTGTCGTCATCGAAGAGTTTTTAGACGGGGAAGAGTTCTCGCTCATGGCGTTCGTCTCAGGCGAGCACGTCATCCCGATGATCACGTCACAAGATCACAAACGTGCGTTTGACGGCGACAAAGGGCCGAATACGGGTGGCATGGGCGCATATAGCCCGATGCCTCATCTCGACGATGCCGTGTACACGGAAGCGGTCGAGCGCGTGCTCTTCCCGCTCGCGCGGACGATGGTCGAACGAGGCACTCCGTTCGAAGGGTTCTTGTATGCAGGTCTTATCTTGACGGCGGATGGCCCGAAAGTGATCGAGTTCAACGCTCGGTTCGGCGATCCCGAGACCGAGGTCATTCTCCCGAACTTGGCATCTCCTCTCCTCGACGTCATCGAGGCGGTCGTGGACCAAAAAACGTATCCGATTGAATGGGTGGAAGGCTATACGATTGGAGTCGTCGTCGCGGCAGAAGGCTATCCTGATCGAGCGACGACCGGACAGGTACTATCAGGCTTCGGTGACTTACGAGACGATGTGCTCGTGTTCCATGCGGGCACGACCCGTGACGGGGCGGACATCGTCGGCAACGGGGGACGCTTGTTCGTGCTCACGTCGACAAAACCGACCTTGCTCGAAGCGAAATATGCCGTCTATACGGCACTCGAACAACTTGATTTGCCACAGACGTTTTACCGTCGAGACATCGGGGGACGGGCGTTGGCACGTATTTTTTAAAGGATGGGTCAACCCGTCCTTTTTTTCATGCGAAAAGAAGGGAATTCACGCTTCCTGCTCTACAATAATGGAGTAGATTGAAGGAAGAAGGTGGTCGACGTGCGCATTCGGACGAAGCTCATGATTGCGGTGGCCGTGAATATAGTCGTGTTTGTCGGAGTCATCTTTTTTGGGGTCCGCCCTTATTTTATCGAGAAGAGCATGGAACAAGATCGGCAGACGGTCGAGAGTCAAGTCGCGAGCGTGTCAGAGACGCTCGCCAATCGGAAGCATACGCTCGAGCGCACACTCGTCGATTGGGCCGTCTGGAATGACACCTACACGTTCGTTCAACGACGGAACGCCTCCTATGTCCAAAGTAACATTAGCGAGGAATCGCTTGAAAACTTGAGCGTCAACGCCATCGTCTATTTGGACCGGGACGGAGAAGCGTTCTACTCGTCGTTCCGTTCAGCGAGCACGACGTTGTCAAAAACTGATCAACAAACGCTCATCAAGGCGGTCACTTCTCGATTAAGCGATCAGGAAGATACGCAAAACGGCATCTATGCGAGTGATTTCGGTCCGACGCTGTACGTCAGTCACCCGATTTTACGAAGTGATAGTAGTGGTCCAAGTCAAGGTACGCTCGTCATGCTCGAGTTCGTCGACCCGGCATTTCTGGCGGACATGAGCACCCAGACGAAAATTCCATTGACGATTCAACCTGCGCGTCAAAATCAGACGGTCATCACGGATGGCGATGCGGGGACCGACGTCGTGATTCCGCTTGGCACTGTGTTTCAACAGTCCGATTTCGAGGTCAAATTCACCGTCGAACAAACACATTATGAAAATACGGTGGCGATGTTGCGACTCGGGATAATAGCCCTCGTCGTCCTTGGGCTCGGTCTCTTCTTTTCGTTGCTGTGGACGATTCACCGGGTCGTGATTCGACGTCTCATGGAAATCGTCAGTGAGTTGAAAGTGATTACACTCGAACGGGATAGCCGGCTCCGGCTCAGTCGTGATGCGAAGAGCCACGACGAGATTGAACAGATGGCGACGAGCATGAATGAAGTGCTCGCGGCACTCGAAGACACACGTGCCGAAGTGATTGACCGGGCGTTTCGTGACGCGTTGACGTTGCTTCCGAACCGGCTCGCGCTTGAGGACTACTTCTCGAACGTACGTGGCAAACAAAATCAAATCGGTGTGCTCGGTTTGGACTTGGACGATTTCCGGCGCATCAACGACCAGTACGGACACCGGACAGGCGACGCCGTCCTGATTTATATCGCTTCCCGACTCAACTTTTATAAAGAAGACGGATTTGTCGCCCGAATCGGTGCCGATGAATTCATGTTCGTCCACCCAAGCTGGACGCTCGAACAATTGCAGCCGGTCGCCCGGCGTTTGATCAAAGACTTGAAGGATTGGGCCGAAGTCAACGGGGTGAAGGGGATGGCGGCGACAATCGGTATCGATGTGTTCACTTGTGCCGAACCGCACCATACGTACGAGATGATGATGGGACGGCTCGATGTCGTCATTCATGAGGCAAAACTGTCAGGAAAGAATCGAGTGCTCACGTTCCAAGAAATCGAGGATGGAAGCCACTACTTACAGACGCTCGAGATGGAGCGTGACTTGCGCCATGCGCTCGAACATGATGAATTCGAACTGTATTATCAACCGATCGTGTCGCCGCGACCGTTTGCCGTACGTGGCGTCGAGGCGCTCATTCGTTGGAACCATCCGACGAAAGGTCAAATCTCACCTGGACTGTTCATCCCTGTTGCCGAACAGCTCGGTCTCATCTCTGATTTGGGTCGTTGGGTGCTCGAACAAGCGGTCACAGAGATGAAAGACCACGTGGAACGACATCACTTGTTCCTATCGATTAACGTGTCGAAGCGCCAAATCGCCGACGGTTCGTTTTTAGCTTCATTAGAACGAGTGTTGATGAGTTCGAGGTTTGACCCTCACCGTCTCCATGTCGAAATCACCGAGAGCGAGGTCGGCGGCAATTTATATGAACTTCAGCAGTTCATTCAATCGCTCAAGGCCATCGGCGTCAAAATCTCGCTCGATGACTTCGGGGTCGGCACGTCGTCGCTGTCGTTTTTACAGTCGCTCCAACTCGATTTGATTAAAATCGACCAGAATTTCGTCAAAGGGATTCCGGAGAACACGTTCGACCGGGCGTTGCTCGAAGGGTTATATCAGACGTTCCACACGCTCGGGCTCGATATCGTCACCGAAGGAGTCGAACGTCCGGAACAGCTCGCCTTCGTGCTCGAACATAGCAGCTCCCTCATTCAAGGCTATCATTACAGCAAGCCCGTTCCGCTCGCTCAACTCGAGCATTATTTGAAAAAGACGGTCACGATGTACGATTGGTGAAGGCGTCTCCCGTGGGAGACGTCTTTATTTGTGTGAATTTCATGTGAATTCCGTTACAATGGGCAACATAGCTTGCGAGCCTTTCAGAGAAAAGGTAAACTTGAATCAGATGAAAGAAAACGCTTACAAAATTATTTTCTAATAATAATGGCGAGGCGATTAAGGGAGGATTGGGTTCGATGCCACCAAAACGATCGGCGCGGGCACCGTGGTCTAAAGCGATGATTCGGTCACAATTAGAAGTCGTGAGCCAAGTCAGACCACCTTCGCTCGTATTGACGAATGCCACATACTTAAATATGTACGTGAAGCAGTGGAAACAAGCAAACATATGGATTGAGCATGACCGAATCGTCTATGTCGGGCCAGATGTACCGAAAGCCGCCGTCGAGACGGTGGATATGTCAGGGAAATACATCGTGCCGGGCTATATCGAGCCGCACGCGCATCCATTCCAACTATATAATCCGGCGACGCTGTCGAAGTATGCAGGTGAGCGGGGGACGACAACGCTCGTGAATGACAACATGCTTCTTTTTTTACAAAATAAGGAGCAAGCGTTTGCGCAACTGGAAGCGATGCAACAGCTTCCGACGAGCACGTACTGGTGGGCGCGTCTCGATACGCAGACCGAACTTGACCGTGACAGCGTTCTCGTCGACTCCGAGCGGATTCACGCTTGGTTCAATCACCCGGACGTCATCATGGCCGGAGAATTGACGGCCTGGCCACGGACGTTAAAAGGTGATGACGAGATGCTTCAGTGGATGCTCGATGCGGAGACGTGCGGTCTCCCGGTCGAAGGACACTTCCCAGGGGCTTCGGCGAAGACGTTGACGAAGATGGCGTTGATGGGTGTTCACAGCGACCATGAAGCGATGACGGCCGAAGAAGCGCTCTGCCGGCTCGAACACGGCTATACGACAACACTCCGTCACTCTTCCATTCGTCCTGACCTTCCGGGACTCATCCGTGGTCTGCTCGACGCCGGACTCGAGGCGTTCGATCATGTGATGGTCACGACAGACGGGTCGACGCCAGGATTTTATCAAGACGGGTTACAAGACGCGCTCGTGAAAATCATGATTGAGGCGGGTTTGCCTCCAATTGAAGCATACCGCATCGTCTCGTTGAACGTGGCGCGACACTTCGGGCTCGATCACGTCCTCGGTTCGATTGCGCCGGGACGCATCGCCCATCTCAATATTTTGGATGCGGTTGATGAGCCACGCCCGAGCGCTGTCATTGCCAAAGGGCAATGGATTTATCGGGACGGGACGTCCGAATTTCCGAACGAGCTCGTCGATGCGGCGCTTGCCTTGATGCCGTCGACGAACGTCGACATCGAACTGACGCCGAACGACTTATCGTTCAGCATGCCGGTCGGGCTCGACATGGTCAACTCGGTCATCATGAAGCTGTTCAAAATCACGCACGATACCGGACAAGATGAGCTGCCACGTGACGGGGACGAGTCGTTCCTCATGCTGCTCGATAAAGAAGGGAAATGGCGGCTCAATACGGTGCTGAAAGGATTCGCCAACGACTTCGGAGGCCTCGTCAGTTCGTATTCGATTAGCGGTGACTATTTGATTCTTGGGAAATGCAAACAAGACATGTTGACGGCTTTCGAGCGGATGAAGGAACTTGGCGGCGGCATCGTCCTTGTCGACCGCGGTGAGGTGATCGCGGAAATCCCGCTCCCGCTCTGTGGCATGACGTCGAAGGAGCCGGTCGAACGGTTGATTGTCCAAGAAGAAGGGTTGCGGGCCGAGCTACTCACCCGTGGGTACAAGTTCGAAGACCCGATTTATACGCTCTTGTTCTTGGCGTCGACGCACTTGCCATATGTGCGGGCCACACCGCTCGGGATTTACGAAGTAATGAAGAAACAAATACTATTTCCGGCGATTTTACGATGAACAGTTGAGTCCGAGCCGGTCGTGCTTTAGAATGATAAAGAAGTACGATGAGAGAGGATGCTTGCGGATGCAACTCGATAAATTACGAGGACGAGAGCTCGATCAGCTGTTTGAGGCGATTTTGAAGCTCGATACACTCGAAGATTGTTATCAACTATTTGAAGATTTAGCGACCGTGAACGAAGTACAGGCGCTCGCCCAACGGCTTGAAGTAGCCCGTCAAATTCGTGAAGGTAGCACATATCATAAAATTGAAGAAGCGACAGGTGCTTCGACAGCCACCATTTCCCGCGTCAAGCGTTGCTTGAACTACGGGTCTGGCGGTTATGATCTTGCCCTTGAACGTCTAAAACAATCAGAAGGTGACTCGTAAGAGTCATCTTGTTTTTGATGGGAGAGGAGGGGCGAGATGCAAGACAAGTTTATGAAACGAAATTTACAGCTGTTCTTCCGGAATCTGACACCGGTCCAGACACTCGTGTTGATTTACAGCGCGGCGGTCGTGTTGTCTGTCATTCTGCTCGCCTTACCGATTGCGCGACAGCCGGGTGTCACGATCACATTCACCGATCTCGTCTTTTTTGCGGTCAGTTGTGTCAGCGTCACCGGCTTAACGCCAATCGTCGTGACGGATACGTTTTCGACGTTCGGGCTGTTCATTATCCTGTTCATCGTTCAAGTGAGCGGGGTCGGTCTGATCAGTTTGCACGTCATCATGTGGATTTTGCTCGGAAAGCGGATTGGCTTTCGTGAGCGTCAGCTGATTTTACGGGACCAGAACCAGACGTCGATGTCTGGAATCGTGAAGTATATTGCGGAAATTGTCATCACCGTTATCACGATTGAAGCGATTGGGGCAATCATGCTCGGAATCCATTACTTAAATTACTTTGATACGGCCAGAGAGGCGTTCCTGCAAGGGCTGTTCGGTTCGATCAGTGCGACGACGAACGCGGGGTTCGATATCACCGGCAGTTCGCTCGCGCCGTTCCGGGAAGACCCGTTCGTCATCTTTACGCAAATCGCGCTCATGACCGGTGGCGCCATCGGGTTCCCGGTCCTCGTCGAGATTCGCACCTATTTGACGAACCGGATTATACGGAAACGTGAGAATTTCCCGCGCCGCTTCTCGTTGTTCACGAAATTGACGGTATCCACGTTCTTCGGATTGATCGCGGTCGGGACCGTCGGCTTGTTTCTATTTGAATATAATAACGCGTTCAAAGGTTTACCGCTCTGGCTCGCGCTCTCGGATTCCTTGTTCCAGTCCGTGACGACGCGAAACGGGGGCTTGACGACGGTAGACGTCAACCTGTTCTCGGAAGGCAGTATGTTATTGTTATCGATTCTGATGTTCATCGGGGCGTCCCCGTCCTCGGTCGGCGGGGGGATTCGGACGACGACGTTCGCCGTCGCCGTGCTCGGGGTCGTCGCGTTCATTCGCGGGGACTCGTCCATCAAAATTTTCGGGCGCGAGATTGTGCTCGAGGATATTTGGAAAGCGTTCGTCATCATCACGGTGTCACTCGCTGTCCTGCTCACGGGGGTCATGGTGCTCACCTTCTTTGAAGACGCATCGCTTACCCGCATCTTGTTCGAGGCGTGCTCGGCGTTCGGAACGACCGGCTTGTCGGTCGGTCTGTCGGCAGAGTTCAGTAACGTCGGAAAATGGGTACTCACGATTTTAATGTTCATCGGTCGAATCGGTGTCATCGCCTTCATCTTGATTTTGCAGCGGAGACAGCCGAAACGGATGTACAACTATCCGAAAGAATCAATCATCTTAGGCTAAGGAGCTCAGATCATGAAGGCTTTTTGGATCAACTTTGGTTACGTGTTCGCCGTCCCGGTCTTACCGTTCATCGCGGTCGTGAACGGAACGGCGCTCTGCTCGCCAGATTCACCGTTACTCGAGATTCCAGTGCTCGGCTTCTTTTTGGCCAATCCGCTCTGGTTCATCCCGGTTTACGGACTGTTCGCACTCGTCGTCGCCAAATGGATGACGGCCCGCGAACAAAAGACGCACGCCAGACGTGCTTGAGACTTGCCTCGGCAAGTCTTTTTTTGTTCAACAGATGCAAGCGACGGGAAAAATCGCTACACTAGAGAAGGTATCGAATGGGGGGGAAGCCGAATGGATTTTCAATCGTGGCGCCACGTCTTTAAACTTGATCCGAATAAACCGCTCGATGATTCGGCGCTCGCAGCGCTCATCCGTTCGGGCACGGACGCTTTCCTCATCGGTGGGACGGACGGGGTCGACGCGGAAAACACGTTCGCGCTCTATACTCGTCTCGAAGGATGCGGCATCCCGCTCGCGCTCGAGATGAGCCATCCCGAGCAAGTGATTCGAGGCTTCGACCACTATTTCATTCCGACCGTCTTGAACGCGGGCACCGTGGACTGGGTCATCGGTCATCAAACGAGAGCGTTCGAACGATACGGACACTTGTTTCATGCGGATGTGACCGGACAAGGGTATATCGTTTTGAATCCAGATGCGAAAGTGGCCCACGTGACCGAGGCGAAGACCGATTTGTCCATCGAGACAGCCATCGCCTATGCGGAAGCGGGACATCGCTTGTTCCACCTGCCTTCCTTGTATGTGGAGTATAGCGGCACGTTCGGATCGGTCGAGCTCGTCCAAGAAGTGCGGCTGGCCGTGCCGGATGCCCATCTGTTTTATGGGGGCGGTATCACCGGATACGAGTCGGCCCGGGTGATGGCTGAACACGTGAATACGATCGTCGTCGGCAATGTGATTTATGACAATTTCGAAGGAGCGCTTGCGACTGTCGCGGCACTCCGATAAAATAAGAACAAATGTTTGGATAGGGAAAGGAAACGATTATGTATAACTTGAGTGAAGAATTAGTCAAAGGCATGAACCCTCCGCAAGCGGAGGCGGTCAAATATACGGACGGCCCGTTGCTCATCATGGCCGGGGCAGGGTCTGGGAAAACACGTGTCTTGACGCATCGCGTCGCCTACTTGATGGCGTCGAAACAAATCGCGCCGTGGAACATTCTCGCCATTACGTTCACGAACAAAGCGGCTCGCGAGATGAAAGACCGGATCGCCCGCCTCGTCGGTGGCGTCGCGGACGATATTTGGATTTCGACGTTCCACTCGATGTGTGTCCGGATTTTGCGGCGTGACATCGATCGCATCCGTTATGACCGGAACTTCTCGATTCTCGACTCGTCCGATCAGTTGACGGCCATCAAACAAGTGCTTAAAGAGTTGAACCTTGACCCGAAAAAATATGAGCCGCGGACGCTCCTCGGTATGATTTCGAACCATAAGAACGAGCTCCGCACGCCGCAAGATGCGGCCGCACTCGTCGGCAACAACCCGTACGAGAAAGTCATCTCGGACGTCTACACGGCGTATGAGAAGAAATTGAAGCAGAACAACGTGCTCGACTTTGACGACTTGATCATGAAGGCGATTCAGTTGTTCCAAGAAGCGCCGGACGTGCTCGCGTTTTATCAGAAGAAGTTCCAATACATCCACGTCGACGAGTATCAAGATACGAACCGGGCCCAATACACGCTCGTCAAGCTGCTCGCGCAGGCGCATGAGAACTTGTGTGTCGTCGGTGACTCTGATCAGTCGATTTATCGCTGGCGCGGCGCCGACATCGCCAACATCTTGACGTTCGAGAAGGATTATCCGAGCGCGCACGTCATCTTGCTCGAACAAAACTATCGGTCGACGAAGCGGATTTTGGAAGCGGCGAACGGTGTCATTCAAAACAACTCGGGTCGAAAAGACAAGCAGCTCTGGACCGAGAACGTCGAAGGCGAGAAACTCCTCTTGCATGTCGCCTCGGATGACCGGGATGAAGCGTTCTTCATCATCAATCAGATGAAGGAGCTCCGCCAAGAAGGCATCGATTACGGCGAGATGGCCGTCCTGTACCGGACGAACGCCCAATCGCGCGGACTCGAGGAAATGCTCCTCAAGTCGAACATCCCGTATAAGATGGTCGGCGGGACGAAGTTCTATGAACGAAAAGAAATCAAGGATATCTTGGCGTATTTGCGCTTAATCGCCAACCCAGACGAGGACATCTCATTCGTCCGTGTCGTCAACGAACCGAAGCGCGGCATCGGCGCCGCGACGGTCGATAAGCTCGGCGACTTCGCCGGGATGCAAGGCGTGTCGCTCATGGAAGCGATTCGTGACATCGAACTGTCGGGCATTGCGCCGCGCACAGCGACGAAGCTCGCCGAGTTCCGTCAATTGATGGTCGATTTGCGTCAAATGGCCGACTACTTGTCCATCTCGGAATTGATTGAAGAAGTGTTGAAGAAGTCAGGCTACGAAGAGATGCTCAAAATCGAGAAGACGCTCGAAGCCGAGAGCCGCCTTGAGAACTTGCAAGAGTTCCTCTCGGTCGCCCAAAATTTTGAGAAAGAGAGTGACGAGCAGACACTCGTCGCCTTTTTGACCGATTTGACGCTCGTCTCGGACCTCGACACGCTCGAAGAAGTCGACGAGTTACATCAAGTCACACTCATGACGCTACACTCGGCCAAGGGACTTGAGTTCCCGGTCGTCTTCTTGATTGGGATGGAAGAAGGGTTGTTCCCGCACAGCCGTGCCTTGAACGACCCGGAAGAGATGGAAGAAGAACGCCGTCTCGCGTACGTCGGCATCACGCGGGCCGAGAAGCGTCTCTATTTGACACGGGCCCAGTCCCGCATGTTGTACGGGCGTTTCCAAAACAACCCGGAGTCGCGCTTCTTGCACGAGTTGCCAGAGACGCTCTTGGAGCGATCGGGCAAAGCGAAGAAGCCGATGCCATGGAATCCAGTCGAGTCGCCGGGGAAACTTCCTGTGAACGGCTTCAGCTCGAAACCGAAACCAAAACTTGCCCAGTCGTCCGGCGCCGAATCAATCGGTTGGAACGTTGGGGACAAGGCCAATCATAAGAAATGGGGACAAGGCACGGTCGTTCAGACGCGTGGCGAAGGCGATCAGCTCGAGCTCGATATCGCTTTCCCGGCCGTCGGCATCAAGCGCCTGCTCGCCAAGTTTGCCCCAATCGAAAAAGCGTGAGGTGATCATATGGAGATGGCAGAACGCGTTGAAGCGATTCGTCAAAAGTTAAATCAATACGGGTATGAATATTATGTGCTCGACCGACCGAGTGTCCCGGATGCGGAATACGACCGTCTCATGAACGAATTGATTGAAATCGAGACGGACTATCCGGAACTCCGGAGTCCGGATTCACCGACGCAACGTGTCGGCGGCGTCCCGCTCGATGCGTTCGTCAAAGTGACACATGACACGCCGATGCTGTCGCTCGGGAACGTCTTCTCCAAAGAAGAACTCGTCGAATGGGTCGAACGGATTGAGAAAGATCTCGGCTACAGTCCACTCTTCGTCGCCGAGCTCAAGTTTGACGGGCTCGCCGTGTCGCTGAAATACGAAGACGGTCGGCTCGTCCGTGGCGCGACGCGCGGGGACGGGACGACTGGGGAAGACATCACACAAAACTTGAAGACGATCCGCTCGATTCCGCTCCGGTTGAACGAGGACGTCACGTTCGAGGTGCGCGGTGAGGCGTACATGCCGAAACGATCGTTCGAACATTTGAACGACGAGCGGGAACGCCTCGGCGAACCACTATTCGCCAACCCGCGCAATGCGGCGGCAGGTTCGCTCCGGCAGCTCGACTCGAAAATCGCGGCGTCGCGGAATTTGGCGTTCTTCGCCTACGGGCTCGTCTCGACGGACGACCTCGTCGCCTCGCATGACGAGTCGCTCGCGTATTTGCGCCGTCTCGGCATCGCCGTCAGCCAAGAATACACGACGTGTCATACGGCCGATGAGTTATGGGACTATATTGAAACGTATGTGACGAAGCGGTCGGAGTTGCCGTACGAGATTGACGGCATCGTCATCAAAGTCGCAGCCTATGAAGAGCAAGAACAGCTCGGCTTCACTGCGAAGAGCCCGCGTTGGGCCGTCGCCTATAAGTTTCCGGCCGAGGAAGTCGTGACGACGATCGAAGACGTCGACTTCAGTGTCGGACGGACCGGGAAAGTCACGCCACGCGCACGGTTCGCTCCAGTCTCGGTCGCGGGATCGACCGTGACGTATGCGACGCTCCACAACGAGGACTTCATTGTAGAGAAGGACCTTCACATCGGGGACCGTGTCGTCATCAAGAAAGCCGGGGACGTCATCCCGGCCGTCGTCTCGGCGCTCGTCAGTGAGCGGACCGGGGAGGAGACGGAAATCGTCTTCCCGACCCATTGTCCGGCCTGTGAATCTGAACTCGTCCGGTTAGAAGGAGAGGCGGACCATCGTTGCGTCAATCCAGAATGTCCGGCCCAACTGCTCGAAGGGCTGATTCATTTCGTATCACGCCCGGCGATGAATATCGATGGGCTCGGCGAGAAAGTGATCACGCAACTTCATGCGTCTGACCTCGTCCATAACGTGGCCGACCTGTATCGTCTCGACCGGGATGCGCTGCTCGCACTCGACCGGATGGGCGAGACGTCGGTGACGAACCTGCTCGCGGCCATCGAGCAATCGAAACAGAACTCGCTCGAGCGTGTCTTGTTCGCGCTCGGCATCCGTCTCGTCGGCCAAAAAGCGGCCGTGTTGATCGCGGAGCGGTTCGAGACGATGGAAGCGGTCATGGAGGCCTCGGTCGACGAATTGACGTCCATCGATGGCATCGGTACGAAGATGGCTGAATCGATCGTCTTCTACTTTGAGAAGCCAGAAGCGCGTGACCTCGTCCGTGACCTCGGAGCGGCAGGTGTCAACCTGACGTTCAAAGGTGCGAAACGACCGGTCGACGCCGATGCACCGCTCGCCGGGAAGACGATCGTCTTGACCGGGAAACTGCATGAGATGACACGTGGCGAAGCCGGGAAACAACTTGAATTGCTCGGTGCGAGCGTCACGGGCAGCGTCAGCAAGAACACCGACCTCCTCGTCGCCGGCGAGAAGGCGGGCTCGAAACTGACGAAAGCCGAGTCACTCGGCATCGAAGTGTGGGATGAGGCGGCGTTGCTCGCCTTCTTAGCCGACCAATCGTGAATGAGGTCCTCCTGAGGGAGGGCCTTTTTTCATTGACCTGATTTTTAAACGTTTCCGGTCTCGAGCAGGTTCGCGCCTTCACGGGACGGGTAATGATTAGTATCTACAAATACTTATTTGACACCAAGACCTTACACCACGACTCGCGCACACTCACCCTCCATCCCTCTCCCGTGCCGGAGCGTGTCATCGCAGACGCCACAGTTCGGCAGACACCTTAGAGGAGGGGACCATCATGCAACGCACCAACCGACGTTTCATCGCACTCATTACATTCGTCCTCGTATTGATTGGCATGTGGGCACCGCATGGAAGTTACGCGAACACGACGATGACACCGACACCCATTTATGCACAAATTGAGTTGAGCCCCGAAGAAATCGAAGCATACGATGACGCGAGCCTCATCTACGCGGACGTCACGTATTACGGGGCGCGTGAGACGTCAACGATTTGGCGGTTCATGATTGACGCGACCGAGGTCGACGTGACGACAATCGACCAAATCACCTTGTATGACGGTGCCGGTGTTCCTTATTCATTCCCGAACGCCGTCTATGCGTTCCAGATGGAGGAACTTGTAGGTGAGTCAAGCGAACCGGGTGATGACGGGACGGAGACGGTTCCGGACGTCGATACACCGGGCGAGCCTCCGCTCGTTGAACCGGAGCCATCATTAGAGGAACCTGTCACCGAAGAAGTGGCCGCGCCCTCTGCTAGCCCAGCGGTTGCAATCGATCAATTGGTGCTCGGTGCCGACGGGCCGATCGAGCGTGTGTTAGGCGGGGATTTGGTGACATATCGGCTCGTCATCGATGTGACAGGCGCTCCGATTGAGAACTTGTCTGTGTCCAACACGGTGCCCGAAGCGTTGACCGTCGTCGCGGATTCGGTCGAAGTGCTCGGTCCGGAAGGCTCAGTCGCCCCGACGACCGTGAGCGGACCACCCGCTTTCAATTGGACGTTCCCGACGATACCGGTCGGAACGACGACGATTCAGTTCGACACGTTCGCACCAGACGTGACGAGTGAGACCGTCGTGACGAATACGTTCTGTATCGGTGTTGAAGACGAGACCGTTCCGGCAGCTTGTACGGAGGCGAATGTCACGGTCGTACCGAACGAGACGATTGGCCTTGAGGTCGGGAAAGAGGCAAACATTGATCAAGCCGTTGTCGGTGGGATGATTCCATATACGTTCGTTATCGAGAACACAGGCGAGACGGCGCTCACGATTACATCCATCGAAGATGAGTTTTTTAGCGGCGACATCGACGCCAAGGCGGTCGACACGTTCAATGCAAACGTCCGCGAGCGCTTATTGGCACTCGTCGGCGATGATGGGCTTCTCGCTGGGGAACGAGTCGAGGCGACCGTCAACTTATTGATTCCAACCGATTACGATCGGACGAGCGCTCCTGAAATCGGGAACGTGTTCCGCGTCGCTGCGACCGATGCTTACGGTCGAGTCATCGATGCCGAGAGCCAACAAATCGTCTTATTGAATCAAGCTGACTTCACCGTCACGAAGACGGCGCGTCCCGAAACGGTGCATCCAGGTGAGGCGATTCGCTATACGTATACAATCACGAACACGTCGAACGTCACCTTGTACTTCGTCGACGTCATCGACGAATGGACGAGCGGGGCGTTGACGACCAAAGAACAGCGCGAGACGACCGAGACGCTCCGAGACGGCATGCGTGCTCTGGCCGAAGTCGAGAACGGATTAATCCCCGGCGAAGAGGTCGTACTCGAGATGGAGAAAGTACTCTTGCCATCTTATGATGTGCGGGCCGGCGCAGTGCTCACGAACCGGACGACGTTCACGTTCGAAGTCAATCGTGAGGCGCGCGTGTCGCGGACGGTCGAGGCGACCGTGCACGTGAAGCAAAACCTTCCAAAACCGGGCAACGATAACCGTGATGACCAAGATGAATCGGTTTATGTGCCGGAACCAACGACTCCGGTGACGCCAGACCAAGCGACCCTTCCGATGACCGGCACGACAAAAACGTGGGGAACGGTACTCGGACTCGTCTTGATCGTGCTCGGTCTCTTGTTCTTGACGCATCGACGTCGCCCATCTCCGAAAGCATGACGTGGACACCCTTCAACTCGAGTTGAAGGGTGTTTTGCTGTGAATTGGCACTGATTCCGCTTCGACACTTTTTTCAACGGATGATTTTGTTATAATGGACGAAGTGTAACGAAACGAATCATTAAAGGAGTTCAGACATAGATGAAATGGAAACAGATGCTCATCCCAGCTCTCGCCGCGACGGTTTTTCTCGGCGGATGCTCTATGAAAATCCCGATGGGGGAAGAAGAAGTCACACCGACAGGCGAAGAGACGGCAGCCGAAGGGGTCACTCAAGCGATTCAAGCGCGTGATTCATATTACCAGATGGTCATTCCGTTTAAACCAGCTGCGGCCCGAGGACTGGCGCAACGTCAAGTCAGCTCATCGCTCGAGCTCGAAGAAGTGGAGCTCGGCCTCATGCGCCATTCGACCGGCGCGTTCGATCCGGAGAAGTACGCCTATCAAGAAGGACAGCTATTGACGAGTGAAGATGTATCGCGTCTGCTTGGCCGTAAAGACAAAACGTCAGAAGGTCTCGTTCCGCTCAACCCGGCGTATGCGAACGGCACGGCCGAAGTGGCCGAGGAGCAGTTCGTCGAAGAGAACAAAAAGTCGCCACTCTATTTGGCGTCGCTCGTCGAACAAAACTATATGACGAAAACGGATAGTGGGTATCAACTCGGCGGTGTGTCGTTCGCCTTGATTTTGAATCAAGAGTACGTGTTCCAAGCGCCGAACTTCGGTCCGACCTATACGGAAAAGTTGGACGAGAAGAAAGTCATCGCTGAAGGAGAACGCATGGCGAATGAACTCGTCGCCCAGTTGCGGAAACGTGAGGACTTTAAAGACCTCGATATTAACGTCGCGTTGTATATGAAAGCGCCGCAAGGTTCACCGACACCAGGGAACTATATCAAATCGGCATTCGTCGGCTCAGCCAATGAAGTGGCGGCGAACGACTGGACCGCCATCGATGAGACCTATTATTACTTCCCGTCCGCCACGGCGACGACCGAAGTGCGCGACGATGCCCAAAAGTTCTCCCTCTTCAGTGACCGGATTGCCGATGTGTTCCCGGATTTCAGCGGAATGATTGGAAAAGGCTTCTATCAAAACGGCGAGTTGTCACGAATCGAAATCGACATCCCCATCCAGTTTTATAGCCGGGCCGAGCTCGTCGGGTTCACCCAGCACGTCGTCGGTCTGCTCGAGAACCGGTGGGAGTACAACCGGAACGTACCGGTCCGCATCAACGTCACCTCACTCGGTGGCCAACAAGAAGTGACCATCGTGTTCGAAGAAGGCATGGACAGTCCGAGAGTATATTTCTAATCGTAAGAAGGCATCGTGATGAAACGAATGCCTTCTTTTTTTCGTATGCTAAGTAACGAGGAAATTCTTTGACCTTCTTTGACCAAATCGGTAGAATAGACTTAACAGAATCGGGAAAGAAATAGGTGAGGTGAAACGAGATGGCAAAAAACTATTATGACGTCCTTGGCGTGCCGAAAGAGGCGTCCGACCAAGACATTAAGCGAGCGTATCGAAAACTGGCAAAACAATACCATCCGGATGTGAACAAAGACTCGGACGCGCAGGATAAGTTCAAAGCAATCCAAGAAGCGTTCGATGTGCTGAGTGATCCTGATAAGAAAGCGAACTATGACCGCTATGGCAGTCCAGAAGGACCGACGTTCGGCGGAGGGACTTACAGCGGCGACGGATATGGGGAAGGGTCGGCCCAGTTCGAAGACTTGTTCCGTCAGTTTGGC
Organism: Exiguobacterium sp. KKT215; assembly: GCF_055635335.1. NCBI lineage: Bacteria > Bacillati > Bacillota > Bacilli > Caryophanales > Exiguobacterium > Exiguobacterium sp. KKT215. Next base: position 2,505,720 of record NZ_CM145756.1, on the reverse strand, counting down.
GGCGGGTCACGGACGACGTCGCGGACGTTCGGGTTCGAGGACATGTTTGGTAGCTTCTTTAATCAAGCGGTCGAAGAAGACCTCGATGAGACGGTCCGTGTCAACGTCCCACTCAGTCAATTGACGTCTGATTCCAAAGTGAGTCTGCGTCTCCAGACGGGAACGGTCAACGTGAAAATCCCGCAAGGCGCCCACGAAGGGCAGAAGTTACGGCTCAAAGGTAAGAGCAGCAAGGTCGGACAAGCGGGTGACCGCGGCGACGTGTACGTCGAGCTGCATTTCACGGATGATGATACGTACCGTCGAGAAGGAGCGAACGTCATTACCGTCAAACGGTTGCGCCCGCTCGCTTTCCTCGACGGCACAGAAGTCGTCGTGGCGACATTAGATGGTGGCCGGGTCAAACTGAAAGTGAAACCGGGGTCACGCCCGGGTCAACGGATGCGCATCCCAGGGCGCGGGTTCATGACCGCCTCGAAAGTCCGGTCGGATCTCTTCGTCCAACTCGAAGTCGACTTGCCGCTAGACGCCGGCCACCGATCTGTTTACGAACAACTCGAACGTTGAGCCTAAGGAGGAAGCAGAATGGATTTCAATCGATTTACCGATAAAGCACATGAAGGCATCGTCAGTTCGCAGGCACTTGCGAAACAGTACCACCATAGCGAGATGAACGAATGGCACGTCTTGGCATCGATGATTTCACAAACGGACGGCATCGCGCCGCTCCTACTGCAAAAAATGGAGCTGAGCGTCGCCGAGATTGAGGCCGAGGTCGCGATGGCACTCAAGAACGCACCGAAGCTTCAAACGCCGACGACACCGATGATTTCGGCCTCGCTGTTGAACGTGTTGACGACGGCGGAGCGGGAAGCAACCGGTATGAGTGACGAGTATGTCTCGGTCGAGCACGTCCTGCTCGGCATCATTATGAATAAGAGCCAAGCGCAAAGCATGCTCGAGCGCAAAGGTGTGACCGAAGAGAAACTACGCGAGGCGCTCATCGCCGTCCGCGGAAATCGGCGCATCACGTCGAAGTCGCCGGAAGCGACGTATGACGTCTTGACGAAGTATGGCCGCGACTTGATTCAAGAAGTAAAGACCGGAAAAATCGATCCCGTCATCGGGCGTGATAGCGAGATTCGGCGCGTCATCCGCATCTTGAGTCGGAAGACGAAAAACAATCCGGTCTTAATCGGAGAACCGGGTGTCGGGAAGACGGCGATCGTCGAAGGGCTCGCCCAACGCATCGTTCGCGGTGACGTTCCGGAAAGCTTGAAAGATAAGACAATTTTCAGCCTCGATATGAGTTCGCTCGTCGCCGGGGCCAAATATCGCGGTGAGTTCGAAGAGCGGCTCCAAGCTGTCTTGAACGAAGTGAAAGAAGCGGAAGGGAAAATCATCCTCTTCATTGACGAACTGCATACGATTGTCGGGGCCGGCAAGTCCGAAGGGGCGATGGATGCCGGGAACATGCTCAAACCGATGCTCGCCCGCGGCGAACTCCACTGCATCGGCGCGACGACACTCGATGAGTATCGCCAATATATCGAGAAGGACCCGGCACTTGAGCGCCGTTTCCAACAAGTGCTCGTCGACGAACCGGACGTCGAAGACACGGTGTCGATTTTGCGCGGTTTGAAAGAACGCTTCGAGATTCACCACGGTGTCCGCATTCATGACAACGCGCTCGTCGCAGCGGCCGTCTTATCGAACCGCTACATCACCGACCGGTTCATGCCGGACAAGGCGATTGATCTCGTCGATGAGTCGTGTGCGATGATTCGGACGGAGATGGAATCGATGCCGGCCGAACTCGATGAACTCGTACGCCGCGTCATGCAACTCGAGATTGAGGAGGCGGCCTTGAAGAAAGAAAGTGATGACGCCTCGAAGAAACGACTCGATGCGCTGCAACAAGAACTCGCCTCGATTCGCGAACAGTCGGACGCGCTCCGACTCCGTTGGGAGAACGAGAAAGAGTCGACGCATCGCGTGCAACACATCCGTGGCGACTTGGAGAAAGTGAAGCTCGAACTGCAAGAAGCTGAGAGCCGCTACGATTTGAATCGGGCCTCCGAGCTCAAATATGGCCGTATCCCGGAACTCGAGCGTGAACTCGCGGAAGCGGAACGGCTCGCCGGTTCGGTGACACGTGAACTCGTCCGCGAAGAAGTGACCGAGGAAGAGATCGCCGAGGTCGTCTCGAAATGGACGGGGATCCCCGTGACGAAATTGACCGAAGGAGAGCGAGACAAGTTGCTCAACCTCGAGACGGTGCTCCATCAACGTGTCTTCGGACAAGACGATGCGATTCGCCTCGTCAGTGATGCCGTCATTCGGGCTCGAGCCGGCATTAAAGATCCGAACCGTCCGATCGGCTCGTTTTTGTTCCTCGGACCGACGGGTGTCGGGAAGACCGAACTCGGCAAAGCGCTCGCCGAGGCGATGTTCGACTCGGAAGACCATATCGTACGTCTCGACATGAGCGAGTATATGGAGAAACACGCCGTGTCGCGTCTCGTCGGGGCGCCTCCAGGTTATATCGGCTATGAAGAGGGCGGCCAGTTGACGGAAGCAGTCCGCCGCAACCCGTACTCGGTGCTCCTGCTCGATGAGGTCGAGAAAGCGCACGCCGATGTGTTCAACATCTTGCTGCAACTGCTCGATGATGGTCGCTTGACCGATTCGCACGGACGTGTCGTCGACTTCAAAAACACAATCGTCATCATGACATCGAACATCGGGGCCGACATCTTGCTCGAAGCGGCGAAAGATGGTGTCATCGATGAGGCGGAAGAACGCCAAGTCATCGAGCGGCTCCGCCGCCACTTCCGTCCCGAGTTTTTGAACCGGGTCGATGAGACGATTTTGTTCCATCCGCTCACGCGGGCTCAAATCGGCCAAATCGTCGAGAAAGCGGTCGCGCGCATGGGTAGTCGCTTGACGGCGCGCTCGATTCAAATCGAGATCACGGATGCAGCAAAAGTGTTCATCGCCGACGAGGCGTATGAGCCACAGTTCGGGGCCCGTCCGATCAACCGGTACGTACAACGGACGATTGAGACGAAACTTGCCCGTAGTATTCTCGCCGGAGATATCGAGGACGGCCAGACGGTCGTCATCGATGTCGAGAACGACGAGTTGACGCTTCGTCCCGCGACGGTGACGCATTAAACATTGAAAGAGCGCTGGCTGATGCCGGCGCTCTTTGTTTATGAGATAGGTGTAGGTTGATAGATGCAGTACGGTTCTTCGGCCTTATAGTCGCCGGTGACGGCATAAGCGCGAGCCCGCGAGCCGCCGCATACGTAACGATACTCGCAGTAGCCGCATTTTCCGTGGTGGGTATCGGGATCGCGTAGTGATTTAAAAACCGGGTGGTGCCGGTAAATCTCGGCGAGCGGTGTTTGTTTCACGTTGCCGCACGTAATCGGTAAGAAACCGGACGGCTGGACGTCGCCCGTATGCGAGATGAACACGAAACCGTTCCCGTCATTCGTGCCGCGGGGTGCCTTGGCGAGATCGTCATGCGGATGGCCGATGGGCGACAATCCAACTTGTTTTCGTTTCAAGTTCTCTTGCCGGGCGATACGCCGATAAAACTGGGCTTCGGTCGTCGAGATGATGAATGGGACGTGTTCTTGCAAAGCGAACGCCCAGCGGAGGACTTCTTCATGCCGTTCTGGGGAGACGGGCTGCAGGAGCGACCCGCGGCCGGTCGGCACGAGGAAGAACAGCGTCCACACCGACACACCGAGCTCACCGACGAGTTTGGCGATGTCCGGGAGTTGATCGACGTTATATTCCGTGACCGTCGTATTGATTTGGAATGACATGCCTTCTTCCCGAAAGTAAGAGATACCGCGCAACGTCCGTTCGAAACTGCCGCGGGTACCCCGGAAATAGTCGTGTGACTTGGCGTCCGGACCGTCGAGCGAGAACGCCCAACGCGTCAATCCTGCATCTTTCGCCCGTTTGACGGCGTCATGGGTCACGCGTGGCGTTGCCGATGGGGTCATCGATACGCGCATTCCGAGCGAGGCGGCGTATTCCGTCAACTCGAACAAGTCTTCGCGCATGAGCGGGTCGCCACCTGTGAAGACAAGAATCGGGTTGTCCATCGCATGAATGTCGCGGATGAGCGCCTTACCTTGGGCGGTGTCGAGTTCACCCGGATAACGATGGAACTGAGCCTCGGCCCGGCAATGGACGCATGACAGTGCACAGGCGCGTGTCACTTCCCAAATGACGATGAACGGATTCTCGTTGTAGTCGATTCGTTTCATACGGACACCACCTGTCTTGCCATGATGCGGGTGACGGCTTGTTTGGCCGAGTCGACGCAGTCGGGGAGACCGACGCCGTGCAAAATCGCCCCACAAGCTTCGACGCCGTCGAGGGAGGACAATGTTTCCTCGAACGCGCGCACGTATTGTTTATGGCCGACCTCATACTGCGGCATCGTGTCGACGTGACGCTCGACTCTCGTGAAGATCGGGTTACCGACGTGTTGAATTTTTCGAAGCTCACGGAGCGCGAAATCGGCAATCGTCTCGTCGGATTCCGTCAACAGGTCGGGAACGAACGCGGAGCCGATGTAGACGCGTAACAGCGCCTTGTTTTCGGGTGCCATATGCGGCCATTTCTTATGCATCCAGCTACAAGCGGTCAAGGCATTGCCTTCGCCCTTGGCGATGACGTAACCCGTCCCGTCGAGTGCCTCGACGTCTGCTTTCTCGAACGCCACGAGCACGGTGATGGAAGACGTGCGTTTCAATGACGACAACCGTTCCGCTTCTGGGAGACCGAGGAGCGGGCCGAGCGCGTTCGGCGAGGTGGCTAACACGATGCCGTCAAACGACTCGACCGTTCCGTCCTCGAGCACCACTTCATGGGGCCGGACTGCCGCGACCCGTGTCCCGAGACAGAGGCGATCAATCGATGGACGGAGCGCCTCGATCAAGACACCAAGCCCTTGGCCGAGCGATAAAAATTTACCGGCCTCGCGCGGTTTGACACCGGCTTGGACAGGAGGTGTCAATGCTTTCATACCGAGAATCAGGCTGCGTGTTTTTTGTTCAATCGTGATAAACTGAGGGAAAGTAGACTCGATGCTCATATCGTCGAGCGTACCATTGTAAATCCCAGACAGGAGCGGTTCGATCATCGCCTCGACGACTTCCGACCCGAGCCGGGCCCGAAAGAACGTATCGAGCGAGATATCTGATCCCGCATAGACGCGGGGCAACACGAGGTCCATACCGGCCCGAAACTTGCCGCGCCACGTGAACAGATCCGTCTTGACCATCGGCCAGAACTTGGTCGGGATGCCCATAACCGAACCGGCGGGCATCTGTCGCAGTCGGTTCCGGACGTAAATGTACGAGGTCCCGGTCATCGACCGGACGAGATCGTCGTCAAGCCCAAGTTCGGTGATCAGCTCGGTCAATGTCGGCTTACGGGCCATATATCCGTCCGGCCCACATTCTAAGACGAAGCCGTCTCGATAAACGGTCTTGATTTTTCCGCCAATCCGGTCACTTGCTTCATACAATGTGACATGCGCTCCCGCCTGTTTTGCATAATACGCGGCGGCCATGCCGGTAATCCCTCCACCGATGATTGCAATCTTGTTCAATCCATTCACCCATTTCTATGTAGTATTCCTACTAACGGTACCGAGAATGTTGACGTAGACATAGGATAAGTCTCACACGGTTCTAGACAAATTCGTCACGATTGGAAGGAGGACCACCTATGATTTGGTTCGGGATAACGGCGGCGGTCGTCGTGGTCGGTATTATCGCGTTCATCGTCTCGATGAATCGGCATGGTGAGAAGCTCGAAGGTGACGAGGACAGCCCATCGGTCATATGGGCCGACGAGGAATGGTATAAGCCGGATAAGGAAGACGGTCCACTTGATGGTTAACCGTCTTCAAATATGTTAAGATGACCCGGGTAAAAACTATCGGACATGGGGTGATTGGATGAACGTATTGGAACAGCAGTTGGCGCATTTGGTCGACGAGTGTCGTCCGTACACAGCACAAGGAAAAGTCGCCGACTATATTCCGGAGCTCGCGCATGTACAAGATGATTTGCTCGGCGTGGCAATTTGCCTACCTGATGGTTCTTATATTCATGCGGGGGACGTCCATCATAAGTTCACGATTCAAAGCGTCTCGAAGGCGTTGACGCTCTGTTACGTCTTGATGGAGTTCGGAGAAGATTACGTGTTCTCGAAAGTCGGTATGGAACCGACGGGGGATGCGTTCAATTCGATTGCCAAACTCGAAGAGACGGTGCCATCGAAACCGCTCAATCCGATGATTAACGCTGGGGCGCTCGCGGTCACGAGCATGATTTTAGGGGACACGGCGGAGCTGAAAATCTATCAGTTCCGTCAATTTTTGGCGACGTTGCTCGATGTCCCGGTCGAGGAAGTCACGTATAACGAAAAAGTCGCTCGCTCGGAATACGAGACGACCGACTTGAACCGGGCCTTGCTCTATTTCATGCGCCATCACGGAATCGTCGAGGGCGATGTCGATGAGATTATCGATGTGTATACGAAACAGTGTGCCATCGAAATCGATTGTTTTGACTTGGCTCGCATCGGCCGGATTCTATCCGGTAACGGCGAAGACCCGGTCACAGGCGAGGAATTGATTCCGCGTCGCGTCGTCCGTATCGTCAAAGCCATCATGACGACGTGCGGCATGTACGACGCATCGGGTGAATTTGCCGTCCGTGTCGGCCTGCCTGGAAAGAGCGGGGTGTCGGGTGCGATTCTCGCGACCGGCAAACACGAGCTCGGATTGAGTGATGTCGGCTTTGGTATTTTTGGGCCTGCCCTTGATTCAAAAGGGAACTCGATTGCCGGGATGAAGTTGCTTGAACTGCTCGTCGAACGCTACACGTCGCGCTAAAGCTTGATGGCGTCGACCGATTCGTCGAGTCGGGTGTGCAGCTTCTGGACGACTTCTTTATAGTCGTCGGTCAAGGCGGCGGGCGGCGTGAAATCGGTCCAGCGCAACAACAGCTGATGCCGGTCATTCATATCACCAAGTTCGGTCTGGAGCCGCTTCAGTTTTTGAACTTGGTCTTTTGAGGCGCTCGGCTCATAGTTCAATAAGTACTCATTCAAATAGCGCTCCCGCTTCACGGCGAGCCGGACTTTGTGGAGGGTATCGAGCCGGTCGTTCCGTTTCGTCGCTGCGTGATGGGTCGCGATGCGCCGCTTGCGGTCGGCTTTGGCTTTATCGAGAAACACCGCCGCGTCTTGTTTGCGAAAGGCGCGGAACAGCTGCCCGCCAATGAAGCGACGGACTTGCTGGTCAAGCGAAGGCGTCATTTTTTCGGTCACACGCGCTTTCAACAGCGTGCGGTCCTTGGCCCGTTGTGTTTCGACATGCTCAACAAAAGCTTGATCGAGCTCGGTCTCGACGGCGAGCCCTTCAAGCAGGACGTCTCCGTCACGCACCGCACCGAGCACCTCCATCAACTGTTTCAATTGACGATACGTCGAAGGCTTCGTGTCGTACAGTTGCATGAACGTCAATAGCTTGCGTAGATGGACCCGGGCTTGGTGGATATCTTCACTGTTTTGAAACGTGAGCGCCTCGGTCATATAATGATTGAACGTGTTCCACGTCTCTAACAGCTCATATTTTAATTTTTCCGCATTCCGTTGATTCATTCTAATTTTTCCTTTCTGAAATGAGATGAGGTTGCCCATGTATCAAACACATTCACTAAATGAAAAAATCAAACTGTTCTTCACCATCTTCTTCCCGATTTTGGTGACACAAGTGTCCTTTTACTTAATCAGCTTTTTTGACACAGTCATGTCGGGCCGAGCCGGCGCCGTCGATTTGGCGGGTGTCGGTGTCGGGTCGAGTTTATGGATGCCGGTGTATACGGGGTTGAGCGGGATTCTGCTCGCTGTCGCCCCAATCGTCGCCCAGGCGCTCGGGGCCCGCAATATCCAGCAGATTCAACGGACGCTGTACCAAGGCGTATACTTAGCGATCGGTCTGAGCATCGCGACGCTCGTGCTCGGCTTTTGGCTCGTCCCGACGGCTGTCGACGGCATGGGACTGAGTGAGGAAGGGAAACGGATTGCCAAAGGGTATTTGCTCGCACTCGGATTCGGGGTGTTGCCGATGTTCTTGTTCAACGTGCTACGCACGCTCATGGACTCGCTCGGCAAAACGCGAATCTCGATGCTACTTATACTATTAGGGTTACCCATTAACGTCGGATTAAATTACATCTTCATCTTTGGAAAACTCGGCGTCCCGGCCTATGGCGGTGTCGGGGCGGGAATCGCCTCGGCCATCACATATTGGTTGCTCTTCTTTATGGCGTTCGCGTTTGTCCGGAACGGCAAGCCTTTCCTTGAATATCGTTTCTTGCGCTCAGTGGAGCGTATCTTCTGGCCGAGCCAGAAAGAACTGCTCAAGCTCGGGACACCGATCGGTCTCGCCATTTTTGCGGAAGTGAGCATCTTTGCGGCGGTGACGTTGCTCTTGAGTGAATATGGAGACAATATCGTCGCGGCCCACCAAGCGGCCATCAACTTCGCTTCATTTGTCTATATGTTGCCGTTGTCCGCGTCGAGCGCGCTGACGATTGTCGTCGGCTATGAGCTCGGGGCCCGGAGGCTGAAGGATGCCGTACGCTATGCCAAAATCGGTATCGTCCTTTGTCTCGGTGTGTCATCATTCTCGGGAGCGCTTCTGTTTTGGCAAAATGAACGGGTTGCGGCCATCTATACGAACGATGCGGCCGTCGTGGAACTCGCGGCCCACTTCATGATTTTTGCGGTCTTCTTCCAATTATCGGATGCGGTCGCCGCCCCGATTCAAGGGATTTTACGCGGGTTCAAGGACGTCAACGTGACGCTCATCTTGTCGCTCATCGCCTATTGGGTCATCGGCCTCCCGCTCGGCTATGCGCTTGCCGAACAGTTCGGTTTCGGACCGGACGGCTATTGGATTGGTTTGATTGCGGGTCTAGCGGCCGGAGCCGTGTTGCTGGTCATGCGTCTCATTCATATCGTCAAACGGTATGAGGCCCAACCGATTACGAACGAAACATCCTAACCGAGACAGGTTGACGCTACGGCGTCAGCCTGTTTGTTGTTTGAGGGGGAAACAGGATGGGCAAAGAACTGGGGAAATCGAGTTTGTCAGTTAGTAATATTGGTCTATACAACTATACTGGTTTTTGATATGATAACGATGAAGCTACTTGAAGAAAGGTGGATGACCGATTATGGTGATCATCAATGCACACATCGTTTCGGGGGACGAAACGTGGGAACGAGGCTATATCCAATTCGAGGGTACGACGATTGTGAGCGTCGGTGCGATGGAGGACTATCAGGCAGGAACAGATAAAGAGATTGACGTTCGTGGGGCACTCGTGACGCCAGGCATGATTGACGTCCACATCCACGGCGGTTACGACGTCGATACGATGGATGCGGACGTGGATCGACTACGTCATCTCAGCCGTTCGATGCTCGCTGAAGGTGTGACGTCTTATTTTGCGACGACGATTACACAGTCACCGACTGCCATTACGAAGGCGTTGCAAGCAGCCCGGACTGTCATCGAGGCGGGAGACACGTCACTCGTCGGCATCCATCTAGAGGGACCGTTCGTCAACGTCGACAATGCGGGGGCACAGCCGGCCGAATATATTATCGATCCCGATGCAAATCAATTCCGCACATGGCAACAGGAGGCGGGCGGTCACATTCGCCTCGTCACGTATGCGCCGGAACGTCCGGGAGCACGTGAGCTTGAACAGGTGATGGGTGAAACCGGTGCAATCGGATCGACCGGACACACGAACGCCACGTTTGCCGAGAACAAGGAAGCGAACGTCAAGCATGGCACGCACTTATACAATCAGATGCGAGGGATTCATCATCGGGAGCCGGGAACGGTCGGCTATTGTCTGTTGGAGCGGGACGTCATGGTTGAAATCATTCCAGACGGGATTCACAGCCGTCACGAGATGGTCGACTTCGCCTATCGCATGAAAGGGGCAGACGGTCTCGTCGTCATTACGGATGCGATGCGCGCCAAAGGTCTTCCGGACGGCCGTTATGAACTCGGGGGTCAACCGGTCATCGTCGAAGGCGGGGCGGCTCGACTCGAAGCCGGGAACTTGGCCGGCAGCGTCTTGACGATGGACGCGGCGTTCCGCAACATGCTGTTATACACGGGATGCACGGTGCAAGAAGCGGTGAAGATGACGTCAGCGAACCAAGCGCGTGAGTTCGGCTTGACGAACAAAGGGGCCATCGCGCCTGGCTTCGACGCGGATCTCGTCATTTGGGATGACGCAATGACGGTTATAACGACGATTCATCAAGGACAGGTCAGTTATTCGAAGGAGGACATGCAATGAACATATTAGTGGCGAACACACCGACGGACGCAGAAGAAATCGCATATACACTCATCAAGGAGCGGGTCGCCGGGAAGCGCGATTTCGTGCTCGGACTCGCGACAGGCAGTACACCGGTCGGGATGTATCAGATGTTCAAACGAGATCGGCTCGACTGCAGTCATGTGACGAGCGTTAATCTTGATGAGTATATCGGGCTCGCGCCGAGTCATCCGCAAAGCTATCATCACTTCATGGAAGAGAAGCTGTTCAATGACATCCCATTCAAACAGAGCCATCTGCCTCATGGTGACGCGGCCGACCCGGAAGCGGAAGCGGCTCGCTATGAACAGCTCGTCCGCTCGATTGGTGTCGACCTGCAATTGCTAGGCATCGGAGAGAACGGACATATCGCCTTCAATGAGCCGGGTACCGCGCTCGATGCGAAGACGCATGTGACCGAACTGACCGAGTCGACGCGTGAAGCGAACCGCCGTTTCTTCGATTCAATCGAAGACGTGCCGACGCAGGCCATCACGATGGGACTCGATACGATTATGAACGCACGCGAGATCGTCCTCGTCGCGACCGGTACCCGTAAAGCCGAAGCCGTGCATCACATGATTGAGAGCGTGCCGACGATTGACTGGCCGGCTTCCATCTTACAGGCGCATCCAAGTGTGACCATCGTGCTCGATGCCGAAGCGGCCTCGGCTTGTAGCAATGTGTTACAGGCGCGTGGCAGTGAAGCGGCCGACCGATTCTTTTCGATTCGAGCTTGATGACCTGGAGACAAGTGTCTCCAGGTTTTTTTCTCGCTAACTGTGGGAAATTGTATGGAAATGGATTTGTAATCAAAACGTTTTCGACAAAAGTCGAGGTTTCCTCTATAATAGGTGAAGCTCATATCATTCGATCGCGAAGGAGAAACTCATGAATTCAAGAACCCAAGCTCGTAGACGGCGCAAAGGCCCGTCTGCGTTTTATAAGCTGTTCAGCGCCCTTGTATTGATTGCCGTCATCGTTGGCTCAAGCATGTATGGAACGGCTTTTTATAAAGCGCATAACATGCTGTCAGGTACTCAAGTGACGCTTGAGGATGATCCGACTATCGAACCGACTCGATTTGATAAAGAGGATACCGAGAGCTTCCTCGTGCTCGGGACGGACTTGTCCCCGCAGAAGAAAGCGCGCGGCGAGTATGGTCGGTCTGACGTCATGATTGTCGTCATTCTGAACAAGAAAAACAAACAGACGACGATGCTCAGCATCCCGCGTGACTCGTACGTCAACATCGACTATACGGGCTTCAATATCCCGTACGGTAAGACGGGTCTCGATCAAGACAAAATCACGCACGCCTATTACTTCGGGTCGATGGATGAATCGAACCCGAACAACGGTATGCGGATGGCGACGAACACGATTGAAGACTTGGTCGGCATCGACATCGACCACGTCGTCTCCCTCAACTTCCAAGGGTTCGTCGACTTCATCGATGCCGTCGGCGGGGTCGAAATCGACGTCCCGTTCTCGTCTGAACAGAAGAGTTACGACGCCTCACGAGAAGTCGTCCAAGTCGAAGCAGGGCTTCAGCAGTTATCGGGCGAAGAGGCACTCGCTTACGTCCGTAACCGCTATGACGACCCACGCGGAGACATCGGTCGCGGACAGCGTCAGATGGAAGTCATCAATGCCGTCCTTGACCAAGCGCTCGGCACGTCGCTCATCAACAACTACGACAAAGTGTTGAAAGCAGTCGGGGACAACATGCAGACGACGCTCGGTCCGAACGATTATATGCGTTTAATCGAGGACGTCGGCGCCCTCAACAACACGGTTCAATATCAGTTGACCGGTGAAGGGGCCCGCGGTGTCGACGGTCATTTCTATTACTTCTTGAACGAGCCGTTGCTCGAAGAAGTTCGTTACCGCGTCCAACAGGCCGATGCCGGGAATGAAGTCGAGCCGATGACCGATACCGAGCTTGAGACGTATATGTACGACCCAGCCGGAATCACGTATGAAGCACAATAAAAAAATGGTTTGCCGTCCGCGGCAAACCATTTTTTATGTGCGTTCCATCGCAACGGTGAACGAGTAGGCGTCGCCGCGGAACAAGGAACGGCTATATTCGAACATGTCCCCGTTCTCGAGATACGTCCGTTGGTCGATTAAGAGCACAGGGGCGTTCGGAGAAATCGTCAACAGCTTTGCTTCCTCCGGTCCCGCGCTCCTCGCCTCGAGGGTTTGGGTCGCATTCTTCAACCGGAGCCCTGACTGCTCGGCGAACTCGTAAATCGAACCGACGGCATCTGTCTCGGTCAAGTTCGGTAGTAAGGCGACCGGGATGTATGCCGTCTCGAGGGCGAGCACGTTCTCATCGGCGAGACGGAGACGTCGCATCTCATAGACGGGCGTGTCGAGCGCGACGCTCAATTTTTGGGCGATTTTGGCCGGGGCTGAAATCGTCTGGAACGACAACAGGCGGCTAAACGGACGCATGCCCCGATGTTTGATTTCTTCCGAGAAACTTGTCAATCCGGACAAGGCCATCGTGATTTTCTTGTTGGCAACGAACGTGCCTCGGCCTTTTTGACGGCTCAAATAACCGGCGTTGACCAAGTTTGTGATCGCTTGGCGGACCGTCATCCGGCTCACGTTATAGCGCTCGGAAAACTCCCGTTCGGATGGGATGGATTCCCCGGGTTGGAGCTCGCCGGCATCTATTTGTTGCTTTAAATAGGCTTCGATTTGATAATAAATAGGTAGCGGTGATTGTTTATCAATCTGTAACATGCATATCGCTCCTGACTGCTAAAGTAAGTGTTTCTTATTATAGACCAAATTAGACTAGTTGTCTGAACATACCCTACAGAAAAGGCGGCGATCAAGATGAAGCCATGGCAATTTGAAACGACGGTGACCGACGTGCGCACCGATGCGCGCGGGACGTGGGTCGCGCTTGAATCCACATTATTTTATGCGGAAGGCGGGGGCCAACCTCCGGACGTCGGAACACTCGACGGACAACCCGTTCTCGATGTGCAACGGGTCGAGGAGGTTGTCTGGCATTTAGTCGAACCGGGGCTCGAACGTGGGACGCTCGTGACCGGCATGGTCGATGAAGCGGTCCGTCACGACCACTCGATTCAACACACGGCTCAGCACGTGTTGACGGCTTTATTGGAAGACGAATACGGCATTCAGACGCTCAGCTTCGGCATCGGACAAGAGGAGTCGTCGCTTGAAATCGAGACAGAGACGCTCGATTGGACTCAAATCGAGTCGTTGGAACGAGACGTGCAACGCATCATCTTTGAGAACCGCCCCGTCTCCACGTACGAACTCGCGTCCGCAGAGGTCGAGGTCGATCGGTTACGCAAACCGACCGATCGCACCGGGATGATCCGGATCGTCGACATTGAGGGACTCGATTACAACGCGTGCGGTGGGACACATGTCGAGACGACCGGCCAACTTGGGATCGTCCATGTGACCTCGATGAAGAAAGTTCGTGGGAACGTTCGTTTGACGTATGTTGCCGGTCACCGGGCCTTGTCCGCCATCCATTCGTCACGGACGGCGTTGCGGACGATTCACCAAACGTTATCGACGACGAACGAGACGGTCGCTGCCCGTGTCCTAGAGGAACGAAATTTTCGTCTCGAGCGGGACAAGGAAGTGAAGGCGCTCGAGGCGCGCGTCGCGAAAGCGAAAGTCGCTGCCTTTTTGCAGGAAGACAATTACGTCATCACCCATATCGGTAAGACGGAAGCGGAGACGTTGACGACGACCATCGTCGAACGCATCGCCGCGACGGGCCGAATCGCTGTCGGAGCCAATCATACGGGTCAAAAGCTATGGCTCATGCATGACGGGACACATGACATCGCTATCGGTAAATTCTTAAAACGGACACTCGACGACCTCGGCATCGGTCGCGGTGGCGGCAGTCATAAACAAGCCCAGGCCCGATTCGAATCGGTCATCGAGTTGGAACGCGCGACGGCAGAAATCGTGAAACGGCTTCAGGAAGGAATGGTATCATGTTGAAGATTGAGCACGGCACGGAAGCAGAACTGATTGAACAGGCACGGGTTGTGCGAGCGACGGTGTTTATTCACGAGCAAGGCATCGCCCCTGAAATCGAGTATGATGAGCTTGACCCAGACTGCATCCATTTCGTCGGGACAGTGGACGGTGAGCCGGTGACGACGGCGCGTCTGCGTCCAATCGGTGACGCGGTCGGGAAAGTCGAGCGGGTCGCCACACTCGCTTCGGCGCGCGGCAACGGGTATGCGAAAGAGGTTATGCTCGCTATCGAGTCCGTCGCCCGGACGAGCGAGTTACATGAGCTCAAACTTGGCGCTCAACTGACGGCACTCCCTTTCTATGAGCGTCTCGGATACGAGGCGTGCGGTGACGAATTTTTAGACGCGGACATCCCGCATCGGATGATGAAGAAGACATGGTGATTGTTTTTAGAAATTTTCCTTTTTTCTAAAAAAAGGTTGGCAAGCCGGGATGCATTTGTTATAACTAAAACTAACAACTGACAGATAGAGGTTGCGAATGACATGAGTACGCTTGATCGACACGGACGCATTCCGGATCGAGCCGAAAGGGGAATTTCGCCGAAGTCGACGTTCGCATGCGTACGAACGAAGGCTGGGGTAGTCGTGAATAACGCCTACACTGCCATGGATGAAATGCCATGGAGCGCTATCTACGGAACGATTCTTTAATCGTTTTTCAACTGCGCGTACAAGCGGCAGACCGTAGGGAGAGTGCTTCCTACCGGTCTGCCGCTTTTTCTGTTGGTGGACATCATGAAAGTGGGGAACCTGATGACAACCGTATTGAAATTTGGAGGCAGCTCCGTTGCCACGATTGAACAAATCCAGGCCATTTCCGAATATTTACAGACACGGGCCGCGGCCGGAGAAAAACTTGTCGTCGTCGTCTCCGCGATGGGGAAAACGACTGACTCACTGTTGTCACTCGCCAAACAAATCACGGAACGCCCGATGATTCGTGAACTGGACCGCTTGCTCGCGGTCGGTGAGGAGCAGACGATCAGCCTGCTCAGCATCGCTTTAAACTCTCGAGGCGTGGCTGCCATCTCGCTTACCGGACAACAAGCCGGGATCGACACGATGGGCATTCACACGAAAAGTAAAATCAAGGCGATTCGCAAAGAAGTGCTCGAAGAGAAGCTCCGGACATATGACGTCGTCATCGTCGCCGGTTTCCAAGGTGTCAACGAGTTCGGTGATGTGACGACGCTCGGACGAGGCGGATCGGATACGACCGCTGTCGCCTTGGCCGCCGTCCTCAGCAAACGCTGTGAGATTTACACAGACGTCGCCGGTGTTTATACGGCTGACCCGCGCATCCATCCGACGGCCCGCCGATTAGATACCGTCTCGTATGACGAGATGATGGAGATGAGCGCGCTCGGGTCGAAAGTGATGGAGATGCGTAGCGTAGAGCTCGCGAAAAAATTTGATGTGAACATCTTTGTAGGAAAGACGCTTGCGAGCGAAGGAGGAACATGGATCATGGATATGACACAGGCGATGGAACAAAAAGCGGTGACGAGCGTGAGCGTCGTGAAGAACGTGCTCAGCGTCTCAATCAAACATATTCCACATTCGGTGGCAGGAGTTGCCGACATTTTCGAGAAATTGTCACAGCGTCATGTCAATATCGATATGATCAGTCAGACCGCGTTCGATGGTGAAGTATTCCTGTCGTTCACCTGTCCGCTCGATGAAGAAGCGTTTCTCGAAGAGGCGCTCGCGGAACTGACTGAGACGTTCCCACAAATCAAAATCGACCGTCATACCGAGCATGCGAAAATCTCGGTCGTCGGCATCGGCATGCGTGACGCGACCGGTGTCGCAGCCGAACTGTTCGCCACGTTCCGCGAGAGCGGAATCCCATTCTATCAAGTCACGACATCCGAGATTAGCATCTCGTACACGATTAACGAACAAGACGTCGAAGCAGCCGTCGCGGCCATCGCGACCCGCTTCAAGTTATAAGGAGGACGCCACATGTATAACGTAGCCGTCGTCGGTGCGACCGGTGCCGTCGGCCAAAAGATGATTGAAGTATTGACCGAGTATGAATTCCCGATTAACGAATTGATGTTGTACGCATCATCTCGTTCGGCCGGGAAGACCGTGAACGTGAACGGCAAGGACGTCGTCATCCGGGAACTGTCGGACGCGATTTATGCGGACCCAATCGATATCGCGCTCTTCTCAGCCGGTGGGAGCATCAGTGAACAATATGCGCCTCGCCTGAGTGAACAAGGTGTCATCGTCATCGACAACTCGAGTGCATTCCGGATGCAGGCGGACATTCCGCTCATCGTACCGGAAGTGAACCGAGTCGAACTGAGCCCGGACAAGACGCTCATCGCCAACCCGAACTGCTCGACGATCCAATCGGTCGTCGCGCTCGCACCACTCGCGGAAGTATACGGATTGACGCGTGTCGCCTATACGTCGTATCAAGCCGTCTCTGGCTCGGGCCAAAAAGGGATTGAAGACTTGGAACGCGGAGCACGTGGGGAAGAGCCGAAGAACTATCCGTATCCGATTTACGATAACGTCTTGCCACACATTGATGTGTTCTTAGAGAACGGTTATACGAAAGAAGAACAGAAGATGATTGAAGAGACACGCAAGATTTTAAACGCGCCGAACCTCGGTGTCACCGCAACATGTGTCCGTGTCCCGGTCCGCAACAGCCACGCCGTCTCCATCACAGTCACGCTCGACCGCGACGCGACGCTCGCCGAAGTGAAAGCCGTGCTCGCGGACGCGCCAGGTGTCGTCTTGATGGATAACCCAGCGGAGCTCGTCTATCCGACACCGCTCGATGCGAACGGGACAGACGACGTGTACGTCGGTCGTATCCGTGTCGACGAGTCACAGCCGAACACGTTCCATCTTTGGTGCGTCGCTGATAACGTTCGAAAAGGCGCGGCAGCGAACGCCGTCCAAATCGCCCAATGCATGATTGGGCAGACTGCTACGAAATAAGGGGGAGATTATATGTTCACAGGAGTCGCAACCGCACTCGCTACACCGTTTCAAGCAGACGGTCAGCTAAATCTCACAGCGTGGGAAGCGTTGATTGAAGATCAAATTAAAGAAGGTGTCAGCGGTCTCGTGATCGGGGGAACGACTGGTGAAGGCATGACCATCACGGACGAAGAGTTCGAGACGCTTCTCGTCAAAGCGATTGAAGTCGCTGCCGGCCGCGCCGTTATCATCGCCGGAACCGGATCGAACAACACGGCGCTCAGCATTCAAAAGACGAAACGGGCCGCCGAACTCGGAGCCGAGATGGCGATGGTCGTCACGCCTTATTACAACAAGTCGACGCAAGCGGGTCTGATTGCCCACTTCACAGCGATTGCCGACGCGTCACCGATTCCGCTCATGCTCTACAACGTACCATCGCGGACGGGCGTCGCCCTTGATCCGGCAACGGTTGGGGAACTCGCTGATCACCCACGCATCGCTGCGCTCAAAGAAGCGAGCGGGGATATCTCAGTGATGGCTCAAATGATGGCGCACGTACCGGAAGGGTTCCCAGTCTATTGCGGGAACGATGATCAAATCCTTCCTTATATGGCTTGGGGGGCGCAAGGTGTTGTCTCGGTCCTTTCGAACGTCTATCCGGGTGCGACGGTCGCATTAGCTGAAGCGCTCCTCGCCGGAGATTTGGAAACGGCACGCACATGGCAGCTCCGACTGCTCCCGGTCATCGACGAATTGTTCGCGGAAGTAAATCCGATTCCGGTCAAAGCAGCATTGAATGCACGCGGCTTCGAGTTCGGTGCACCACGTCTCCCGCTCGTCCCGATGAGCGCGACGGCCGAGGCCCGCTTGTTATCGGCAATGGAGCAGTTCAATGAGGTGAGACAGTGAACTTACTCATTCATGGATACGGCGCGATGGGACAGATCGTCGAAGAAGTCGCCCGGACACAAAACTTGACCGTTGCAGCCATCGTCTCACCGGCCGGAGGGGAACATCCCGTCTCGATACAAGATGTCGAGGCCGACGTCGATGTCGTCATCGACTTCTCGAACCCGGCGTTGTTGGATGACGTACTCGCGTTCGGGAAAGCCAAGCAAATCCCGCTCGTCATCGCGACGACGGGCTTCTCGGAAGCAGAGCTCGCCAAAATTGAAGCGGCGTCTCAGGAGATCCCGATTTTCCAGTCGTATAATACGTCTTATGGGATCGCGCTCCTGAAACAGTTGCTCGACCAACTCGTCCCGCTCACGCTCGGTTATGACATCGAAGTGATTGAGGCGCACCACCGCAAAAAAGTCGATGCACCGAGCGGGACGGCGGAATTGCTCGCCCGTGCCATCGAGGCGAAACGCGACGTGACACCGGTATATGACCGGACACCGCGCCGCGAAGCGCGTGCAGCCGATGAACTCGGCATGCATTCGGTACGCGGGGGGACGATTTTTGGAGAACATACCGTCCTCTTTGCCGGAGACGACGAAATGCTTGAATTGAAACACACGGCCCTGTCCAAACGCGTCTTCGCGAACGGGGCACTCGCTGCGGCGGCAACGATTCTTGACCGCCCAGCCGGACTATACAATTTAACGAACCTATACGAGGAGGCCACTCATGTTACTCACAAACGCTTATGAAATCGCGCAATACATTAAAGATGCCAAGAAAGAAACGCCTGTCAAATTGTACGTTAACGGTCAATTGGCCGGTCTGACAATCGAAGATGCCAAAGCTTTTGGAACAGACGAGTCGAAACTGTTCCTTACAACGGCTGAACGTGCGGCTGCTTTCCTAGAAGCGAACGCTGCCGTCATCACGGACACGCACCTCGAATACGATCGCCGGAACAGCGCCGTACCGATGCTCGATACGACGCAGTTGAATGCCCGCATCGAACCAGGTTCGTTCATTCGCGACCACGTTCAAATCGGAAACAACGTCGTCGTCATGATGGGTGCTGTCATCAATATCGGTGCCGTCATCGGTGACGGGTCGATGGTCGATATGAACGCGGTCATCGGTGCCCGCGGGACACTCGGGAAAAACGTCCACCTTGGCGCTGGCGCTGTCGTGGCGGGTGTTCTTGAGCCACCTTCAAAAGATCCGGTCATCATCGAAGACGGTGTCATGGTCGGTGCGAACGCCGTCATTTTGGAAGGCGTCCGCATCGGTGAAAATGCCGTTGTCGCAGCAGGTAGTGTCGTCACGCAAGACGTACCGCCAGGCGTCGTCGTTGCCGGTACACCAGCCCGCGTCATTAAGCAAAAAGATGAAAAAACCGCAGAAAAAACACAACTTGTTGATGACTTACGCTCCCTGTAACGTATAATAGACAGAAAATATCAAAAATGAATGGGAGAGTTGAACAATGGAACAGTATGGACAATGGATGTGGCAAGACGGGGCTTGGATCGAGCCGAGTGATGCGAACACGAGTATCATGACGCACGCAATTCACTACGGTAGTGGGTTCTTTGAAGGGATTCGGGCATACCACACAGAGGAAGGCCCGGCCATCTTCCGACTCCGTGAACACTTGGAGCGACTCGTTCGTTCGTGTGCATACTATCACGTCGACTTGCCGTACACGGTCGATGAGCTCGAACAAGCAACAATCGAATTGATTGAACGCAACGGATTTGAAGCTTGTTACATCCGCCCATTCGTTTTCCTCGGCACACCTTGGCAGGCACTCATGCCGACGCAGGAAACAAAAGTACACGTCGCGATCTCGTGCTGGCCGCTCGGCGAATATTTCAGCAAGACGGTCGGAATCCGTGCGAAAGTCGCCTCGTATCGCCGCGTCTCTTCGACGATGATGCCGATGCAAGCGAAAGCGGCAGCGAACTATATGAACTCGCAACTCCTTAAAGGAGAAGCGGTCCGTGATGGATATGACGAAGCGATTGCCCTCGACATGAACGGAAACGTCAGCGAGGCGAGCGTCGCCAACATCTTCCTCGTAAAAGGAAACAAAATTTTCACACCGTCACTCGATTGCTCGGTGCTCGACGGCATCACGCGTCAAACGGTAATCGAACTTGCCCGTGAGGAAGGGTTCGAGGTCATCGAACGCCACATCGGACGTGACGAACTATATGTCGCAGATGAGATTTTCTTGACAGGAACGGCGGCTGAAGTGACGAGCGTCATCGAAATCGACAATATTTCGATTGGTGGCGGCGTTCAAACGGTCGCGACGAATATGCTCTCGCGTTACCGTGAGGCTGTGACAGGACAAATCGCAGGCCACCGTGATTGGGTCACGTTCGTCAAAGCTGGAGTCAAAGAGTAAAGGAGTTTTTTGTATGGGAGTCACAATTGACTTGAATGCGGTTCGCGAAAACAAACGTCGGATTGAAGCGCTTGGCCGACCGGTGTTCGCCGTCGTAAAAAACAACGCCTATAACTTAGGGATGGAGCCAGTTGTGACGACACTGTACGAAGAAGGGGTGCGTCACTTCATGGTGACGACGCTTGACGAGGCGAGCGAGGTCCGGGCATCAGCTCCGGAAGCACGTGTTCTTGTCATGAACCCGGTATACGAGTGGACAAGCGTCCATCGTGACCAACTTGACGTCGCCATCGGTTCCTATGACTGGCTCGTCTCGCAACGGGACCAGCTCGACGGGGTCCGGCTTCATTTGAAGCTCGACGTCGGCATGAACCGCTTCGGTGCGAAGACGTTCCAGGAAGCGTTGGCCATCGTCGCCTTTTGCCAAGACGAGGGGCTCGATCTTGTCGGGTTATGTACACATTTCCCACTCGCTGACGCGGATAACGCCGAAATCGAGCACAGTGTGCACGTGGAGCGGTTCGCCGACTGGTCGAATCGTCTCATGGAGCGGCATACGTTCGACATCGTGCACGCAGCCAACAGTGCAGCGACGCTTCAAGCGGATCCGCGTCTCGGGCATTGCACGCACGTCCGTGTCGGTATCTTTCTCTATGGCTACTCTTCGGTCGAACCGGTCGATTGGCTCATCCCGGCGTTTCGCTGGGAAACAGAAGTCGTCGCCGTGCATGACATCGAGGCCGGTGCCCACGTCGGTTACGGTACGGGCTACACGGCCGAGACGAAAGAACGCATCGCCGTACTCTCGGTCGGCTATGGTGACGGACTCATGCGAGCCCGGCGCTTCTTACCAGCCCATATCGAAGGACGAGCCTATCCGTTCATCAGCAACATTTTCATGAGCCACAGTTTTTTACGCGTCGATGACACCGTACAAGTCGGAGATCGTGTGGAGCTGTATGGCCATCTTACGAAAATCGATGACGTGACCCGTACCGGTCACGCCAATAACTCAGAACAATTATGCGCACGCTCATGGCGTGTCCCGCATCGCTTTGAAGGAGGCAATGTATGTACACCACCAACCAATCAGTTTGTATGATCGAAGGCGTGTCCGTCCGTGAACTTCAAGCGACGTACGGGACACCGCTCTATATCATGAGCGAGCCTGAACTCGAACGTCGTCTCGACCTTGTCCGGAACGCGTTCCTCGACAAGTATCCGAACACGTACGCGCTGTACGCATCGAAAGCGATGTCGATTGCGGCCGTATACGATAAAGTGATGGCAGCGGGTCTGAGCATCGACGTCGTCTCGCGGGGCGAGATGTTCGTCGCGCTCCACGCCGGTGTCCCGGCTGACCGGATTCACGTCCACGGCTCGAACAAGACGGTGCAGGACATCACGTTCGCGCTCGAGAACGGAATTACCCACTTCACCATCGACAACATGCGTGAGATTGGGCTGTTGTCGGGTCTGGCCGCTGAGCAAGGGGTAGACGTCGATGTCTTGCTCCGCATCGTCCCACAAGTCGTAGGAGGCGCCCATGAGGCGATTCAGACGGGCGGGGTCGATACGAAGTTCGGCTTCCCGACCCATGATGATACGTATCTCGAAGCGATCAAAGCGACGCTACAAGCGGAACGACTGCAACTGCGAGGCATTCACTGTCACGTCGGCTCGCAGATTCAAGAACCGACGCTGTTCATCAATACGGTCAAAACGATGGTCAACTTCATCGAGACGATCCGTCAAGAGACGGGGTATACGGCCGACGTCTTGAATATCGGTGGCGGCTTCGGTGTCGCCTATCTCGAGTCGGACGACCCGCTCGACTTCGCCGACACGATGACGCAAGTGATGGACACGCTCGTCGCGGAAGTGGAACGCTTCGGCTTGCCGCTTCCGAAAATCGGCATTGAACCGGGCCGTTGGCTCGTCGCCAACGCCGGCGCGACGCTCTATGAAGTCGGGACGGTGAAAGAAGTGAGCGGTGTCCGCACGTACGTCTCGGTCGATGGAGGGATGACGGATAACATTCGTCCCGCTCTCTATGACGCTGAATATGACGTCATTGCGGCGACACGGATGGATGAAGCGAAGACGCTCGAGGCGAAAATCGTCGGGGCGTGCTGCGAGTCGGGAGACATCATCTCGAACCGTTCGCTTATCCCGCCGGTCGAAGCTGGTGATCTCTTGCTCGTCAAAGCGACGGGAGCGTATAACTTCTCGATGGCAAGCAACTATAACCAGATGCTCCGCCCGGCCGTCGTCTTCGTGAAAGACGGGACACATCGTCTCGTCGTCCGGAGACAGACGCTCGAAGACTTGGTCGCCTGTGAGATTGTCGGACAATCGACGTGACGCCATAAACGCATTCCTGATTCAGGGATGCGTTTTTTAATGGAAGTCGTTCTTCTTCAAATGAGAAATGCTTTTAATTATGATGGGGGAGAGAGAACAGAGGGGGAAGTGACTTCAATGGAAAAGACAGCAGGACAACAGTTGATTGAATCGCGGCGGACGATTCGCATATTCACGGAAGAACCAATTGCGACGAAAGTACTCTATGAGTTGTTGGCGTCAGCTCACCAAGCGCCGTTTCATAACAAAGTCGAACCGTGGAATCTCTATTTGTTCAACGGGGATGGAAAAGACGTCTTGCTTCAGGCGCTCGAGCCGGCGTTTCAAGATGGACCGGAATCGAAACGTGAAAAGATCGCCGGGCGGATTCGTAACGCGGCCGCATGTGTCTATGTAACGACGAAAGCGTTCGAGACGGACAAAGGGAAGAAAGATGCGCTACTCGCGACAGCGACGATGATTCAAAACTTTCATTTATTGTGTAGTGAGCAACAAATCGGCCTCGTCTGGCGGACGGGCGGTATTTTTGAGGATGCCAGGCTTCAAGAGATGATTGGAGCTGAAGGGGAGACGTTTGTCGGGTTACTCCAGCTCGGTCGTTACGAAGACGTGCCACCGACGAAGCAACGTCAATCGATTGACGCTAGTTTGACAATTTTTGAGTGAACGAAAAGGCCCGAGCGTAGGTGACTACGACCGGGCCAATCTTTATAGGTCAATGAGACTGAGCCGTTCATGTGAGCGCTCAGTTTATTTTTTTAACTTGGCTGCAAGCCAGTCTTGAATGACATTCGTTGGAATCATTGTGTTCACGTTCCCTCAGTTTTAATTTCTTTCTCTGTATTATTATCCAATTGCAGTCGTTCCCAAACCTCTCGATGTGTACCTTGTAGCGTATCATCGAACGAATCCTCGATATGCAGGCAATAGCTTGGGTTAACGGACGAAGCGTACAAGTCTAACATCAGTTCGGCATGATTTGGATACATACAAATTGGCCCCTTTCGACACGTCGGCTTGACTACATCCTCAGTATACAAAGGAAACATAAAGAAAAATCGGGGAAATCGTTAACATTTTATGAATCTTGTAAACGCTTTCACAAACTTTATGTGGATGTCAGTGGTTCACACGTCTGTCTGTACTGCTCGGCTCGCTTCGCATATTTGTTGACGGTCCGTTCCATGATGAAGCGATCTTCGTCGTTGAGCGGACGGACGACTTTGGCAGGCACGCCCATGACCATGACGCCTTCCGGAATTTGCATGTTCGGTGTGACGAGAGCACCAGCGGCGATGAACGAGCCCTTCCCGATTTTTGCCCCGTCGAGAACGGTGGCATGCATCCCGATGAGACAACCTTCTTCAATCTCACAGCCGTGAATCATCGCCATATGTCCGATGGAGACGCGGTCATGAATGACTGTCGGGGAACCTTCATATTGGTGGACCATCGATCCGTCTTGGATATTCACGTAAGAACCGATGCGAATCGGTCCCTCATCGCCTCGAATGACCGTGTTGAACCAGACGCCGGAATGGGCGCCGATGGTGACATCACCGATCACGTGGGATCCAGGTGCGAGAAAAACCGTCTCGTCAACTTGCGGCATCAATTTGCCTAATTTGTACTGCATAAGTGTAACCCCTTTCAAACAGATATGCTTTCATTGTCGCATAAGTTGAAAAAGAAATTGCACCTGAAAGATTATTCTTGTTAAGATAGTAAAAATACGTAGGAAAAAGGAGACACACAGATGGAGAAACAACATTTGATCGACATCGCGGCGAAGAAAAAGAAAGCAGCGGTCGTCTTTAAAGATGTGGCGGTCATCGACGTCTACAGTCGTGAGATGATTCGCACGGATGTCGCTATCGATGCGGGATACATCGTGGCCATCGGGGACGGCTACGAAGGGGAGACGGAATACCACGACCCGTCCTGGACGCTCGCACCGTCGTTCATCGATTCACACGTCCATATTGAATCATCGATGGTACCGCCTCACGAGTTCGCCAAGGCGGTCCTGCCGCTCGGAGTCACGACGGTCATCGCCGATCCGCATGAGATTGCGAACGTCAACGGGGCGCTCGGAATTGAGTATATGTTGGCGGATGCCAAAGGCTTGCCGCTCGATGTGCGCATGATGCTCCCAAGCTGTGTGCCGGCGACACCGTTCGAGCACGCAGGTGCGAAGCTATACGCCGAGGACTTGGCACCGTTTTTAGGAGATCCGGGCGTCCACGGTCTCGGCGAAGTGATGGACTATCCGTCCGTCGAGTCGGGGAGTGCGGATATGCTTCAAAAGATCGCCCAGACAGAACTTGCCGGAAAAGTCGTCGACGGTCATGCCTCAGGTCTTGGCCCGGATCAGTTGAACGTGTATCGCACGGCCGGCATCATGACCGATCATGAGTGTACGACGGCTGAGGAGGCGCTCGAACGGGTGCGTCGCGGCTTTTACGTTCAAATTCGTGAAGGGTCGGTTGCCCGGAACGTGGAAAAAGTCAGCCGGGCCATCACGGAGAGCAACGCCCACCGGTTCTTATTCTGTACGGACGATAAGCATTTGGACGATCTCGTCGTTGAGGGTGGGATCGACTACAACATTCGCATGGCCATCAAACAAGGCGTCAAGCCAGAGACGGCCTATGCCGTTGCCAGTCTGCACGCGGCCGAGGCGTATGGATTAACCGACGTGGGTGCTATCGCCCCGGGCAAGCGCGCGAACTTTGTCATCTTGTCAGACGTCGAATCGGTAACGATTGACACCGTCTACGTGAACGGGAAAGTCGTCGCTAAAGATGGTAAGGCGACGTTCGAGGCTGACGGGATTGAAGTGCCGAAACCGATGAAAGGTGAGCTGAAGCTGCCGGACTTGACGGCGGATTCGTTCCGTTTGGCCGTAAAGGAAGAAGCGGTCGATGTGATTCAAGTATTGCCGAATAGTCTCTTGACGAAGCGACAGCGTCTGGTCTTCACACCTGACGCGTCCGGAGCCGACCTCAAGCAAGATATCGCCACGCTCGCCGTCATCGAACGCCACCACGGGACGGGTCATATGGCCCTCGCACCGGTAACCGGTTTCGGCTTGAAACGAGGGGCGCTCGCGGCCACGGTCGCGCACGACAGCCATAACCTCGTCATCGCCGGGGTGAGCCCGGACGATATGTTGCTCGCTGCCGAGACGCTTGAAAAAGTGGGCGGTGGGGTCGTCGCGGTGTCAGAAGGCAAGGTGCTGGCCGTCTTACCGCTTGAAATTGGTGGACTCATGACGAAACGTCCGTATGCGGAAGTGGCGGACGTGCTCGAACAGTTGAACGATGCGCTCGACGTCGTCGGGGCCCATCGTCACTTCAACCCGTATTTGACGATGTCGTTCCTGGCGCTTCCGGTCATCCCGGATTTGAAATTGACCGATATGGGACTATTCGACGTGACGACGTTCTCATTCATCGAGTCGTAAGTCAGTCTAACGTATGATTTTTGTTAAGAACGACCCGAAACGATTGAACGGCTCGGCTTAAGTTGGTATAGTTACGACAAGTTTCATCGGTAAATATGGAAAGGGGGGATATCACAGATGGAACAAGTTGCTTACAACCGGTCGTATGATGAACATGGGGATTTGATCAATTCTGTATATCGTGCCTTCCAAGACCGATGTCAAGAATTGCCCGACGAGACGCGGACGAAACGGCGATTGCGTCACCTTATTTTCTTAACGATTAAAGAACATACGACGTCACACGCCGAGCGTTTTGTCTTATATCATTTCTTTAGTGATTTCTTTAAAGCGGTCGAGTCAGACGACCAGGCTGCACTCGCGGTGTTGAAACAAATCATCCGAGATGAAAAAAACTATTGATTAGTCACTATGACCTATGATAATTTAGACGTAACTTTAAATGAATATTCGTGCTATCGATGAGGTAGAGGTGCGATGCTGATGAGTAAGTAGTCCGAGGATGACAACGGTGAAGACTACAGAAAGGCAAGATCGCCGAAGTGTAAAGTCATGTCTCTGACTTTGTGCTGGGCTGACGGGAAATACCCGTCAGACTGCCATACATATTTACGTATGGAGCGCTCCAAGTCGGCTAAGAAAGACGGAACATCCAGCGAGGGTGTCGGCTTTGTTGCCGATGCCCTCGCTTTGCGTTTTTTTAAGCATAGGGGGGCCTCATCTCTAACAAAAGAGGAGGAAATCACATGGTAGATTATTCAACTTCGGTACTCTCACTCGTACCGGCTTTATTGGCCATTATTATGGCCATCACAACACGGAAAGTCATTCCGTCACTCGGTGTCGGGATTATTGCAGGGGTCTTATTGCTTCACAATTTTAACCCGCTCGAATCGATTCAATATTTGTGGTCGAACGTCATCGCATTATTCTGGGCCGACGGAGCCATTAATGAATGGAACGTGCTCTTGATTGCGTTCTTGCTCTTGCTTGGGATTTTGTCATCGATCATCCAAACGTCGGGCGGCGCCCGCGCGTTCGGAGAGTGGGCCGCTTCAAACGTCAAGACAGCCCGTGGTGCTCGTCTCGTCTCGTTCGGACTTGGGATTTTAATTTTCATCGACGATTACTTTAACAGTTTAGCCGTCGGGAACATCAGCCGACCGCTCACAGACCGTAAAAAAGTATCACGTGCAAAACTCGCCTACATGATTGACTCGACTGCCGCACCGGTCTGCGTCATCAGCCCGCTCTCGAGTTGGGGAGCTTATATCATCGCCATCATCGCAGGTATCCTGGCGAAGTATTCGATTGATAGCTACTCATCGTTCTCAGCGTTCATCCAAATCATCCCGATGAACTTCTACGCGGTATTCGCGCTTCTCTTGACGGCTTACGTCGCCTACACGGGACTTGCCATCGGACCGATGCGCACACATGAACTCCGTGCCCTCCAAGGGGAGCTCTACGATACATCGAAAGGTGCACCGATGGGGATGAGTGAAGACTTGAACGAACATGAAGGCGGAAAAGTACGTGACTTGATCGTTCCGATTATTGCCTTGATTATCGCGACGGTGTCGGCCATGCTCTACACGGGCGGACAGGCGCTTGCCGCTGACGGTCAGAGCTTCTCGTTGATCGGAGCGTTCGAATCAACAGACGTGACACGTTCACTCGTAACGGGTGCTGTCATCAGCTTGATTGTTGCCCTCTTATTGTTGATTGGCCGCAAGATTCCGGCGAAAGACTATGGACAAGCGACATGGGGCGGAATTCGCGCCATGTGGCCAGCCGTGCTCATCTTGTTGTTTGCTTGGACGATTATCGCCGTCATCGGTGACATGAAGACAGGTGACTACTTGGCAAGTTTCGTTACGGATTCGATTTCACCATCTTACTTGCCGTTCCTCTTGTTCATGATCGCCGGTCTCATGGCGTTCTCGACAGGAACGAGCTGGGGAACGTTCGGTCTCATGCTTCCAATCGGAGCCGATTTGATTATGGCAGTCGAGCCGGAGCTCTTGCTTCCGACACTTGCCGCTGTTCTCGCCGGAGCGGTGTTCGGAGACCACTGTTCACCAATCTCGGATACGACGATTCTCAGTTCGACGGGTGCCGGATCGCACCATATCGACCACGTGTTGACGCAACTTCCATACGCGTTGATTGCGGCTAGTGTGTCGGCGGTCGGATATTTGGTCCTCGGTATCTCAGGCTCGATGTGGGTCGGATTCTTCACGGCACTTGCGACATTCGTTGTCTTGCTCGTGATCGCGCAAATCATTTCAAAACGTGGACGCGTACCAGCCGATATGCGGGCTGAGCGCGAAGCGTAATCATCTAGATAAGGGACGTACCACAACTTCGTGGTACGTCCCCTTTTTTTGCGTCACAACGGCATAGCCCCAACAAACAAACCCTACCGCAAGCAAGCGGCAGGGTTTGTGGGTTAGTTGACGTCCAACCATTTGAAGCTAGCGTCAGCTCCGAACGGGTGGCGGTACATGTTTTCGATGTTTGAACGCTCAAGGTAAGCTTCACCTTTTTGGTAAATCGGTGCGATCGCGAAATCATCTTCGAGCAAGATGCGTTCGGCTTCTTGCATCGCTTCCCAGCGTTTCATTTGATCGGCTTCTTGTTTCGCGCCTTGAATCAACTTGTCGTACTCGTCGTTCGAGTAAGCCATGCGGTTGAACGGACCGTCTGTGACCCACATGTCGAGGTACGTCATCGGATCTTGATAGTCAGGACCCCAACCGGCAGCGGAGACGTCATAGTCGCCAGCACCTTCAAGTTCAAGGAAGTTTTTGAACGGCTGTTGCTTAATGTTAAGTGTGAGGCCAGGAAGGTTCTTCTCGAGCTCACCTTTGATATACTCGTTGACTTTCTTGAACGCTTCTTCGTCACGTGAGAGGAACTCAAGTTCGATTGTCTCGACACCGAGTTCGGCAAGACCTTTCTCCCATGCAGCTTTCGCCTCGTCGACGTTATAGCTTTGAAGGTCTGGATACTTCTCGCGGAAGTCAGCTCCATCTTCTGTGAACGTGAAGTCTTTCGCGACGATATAGTTGGCCGGCTGTGAACCGTCCGTCAAGATGACGTCTGTGACGCCTTGCTTATCGAAGCCTTTTGCGAGTGCCTCACGAATGTTGACGTTTTGAAGTGATTCGTTCTTCTGGTTGAAACGAAGGAAGTTGATTCGTGCGTCGGCACGTGTCTTGAACTCATCCGAGTCTTGGAATTGTGGAACGAATTCAGATGACAAGAGCGTGTAATCGACTTCGCCCGATTCGAACAAGTTGACGCCCGTCGCGACTTCTTTAACGACCTTGACGTTGATCGTATCCATCTTGACGTTTTCAGCGTCCCAATACTCAGGGTTCTTTTTATAGACCCAACCTTCATTGTCTTGCCAGCTATCTAACACGTATGGTCCGTTGTAAAGTGTCTTATCGACAGCTGTCGCAAACGACTCGCCTTGTTCTTCGACGAACTCTTGCTTTTGCGGCATGTACGTCGGGAATCCTGTCAACCCGAGGAAGTAAGGGGCAGGTGCCTCCAATTGTACTTCGAGTGTCTTCTCATCGAGCGCTTTCGCGCCAAGCGTATCGAGTTCTTCTTCGCCTGCGAGAATCTTATTGGCGTTTTTCAAATCTTGAAGGATATACGCGTACTCGGCACCTGTCTCAGGATTGAGGGCACGTTTCCATGAGTAGACGAAATCTTCAGCTGTGACCGGTGAACCGTCTGACCAGTTCGCGTCACGCAATTTGAAGGTGTATGTAAGTCCATCTTCTGAAATTTCTACGTCTTCAGCAATTCCCGGTACCGGTTGGTTATTTTCATCCAGACGATACAGTCCCTCGAAGACGTTGTTCGTCACGATGATTGACGTCGAGTCCGTTGTGAGCGTCGGATCGAGCTGTGGTAAATCTGTCGCCGAGACGAGCGTGATTTCCTTTTTCGCATCACTTGATGAAGACCCTTCAGACGAATCTGTTGTTTCTTCTCCGCCGCCACATGCTGCTGTCGCAAGCAAAGCGACACCCGATAAAGCTAACCATTTTTTGTTGCGCATTGTGTTACCTCCCGAAAATTCTGATTGTTTCGAATATATTGCAATTAAACTACAAACAAGATGAATGCGCAATAAAATTTTTTAAATTATTCGAAAATATAAACATTAGTAAAACACCTATCTAAACACCATTAGTTTCAGTAGAATAAGGAAATCATCGAATGATTATACATTATCGATGTATAGTTATTCGTCAGACGTCAACTTTTTGTGGAGGGTTTTAAATGAAGTCACAGTCAGCCGGAATCGGCTTTTTTGGGCTCGCTGCCATGGTCGTTGGAACGATGATTGGCGGAGGCGCATTTAATTTACCGGGAGCGATGGCACAAGGTGCTGGAGTCGGTTCGGTGTTAATCGGATGGACGATCACCGGTATCGGGATGGTCATGCTCGCGTTCGTGTTTCAATTTTTAGCTAATACACGTCCTGAACTTGAAGGTGGGATTTACGCCTATGCGAAAGAAGGATTCGGCAAGTTTGTCGGATTCAATAGCGGGTGGGGCTACTGGATGTCGGCATGGATCGGGACGGTCGCGAACATCACGTTAATCTTCAGCACGCTCAGCTACTTCTTCCCGATCTTTTCGGCCGAGCACCGGACGTTCCGCTTACTTATGAGCGCGGTCGTCATTTGGGGGTTGTTTTGGATTATCTCACGCGGGATGAGAGAAGCGGCACTACTCAATATCGTCACGACAATCGCCAAGCTCGTCCCGATTTTTTTATTTATTGTCCTCATCTTGTTTGCGTTTCGGATCGATACGTTCCAAATCGACTTCTGGGGTCAATCGGGATTCAGCTGGTCACAAGTGTTCCCGCAAGTGAAGTCGACGATGCTCGTGACGCTTTGGGCGTTCGTCGGGATTGAAGGGGCGGTCGTCCTATCATCACGTGCCCGCCACAAACGAGACGTCGGTCGTGCGACGGTGATCGGACTCGTCGGAACGCTTGTCATTTATATGATGATCTCGATTTTATCGTTCGGGGTGATGACCCAGGAACAACTTGCGGCACTTTCGGAACCGTCGATGGCGTACGTGCTCGAGGCCGTCGTCGGACCGGTCGGTGCGACCATCATTAACATCGGACTCCTCGTCTCGCTCTCGGGTGCCCTGCTCGGTTGGACGATTCTCGCGACGGAGATTTCGTACGTCGCCAGTCGTGACGGCGTGTTTCCGAAACTGTTCAATCGGCTCAATCGAAATGAGACGCCGGTGAGTGCCTTGTTCATTACACAAGCGTTCACGCAACTCGTCACCATCATCGCTCTCTTCTCGGAACAGACGTACTTGGTGCTCTCGAGCATCGCTGGCATCGCGGCGCTCGTGCCGTATTTGTTCTCGGCCTTGTTCGGTTGGAAAGAGGCACGGCGGACCGGAACACGCCCGATGCTCGTCATGTCCGGGATTGCGACCGTTTATGCGGCCTGGCTCCTTTATGCGTCAGGTGTCGAGTATATGCTCATCGCCATGATTTTGTACGCGCCAGGCGTGTTCGTCTTCATGTTGGCCGAACGCGAACAAGGCCGGCCGTACCTCAGCCGGTTGCAATACATGATTGCGGTCGTCATCCTCTTGGCAGCCACGTACGGTGTCTATGGACTATGGACGGCGACAATTAGCCTATAATAAAAAGTCATCGTACGTCGGGAGACGCGCGATGACTTTTTTCATTGACTGTTGTCCGTCAATAAGCGAACGACTTCAATTGGAGGAAGCGGCTTGGCGTACAAGAACCCTTGGAACGAGTCGCAAGCGGTTTGTTTCAAGTGGTCGAGCATCTCTTGATCCTCGACACCCTCGGCTACGACGTGCAGATTCAGGCTCTTGCCGAGGTGGACGATGACATCGAGTAAGTGTGACTTCGACGTCAACCAATCATCGAGGAAGACTTTATCGATTTTTAGCTCGTCGACCGGGAACGACTTCAAATATTGCAGTGACGAGAAGCCGGTCCCGAAGTCGTCGATGGATAGGCGATAATCGAGACGTTTGATTTGATCCATCCGGGCGATAATCTCGTCCGTCTGCTGCATGACGAGACTCTCGGTGATCTCGAGGATGATGTCGGACGGGTTCAAATTGAGCTGTTGCTTGATATTCCGGAGCGTATTGATGAAGCTGTCGCTCCGGAATTGATTCGGTGAAATGTTGACGGCCATCGACAACGGGCGGTCGACGAGTTGCTGCCAGACTTTCAACTGTTTGGCCGCCTCGAGAATGACCCAGTTGTTGATTGGGACGATGAGTGCCATCTCCTCGGCGAGCGGGATGAACTCTGAAGGTGGGATCTGTCCGAGTTCATCATGATGCCAACGGAGAAGCGCCTCGAACCCGATGAGCGTGTCAGTCTTTAACTCATATTTTGGTTGATATTCTAAATAGAAATGTTTTTCTTCAAGTGCTTGATAAAGTGCTTTCTCGATATGGATTTGACGTGAGAACGCATCGTCCATATCTTTCGTGACGAACTGGATCGTCCCGACACCGATTCGTTTGCCTTTGAACAGGGCGCTCTCGGCGCGCGTGTACAGTTCTTCTAATGAAGATGTGGCGGACGGATAGAAGACGCACCCGATGGAAATCGATACCATGATGGAGTGATGATAAATCCGGAACGGACGCTGCAATTCATGTTGCAGTTGGCGCAGCAACTGGAACACTTCTTCTTTCGACTGTTCAAAGAAAATCAACCCGAACAAACCGCCCGACGGATGGAACATGACGCTCGTCTCAGGCAAGAACTGCGCGGCCCGGTCCTTGATTTGAAGGAGCAATTCGTTGCCGACGCGTGAACCAAACGATTCATTGATGATTTTGAAGCGATCGATATCGAACAAGGCGACGTGAACCAAGCCATCTCCCTGATCGACATCCGTCAACACGTGGCTGTACTGACGGAGCCATCCTTTCTTGTTCAAGAGTCCGGTCAAATCGTTATGGTACGCGAGATAATTGACCTCTTGCTCGAGTCGCTTTTTATCTGAGACGTCAAAGCCGAAGGCGGTATACTGTACAATTTCGCCTTCATCACTCAGAATCGGGACGACCGTCAAATTGAGCCAACACATGTTGCGGACATGCCGCTCGGAACGGACAGGCATTTCACCGTTCCAGATGCGGTCGGTCGTAAGTGCTTGAAGCACGTCCTCGGCAAGCGGATGATTCTCAAATGACGGATGGATGAGCTCGAACCAGTTACGACCGATGAATTGATGATCGGGTGCGCCGATTAACCCGCATAGCAACGGATTGATTTCTGTAATCTCGCCGTAAGCGTTTGTTGCCAAATAATACGTCGATTGTTCAATCATCGCTTGAAAGTGGTGAAGCAGATTGAACTGTTCCGTGCTGATGAGCGGCCCAAATCCTTTCGGCAGGAACGCAAGGAAGTACCCCGTATAGTCGTTGATGGAAAAAGATTGTAAATAAGCAGTCGCATAGACGACTGATCCGTTTTTATGTTTGAACGGCGTCATCGCCGTCGTCGAGAACGGATATTGAAGGAGCATCGGTGACCAGGATTCAAGCGCATCCTGTAAGTGTTGGACAACAGGGAGCGGATGGTGAAGCACCTCGTCTCGTCCCCATCCGAACAGCGTTTCCGCATATTCGTTCCACAGCAGGACGTTGCCATCGAGATTGATGTAACAGCATGGGACAGATAAAGCATCGATAAACTCGTCAATCGGCAAATCACGCAATGAAGCCACATTGTTTCCTCCAATCTACATCAAATGAATCATATTCTACGTTCAGTGTACCTTATTTTGCCAAACCGAGGAATGGGCAAGTTGGTCGTTGTCAAAAGAAAGACGGTCATCATATACTGAAGGAGTAAGATAGTTTTTTGATAAGGGGGAAATCAAATGTCAAAGACACAAGAAGTGATTGAATTGACAGAGAAATTCGGGGCGCACAATTATCATCCACTTCCAATCGTCATCTCGGAAGCGAGGGGGATCTGGGTGACAGACCCAGAGGGGAATCGCTACATGGATATGTTGAGTGCCTATTCGGCCGTCAACCAAGGTCATTGTCATCCGAAAATCATTCAAGCGCTTAAGGACCAAGCCGATAAAATCACGCTGACGTCACGTGCGTTTTACAATGATCAACTCGGTCGTTTCTACAAAAAAGTGGCAGCGCTTACAAACAAAGAGATGGTGTTGCCGATGAATACGGGTGCGGAAGCAGTCGAAACGGCTGTCAAAGCGTCGCGGCGCTGGGCGTATGAAGTGAAACAAATCCCAGGTCAAGCGGAAATCATCGTCTGCTCGGGCAACTTCCACGGCCGGACGATGGCGGCGGTGTCGATGTCGACAGAAGCGGAATACCAACGTGGATTCGGGCCGCTATTGCCAGGGTTTAAAGTCGTGCCGTACGGTGACATCGATGCGTTCGAGGCGGCCATCACTGAAAATACGGCGGCGTTCATCGTCGAACCGATTCAAGGCGAAGCCGGCATCATCATCCCACCGGCTGGTTACTTGAAACGAGCCAGTGAACTGTGCCAACAGCATAACGTGTTATTTGTGGCCGATGAGATTCAGTCAGGGCTCGGTCGCTCAGGTAAATGGTTCGCCATCGAATGGGAAGATGTGGAGCCAGATATGTATATTCTCGGAAAAGCGCTCGGGGGCGGCGTGTTCCCGGTATCGTGTGTGGCGGCCAATGAAAACGTCTTGAGTGTATTCAATCCAGGCTCACACGGTTCGACGTTCGGAGGGAATCCGCTCGCGGCGGCCGTGTCGATCGCGTCACTCGAAGTGTTAGAAGAAGAGCAGTTGCCACAACGTTCTCTCGAACTCGGGACATATTTCATGGACCGTTTGAAATCAATCGACAATCCGCTCATTAAAGATGTGCGCGGTCGCGGTCTGTTCATCGGGATCGAATTGACGGAAGCAGCCCGTCCATACTGTGAGGCGCTTAAAGAACGTGGCCTACTCTGCAAAGAGACACATGAGACGGTGATTCGATTGGCACCACCACTCGTCATCACGAAAGAGGAGCTCGATGAGGCGTTCGAGGCCATCTCGGCCGTGTTCGCACCAGCAGCTATTTCGTGATCACGCATCGCTTGGTATAATGGTTACAGACTCAACACCTGTCTCGCGACGTGCGCGCGGCAGGTGTTTTTTTGAAGGGAGGCCTGGCGATGCTATATGTATACGTCGGTTTGGCAGGAGCGCTAGGAGCCTTGGCACGTTATGGGATCGGCACGGGCATCGAGACGTTTTGGGTCGGTATGTTTCCGCTCGGGACGCTGCTCATCAATTTATCAGGCAGTTTCGCGCTCGGTTGGCTGACACACTTCTTGTTTCGGTCCGGACGACTCTCCCCGAGTGTCGTCACCGCGGTCGGAACAGGATTCATCGGCTCGTTCACGACGTTCTCGACGTTCAGTGTGGAGACGATTGAGTTGCTGGAGTCCGGCGCAATTGGCATGGCCTTGCTCTACGTGACACTAAGCCTTATGCTCGGTCTGTTCAGTTCGTGGCTCGGGTTTTGGTTCGGACGGCGTCGGTTCAAACAGTTCAGGCGAGAAGAGGTGGTGCGATGACGATCGCCATCATTATGCTGGGGGCGTTCTTTGGAGCGATGGCACGGTTTGGCATTGGTCAGCTCGTCAAAACATGGACGACATCTATGTTCCCGTGGGCGACGCTGTTCGTCAATGTGAGTGGGTCGTTTTGTCTCGGCTATTTATATGCGTCGAGTGCCGGCCCGTCGCTCATGCTCGGACTCGGTGTCGGCTTTCTCGGTTCGTTCACGACGTTCTCGACGTTCAAGCTCGAAGTGATGCGGTTCGTCGCCAAAGACTGGCTTCGTTTCGGGATGTATTTGCTTGCGACCTATGTACTTGGTCTGCTGGCGGCCTATCTCGGTTATCATCTGCCATGACAAATCCCTCGGAACACGTTTCCGAGGGATTGTTTTATTCGCTAAGTTGGAGTTTTTCAGCACAAGATGGGCACGTGTTCTCGTAAGACTCGCACTGCTCATCCATCTGTTTCCCGCACTCTTGACACGTCTTGTCCGGTAACTTCCGATAAAATTCGACGGAAGATTCAAGTCGGCTTGCCCATTCATTCATTATAACTGCCCCCTTTAATTAAGTAACGTAGCTGTTATGTTGTTTTGATTGTATTATAACAGAGGGTGATAAGTCAACAATAATATATAACAGATTTATAAATCGGATTTTGTTAGAATGAGAGTATAGAAAATGAGGTGAGATGGATGAAAGCACCCCAATGCGAAACGATTGCCATTCAGAATGAGGATGTCGGGGTATTACAACAAGCGTTGACCGATCTTGATGCGACGCGGGTCAGTCGATTATTCAAAGCGTTCGCCGATCCGACCCGACTTAAAGTGCTCTACGTGCTCACGCTCGAAGCGGAACTGTGCGTCTGTGACGTGGCGGCCGTGATTAAACATTCGAATGCCACGGCGTCCCATCACTTACGGACATTGCTCGAGCAAGGACTTGTCAAATATCGAAAGGATGGAAAAGTCGTTTATTATTCGCTCGACGATGACCACGTCCGGTTGCTCGTCGAGATTGCGATGGCCCATAGCGCCGAGCAAGATGAGACTGAATCAGACACGTGAGGCTGACTGGGATTCCAGTCGGCTTTTTTTCGGTTGTAATTGTGAGGCGACCGCGTTACGATATATTCAAATGAACGTTTGAATATAAAAGGGGCGAAATTAAGATGAAACGAGATGCATTGCCCGTCGAAGGGATTACATGTACGAACTGCGCCGCCAAAATCGAGAAGAGTGTGACGGGAGAGGACAGTGTCGCCGCTTGTCAGATTGATTTTGCGACAAGTCGAATGATTATCGAATGGAATGATTCGAAGGATCATACGGAGACGCTACGGGCTATCGAAGCGTCGATGGCGCGAATTGAACCGGGTGCTCATTTTGTGAAAGATGATGAGGAAGTACCTATGTCGAGTCGCTTGTTATGGCGGTTCGGGATTGCATTCGCATTCCTGCTCGTCGGTCTGTATACCGATTCGCTTGTCGTGTACGGAATCGCCTACGTGGTTGCGGGTTATGATGTCGTCTATGCCGCATTTCGTAACGTATGGCATCGGGAATGGTTTGATGAGAAATTTTTAATGACGATTGCGACGGTCGGTGCGATTGCGATTTCGGAGTATCCGGAAGCGGTCGCCGTCATGCTGTTTTATCAACTCGGTGAGTATTTCCAAGCGAAAGCGGTCCACGCTTCACGGCGGTCGATTCAATCGCTATTGAATTTGAAACCGACACGCGCACGCGTTCTTGTTGAGGGGCTAGAAGTTGAGCAACGACCTGAGGACGTAACGGTCGGCTCCGTCATCATAGTGCGGGCTGGTGAACAAGTGCCGATGGATGGTCAGGTGTTACAAGGGGACAGCTCACTGGATACGGCTTCTCTGACAGGAGAGTCGTTGCCACGCCAAGTCGGGCCTGGTGAAGACGTATTGGCCGGCATGATCAACCTCGAAGGGCGGCTCGAAGTTCGGGTCGAGCGACCGGCTGCGGAGTCGAGTCTTCAAAAGATGATTGCCCTCGTTGAACAGGCGAGCATGAACAAGGCGAAGACGGAACAGATGATTACAAGGTTAGCCAAAGTGTACACGCCAATCGTCGTCGTTTTAGCGGCTGTGGTCGCGTTTGTCCCGCCATTGTTTGTCGGAAATTTGGAGGAGTGGGTGTACCGGGCTTTAATCTTCCTCGTCATTAGTTGTCCGTGTGCCTTAGTGATCTCAATTCCGCTCGGTTATTTCGGTGGAATTGGTGCTGGCTCGCGGCGTGGCATTTTAGTGAAAGGCGGCGAGTATTTGGACGTCCTCGCCGAAGTTGAGACGGTTATCTTTGATAAGACCGGAACGCTCACGACGGGACGTTTTGAAGTGACGGATATCGCGACGAATGGAGAATTGACGAAGGACGAGTTGCTCCAACTTGCGTCCCGAGTCGAGATGGCTTCGACGCATCCGCTTGCAAAAGCAATCGTCGAGCAAGCCGGTCCGGTCGCGCCGTTCGCAACAATCCAAGAAGAGCCGGGTTACGGACTGATGGCTATAGAGGGTGAACACCGCATTTACGTCGGTAGTGCCCGCTATATGAAAAAATTGGGCTGCTCGATCCCGACGGAGACGTCGGGGACGATTGTGCATGTCGTGAAAAATGATCGCTGGCTCGGACGAATCGAGTTGAGGGACGAAGTGAAGGCGGATGCGGAACAGACGATTCGTGCGTTGAAACAATACGGATATCGGACAGTCATGCTGACGGGTGATCGGCAAGAAGTCGCGAATGCCGTCGGTTCAGCGATTGGCATCGATGAAGTGTACAGCGAGTTGCTTCCACATCAAAAAGTAACGGAAGTCGAGCGGTTGGCAACAACCGGCAAGGTCGCTTTTGTCGGTGATGGCTTGAACGATGCGGCGGCGCTTGCGCGTGCTGATGTCGGACTCGTGATGGGTGGTGTCGGTAGTGATACTGCGGTCGCAGCAGCTGACCTTGTTCTCATGAATGATGCCCCACACGATGTTGTGGCGGCGATT
This sequence comes from Exiguobacterium sp. KKT215, assembly GCF_055635335.1. Classification (NCBI taxonomy): domain Bacteria; kingdom Bacillati; phylum Bacillota; class Bacilli; order Caryophanales; genus Exiguobacterium; species Exiguobacterium sp. KKT215. The sequence continues at coordinate 2,466,469 of NZ_CM145756.1, read as the reverse complement.
GATTTGAGCAAAAAGACACGACGGATTGTCTGGCAAAACATTACGTTCGCGTTCGGGATGAAGGCGCTCTTCCTCTTACTCGGCGTATTCGGACTCGCCTCGATGTGGGAAGCCGTGTTTGCCGATGTCGGGGTCGCCTTACTCGCTATCGGAAATGCCGCCCGATTGATTCACGCCAAATAAAAAAACCTCGAGCATGCTCGAGGCTGGGAACCGACTCACTGGGGTCGGTTCTTTTTGCGTGTTTTGAAAATCAAAAATAAAATGACGATAATCGCAGCGCTAAGGAGGATGGCGATGGACGTGAGCGCTTGCATCAGCACATCGATTTGATTCTCCGTCGCAATCAATTGTTTGCGGATGTCGTCATACTGCATCTTTTTTAAGGCACGCAAATCTTCGAGAATCGTTTGACGTTGATCAGTCATCGTTTCAGCGAGGTCGGTCGCGGCTTCGATGTCGCCCCTTTCATAGAGGACGAGCACTTGATCAGCCCCTTGCTCCCAAATCCCGTCGCGATGGAGCAAATCGATGAGTGAGCTCGGAGTGCCGGGATCATTCGCAATGGATGTTTTCAATTCTTCTGCTTGCTGGGACATACTGTAATACGATTCTAAAAAGCGCCGGTCTTCATAGGCGAGAAGACCACGGATGGCGTTGGCTCGTTCGATGTTGAAATACATGATATCCTCGATGGCGTCATACGAGTCGAGACGTTGACCGTGAATCGATTCGATTTGCCTTGTCGTGTCGCGAAGTTGGAAGGCGAAACTAGCGAGAACGAGGATGGATAAGACGGATAACGAAATGAGTACGGTCAGCCATTTTCGTTGGGACATGGTCATCCCTCCTTCTGTAAACATCGTACAATACTTCCTGATTTCACCGCAAAATATTTTTTTGGAAAAGGAAAAAATCGGGTAAAGGTATAAATATATAGTAATGCGTTTCTTGATATCGTTTACAATGATAGAGGAACGATTTTATTCACAAGGAGAATACACATGCCAGAGAACTCATCGTTAATCAAGTTGCACCAAGTCTTGAAAGATAAACGAACGAACGTCCATTATGAGATTCCGACGTTATGGAACCGGCTGCAATTCGCTTCAGAGCCTGTACGTGATGGGGTCGAACGGGTCAATCCGTATGATTTCTTGATCGAGACGATTGAAAAAGCTATTCTTCCCCATGCGGTCGACGGACGGGGTTACCATCAATCGGTCGCCCAAGCGGACGGATATTTGCAAACTGGCGGCGATTGGATCAAGCGGGCCTCGGTCTACTCGATGCAAGTCCGGACGTCGACATCATGGGATCATGATGGATCAGGTTATGTCGAAATGGAGAACTCGATCGGCATGAAAGACACAGGGACGTTCGTCAAAACGCTCGCGTTGATTCCGCATCTCCTTTATATGGGAATCGACACATTGTTCTTATTGCCAATCTCGCAACACAGTCATAAAAACAAAAAAGGCGAATTTGGTTCTCCTTATGCCGTGCAAGATTTTTTTGGAATCGATGAGGAACTGAAAGAGACGTTGACCGGAGACGGCTTGACGGTCGAAGAAGAGTTCGCGGCGTTCGTCGAAGCATGTCACATGGTGGGGATTCGTGTCGTCATCGATGTCATCCCGCGTACATGTGCTCGTGACAACCGACTCATTCTCGAAAATCCGGAATGGTTTTATTGGATTCCGGTGACCGAACTCGATTACTATCATCCGCCGCACGTACCAGGAATTGGTGAGAACGTGAAACCAGAGCATGCTTTCTTACCTATGATTTATGGGTCAGAAGACGTCTGGGCGCACTTACGTCGCTTCTCGATGGCACCGAATCTCGTCGATGCGGACAAGTGGGAGACGGTGAGAGCGTACTTGCTCGAGCATCCAGAAGAGAACTTGCTTGCCGTCATCGAGCGCGAGTTCGGCTTGACGACCGCTCCAGCCTTCTCCGATTGCATCAATGATCCGCAGCCACCATGGTCAGATGTGACGTATTTCCGTCTGTTCTTGGACCACCCGACAGCGGCAGCACCTTACGTGAGCGAAGCGAACTTGGCACCTTATATCTTGTTCGACTCGATCAAATCGAATCAATTCCGAGGCGATCAAATCAACGAGCCGCTCTGGGCGATGCTCGCCGACATCATTCCGCACTATCAGCGTGAATATGGGATTGATGGAGCTCGCATCGACATGGGGCACGCCTTGCCGGTCGATTTGGCGCAACGGATTCTACAGCAACCGCGTGAACTCGACGCCAACTTCAGCTTCATCGCTGAAGAATTGATTGAAATCGGTGCGTGGGCGGCGAAAGAAGCGGGCTATAACATGATTATCGGGTACGGGTTCTATAAAGAGCCACGCTTTGATACACATGAGACGCACCAGTTCGTTTATGACTCGCGCTTCTTACCGTTACCGGTGTTTGCGGCCGGAGAAACGGCAGACACGCGCCGTATCGCGACACGAGATGGGGGACGGCAGGCGAGTCGCTTGCTCACCGTCTTGAACGGCTTCGTACCGAACGGCGTCCCGATGACGAACTCTGGACTCGAACTGTATGAGACACAGCCGATGAACACCGGGCTCGACTGCCGACCGGAAGAAGCGTATCAACTCTTCCCGACCGATCCATACTTTGGAAAGCTTGCTTTCTTCGATGCGTACCAGTTCCATTGGGATCATCCCGAGCGAGACGAGATGATCGAACTGATGCATCAAGTGGCCGAGGTGCGTCGTCGTTGGTTGGACGTCCTGGTCAACCCGAGTCATTTCGAACCGCTCGCCATGGCACATATGCATGCGCCGTTCATCGGTCTCGCTTGGTTGCGTCCGGATACGAACGAGACGCTTCTCGTCGTGGCCAATACGGATATGCACCAACCGTTGCAAGGGAAAGTCCCGCTCGACGGGGTACGACGCCGCAACTGGAACGCGAGCCGTTTCGCCGAGATGGTGTACTCACCGACGTCATGGCCGTACGCCGAGCATTCGTTCGACGAGAATTGGGACCTGTGGGTCGATTTGAAGCCGGGCGAAGTGAAGATTTATGAGATGAAATAAGCAAATGCCCCGAACCGGATACCGGTTCGGGGCATGTTCGTTACATCGTCTGCTTCATATAGTAAATAACAAACTCATCGAGTGGCATCGGTTTCGCATAGCGATAGCCTTGCATCGAATCACAGCCGATTTTCCGTAAGAAATTCTCTTGATACTCGGTCTCGACACCTTCAGCGACGAGCGCCATCCCGAGTTGCCGGGCCATCGCGACAATGGTCGCGGTGACGGTCTGATACTCCCGGTTTTCTTCGAGTTGCATCGTGAACTCGCGCGGGATTTTCAGCTCATCGATTGGATAGCGGACGAGGTAGGCGAGCGAGCTGTAGCCGGTACCGAAATCGTCGATCGACAGTTTGATGCCAAGCGCCTTCAACTCGAGAATCCGTGTCAACACGCGGTCGGATTGATGGGCCGCGACCGTCTCGGTCAACTCGAAGTTAAGTCGGCCAGGTTCAATCGGGAACCGTTCGAATAACGTCGTCAAATATTCGATTAAGTGCTCATCGAACAGTTGGCGGACGGATAGGTTGACCGATAGTTTTGGTAAATCGATATCGCCTTGCTCGAATGCGTACATCAATTGGAATGTTTCATGAATCATCCAGCGGCCGAGATCATGGATATGCCCCGTCTCTTCGGCAATCGGGATGAACTGGCTTGGCGGGATGAAGACGCCATCTCGTTGCCAACGCATGAGCGCCTCGGCCCCGATGATGGCTTTCGTCGAAGCGTCAACTTGAGGCTGAAGATAAAGTGAGATCTCGCCTTTCTCGAGGGCGGTATCAAGCCCTTCCATCAACAGTTTGCGCTCTTCTTTGTGGGCCCGTAATTCAGGAGCGAACAAAACGGTCTCGTTGCGTCCTTTGTCCTTCGCCTTATACATGGCAAGGTCGGCGTTCGACAGCAAATGCTTGAGCGTCGAACCGTGTTCAGGATAGCGGACGATACCGATGGACGCGTGAATCTCGACGAGCGTCCCGCCCATGAAGTACGGCGGACGATAGACGGAGCGCCGTAACCGTTCGACGAGCATCTCATCGTCGTCATGCTCGGCGACAACGATGAATTCGTCACCACCGAGCCGGCCCGCATACTCGTTCGGCAACAAGGCGCCCCGCAGACGTTTACCGATATGTTGCAACAACTCGTCACCCATATGATGGCCGAACTGGTCGTTAATTTCTTTAAAACCGTCGAGGTCGGAGAACATGAGCGAGAACGGACGTCCTTCCGCGATCAGCCGTTCAATCTGTTCTTGCAGGGCGTAGCGGTTATGAAGCCCGGTCAGACTGTCATGGTTCGCTTGATAATAAATCTGTTCTTGTTGGACGATCATTTGCGTGATGTCCTTGACGATCGCATAGATGCCTTCGACTTCGCCGTCGATAATCATCGGAATGTTCATCAACTGCCACACCCGTTTCGCCCCGTCTTCGGTGACGACATCGACGTCGAGCGTCCGGGGGCGACCGTTCGTTAAATCGTGCAACACGGTCGCATAGGCGGACCGGTCTTTTTGTTCGATAATGTCTAAAATGTTGGAGCCAATCAACGTTTCCGTATCATGACCAAGCACCGAGCTGCCGGCCTCGTTCACAGACAATACTTCGCCATGGAGGTCGAACAAGAAAATCGGTTCGGCATGATAGGCGAATAGCGAGCGATACTGTTGTTCGCGGACCTCGAGTTCATGCGCCTTCGTCGTCACCGCGACTTCGAGGTCGGTATTGACGGTATGTAAACGGTGACTGATCAATGCGTTTTGTTTGGCGACGACGAACTGACGGATGAGCAGCAACAAGACGGCGTTCGCCGTCATCGAGTCGAGCACAGATGTGCCGAGCAGCCGATCCGAGGCGAGCATGAATAGCATGACGATCGCGCTATAGACGACGTAGTCGAACACGGAGTCATAGACGAGGGCATCTTCTCTCGATTCATCGAACACGTAGCTGATTGAAATGATAAAGATGCTACTCACTTGAAGCAGGTGCACCAACTCATGGCCGATGCCGTTGAAGATGAGCAATTGGTTCAAAATCGAGGCGGTCGTGAAGCCGAGAATGCCGATCAACAAGAGCACACGGAACGTTTGGCCGACCGAGGTGATGCGATTCAAGTACAGGAAGCCGAGCATCATGTAGAGACTAATCAACACCATCTGTTCTTCAAACCCGTTCAAGTGAGCCGCATAACGCCCACCGTCGTTCGAATAAATGAACAGATGCAACGCCCCGATCAACACGAAGCTGAACAAGGCGAAAATGTCGAATGTTCGCAGTTTCAATGTCCGAATTTCAATCGATTGCGTGATGACAATCAGCGACATAATCAAATAAAAAAAGTTCTGAATGAACGGCATATGGTTGATTGCTGTCGATGCGCCAAAATGGTGTCCGACCAAATAAGCGATGAAGCAGACATTGCCGGCGCTAATCAGTAAATGTATGTAGCGTCGCATCCCACGATTTTGAAACACGGCCGTCGCGCTGAAGACGGTCGCGATGAGAGTGACCGCCGTGAAATAGACGAACAAACTCGTCTCTCTCAAGGCGTAAGGGGTGAACAGAATCAATAAAAGTCCGAGAAAAAAGGTCCCGACGAGCAAAGCGGGGACTGTTTGGCGCAACGAGTGGTTGGTCAACTCATGCACCTCCTTCTGTATATGTCTAAGAGGCTCACCATTATTATCGGATTGTTCATGCGTTTGTTACACAAAAAAATCGACAGCAACTCGCTGTCGATTAAAGTGTATACGAATGTTCTTTGAAGTTACCGACGACCGAATCGATTTCGGAGACGGTGACGAACGCTTCTGAATCAATCTCGGAGACGATTTGACGCAGTTTTGGAATTTCGTTGTTCTGGACGACGACATACAACATCTTCTTCGAGTCGTTCGAGTAACCGCCGGTCGCGTCCATAATCGTGACGCCGCGTTTCAAGTTCTGCTTGATGACAAGGTTGATTTCATCGGCTTTCTTACAGATGATGAAACACTGCTTCTGCGCCGAGAAGAACCGGTGAATCGTCAACAACGTCCGCGACCGGACGAAACTGAGAACGAGCGCATACATGACCGCTTTAATGTCGAACGTGATGAACACGAGGATATAGACGATGATATCTTGTGTCAAAAAGATTTTCGGGAGTGATAAGTTCCGGTTGTTCGTATAAATGACTTTCCCGAGAATGTCGAGTCCTCCGGTCGAAGCGCCTGCGAACAACAGCAGGGCGAGCCCGAGGCCGGAAACGATCCCACTGAACACCGAGGCGACGAGCGGGTCATCGAGCGGTGTCGGCGGGATGAGCACGGGCAACGTGTCAATCAAGATGGATGATAAGACGACGACGAGGCCGGTCATGAGAATGAACCGTTTCCCCAGATATTTAATCCCGACGATGAAGAGCGGGATATTCAAGACGAGTTGCGTGAATCCAATCGGCGTGTTGAACAGTTCATTGACGATCAACGTGATCCCGACGATACCCCCGGACCCGATTTCGTTTGGTTTGAGCAATAGACCGACAAAAATCGATTGTAGAATCGTTCCGGCGATGATGAACAAGGTCGTCTCGACGGCGATCCGTTTTCTAGTTTTTGCGTACATAGATAATGGCTAGGCGCCATACGCCCCCTTTGAAATAAACTCATTCAAGCGTACTCCGACGATGTCGGAATTTCAAGCGTCGAATGATTACAATTCATTATGGAAGCGGTCGATATCACTTGCGAGCTGTTCATGAACGTAATCGATGACTTGAGCGTCATCGAATAAGCCGAGCGGAGCGTCATCCGGAATCGCATCGAATGGGGATACGAAGTAGAGGACGGCGGCGACGAGGGCATGCTGTTTGTCTGGCTGCATCTCGAACTGGTCGTTATAGAGGGCGCGCAACATATTGAGCAATTGTTTCATTTGGAAGTAGAGCGTCAGTTCTTCTTCCCGTTCGATATTGCTAATCTCGCTTGACGCGACATCGACTGTCACTTTAGCGAGAGCGAGTTCACCTTGGACCAAGAGGTCACCCAATTTTTCTTTGTTGGTATAGTCCTCGGTCGCGCTTGTTAAAAAGTGTGTGTACGTCGTTTTCCAATCTGACATGTATATTCCTCCTTCTGTCTTCATCTACTAATATGCCCGTTTTTGCGATTTGGTTGCAACTTTTCCGAAAATTTAAGAAAATAGAAATAAGTGAAAAAGGAGGAACTGTACATATGTCTACTGTAACCATGCCGACCGAGGCAGAATTTGCCCGCTACGCTGAGCTTGCCGTCAAAAAAGGCGTCAACATTCAGCCGGGCCAACAGCTCGAAGTCCGAGCTGATATTAGCCAAGCACCGCTCGTCCGTCAAATCGTGAAAGCAGCTTACGCGGCTGGCGCGAAACAAGTGTATGTCAACTGGAGCGACGAAGAGACGACGAAAGTCCGTTACTTCAACGCCCCGGCGGATGCCTTCAAAGAATACCCGGAATGGCTCAAGGCACGCTTTGAACAATTGGCCGAAGAGAAGACAGCCTTCCTATCAATCGTCAGCGACGACCCGGACGCACTGAACGGCGTTGAGTCATCACGCATCGCGGACTCGAATCGTGCTGCCGGCGTGGCACTTGCCAAATGGCGTAAATACGTCATGAGCGACAACGTCAGCTGGTCAATCGTCGCTGGCGCTTCGGAAGCGTGGGCGAAGAAAGTCTTCCCAGACCGTGAAGACGCTGTACCGGCCCTTTGGAAAGCGATTTTCGAAGCGACGCGAATGGACCAACCGGATGTCGTTGCGGCGTGGGATACGCATGACGCATCGCTCCGTGAACGAGCGACATTACTCACGAATAAGAAGTATGCGAAGCTCCACTACAAGGCACCGGGCACGGAATTGACGATCGGCTTGCCGAAGAAGCACGTCTTCCTTGGCGGCGGCGGTCCGAACATCGACGGCGTCGATTTCATCGCCAACATGCCGACCGAAGAAGTGTTCACGCTCGCTGATAAAGATTCGGTCGAAGGACACGTCTCGAGCACGAAACCGCTCAGCTACAGCGGCAACTTGATTGATGGGTTCACGCTTTGGTTCGAAGGCGGGAAAGTCGTGAAGGCGGAAGCGAAACAAGGCCAACAGGCACTCGATGAGTTGTTGAACCTCGATGAAGGGGCGCGTCGTATCGGAGAAGTTGCGCTCGTGCCGGACGACTCACCAATCTCGAACTCGGGTCTCCTTTTCTATAACACGTTGTTCGACGAGAACGCATCATGCCACTTGGCGCTCGGACGCGCCTACTCGACATGTCTCGAAGGCGGACCGCAAATGTCAGCTGAAGAGCTCGCCGAGAACGGTGCGAACGACTCGATGACACACGTCGACTTCATGATCGGCTCGGCCGAGATGAACATCGACGGCGAACTCGAAGACGGTTCACGCGAAGCCATCATGCGTGACGGCAACTGGGTCATTTAATCAAGCAAGAGACGAATCCCTTCGTGGAATTCGTCTCTTTTTTATGTCAATTCATAGAGGAAGGCGAGGGCGTTCGGTAGCCGACGCCGCCACGCGATTTCATTATGGACGGCACCGGGCTCGACTTCATAGCGGAAGGCGATCCCTGTTCGCGCGACCGTCTCGACGAGTTTCGCGTTCGTATAGAGGTAATCCTCGGGCGTGATCGGTCCGCTCGTCTCGTTCGTCCCGATGTCCATATAGAGACGCGCCGTCACATCGGCCTGCTTCACATCCCGAATGAGGGAGTCGAGATTGGCCCAAGCGGCTGTCGAGAGCGAGCCGACGCGCCGGATGGACGGATAGGCCGTCATCATATAGAGCGAGATGACCCCGCCCATCGAGCTGCCCATCACGCCGACGTTGTCCGGGTCGGTCGCGTAGCGTTCATCAATCCACGGCTTCAACTCTTTCATGAGCCAGTCGGCGTAAGCCCGACCTCTCCCGCCGAGCGTGGGCCGTGTCTTGGCGAGTTCCGGCCCGATTCGGCGATATAGCATCTCATCCTCATAAAACGAATACTCATCGTAGCGGTCGAGCCAGTCCGGGGCACTCGCGATGGCGACGACCATGAGCGGCAATTGCAAGTCCTCGATGTGGCGGTCGATTGACCAACCTTCGCCGATCGTGGCGGTCTTGCCGTCGAACACGTTTTGACCGTCGTGCATATAGAGGACCGGGATTCGTTCGTCAGCCGACACGAAGTCGGGACGATAGACACGGACAATCCGCTTCCGGCCACGTATGGCCTCGGTCGGTAAGGTGAAGCTGAATTGGTCGAGCATATAAAGCGCTCCTTTCGCAGTCAACTGGTTTTAGTTTGCCGGGTGTGGACGAGAAATGCAATCGCGACACTTGACTACCTACCGTTCGTTAGGTAAAGTGATAATGAAGAAAGGGGTCGATGACGGATGAATACGAAACAACGAATCGAGCTGGCGGCACGGCGGCGCTTTGCGCTTGAAGGGTATGAAGGACTATCATTAGCGGCACTCGCCGAGGATGTTGGCATTAAGAAAGCGTCGCTATACGCCCATATCGAAGGAAAAGAGCAATTGTTCAAACAAGTCGTCGAGGACATGGCAGATCGTTACGATCGCGTCTGGCGAGAAGCGCGGGACGCCACTGAGGGCGCGGCACCGCTCGAACGGATCGAGGCCATCGTCGAGACGTTGATTCGCTTCTTTGAAGAAGAGGAGACATGGATGCTGACGAAGCGGATGTTGCTCGTCCCGCCGCCTGAATTGCGATTGTTCATCGAGACGACGCTCGGGTCGGTCGAGACGGACTTGCAAGCGTTTGAGAAAGAACAGTTTCGATTGGCGATGGAGCAAGGGGCGTTACCCGAACAGTCGCTCGAGGACGTTTACGATGCCTACTATTGTTTTCTCGACGGCGCGCTCATCTCACTCTTCACGCTCGAGACGAATCGCGTCAAGCGGCAACAGGCCGCATTCACCATCTATAAGAAAGGAGTCGGATGGACATGAAACAAGATCAAATGGCCTGGGTTTGGCTCATTCTAGCCGGCCTGCTTGAAATCGTCTGGGCCACGACGATGAAACTGTCGAACGGCTTCACGGTGCTCGGTCCGAGCGTGGTGACCGTTCTCTTATTAGTTGTGAGCTTTGGGTTGTTGGCGATGTCGTTCCGGACGTTACCGGCCGGGACCGGTTATGCAGTGTTCACCGGCATCGGGGCCGTCGGAACGGTCATCGTCGGTGCAGTCTTGTTCGATGAGGCGCTGACCGGCATGAAGCTCGTCTTTATCGCGACGCTCCTCATCGGTGTGATTGGACTGAAACAAGTGACAGGAGGAGAATCGGCATGAGTTGGGTATTTTTGATTGGCGCGGGTCTTGCCGAGATGATGGCGGTCTTTTGGATGGGAAAATCGAAAGGCTATCAGATTGTTAAATGGTCGATCTTGTCCGTCGGAACGTTTGCCTTAAGTTTTTATTTGTTGTCGCGCTCTCTCGAGACGCTCCCGCTCGGGCTGGCATATTCGATTTGGGTCGGGATTGGGGCGGCCGGCGGCGTCGTGCTCGGCATGCTGTATTTGAACGAATCGCGGGACCGGTGGCGTATCTTCTTCTTATTGCTTATTATCGGGAGTGTCATCGGATTAAAAGTTGTCGCGTGATCAGGATTAGCTTCGAATAAAAACGGGAATTGAATAGTTCAGACTGTGAACGAAAGGGGCGGGGACGATGAGTCATATCAAACTGCAATCCGAGCGTCTACGACTCGAACCTTACACGATTGCTGATTTTTATTTCGTGAAATCGCTACTCCAAGATCCGCGCGTGATGCGTTTCATTAGCCCGGATGGAAAGCCATATACGGATGAACAGACGATCGAATGGTTCGAGCGCCAGTTGGCCCGCTATCAGACGGGTCGTCAAACCGGGTTGCTCAAATTGATGTCGCATGAAAATGACGAGCCAATCGGTCATGCCGGCACGTTGCTCCATGAACTCGACGGCACGATTGAACTTGAAGTCGGATATTGGTTGGCGCCGAAGCATTGGCATATGGGCTACGGACGCGAGGCAGCGGCTCGTCTCATGCGTCATGCGTTCGAAGAAGGTGAGAAAGAGATCATTTCCTTGATTCATCCGGATAACGTCCCATCGCAACGGGTCGCGAAAGCGAACGGACTGCATTGGGATCGGGATACCGAATATCAAGGCATGCTCGTCTCGGTATATGCCGGTGATTTAGAACGGTTGTGCCGCCATATGAAACGGGAAGAAATGACGCGTTAAAAAAAGTAAAAAAAAGTTTTAAAAAACAGTTGCCAAGGCATTAGTTTCTTGATATATTAATAGTGTCCTTAAGAGAGGACACGACCTGATTCTGTAGCTCAGCTGGGAGAGCGCTACCTTGACAGGGTAGAGGTCGCTGGTTCGAGCCCAGTCAGAATCACTTGGGTGCCAAACCCGATGCGAAACCCATAGGAACGTGGGTTTCCGCGACGCCACTTCTTGCGAGAAGTGGCTTTTTTTTTGTTTTTCTTTCAATTGACAGCCTACATAAACAGTTGGTATATTCCTCTCAATACATACAGAAACGGGGAATTATACGATGGTCTTAACCGGAACAATCGTCAACGCGGCGTTGATCGTGATTGGCACATTACTTGGACTCTTGTTTCACCGCATCCCCGAACGAATGAAAGAGACGGTCACCGCAGCCATCGGTCTCGCCGTCGTCTTGCTTGGCGTTCAAATGGGGATGAAAAGTGAGAACTTTTTAATCGTCATCGGCAGTCTCGTCATCGGGGCCGCACTCGGCGAATGGTGGAAGCTCGATGAGAAGTTGAACGAGGTCGGCTATCAATTGGAACGCCGCCTCGGGGGCAAGAGCAAGTCAAGTATCGCCGAGGGCTTCATCACGGCGACGCTCATCTTCGTCATTGGGGCGATGGCCGTCATCGGCGCGCTCGACAGCGGATTACGCGGGGATCATGACGTCCTCTATACGAAAGGATTGATTGACGGTTTCACGGCACTCGTCCTCAGCTCGACGCTCGGCATCGGGGTCATGTTCTCGGCTGTCCCGGTTCTCTTATACCAAGGGGCAATCGCCTTGCTCGCCATTCAAATCATGAAGTTCATCCCGGAGTCGCTCATGGATGACTTTATTTTAGAGATGACGGCGACCGGTGGTGTCATGATTGTCGCGATTGGGTTGAACTTGGTCGGCATCACGCGGATTCGTGTCGCGAACTTATTGCCGGGAATCTTGATGGTCGCGGTCATCGTCTCGATTTTACATATCGTCCAATAAAAAAATCCGAGAGACGCGATGCGTTTCTCGGATTTTTTCAATTCTTCGGTTGTTCGACTTCTTCTCTCGCACTTTCGCGAAGGGCAGAAGCCATGACGTCTGCTAAATCGCGCGAGCGGAGCACACCGACACCGCGGTCGGTCGGACCGTCTGGCGCGGCCACGTCCGCAATCAAGTCGTTCGTCGGCCGTGTCTCGTGAAGCAACAGTTCAGCCGATCCTTTCATCGCCTGGGCGACGATTTGGCGCGCCGTCGCTTCATCGAAACCGGCATCGGTCAAGACGGGCGTCATCGAACCGACGATTTCATAAAAGAAAGCGGGGCTGCATCCGGCGGCAGCCATGAAGGCGGACATCGTCTTCGCATCCGTCACGGCCGTCCGTCCGACGCGTTCAAACAGCGCCGTCGCGGTCTCACGGACCGTATCATCGGTCTCTGGGCCGAACCAGAGTCCGGTCATCCCGCTCCGATAAGCGACTGGGGTATTCGGCATCGCGCAGACGGCAGGGAGACCTGACGCCTCTTCAATCTCGCTCGGTTCGATATGAGCTGCTACGGAGACGAGGAGCGGTGTGCTCCACGTTTTAGATTGCACGTAAGGAATGACTCCGTCCGGTTGCATCGCGAGGACGACGATGTCATACGCGTTGACATCCTCTTCGTCGACGATTTGCACGCCGAGCTCGGCCTGTAACGCTGTCAAACGGGTCCGGTCACTCCGGTTCGTCATCGTGATTTGTTCAGGCAACACACCTGAGGCAAGCCATCCGCGTACGAGTGACTCACTCATCGATCCTGCACCTACCATTAAAATATTCATTCTCGTCACCTCTTCATATAGATTCGGTCGTATACATGTTGCTTATCATAACAAATGACGCAACAAATAGCGCCCATCGTGCTCAAATTGTAAAACAAAGGAAAAAAAGATGAGCGATTTGTCATTTGATTGTCGCATGCGCCATAGATGACAAGCTGGCCCGGGCAAGCTATTATGGCAGTAATCAAACTGGAGGCGATGAGAGTGAAACGAGTGTTAGTGCGGGGGATTCAAGGGTATCAACGGTTCATCTCGCCGTTGAAACCGCCGACTTGCCGTTTTTATCCGACGTGTTCGCACTATGGAATCGAGGCGATTGAAAAGCATGGTGCCCTTAAAGGTGGGTATTTGACGACTCGCCGCTTAATGCGATGCCAACCGTTTCATTCAGGCGGACTCGACTACGTGCCGGATGAATTTGATTGGCGCGCCCCTTTACAACGTGAAAAACCCCCTTCTCAGCGAGACGTCTAACCGGCGGCTCGCTGTTTTAGATACAGCTTAAAAATCAAATTGTTGTTTTATTACAATACTTTTGACAATCTTCTAAGTATTCTGAAAAAATAGAGGTGTACGATTACATAAGGGGAAGGGGAATTCAAAATGAGTCAATCGTTCAGTGAACTCATCGGTACGATTTCGAACTTTGTGTGGGGACCACCGTTATTGATTTTGCTTGTGGGGACAGGCATCTACTTGACGGTACGGCTCGGGGGACTTCAAGTCACGAAGTTGCCGTACGCATTGAAGCTCGCGTTTTCTAAAAATCAAGACAAAACATCGAAAGGGGATATCAGTCACTTCCAAGCGCTCATGACGGCGCTCGCAGCAACCGTCGGTACGGGGAATATCGTCGGGGTTGCGACCGCGGTCGTGCTCGGTGGACCGGGGGCGATCGTCTGGATGTGGGTATCCGGATTTTTCGGTATGGCGACGAAATACGCCGAAGCTGTGCTCGCCGTTAAATATCGGGTGACCGATGAACGCGGACAAATGGCTGGGGGGCCGATGTATTACTTAGAACGTGGCTTGAAGCAACGTTGGCTCGCCGTCGCATTCGCAGGATTCGCCTCGCTCGCGGCATTTGGGATTGGGAACGGGGTGCAGACGAACTCGGTCGCGATGGCGCTCAAGACGACCTTTGACGTGCCGTTGTATGTCTCCGGTATCTTGATTATGATTTTCACAGGTGCGGTCATCTTGGGCGGTGTCAAATCAATCGGTCGCGTCGTCAGTTACTTCGTACCAGTCATGATCGTCTTTTATCTCGGCAGCGGATTGTTGATTATGGTGATGAACTACACGCTCATTCCGGATGCCATCGCCCTCATCTTCAGCAGCACGTTCAGTGCCGAAGCGATCGGTGGCGGAGCCATCGGGGCCGCCATTCGTTACGGTGTGGCGCGCGGCGTCTTCTCGAACGAGGCAGGTCTCGGTTCGGCGCCGATTGCCGCAGCGGCTGCTAAAACGGATATGCCGGGACGTCAGGCGCTCGTCTCGATGACGCAAGTGTTTCTCGATACGCTCATCGTCTGTTCTGTCACGGGAATCACGCTCGTCATGGGCGGTCAAATCGGTTCGGGCCTCGAGGGGGTCGAATTGACGACGGCGACGTTCGAGCAATTCCTTGGACCGGCCGGCGGTTATATCGTGACGATTGGACTGGTCATGTTCGCCTACTCGACGGTGCTCGGGTGGTCATACTACGGGGAACGGTCGATTCATTACTTGTTCGGTCAAAAATCGATTCTTCCTTATCGGATTGCGTTCGTTCTCGTTGCCGGTCTCGGTGCGATGACGACGAACCTCAACTTGGTTTGGGCGCTCTCGGACGTGTTCAACGGTTTGATGGCCATCCCGAACTTGATTGGCTTACTGTTCTTGTCGGGTGTCGTCATTGCTGAAACGAAGCGATTCAATCAACAGCTCGAACTCGAAAATCGAAATCGAAAAGCTTCTTAAACCAATACGCCACCATCCTTACGGGGACGGTGGCGTATTGCGTTTGCGAACCTCTTCGAGCCGTGCTTGTTGAAGATGGTCGAACACTTTCGTGATGAAACCGACCATGATGCCGACACCCGTGATGACATAGCCGATCGTGAACACTTTGCCGATATCGGTCGTCGGGACAAAATCCCCATAGCCAATTGTCGTGAGTGTGACGATACTGAAATACAGGGCATCGAGCCAACGCATGTCTTCGAAGCGTGAGTAGAACAGTGTCCCGGAGAGGATGGTCAGGAAGGCGAGACTGAACAAGACTTGAAACTCCGCATCCTTCAAGCCACGCCAAATCCCACGGAACATGCGCCGGAACGTCAAGATGAAAGATAGCATTTCATTTCCTCCTTTCCCTATAGGTTTGTTCGCTAGCAACAGGGGAACATCCTTTATAGCAAAACTGGAGAGGATGATCATGATGACACGACTGATTCCAAAAGAAGAAGGGCTCGATCATAGCCTGGCGTTCCTACGGGAAGGATATTTATACGTCCCGAACCGTCGGAAGAGCTTTCAATCCACTCTGTTTGAAACACGCTTGCTCGGCGAACGCGTCATCTGTCTCGGAGGCGGCGAGGCGGCAGCCTTGTTTTATGACGCGGACAAGTTCGTGCGCAAAGATGCGGCACCGAAACGGTTGCTGAAAACACTATTCGGTGAGGATGGTGTGCAGACGTTAGACGGCTCGGCCCATACACATCGCAAACAGATGTTCATGGCGCTCATGTTCCCACAAAATATCAAGCGGTTAACGAAGCTGGTCAGCCGGGAGTGGGAACGGGCGCTCGACGCGGCAGCTGACGAGACGGTGCTCTATGACACGGCGCAAGAAGTTCTCATGCGGGCCGTCTGTGAATGGGCCGGGGTCCCGCTCCATGAAAGCGAAGTAGCGCGTCGGACGGACGAGATGAAATTGTTATTTGAATCTGGGACTGCCCTCGGACCAAAACATGTTCGGGGGCGAGCGGCCCGCTCCTCGGCCGAGGCGTGGGTGCGTGGCATGGTCGAAGAAGTGCGGACGAACCGGCTTCTCCCAAACGAAC
This sequence comes from Exiguobacterium sp. KKT215, assembly GCF_055635335.1. NCBI lineage: Bacteria > Bacillati > Bacillota > Bacilli > Caryophanales > Exiguobacterium > Exiguobacterium sp. KKT215. Next base: position 2,450,240 of record NZ_CM145756.1, on the reverse strand, counting down.
AAACGGCGTTATACGAATTTTCTTGGCATCGGGATGAAGCGGGTCATCTGCTTCCGGCCGACGTCGTTGCTGTCGAAGTAATCAATATATTGCGCCCGACCGTGGCTGTCTCGATTTATGTGTTGTTCACTGTATTGGCGCTCCACCAATTTCCGGAAGCGCGGGACCGATTGGCGCGTGGTGAGACCGAACCGACATGGTTCGTCCAAGAAGTGAGACGCTTTTATCCATTTTTCCCCGTGACCGCTGCGAGGGTCAAGCAAGATTTCGAGTGGAACGGATTTACGTTCGAAGAAGGGACGCTCGTCTTGCTCGATTTATATGGGACGAATCATGACCCTTCCTTGTGGACGGAACCGGATACATTCAACCCCGATCGGTTCAAAGACTGGACGGAAAGTCCGTTCACGTTCATTCCGCAAGGCGGCGGGGATGTCGATTTCGGACACCGCTGTGCGGGGGAGCACGTGACGATTGCAATCATGCGCGAGACGATCGACGTGTTCCTAACACGTTACCGTTACGAGGTGCCTCCGCAAGACCTCAGTTATAGCTTTGTCGACTTTCCGAGTTTACCGAAGAGCCGTTTCGTGCTGAATCAAATTCGAAAGAACAAATAAATGAGTCGCCCGCGGGCGACTCATTTCGTGTGTAACGCTAGCCGTTTTGTAATCGGTTGAATCGTGATATTCGTATCGACCATTCGATTATCACGTTTCGGTTCATCAGTCTGTTCGATTTGCCACGACGTATCATGTGACTCTTTGAGCGCCATCGCGATGTCATACAGAGAGTGACTCGAATTGCCGTTCAATTGGTACAGCCCGGGCCCTCGCTTCGTCAAAATCTCGAACAAGGCATCGGCCGTGTCTTCCAAAAACGAGCAAGACGGGTACCAGTGAGCGCTCGCGACGATGACGCCATGTCGTTTCATCTCGTTCTCGAAATAATCCATCATGTTATTCGAACCGGCACGATGCCCGATTTGCCAACCGAGCCGTACGATTTGGGCACCAGGATTGGTCCGGGCAATCGTCTCTTCGCAGGCCCGCTTATAGGCCCCGTATTCATCGGTCGCGTCAGGAGGCATGTCCGGTGTGATTGGCCCTGTCACGTTGTCAGAGAACACCGAGACGGTGCTCGTGAAGAGAAATGGAATCTTATATTCTCCGCATAGCCGAGCTAGCGTGTCGGCCCATTCGACGGCACCCATCCCGATATGAAGAAAGTAGTTCGGACGCACCGATTCGATGAAACGTCGCATCTCGGCCTCATCTGTGGTCGATACTTTCGTTCGGTCCCAGGCCACGGGCTCGATGCCATGCCGCGTTAACGTCTCGGCGACGACAGGGGCGACGGTCCCGTTCATACCTGTTAAAATTGCTTTCATCATGCATTCCTCCCTTTTGTTTCTATCATCCCACACTTCATGAACTGACAAACCCTTTGTGGACAGCTTTATGCTAGACTGTTGAGTGGAGGCGATAATGATGAATATTCGAAAAGCGACACCGGACGATCAGTTGCAGATTGCACCGCTCGTCTATACGGCGATTCATGAAATCGCCTATTCATTGACCGGCACATCCGATCAAGAGCACATGCTCGTTCGACTCGCGATGTGGATTGGTCAGCCTGGCAACCGCTTGAGCTACGAGAACATATGGGTGGCCGAATCCGATGCGACGATTGCAGGCATCCTGATTGCGTATCATGGCGAGCAGGCGGCAATGCTCGATGAACCGATTAAAGCTTGGCTCCGGACAAACGGTCAGTCTGACGAGATGGATGTCGAAACGGAAGGCGACGTCCTGTATATCGACTCGGTCGCCGTCGACGCGACGTTCGGCGGACGCGGGATTGGGACGGGCTTGATTCAACAGGCGATTGCTCATGCGCGTGCCATGAACATTCCTCGCGTCACGCTCAACGTCGATCAGACGAACCCGGCAGCAGGTCGATTGTATGAACGTCTCGGCTTTATGAAAGAGAAAGAGATTGAGATATCCGGGGGACGGTTCGATTATATGACGTTTACGGTAAGCGAGAACGCCTGAACACGTCACGAAACCGATGCAAACCGATCTGGACTCGGCTATACTATATGCTTGATCACATTGAGAGAGAAAAAGGAGATTGTGTATGGAGTGGAAGAATATGTTGCGCGGCATCGCGATGGGAACGAGTGATTTGATTCCTGGCGTCAGCGGCGGGACGATTGCAGTCATTTTAGGAATTTATGACCGTTTGATTGAAGCAATCAGTGGTATCTTCAGTCGGCATTGGAAACAGCACTTGTTGTTCTTGATTCCGCTCGGGATTGGAATGGCAGGGGCGATTTTAGGACTCAGCCGCGTGATTGAGTTCCTCTTGCTCGAATATTATGAACCGACCCAGTTCTTTTTCATCGGATTGATTCTCGGGATTATCCCGATGCTCTTCTTTGAATTTCGAACGAGAGCCATTATGCGACCGGTGCATATCGTCGCGATGGTCATCGGAGCGATTCTTGTGGCCAGCATGGCAATCATCAAACCAGCAGATACGGCGATCATCACGGAACTCTCGACAGGGACGACGATTCTCTTGTTCTTCTCAGGATGGCTCGGCAGTATGGCGATGTTGTTGCCGGGAATCAGTGGCTCATTCGTATTGCTTTTGATCGGGGTGTATCCGACCGTCATCAGCGCGTTGTCGAACTTGAACTTGCTCATTATCGGCATCGTCGGTCTTGGAGTGGCCGTCGGTTTTATCGTCAGCAGTAAAGTGATTCGCTATTTGCTCGGTCATTTTCCGGGCATGACGTTTTCGGTCATCATCGGGTTGGTCATCGGCTCGCTTGCGGTCGTGTTCCCAGGTCTGCCGGACACGACAATCATGTGGATACTCAGTATCTTCTCGTTCTTCGCTGGATTCATCATCGTCCGTCTACTTGGACGTTTCTCCGTTTAACCAAACATGCACGCCCGTCAATGAAGACGAGCGTGCATGTTTTTTGCTTAATAAATGAACGGGATCAAGCGTTTACGTGACTTGGCCCACGTCTGATACGTCACACCGAAGTGAGACGTCAACATCTTCTCCTCGATATGGATGCGCCATAAGAGAGCGAGACTCATCAAACATGTACCGACGAGAGCAATCGTCCAAGGTGCGAAAAAGAGTGAAAATCCGAACGTGATAAATAAGAGCCCTGTGTAGAGGGGGTGGCGTAAATAACGATACGGTCCCGAACTGACGAGCTCATCCGCGGGCCGGACGACGACGTGGCGGGTGAACTGATGGCGCAATTGTCGGATGCCCCAATAGCGAAGTGAGACACCGGCGATGAACCCGCTCAGGCCGAGCAGGCGTTGCAGTGTGGCCTGACGTGTATCGGTCCAAACAGAAAGTCCGATCGAGATAGCGAATACGGTAACCATCATCAATGAGACGATATAAAAACTGGCGTGCTCACTGGCACCATCGGTCGGTTCGGACCGGTTTCGGTATCGCCAAATTTCATATAGCCAAGCGACCGAGGTGAGAACAAATAATCCATCGAGCCAATCCATAACGTGCCTCCTTTTTCAATACCTTCGATGTATTACCCGTGTCTTCCTCCTCACTAACGTGCAGGAGACGAAAAAACGTCTCGCGATGTGCGGGACGTCAAGAAAGCCTAACGGGCATTGGCAAGCAAAGTTGCGGCGGCCTGCTGGGCAGGGGGCGCTTCTTTTAGCTCATCTTTAATCAAATGGTAAGTGAGACACATCGGTTTTTCGGTCCGGGGGTCACGCCCGATGATGGCATCGATATGGAACACTTGTCTGAGCACGAGCGGACAAATGACTTCCTCAGCCGAACCGGTCGCGAGCACCTCGCCGTCTTTCATCGCAACGATATGATCGGCAAAGCGAGCGGCCTGGTTCAAATCGTGGAGCACCATGACGATGGTCCGCCCTTGCTCTCGATTGAGCGTTTCGAGCAGTTCGAGCACTTCGAGCTGATGGGCCAAATCAAGGTAAGTCGTCGGTTCATCCAAGAAGATTAAATCGGTCTCTTGGGCGAGTGCCATCGCAATCCACACGCGTTGACGTTGTCCCCCAGACAGGGCGTCGACGCTGCGGTCTTTATAAGCGAGCGTCCCGGTCACATCGAGTGCCCAATCGATGACTTCATGGTCATGTTTCGAGAGGCGTCCAAATCCGGACTGATAAGGGAATCGACCGTAGGAGACGAGTTCGCCGACGGTCAAGCCGCCGGCACCTTCCGGCGTTTGCGGCAAGATGGCCATTTTACGGGCAATCTCTTTCGTATTACATTTCGCGATGTCGGCCCCGTCTAAATGCACAGCGCCAGCAGATGGAGAAAGAATCCGTGTCATCGCTTTTAAGAGCGTCGATTTTCCACAACCGTTCGGTCCGATAATCGTCGTGATTTTATGGTCGGGAATCGACAAGCTCAATTGTTTTACAATCGTCTTGTCCCCATATCCGACCTTGATATCCGTCGTATGTATCCGTGACATGATGGATTCCCCTTTCCGTAAATGACGCCCGTGATAATGATTCTCAATATCGAGTTTACTATAGCAAGTGCGACACATCGTGTCAATGTTTGTTTGATGTCAAAATAGATTGTCGAGCGGTCTAATTCGCGGTATAGTGAATGAGAATGAGAATCAATGGCGCAGGAGTTTTGAGGAAGGGTGAGGACGATGAGCGAACAGGACCTATATGATGTAACGATTATTGGAGGCGGACCGGCCGGGCTATATGCGACGTTTTACAGCGGATTGCGGGGGATGAAAACGAAATTGATTGAGTTTCAACCGCATCTCGGCGGGAAAATCCATGTCTATCCAGAGAAGATGATTTGGGACGTCGGGGGTGTCACGCCGATGACCGGGGCTCGACTCATCGAACAACTGGTAGAACAAGGCTTGACGTTCGACCCGACCGTCGTGCTCGGAGAAAAGGTCGAAGCGATGACGAAAGATCACGATGGCCATTTCGTATTGGATACGACGCACGGGCAACATCGATCGAAAACGGTCATTGTCGCGACAGGAAGTGGTATCCTGCAACCGCAGAAAATTGATATTAGCGGAGCGGAGCGCTTCGAGGTCTCCAACTTACACTATACGGTCAAATCGCTCATGGCGTTCAAAGGGAAGACGGTGTTGATTTCGGGTGGCGGCAACAGTGCGATTGATTGGGCCAACGAGCTTGAACCGATTGCCGAGCGTGTCATTTTGACGTATCGAAAAGAGGCGCTTAAAGGACATGAGTCGCAAGTCGATAAGCTCCTCTGTGGACGTGTCGACTGTCGATTGCATACGCAAATCGAGGATTTGATTTCCCGGGACGGGACGACGATTCATGCCGTCGCTCTCGTCGATTGCGGAACAGGCGCCCGCGAGGTTGTGGAAGTGGACGAGGTCGTCATCAATCATGGGTATGAGCAGGATACAGCGCTTCTCGGGGAATGTGAGCTTCAAGTCGAGATGGTGAACGATTTTTACGTGAAAGGCAATGCGAGCAGTGAGTCGTCGGTGCCAGGTCTATACGCAGCGGGCGACATTTTGACGCATGAAGGGAAAGTCCATCTGATTGCGGGTGCTTTCCAAGATGCGGCCAACGCTGTCAACCGAGCGAAAACGTTCATCGATCCGGACGCGACGAAAACCGCAATGGTATCATCCCATAACGAACGATTGAAAACGAAGAACCGGGATATCATCGAACAGGCATTACAAAAGCAGTGAGGGGAGCCCTCACTGCTTTATTGTTGGATAATCACATAGTTCGACGATGACGCCTCCGGAATGACGGGGGTCCATATAGATGAGGCGCCGGCCTTTGGCCGTCGTCCGCAACGTGTCCTCTAAAAAAGTTACACCGTCACGTTTAAGTGACTCGATTGACTCGTCCAAATCCTCGACGCGATAGGCGATATGGTGAACACCTTTACCACGCGCTTTCATGAAGCGAGCGATTGGGCTGGTCGGACTCGTCGGCAATAATAGTTCAATTACGTCGTCACCCACGTGGATGACGGCAATCTCCGTCTCGACGCCGATGGCTGTGTTCGTATAACGGTCGACCAACTTTCCTTGTAGAACGGTCGTGTAAAATGCGATCGCCTCGTCTAAGTCACGGACGGCGATTCCGGTATGGTCAATGTGCATGGTTGTTCCCTCCTCTCGCTCTAGTTTGACGAAACTTGAACAAATTGTCACTTCACAACGTTTTGTCGGAATCCGATATACTAAAAGAGGGAGGGACGGCGAAATGAACGGAAAGATCACTCTTGGATTGGTCAGCGCGTTCGCGCTGGTGTCATTTGTGTTTGGACTCTCACTTGCGACGTTTGTCGACTATCGGATCAATGAAGAGCAAGTCGTTCTGGAACGCTTGACGACCCATAAAAAAATTGGCCCATCTGAACTTCTATCCACAGAAGTGGACTTTCACTTGAACGGTTCGAACTACGCCCTGCGGTTTACAGACGAGCCCCACATCACGTACTGGTTCAGTGTGACGGATCGTGAAATTCAGTTCGACCGGATTGAATCGTTGGACCGACGTGATACGGGTCTTCGGACCAATCTCTTTGAAAAGATGCCACCGCTCGCGATGGATTCGACAAACGCTGCCGAATAAAAACACGAAACGAACGAGTCTGATTGACGGACCGCGGACGTTTCGTGTTTTTTTTATTAATCCGTTCGCGCTGGAGTCAAATACTTCAATAATGTATAAGTGGATGATGGCGTTGGACGGGCGCCTTGCTCGTATAAAGCGTGCAGGACGTGTGTCTGCATCGAAGTGGCAGTGACACTCATCAATTCTGTCTTTTTAAATTTATCATAGTATGATTGCTGAAAAAATGAGATGCCTTCTTGAGTAAATTCTTTTTGGCCAACGATATGCAACTCGTGGAGGTACAATCGACCTTGCTTAATCTCGCCGTACATCGTACCGACCACGGTGCCTTTCCATTTTAACGAATAAAAGATTGTTTGCCTTCGATGGAGCATATCAAGTGCCCGAGCCGTAAGGGGGACGGCTCCAGGCAAGAGCCAGAAATATTGATTTCGTTTTCGTAACCAATCTCCATGCGTCTCGGGATACTCTATACAAAATTGCCATTGGTCAAAAGTTGTTTTTGTGTACGGAACGAAAGGGAACTCAAACGACGTCGCCTCGAGGTGGGGAAGAAATCCAATGTCCTTGAAACCATTCAACAAATTGCCTGGTGCGTCAGTTGGGAGAGTTACCGAAACCGTTGTGTTATGACGAACCTCTAATCGAAGTTGGAACAAGACCTGATCGATTAAACCACTTAACATCATGCGATTTTTGCAAGTGGTGTCGCTCAAGCGAATCAAATGCGAGGTTTTGAAATCCTTGCAGTCAACTGTGACAGCGGCGACTGGCTTGTTACGAAACCACCCGGTATAGTGGTAGCAGTCAGCAGACAGACAGAAAAGATGTGGAAGTTGACCTGCTGGATAGAGAGAGTGGAGCATGGACCGTTCATGGGGCTTGAGTTGTCGGCTTTCTTTGACGATAAAGGTGTGCTTCATGAAAGCAACCTACTTTCTACAGTTATTGGAACACCCTTAAATTGTAAGCGTTACCACTTTAAAATGCTTGTATTAAAATGATGAACATTATTTGGTTAAAATAGGGATGAATTTAAGGCATTTTCCTGAGAGTCCCGTTTAAAAAGAACAGGAGAATGGCTTCAGAAATAGGTTTGTATCAAACTGAATCGAAAAAAACAAAACTAGATCTTTTAAACGGAAATGGGTGTGAGAATTATTTAACTGGGGGGGAAACGAAGAAAACCGTGTCATGACTTTGAAATCGACATGCTATAATTGATGTAAAGAAACGAACCGAGGAGACGACTATGCGATATTTGACAGGCTTGTGGTTGATAGTAGTGCTGTTGGCGGGGACGCCGCTCGTGGCTCAAGCGGATACAGAAGAACCGATTGTGGTCCACGAGAATGTCATCGTCGACGAGGCGGTAGAACTATATGAGGGGTTTCGCTCCCCGAATGAGATGGTCTTTATTTTTGTGCTGATCGTGTTACTGTCCGTCATCGGTCTTGGAATCATTAATGCCATCGAATAAAGTGAAAACGTTCACAAAAATGCAATATCTAAAACGGAAGCGGTTTCAAATCTGATTTATACTAAACGTGTAGGAAGGAAGTTCTGCACCAACTTCCCCTCCTTTTCAGATGAACACCCCTCGTTCATATCATGTATTGGAGTCAACCGACGATGTCGATTGACTCCCTTTTTTTCGTATGCAGCATGAGGTTACAACTGGATGCGCTTTTCTTTGGCGAGACGACGCAATCGTTTCGTTTCATTCGTATGTCCATGACTTTCAAGCATATTGACATACACTTTGAACGGTTCAGAACGATGCGAGAAGAACGGGATATATTCGGCGAACAATTTTTGTTCGGCCTCAGATAACAAGCCACGTTCGACGAGCAATTCTAGCTCGAGCATTTTTAAAGCTTGATAATCGGCGAGCGCATTATCGTCTGTCTGGGCTTTCGCTAACGTACGGTCGCACAACGTGGTGAGGCGTTCGTGGAGCAAGTTCCATTCAGCTATACTATACGATTGCTCGAGGAGGGTCGAGAGCAAATCGACCCGGGTGGAATCGACATCTTTTGGGACGTGGAGCGCGGTATACAAAGACCGATCAATCCAAACGGCAGGGGCGGGGGCGTCGAGTTGATAATATTGAATCAGTTGGGATAACATCGTGGTTTGAGACAATTTTAATAGTCGAAACGGGTCACTTGTCGTGAATAGAGGTTCTTCTCCCGCTGAAGACGACAGCAACAAAAACATTTCTTCATACATCGTCCGAGCCTCGGGCTCATCGTCAGCGTAATGGACGAGGTCGCGAATAATCTTTTTAGCGTGAATGTACCAGTTTTTTTGATCCCGTTCGCTCATCACTTGATTGGGCACTAAATATAAATGGTCATATGTCAATTCGACAAAGCGCTCAGCGAGGATGATGGTCTGTGAGAGCGAATGACGTTCGTCTGACGACTTTTGTTCTTTATAGCGCGTGAACTGGCTGACCATAAAGTCGATGTCTTTCTCTTCAATCACGGTTTTTGGGATGTTGCGATACATCTCGACAATTACATCGCGAAGCGTGGCTTCACCGTATTGTTCCAGCAACATCCGTAACTTCCCGATACGCATTAGCTCTCCCTCCTTTCGAGAGGACGTCGAACAATCTATCCATCCACAGATGGGCAGACACCAATTATTATTCCTTTCCCGGTTTCGATTCAAAACAACCATTCCGTCTCATGCTTAAGACGGATTTTTGCGCTAACCGTTGTCAGAATAGCGTTTGTCGATGATAATGTAGAAAAATCTAACCATACTAGAGGTACAGCATATGAATGACGATCAACACTTATCACGTGTCGAACGACGGAAACGGGAGCTTGAACGCGAACGATTAACCGAACAAGCCCGGCTAGACGAACAAGCTCGACTAGATGAAGAGGCTCGACACGAGACGCCCCAGCACCAAGGGCAAGTAGAAGACAAGTTTAACAATGATTCGAATCGACCGACAGATACAGGGCAGGGCGAGCATCCGTTTTTAAATCGTTCGGAGGAAACGCCGTCGGAACGCAAGAAGAAATCGCTCAACGTCAAAAAACCGAAACTAAGTCTTCCCTTCGGTAAGAAGCGTAAGTCGAAGCCGCGCCGAGATGAACGACGTGAGCCTAGACAGAAAACACGAGAGCCGGAACGGACGCACGCCAAACGGGAGACGGCCGCTCCGAAGGAAAAACCACGCCGTCGCAAATGGAAAGGGAAATTGCTTCTCGTCCTGTTGCTCTTGATGATTGGGGCCGGCTATATGGCGACACGTCCGGTCACGTTTTTAGTCATGGGCAGTGATGCCCGGGTCGGAGAATCGTTATCAGGATCACGGACCGACTCGTTACAGCTGATGGAATTCGTGCCGCGTTCCCGCACTGTCCAAAACGTCTCGATTCCACGTGACACGTATACGGCGATTCCTTGTGAACCAGAGCGAGAAGGCGATAAAATCACCCATGCCTTCGCCTATGGCGGTGCTGACTGTACCGTTGGAGCGGTAGAGGGATTGACCGAAGCGTCTGTCGACGGTCAAGTCGTCATCACGTTCGAAACGTTCATGGAACTGATCGATTTGGTTGGCGGCGTCAACGTGACGGCGACCCACTCGTTCAGTGAGAAAGGCTTCAATCAGACGTATGAATACACGGAAGGTGTCTCGTACGCCATGGACGGAGATATGGCGCTCGCCTATGCTCGTCATCGGAAAACAGATACGGATGGGGCGCGATCGAATCGACAGACCGAGGTCATGTCAGCCGTCGCCGATAAATTGGCCAGTCCAACAGGCTGGACAAAAATCCCGGCAACGTATCGCTTTATGAAAGACGAGATGGGGCTTGAGATGAACCCGTTGCAAATGGCTTCAATCGGAATGACGATGGTGCTACAACCACAGGTGGACAAACTTCAAATCGAAGGGGAAGACGCCTACATCGATAACGTCTATTACTATCAACCGACCGAAGCGAGTGTTCAAGCCGTTCGCGATGCCCTCAACTTAACGATGTGGGGAACTGTTAGATAATTTTGCGAAAAGGGTTTGATTCCATCCCGAAAGAGGAAATTTAATCAAATGAACTACTCTTTTGAGGAGGGAAATTTGAATGAAAGTTTTAGTCATTGGAGCAACAGGAAAGATCGGTAGACGTGTATTGAAAAGTTTAGCGAAAACGCATCAAGTGACCGCTTTAATTCGTTATCCTGAACTACAGGCAGAGTATGAAAAAATGGGTGCGCGTGTGCTCACCGTCGACGTCGAGAAAGAATTAGATAAAGGGATACACGAGGCGACTTCCGGACAGGATGCCGTCATCATCGCAGCAACGGCTGGGGCAGAAGGTTCGAGCAAAGAAATCGAACTGTTGGACCGCAACGTCGCCATGAAAGCTATCGATGCTGCGAAAAAAGAACGTGTCCGCCACGTCGTCTTGCTCAGCGCTTACGGCGCCGATCAACCAGACGCTGCACCAAAAGAACATTACAACTTCTTGTCTGCTAACAATGCGGCTGACGAGTATATCGAACATAGCGGTTTGAACTACACGATCATTTGCCCAGTGACAATCGTAGATGGTCCAGGGAAAGGTTCGATTGAGGCATCAGAAGATTTGAGTGATGCGAGTGACGCAACGATTTCTGAAACGGACGTCGCGACCATCATCGCCGCCTCGCTCGATAATCGAGGCTTGTACGGACGTCGGATTGAAGTCAAATCAGGCAGTACACCAATCAACGATGCGCTCGATTTCGACAGTCGTGGAGAAGTGGCGACAGGTGGCAGAACGACGCTCCGTCGACCACAGCGTTAACGAAAAACTGGAGGAGAAGGTGTCTTGATGGAACGAAAACTGTATAAAGATCCGTCGAATCAAATGATTGCTGGTGTTTGTTCGGGACTCGGGAACTACTTAGGTGTCGATGTGACATTGATGCGAATCATCTTCGTCGTTCTCGCCCTATTTGGAGGTCCAGGTCTTCTGATTTATATCGTCCTCGCCATCGTCATGAAAAAACCGCCTTCAGAGTATGAGGCGGAGCAAGACAGTCGCTTTTAACAAAACGTGCTGACCATAGCGGTCAGCACGTTTTTCAGTGTGCCCGGCATGGGCGTAATCTATAGGGTGCAAGTCCCGAACTGTGAAGGCAGAAGTAATAGTTAGCCAAGCGCAAGGGTGTCCACGGCGACGTGGAATCTGAAGGAAGCGGGCGGCAAACCTCCGGTCTGAGGTACACGAACTTCATACGAGGCTATGTGCGACTGGGTGAGCCTGCTGAACAAGGCAAAGCCCTTTCTGCCGAAGGTCGCATGCAGTAAATGGAGCAGATAGATGGAGGGAAAGATTGCGTCCTTACCCGGGGAGCTCTGATTGGAACGCCAAGTACCCTTGGTAACCCGCACAGTGATGGGCGGCTGAACAATCAGAAGTCAGCAGAGGCCATAGTACCACCTTGTCTCGAGACGAGTGGGAAGGGCCGAACAATTAAGAGAGAACAACATCTTGGCAGGCAGTCGCTGTGATGAACACAGACAACCCGTCAGGGCTTGCTTGAATGGAGGACGTGGTGAATTCCACTGGGGACATCAAGAGGGTGGAGCAGGGACTGGATAAAGAAGAAGCGTTGTTCACGGAAAGAGGCATAACGAATGTTAATGGAACAGATTCTGTCACGGGAAAATTTAATACGTGCCCTGAACCGAGTGGTTCGGAACAAAGGAAGCCACGGTGTCGACGGAATGCCCGTACAAAACCTGCGAGCGCATGTCAGCGAACACTGGGACACCATGAAGGTGGAGCTTCTGTCGGGAACCTACCAGCCGCAACCGGTCCGCAGGGTCGAAATCCCGAAACCTGACGGCGGTGTGCGACTGCTCGGCATCCCTACCGTGATGGATCGCTTCATTCAACAGGCGATCGCCCAGGTGTTGTCGTCTATCTACGACCCCACGTTCTCTGACCACAGCTATGGATTCCGACCGAATCGGAGTGCCCACGGGGCGGTCAAGAAAGCAAAAGGGTACATCGCAGAGGGAAATCGCTGGGTGGTCGATATCGACCTGGAGAAATTCTTCGACCGGGTGAACCATGACAAGCTCATGGGGCTTCTGGCGAAGCGAATCGAGGACAAGTGTCTGCTCAAGCTCATCCACAAGTATCTGAAAACCGGAATCATGATAAACGGAGTCGTGACGGACAACGAGGAAGGCACTCCGCAAGGAGGCCCACTCAGCCCACTGCTCTCGAACATCGTCCTAGACGAACTGGACAAGGAACTCGAGAAGCGTGGACATCAGTTCGTCCGCTACGCCGATGACTGCAACATCTATGTGAAAACACCAAAAGCGGGAAATCGGGTCATGAGGTCGGTGACCTCCTATATCGAAGGGAAGCTGAAGCTGAAAGTGAACGGCAACAAGTCCGCCGTAGACCGCCCATGGAGACGAAAGTTCCTTGGGTTCAGCTTCACGAAGCACAGAGAACCGAAAATACGGATTGCCAAAGCCAGTGTGAACCGGATGAAAGATAAAATCCGCGACATCACATCGCGAAAGAGACCATACTCGATGGAGGTCCGTATCCAAAAGCTGAACCAATACCTGATGGGATGGTGCGGATACTTTGCGTTGGCAGACACACCGAGTGTGTTCAAGACCCTCGAGTCGTGGATTCGAAGAAGGCTACGCATGTGCGTGTGGAAGAGTTGGAAGAAGCCGAGCACAAAAGTGAGAAAGCTCACCGGACTGGGCATCCCGAAAGGGAAGGCCCATGAATGGGGCAACTCACGGAAGGGTTACTGGCGGATTTCAAAAAGTCCGATACTGCACAAAGCCCTCGGGAACTCCTACTGGAGTTCCCGAGGGCTCAAAAGTCTGGTATCACGTTATGAAACTTTGCGTCATACATCTTAATTGAACCGCCGTATACCGAACGGTACGTACGGTGGTGTGAGAGGTCGGGAGTTAATCACTCCCTCCTACTCGATTTCCATATACAAGGTGTAAGTCGCTTCGAACGACTCGCCTGGTTCGAGCAGTTGCATGTCTTCCTTATGGAGGATGTCTTTCCGGTGCCCTTTATAGTCGGCATGTCCGAACCACGGCTCGAGACAGGCGAACGGGGCGTCGGAATGTGGAGGTGACCAGATGCCGAAGTGGGTGAACTGGGGGGATTCCATGACGATGGCCCGGCCGCTCGGCTGATGCCGGAGCGCCGCGTATTCGATTTGTTCAAAGATAAGGGCGTCCTGGTCGAACAAATGATGCGTCAACGGGATATAACGACGTTCCCCAAGCGGTTGATAAGCACCCGTCAAGTAAGGTCCTTCGAGCAAGAGACGGTCGAGTGTTCGTGTCTCCCCAAAGTCAATCGTATAGTCTTCGAACGTGCCCCCGGCAAACGGAATGTTGAAGGCCGGATGTCCGCCGATGCTGAATGGGAGTACGACATCATCCCGATTGACGACGTGGTACGTCACATTCAACTCTTCGCCGATCAAGCGATAGATGACGTTCAGTTCGAATGAGAACGGATAGTGTTTACGGGTCTCGATCGAATCACGAAGAATGAACCGGACGTGTGTGTCCGAAGCCTCGGCGACCTCGAACAGTTCGTCTCGTGCAAATCCGTGTTGGCTCATCGTGTATGTCAGTCCTTCATATAAGTAGCGGTCGTCAAGCAGCCTTCCGACGAAAGGGAATAGGATTGGGGCTTGCCGCCCCCAATACGTCGGGTCGCCTTGCCAAAGGAGCTCCGTTCCTTCGACTTTCCAACTTGTCATTTCGGCGCCGTGCGCTTTTAGGGTGAGGCTAACTTTCTCATTGTGAAGTTGCAAGATAGTTACTCTCCTTTGAATGATGTGATAAGTTAAGTTTAGGAGTGAACAGTCCACAGAACAAGGGGTAAATCATGCGATTTCATAAACTAGCAATCAGTCTCATCATGGCCGGCCTCATCGGAGGATTGGCTTATAAAGGTTACGACGAGTACAAGACGAGTCAAGCGAGTGAGCCGACGGTCGAAGTCACCACGGACGACGGCGTGCTCGGCGGTCTTGAAGTCGGACAGCGGGCGCCACAGTTCGAGCTCGAGACGACGGAGGGGCAGCCGGTGTCCCTCGCCGACTATGAAGGGCAACAAGTCATCCTGAACTTTTGGGCGACGTGGTGTCCACCGTGTCGGGAAGAGTTGCCAGAGTTGATTGAATTCGGCGAAGATACAGGCATCCCTGTGCTCGGAGTGAATGCGACGAAAAACGAGCGGCTCGGTAAACGAGACGTCGATGCGTTTTTACAGGAAGTGCCGGTCAGTTTCCCGATCCTATTGGACGAGACGGGGACGGTGGAGAAGACGTATCGTGTCGTCGCGCTCCCGACCACCTACGTAATTGGGCCAGACGGCATCATCACAGCCAAACAAGTCGGACCGGTCGATTTCGACTGGCTGCATGACCGAACGAAATGAACGGACAAAGACAGACTGGAAAGAAACCGGTCTGTCTTTGTCTACTTTTTATAATGTTGTTTAATCAGCGCATCGAAATTGGGTGTCATGTCTTCTTCGAGATAGTAATGGTGGTTATCTCGAATGATGGTATCGCCAACACGTGCTTCTGATGGCAAGAATCGTCTTGGGATAAAGCTCGAGCCGTTGTTCCAACGTAACACGGCATACTTCCCTTCGACCCGCACCAACGTGCCATACTTGATCATGCCTCTTCCTCCTCAACGAACAGCTTTCTGTCTCTTTTATTCTTATAGAGTGTATTCCCACATTCCACAAAACCTACACATATTTGCGCAAGGCTAGACAAGCAAAAGTAAAAACAGAAGCATGACAGAATTGTGAAGAAACTTTGAAGAAAACGCTTTCTTTTTGAATTATTTTCTTCTATAATGAAGGCACGGGGTGATTATGACGAATTTGTGAACAATGGGGGTATGGTCAATGTTTTCATCAGCTATGATTGGATTGCTCGCTGTCACCGGCGTGACCATTTATGGGATTGACCGTATGTTCACGGTCCGTTCAGAACGCGTCACAAAGAAATAGGTCTACATAATAGGGGGGGGATCGCAACGTCTTGGGGAGACGTTGCGATTTTTTTGTGTTAATAATCTTGTTGCCGCGACTCGCGATCTTTTGCTTTTTGCTCGACATGCTTCCGATTACGTTCATGGACGCGTTGGAAGAAAGCGTGTTCGGGCCAATGCGGAGACCAGACGCGTTCTTCTGGCAAGGCGAGGATATATTCTTCGGCGGCGCTCAGTCGCTCCATCATTTTGCTTCGGTCGTCACACAAGTCGCCGTGGCCAGGAATGAGCCACCGAATCTCATACTCGTAAATGGCAGCTTGAAGTTTCTGCAACGACGTCAAATACGCCTCGGCATCGTCTTCGATGAACGGGGGCTCGATATTGGAGGCATAATCGCCACACACGAGCAGACGTAACGGCTCGACGATTAAAGACATGTGGGTCGACTCATGACCGGGCGTCAATAGGAACGTGATGGGCGTAGAACCGAGGGCGAGGGTACCATCTTCCGAAATCATAATATCAACAGCAGGTTTGACAATGGGACGATCGATGTAATACTGTTCGTAGAACGATTGAATCTCATCTAGCTGAGAACTCGCATCCGTCTCGACGAACGCTTGAGACGCGATGACGGTGGCATCAGGGAACGCATAAGCCCCGATGATATGATCATAGTGCTGATGCGTATAGATGACGTACAGCTTTTTCCCCCGGCGTCGTAATTCGACGTCCCGGCGAATCGTGGCGATTTCTTCAGGCAACCAGGTCGGATCAATCACAATCAAGCTCTCGTTCGTCTCAATCAACGTCGATGTCGTGCGCATCAAAGCACTCTCGTATACGGTGAACGGTTGAAGACGTACTTGAATCACAGGAATCCCTCCTTCTTGTCTTCCATCCTTTTCCCGAATTAACGTCATTTAAGCGTTGTTGAATTCGGTGCTATTATGCTGAAAAACAAAAAAAGCAGAACGTCGAATGACGTTCTGCTTGTTGCACGGGACACCGTGCGGTTATGTGTGCGAGCAAATTCTCGCGTATATGTCGGTAATTGGAGCGGGTGAAGAGAATCGAACTCTCGTCATCAGCTTGGAAGGCTGAGGTTTTACCATTAAACTACACCCGCATATGAAATTTTAAAATGGAGCGGGTGAAGAGAATCGAACTCTCGTCATCAGCTTGGAAGGCTGAGGTTTTACCATTAAACTACACCCGCGAAACGCTTAACGTTACGGTAATATAATAGCACAGGATTTTAGCTTTGCAAACCCTTTTTTGAAAAAACATTGGTTGTTGCGGCTAGGTCGTCTTGCTAAGATAATAGAGGAGAGGAGTGGATGGGGCATGAGTGAGCGTAAATCCTATTTACAGATGATGAGCGAAGGGTTTCGGATGATGAAACAATCCAAACAACTCAACCACGAGACGAAGCTTCGCCAATGGATGTTCTCGATTAATCGCGAGTCGGACTGGCAGGTGATTCTTCGAACGGAACGATTGAAATGGATCGGCCCGGCGACGAATGAGTTCATCGTCGAACCGCTATCCGTTCAAATTGGGGCACTTCAGCTCACGCGTCATCTCGAAACGAACGAAGTACGTTTGAAGATCGAGGAAGAATGGGGAATTGAAAGTAAGGTCGTCTGTGACGACAAGGAGTGGGAACGATTCGTCGCGTCGCTCAAACAATTGAAGGGGGAGTAGTCGTGAGTCGAGAAAGGCTATATCGGATTGAAGCGGAAGCTCGGGGCAGTGCCTGGCGAGCCCGTGTATTGACCGGCATCCAACGATTCCGCTTTTTTAAAGGGGAATTGCTCGCACCGACTGAACGTCCTTATGTCGTCTTGAGCATCTCACAAGACAAGCAGGCACTCCCCGATTTGATTGAGACGGATATGGGAGTGTTGCTCATCCATGAACGAATCGGTCCAATTTTTATGAACCTATGCCCATACGATATTCAGCTTGTTCGAGTCGAGTTGCACACGAGCACCGGGAAGACGGATCAATATTGCGCGCTCAATGTATTGCGTCGCTTCGAGATTGAGCATCTCGAAGATTCAGGCGAATATCGACCGTTAGACCCGGACCGACTCTATTTTTTATCACATCAAACCGTAAGATTGAACTTATTCGGGCACATGATTGCCCAAGACCAAAACAGTCAACGTCTTTACGTGACCGAGCGCCTCAAATATGCGCTCCAAGCGAAGATGGTGACAGGTCTAGCATTTAAGAAGACGAAGGAGCAAACAGCATGAAGGAATACGAGATTGACGGTTGGATCCGTCTATCCTACCCAGAACACTTTGAATACAATGAAGAAGAAGACCATGTCAGCTTTTATTCGGTAGAAGCCGACGCCCAAGGGACGCTTCAGATGTCCATCTATGAAGCCGAGGAAGAGCAAGCGCCGAGCGACGCGGCTCTCCAAGAGTTGAACACATTTTTAGGCGAGTTCCCGATTGACGTCAAAGTCGCCCCGAGCGTCACGACGGAGGCAGGCGGTATGACGACGGCCTATGCGAGCGGAATCGAGGACGGGATGCATCTCGACGTCTGGTCACTCACAGACGGGAAACGACTCCTGTTTTTGACGTACGTCGCCGATGAAGTGACGAATGAAAAAGTAGAGATTGAATCGATTATCGACTCCATTGAATGGACATAACAAGAGACACGCGCCAAAGTCGGCTGCGTGTCTCTTTGTGTCTTACTGGAATTTTGGAACTTCGAAGTAAAGCGTGTAGGCGTCGAGCTGTTGATACATGTTGTAGATGTTGGCGGTTTGTTTCGTCGCCCAAGCGATATCCGTGGCA
Organism: Exiguobacterium sp. KKT215; assembly: GCF_055635335.1. NCBI lineage: Bacteria > Bacillati > Bacillota > Bacilli > Caryophanales > Exiguobacterium > Exiguobacterium sp. KKT215. The sequence goes on along the minus strand of NZ_CM145756.1, from coordinate 2,431,731 downwards.
TATTGCATCGTCCCAGGATTTGATGGATTAAAGCGCATTTTATAGAGCGTGTTCTGTTTCCGGCTCGGGTTGTTAATATACGAATCCCCGATGAACTTGGCACCGCCGATGATGGCGGCTTCCGGTGTGAACCAACCTTCTTTATAAGCGCGCTCAGCCCCTTTGACGTGGGCGTTCCCGTCAATCGCACCGATTCCGTACATATTGTAGACGGTCTTCGGTGTGACGGCCTTGCCGTCGACGCTCGAGACAACTGTCCCGGTGGCGAGGGCGGACGTCCCATGACCGGTTTCAAGCAATGCATGCGACAATAGGTAAATTTCGTTGACGTTGTGCGTACGTGACGCATCGATGAACGCTTGACCGCGTCCATCTAAAATCCCTTTACCGACGAGCGACTTGTTCAAGACAGGTGCCGTCAAATCGGCCCCCTTCGACAAATCGAGGAACTGGAAATATTCCCGTGACGTCGTGGCGAACGAAGACGGTGACACGTGACGTGTGATTTCCTCATCCGTCGCAAGACGCCAAGACCGGTCATAGACGCGAATGTTGTATCCACTCGGGCGATAGTAGCTGATTGTGTAATATTGACCGAGCTCACCAGTGATGCTCACCGTCTCACCTGGGTTGAGCACCCCGAACGAGTGAGCTGTCATAGAAGCGTCTTTCAATACCTTGACATTACCAGCGACGTTGGCGGCGCTGACGTATCCGGTCAGTAGACCCGATTTTACTTGATACCAAGTCGTCGAACCGACTTTTTGTGTGCCGAGGTACTCAAGTTTCGTATTCGTCGACAAGCCGCCCAAGTTTGCTGCGGCTGTTGAAGCGGTTGCCTTCAAATATTGGAATGAAGTCGTCATGAGTTCCGTCGAACTGATCGTCCCTGTCGTGGCGGTCGGTGTCGCGCGAGTGATATACGCTTTCGGTACATAGGCGTTCGCAGCCCGGAAGGCGTCCGACTGGGCGAACACGTTGCGTTGCGTCGTCACCATCGATGCGAGCGTGTATGGATAGGCCGTTTCGGTGATGACCATTTCCTTACTGCCGGCGACAGGCGGTGTGTACGGTTTCGTATACATGAGGGAGATGTACCCTTTCACGAGCGAGCCGTTGACGAGATATGAGATGACCCCCCAGTCGCTACCGACGATTGGCTTCACTTTGACGACCGTCCCGTTCGCGAGCGTCCCGATGACGGCGCCATCAACTGCTTTATTGCGCACGTTCAGCGTCCCGTTGTTCGCGACGACGACCTCGACTTCACGTTCTGATTCGAGCTGTTCTTCTGGCACTGGCGGCTTGTCCGCAAAGTAACTCGCGGTCGCATAGCCCGTGAGCGAGCCGTATTTGATTTTATACAACGAGCTGGTCAATCCGGCCTCAGAAATTTGCTGAACTTTTGTCCCTGTCGGAATGACTGCGATTTTTGTTTTCGGTGATGCCGACCGGTCATAGAGGACGACTCGTTGCGTCGTGTAGTAATCTGTCACGACAATCACCTCCGGTTTTTCGACTGAGAAGTGACGTGAAGCGGCATAACCGGTTTTCCCGTCATAGCGGACTTTGAACCATGAGCTCGATAATCCGCTTTGAGAGATTTGTTCGATTTTTGCACCGAATGGAATCGTATCGATTTTCGTTGCGCCCGAGGCGGACGAACTGTACATCGCTACGTTCCGAATCGCGTAATAAGGCTTGATGACAATCACTTCTGGTGGTGTCGTCGAGAAGTTGCGAGCTGCGGCATAGCCGGTGACACCGTCATACTCGATTTTAAACCATGAGCTCGCGAGTCCAGCATCCGATACTTGTGTCACTTTACTGCCGGCGCGGATGGTCCGGAGACGATCTGCACCCGAGGCAGACGATTTATACAAGACGAGATCGCGAGCGGCGTAATAAGGCGTTCGTACGACGACTTCCGGCTTCGTCTTCGAGAAGTTACGGGCTGCGGCATAGCCGGTGACGCCATTGTAACGAATCTTGAACCAGGACGAACTGAGTCCTGCCATTGCGATTTGTTCGACTTGGGCCCCCGAAGGGATGGTCGCGATTTTCGTCGCGCCTGAGGCCGAACTGTTATAAAGGGCGACGTTTGTGATTGAAAAATAAGGCGTCGTCGTTTCAGGCGTCGACGTATCTGGAGTCAATAGTGACGTCGAGAAGTTACGGGATGGAGCGTAGCCGATTTTCGTGCCATATTGGATTTTAAACCATGAGCCGGTCGCGCCGAGTGAGGCGAGATGCGTCACTTTGGCACCAGCCGGAATCGTCGCGAGTTTCGTCGCGCCCGAACCGGTCGAGTTGTATAGCACTGCTGTCTTGTTCGCGTAATACGGTGTTTCGACAGGAGCCGACGGCGTAAAGTATCGAGCTACGACGTAGCCGGTGTACTTGCCGTACGTCACTTTCATCCATGAACCGGTTGCGCCATGCGAAGAGATATAAGTGACGGTCGCGCCTTTCGGGATGGTCGTCAAGACGGTGGCAGACGTCGATGTCGATGAGCGCAAGTTGACGTTCGCATCAGCCTTGTAAGCAGACGTCGCCGTCGTCGAGGCGGTCGTCGCCGTTTTCGTGACGGTCGATTTGAGTGTCAAATAAGTCGACGACACGTAGCGCTTTTCACCTTCGAATTCAATTTGAGCCCAGTTGTCGTTCGTCGTATACACTTGAACGGTTTCGCCTTCGGTCAATTTCCCGACAATATCCGAAGTGGTAGATGTGGCGGAACGAACATTTAAAATCGATGTATTCACTGTTCCTTCGTATGTTGCTGCATATGAATGAGCGGGGACGAGCGTACTCAACACCGTGCTAGAGATGAGGACGGCCGTGCTCAATCGTGTGATCGTTGGCTTCAATGTGTTACCCCTTTCGGTGAATACGTATCAAAATATGTGTATTCTTTTAGTGTGCGGTCTAAGTATAGCGCACTTAAAAATTGGAAAGAAGAATCTAAATTACAAAAAAGGTAAATGAATTAGAATCCTATTGTATGATTTTGGTAAAAGAAAAGAACCTCCTAGGAAATGGAGGTTCTTTTTGCGATTCGTATCGTTTGATGCATCCAGTCGCCGATGTCCGTCCAGATGTCTTGGCGTTGGCGCTCACGAAGCACTTCGTGGCGAGCCTGATCATAAGACAGCACGGTCAATTCGATGTCGGCGGCCTGATGTTTGCGGACGATTCCGGAGAGTCCTTCTCCGTCATGTACGACCGGGTCATCGGCACCTACGACGAACAAAATTGGTAGTGTTTTCGGATGTTCTTGTATCCGGGCGGCAGAGGTCACATCGAGTGACGCTTTTGCTACCTCGTGTAAATATCCGAGCGTCGGAATCCCACCACAGTCCGGGTCGTTCATATAGGCGATCACTTCCTCGGGGACACTAGAAATCCAATCGCTCTCGGTCGTGGCGGGTAAGAATTTCAAGTTATATCGTCCGAACAACAAGCGTTCGAATAAACGGGATTCATGGGTGCTCCCTTTAAACCGAATGGCCAAATCGATCGCATACAGTCCGGCACGTCCAATCAATCCAGAATGCGGGGGCGGGGAAACGGCGATGACACCCGCCAATCGATGACCTAACTGTTGACCGAGTCGACGCGCGAGCAACGAGCCGAAACTATGGCCGAGGACGACGGTCGGCAATTCATCTTGATAGTGATCGAGGAGCGAGATGGCGTCGTCGACCATTTGATCAAATCCTTCGTGTGGAGATAGATGAGCGTAAGTGGACTGGGTTCGGGCCAAAGAACCGGCGCCGCGAAGGTCGCACAAAAACACATTAAAACCAATTTCTGACAAAAAATCAGCGAATTCGACATAACGTTGATGATGTTCAAGCATCCCATGGAAAATGAAACAATTTCCAATCGGTTGTCTGGCCTTGACGTGCAATAGTTGTGTCCGGTATCCGTCCGCATACGTATGTTCCGTGACGTCCATCCCTATCCCTCCGTTGTCTTGATTAGAATAAGCCAATCGCTTTCCCAGTCTCATCAATCCCCATATTCAAGGCGGCCGGTTGTTTCGGCAGACCCGGCATCGTCAAGACGTTACCTGTCAAGGCGACGAGGAAGCCAGCGCCGACCGACGGTTTCAACTCTCGCACCGTCACGGTGAAGCCGTGTTGGTATCCGAGTTTCGTCGGGTCATCCGAGAGCGAGAACGGCGTCTTCGCCATACAAATCGGCAAGCTCTGCCAGCCGTTCGCTTCGATTTGTGCCATCTGTTTTTTCGCGGTTGCGGTAAAGGTGACGTCGGCCGCTCCATACACTTCACGGGCGATCGTCAAAATTTTCTGTTCGATGGAATCGGTTAACGCATAGAGCGGGGTAAACGCACTCTCATTCGACTCAATCGTGTCGATGACGGCCTCGGCGAGGGCACGACCGCCTTGTCCACCATTCGACCACACTTCACTGAGCGCCACTCGAATGTGGTTCGCTTCACACCAATCGAGGACGGCCGCCAACTCTTCGGCTGTATCCGAATTGAATCGATTGAGGGCGACGACGGTCGGCAAACCGAGTTTCCCCATCGTCTCGACATGTTTGGCGAGAAGTTTTAACCCGTTTCCGACAGCTCCGACGTTCTCGACGTGGAGTTGGTCTTTGGCGACACCGCCATGCATTTTCAAAGCACGGACTGTTGCCACGAGAACGACGGCGTCCGGGGTCAATTTTCCGATGCGTGACTTGATATGACAGAATTTCTCGGCGCCAAGATCGGCTCCGAAACCAGCTTCGGTGACGACATATTCACCGAGCTTGAGCGCGGTTTTCGTCGCAATCAATGAGTTGCATCCGTGCGCGATATTGGCGAACGGACCACCATGAACGAGGGCTGGTGTCTGTTCAAGTGTTTGCACCAAGTTCGGCTTGAACGCTTCTTTCAATAGCAGTGTCGCGGCACCGGCCGCACCGATTTGTTCGGCCGTGATCGGCTCATTGTCCCGATCGTATGCGACGACGATTCGCTTGATGCGTGCCTCGAGGTCAGTCAACGAATCGGCGAGACAGAGGATGGCCATGATTTCAGACGCGACCGTGATATCAAAGCCGTCTTCACGAGGTACGCCATGGGCACTGCCGCCAAGGCCAATCGTCACGTGACGGAGCGCCCGGTCATTCAAGTCGAGCACACGTTTCCAGACGATTTTCCGGACATCGATGCCAAGGTCGTTCCCTTGATGGAGATGATTGTCGAGCATGGCGCTAATCGTGTTGTGGGCCGCGGTGATAGCGTGCATGTCGCCTGTAAAGTGAAGGTTGATGTCTTCCATCGGCAACACTTGGCTGAATCCTCCGCCGGCGGCACCGCCTTTTAAGCCCATTGTCGGCCCGAGCGACGGTTCTCGCAAACAGACGATCGCTTGTTTGTCGAGTTGGTTGAGCGCTTGGCCGAGCCCGACGGTCACGGTCGACTTTCCTTCACCGGCTGGAGTCGGATTGATTGCCGTGACGAGAATGAGCTTCCCGTCTTCGCGAGTCGCCATCCGATCGATGACGTCGAAGGATAACTTGGCTTTATATTTCCCGTATAGGTCGAGGTCATCTTCTTGTAAACCGAGCTTTTCCGCAATCTCTTTGACGGGCAACATCTCGGCTTGTTGGGCAATCGTTAGGTCGGATAACGGTTTAATCGTCGTCATGTATAAAATCCCTCCACTTTCGAACATTGTAATCGGTTTATTTCATTTCATTCGTGAATCGACTTAGAATCAAGGTTTAATTCTTCATTCAGGAAGACTCGTTCGTGTTGTCATTGAGTTTATCATAACGCATCGTCTCGTATAATTCACCCATTGAGTGCAATATATTCCACCCTTTCCGTCAAATGTATCCGTTTTCATTTTGGTTGTTTGAAGGTAAGTTGATAGTGGAGGCGATGAACATGACAGAAACACCAAAACAACACAAGCGAAGACGAAATTGGAAGAAACCAGCGAGTTTTATTGCATTCGTCGGTCCGGCCTTTTTGGCGTTTGTGGCGATTGTGCTCATACCGTTCATAAACGGGATTTATTACAGCTTCACGGATTGGAACGGTGTGACGGGTCAGTTGAACGTAGTCGGGTGGGACAATTATCAGCGGATTCTATTCGAGGATGAACAGTTCCGCGCTTCGTTCTGGATTACGACGAAATACACGATTGTGGCCGTCATCTTGACGAACATCGTCGGTTTCTTACTGGCCTTACTGTTGACGATGAACATTAAGACACGCAATATCCTGCGCACCGTCTTTTTCATGCCAAACTTGATTGGCGGGCTCATTCTCGGATTCATTTGGCAGTTTATCTATGTGAAGGGCTTTGAATCAATTGGGGCACTGACCGGATGGAGTTTGTTCGAACTGCCGTGGCTCGGTGACGCCCAGACAGCCTTTTGGGGCATCGTCATCGTCGCCATCTGGCAAGGCGGAGGCTACGTCATGGTCATCTACATCGCAGCGCTTCAAAACGTGCCGACGGATTTGCTGGAAGCAGCCAAAATCGATGGGGCAAATCGATTGAAGATGTTGCGTCACATCACGTTACCGATGATTATGCCGTCGATCACCATCTGTCTGTTTTTGACGATCTCCTGGTCGTTCAAAGTGTTCGACACGAACTTGTCGCTCACGAACGGAGGCCCATTCAAATCGACAGAGATGCTCGCCTTGAACATCTATACAGAATCGTTCGTGAATAATAATTACGGGCTCGGCTCGGCGAAAGCGGTCATCTTCTTCCTTGTCGTCGCGGCGATTACCGTCACTCAAGTCTATTTGACGAAAAAGCGGGAGGTGGAGGCATGACGACAGAAAAAATTGAACGCATCGAAGCGAAGGTCGATTCATCTCCCCAGCGATTGCTACCGCAAAAACCGCTGCGGGCGGGTGGATATACGGCCGGTCTCGGTCTCGTCGAACTGGTGGCGATTCTACTTGGACTGTTATATCTCGTCCCGTTCTATTACGTCATCGTCAACTCGTTCAAATCAATTGCCGAGATTTACACGAACACGTCTGCCTTGCCGAGCGTCTGGCTCGCGTCGAACTATACAGAAGCCTGGGAGGCGATGAACTACGGACGCGTCTTCTTGAACTCGCTTCTCATCACGGCCGGGGCGAACCTTCTTATCGTGCTGTTCACCTCGATGGCGGCCTGGAAGCTCGTCCGGACAAAACATTGGATTTCGACCGTCATCTTCTTCTTGTTCGTCGCGGCGATGGTCATCCCGTTTCAGTCAATCATGATTCCGCTCGTGAAAGTGTCGAGCCTGCTCGGTCTTTTAAACAGTCATTGGGGACTGATGGTCATGTATCTCGGCTTCGGGTCTGGTATTTCGGTATTCTTATATCATGGCTTCATGAAGTCGATTCCGGAAGAGATTGAAGAAGCGGCCATCATTGACGGTTGCTCGACGTGGGGCGTGTTTTGGCGAATTGTCTTCCCGCTCCTCAAACCAATCACGGTGACAATCGTCATCTTGAACAGCCTTTGGATTTGGAATGACTTTCTCTTACCTTCACTTGTCCTCCGAGACATCGAGCTGCGGACGATTCCGCTCGCGACGTTCTATTTCTTCGGACAATATACAAAACAATGGGATTTGGCACTTGCTGGTTTAGTCCTTGGGATCGTTCCGCTCCTCGTCTTTTTCTTCGGTATGCAAAAGCATATTATCAAAGGGATTACGAGCGGCTCGATCAAATAACCCTGCCCAAGGGATCTCCCCCGTCCGCTACACGGGGGAGAAATTTTTTTGAAAAAGTGGTTGACATTCGTCTGAATATTGATAATAATTGGGTCAATTCAATTGTGAACGACATTGAAAGGACGAGTACACAGAAGACGTAAGCAAAGCGAGCCGGGGAAGGTGAGAGCCCGGACTGAAATCTCTGTCGAAGAACCTCCTGGAGTCGCTACCCGAACGCTTTGCAAGTAGACGTAGCCGGACTGTTCCCCGTTATCGGAACTACGAGATGTTCGTCTCGAAAAAGTGAGTAGATTCGTCTACTAATTTGGGTGGCACCGCGGAGCTTGAAGCCTTCCGTCCCATAGTCCATGGGATTGGAGGGCTTTTTTCTATTGCTCCATCCCGAAATCCCACAATTGGAGGAAGAAAACATGACAACAACAGCAATGAGCAAGATGAAGGAAAAACAACAGGCGATTACAGTAGTGAAGGCGACATTCGAAGACAAGTTCAGCACGGCGCTCGGACTCACACAAGTTCAGGCACCACTGTTCGTCACATCGGCGAGCGGTGTCAACGACCACTTGAACGGTGTCGAACGCATCATCCAGTTCGATACGCAGTATCCAGGGCATGAACTCGAAATCGTTCAGTCGCTCGCGAAGTGGAAACGTGAAGCGCTCGGCCGCTACGGGTTCGAAGTCGGTGAAGGGTTGTACACACAGATGCGCGCCATCCGTCGGGATGAAGAACTCGACGCGACACACTCACTCCACGTCGATCAATGGGACTGGGAACGTGTCATCGCTCGTGAACACCGGACGACGGAGTACTTGAAGGCGACGGTCGAATCGATTTACGCGGCGCTCCGCGAGACAGAACAGACGGTCGAATCGATGTACGGGATTGAGGCGATCTTGCCAAAGTCGATTCATTTCTTGACGAGCCAAGAGTTAGAAGACCTTTACCCAGACCTCACGCCAAAAGAGCGTGAGCACGCGATTTGTAAAGCGTACGGTGCGGTCTTCCTCTCGCAAATCGGCGGCGCACTCGCTTCGGGCGATAAGCACGACGGTCGCGCGGCTGACTATGACGACTGGTCGCTCAACGGCGATATCCTCGTCTGGCACCCGGAACTCGAATCGGCGTTTGAACTGTCATCGATGGGAATTCGTGTCGACGAGACAGCGCTTGCCGAGCAGTTGGTGACAGCCGGAGCTGAAGACAAACGCAAGTACCCGTTCCACCAAGCGGTCCTCGAAGGACGTCTCCCGCTTACAATCGGGGGCGGCATCGGGCAATCGCGTGTCGCCATGTATTTGCTTCGTGCTCGTCACATCGGTGAAGTCCAATCTTCGGTCTGGCCGAGTGAGATGATCACAGCATGTGAAGAAGCTGGAATCAGCCTGTTGTAATTATATAGAAGAAACTAAAACCAGGACTTTCTTTTCAATAAGAAAGTCCTGGTTTTCTGTGCAACATTTTCCACCCTACACGTCAATTTTGACACCTACATAATGGAAGCGTTTTCATCTAAAGTTAGGGTGTACCGAATGTTGAAGGATTGTCGACTCTATACTTAGGAGGAAGCGAAATGAAACGTAAATGGAGATTATCAACTGCCGTCATGACGGCAGGTATGGTATTGACGCTTGCGGCCTGTGGCGGCGGGTCGCTTACGGAAGATGAAGGATCGAACGATGCGAACGCGGATAACGGGGACAAGCAAGACGTCACGTTGAACGTCTTCCAGTTTAAAGCGGAAATCGCCAAAGATCTTGAAGCGATGGCGAAAGAATACGAGGAAGAGATGGGCGTCAAAGTGACCGTTCAAACGGTCGGCGGCGGAGCCGATTACGGCGCTGCGCTCAAGTCACAGTTCGCGTCAGGCAACGAGCCGGACATCTTCAATAACGGCGGGTTCACTGAAGCTCAGACATGGAAGGACAAATTGGAAGATTTGTCAGGCGAGAAGTGGGTCGGGGATTTGACGGAAGTGGCCAAGGAACCGATGACGATGGACGGAAAACTGTACGGGATGCCGATGAACTTGGAAGGATACGGCTTCATCTACAACAAGGAGCTGTTCGAGAAGGCGGGCATCAGTGAGTTGCCGAAGACGTTGTCTGAGTTGACGGATGCGGCTGAGAAGTTGGATAAAGCAGGCATCACACCGTTCTCGGTCGGTTATGCCGAGTTTTGGATTCTCGGAATTCACTTGCTCAACATTCCGATGGCGCAACAAGACGACCCGGATGCGTTCATCCAGGCACTCAACGAGAATAAAGAAAAATTTGAGGACAATGAGCAGTTCCAACAATTCTTGAAACTGTTCGACCTCACCATCAAATACGGCAATAAGAACCCGCTCACGACGGACTATAACACGCAAGTCACACAGTTCGCTCAAGGTGAGACGGCAATGCTTCAGCAAGGGAACTGGGCGCAACAGATGATTCTCGACGTGAATCCGGACATTGAGATGGGCTTCGTCCCAATCCCAATCAACGACGACAAAGAGAAGATGGATCGTCTCCCGGTCGGCGTCCCGAACAACTGGGTCGTCAATAAAAACTCGAAGTATAAAGAAGAAGCGAAAGACTTCCTCGAATGGATGGCGACATCTGATACAGGTAAAGATTACATGGTCAACAAATTCAAATTCATTCCGGCGTTCAAGTCGATCGAAGCGAACGACCTCGGTCCGCTTGCTGACGACATCTTGGCTTATTCGAACGAAGGCAAGACGATTTCATGGAACTGGTTCAAGTATCCGGATGGCGCGGTCAACGAGTACGGCGCGTTGATGCAAGCATACGTCGGCGGTCAAAAAACCGGAGACGAGATGCTCCAAGACTTCACAAAAGTATGGGCCGATAAGGCAAAATAACAGCAACACAAGCGGCGAAATGACCCCTTCGCCGCTTGTGTTTTTTAGTCGTGACAAGACCGGGCAGAAGTTGAGGCTTGTCAAACGGGCGTCGCTCGCACAAAATAATAGACAGTTGAAGTGGTGCTCGGAACCTTCCGGCACCGCTATTTTATTGGGGAGATGAAACGAATGAGAAAGAATGTCACGGTCGCATTGTTATTGGCGACTTTTTTAGCGGCGATTGAAGGGACGGTCGTCTCAGTCGCGACACCGGTCATCGCGAGCGAGTTGAATGGGGCCGCCCTCGTGAGTTGGGTGTTCGCAGCCTTCCTGCTGTTCACGGCGGTGTCGACACCGATTTACGGGAAAGTGGCCGACTTGTTCGGGCGCAAGCGGGTCCTATTGTTCGGGATTGGATTGTTCACACTTGCCTCGCTCCTATGTGGCCTCGCCACATCGATGGAGCAATTGATTATCTTCCGGGCGCTCCAAGGGCTTGGCGCCGGGGCGGTATTGCCGATTTCAATGACCATCATCGGCGACTTGTACAAGTATGAGGAGCGCGGCAAGATTCAAGGCATCTTGAGCGCGGTCTGGGGTGTCTCGGGCGTGCTCGGGCCGGTCATCGGCGGGTTCTTGGTCGAGACGTTGTCTTGGCGCTACGTCTTCTTGCTGAACGTCCCGTTCGCACTGTTATCATTCATCATGATCATTGTCTTCTATAAAGAGACGGTGACGGAGACGACGGAGCGAATCGACGTCAAAGGGGCGCTGTTGTTCGCGTTCGGAACGACGGCGTTCTTATATGGATTGATCACGTTCAGCGAGACGAACGTCTGGACGCCATCGATTATCGTCAGTGCCGTGTTCAGTGTCGTGCTGCTCACTAGTTTCTTTTTATCGGAACGGCGTGCGAAAACACCGTTGTTGCCGCTCGATCTGTTGAAACAACCGATTATCGCGTCCATCAATGGTGCCGTCTTCTTCGCAGCATGGGTGCTCGTCTCGATGTCGGCCTATATCCCGATCTGGGCCCAGGCCGTCCTTGGTAAATCGGCGACGGAAGCCGGCTTCATGCTGATGCCGCTCTCGGTCGCTTGGACGTTCACGTCGATTATCGGCGGCCGTACACTTGGCGCGGCCTCGCCACGACGTCGGGCCGTGACGGGAATGAGTCTCTTGTTGATTGGGACAATCATCTTGACGTTGCTCACGCAATCGAGCCCAGACCTGTTCGTCTACCTCGCTGTCGCCATTATCGGCGTCGGGTTCGGCTTGTCGCAACCGATGTTCATCGTCGTCTTACAGACGGTCGTGTCGTATCGTCAACGGGGGACCGCGACAGCGGCGAACTCATTCTTGAGCACTGTCGGTCAGACGCTCGGTGTCGCCGTGTTCGGTGCCGTGTTCAACTTCATCGTCCTGAGCGGCTTCCGTGAGGAGGCTGGGTTAAGCGGTGTGTCACTCGAATCGTTCTTCAATCGGAGTATGACCGAGGCGCTAAACGCGACCGTCCGGCTCCAAGGCGAGCAACTCATCGCCAGCGGATTGAACACCGTCTTCATCGGCGCAGCCTTCGCCGCGTTCATCGCGCTCTTGATTGCGCTGCGATTACCGGTTAGCCCACCGGAACCTTCACGTGACAACTAAAGACACGGTATGATGGTGAAAAGGAGGCGATCACGTTGAAACGATGGATGTTCATCTTGTCGCTCGTATTTGTTGCCGGTTGTGCCTCGGAATCGACCGAGACGCCGGAACCTGAACAGGCACCAGTCGAGGAGTCGACCGAAGAAGCACCGTCTGACACGGCACCTGAGCCGGAAGCAACCGAGCCAGAAGGCGACGTGTCGACCGGTGCAACTGAATCGATCGTCGAGCAGTTAGAGGCGCCGTGGTCAATCGCACGAACCGATGATGGATGGCTCATCTCGGAACGCGGCGGCACGATTGCCGTCATCGATGCAGCCGGGAATCTCGACCGACAACCGGTCATCTTGGAAGAAGACGTGCTTGAAATCGGGGAAGGCGGTCTGCTCGGAATCGCCTTGACCGAAGATTTTGCGACGTCACGCCAACTGTACGCCTATCATACGTACGGGACGCCTGGGAACGTCCAGAACCGGGTCGTCGAGTTGACGTGGGATGGCAATCAGTTTGAAGAGACGGGCGTCGTGCTCGATGAGATTCCAGGGGCCCAGTTCCATAACGGCGGACGGTTGTTGCTCGATGGTGACGTGCTTTGGGTCACGACCGGAGATGCCCTCGTGCCGGAACTGGCGCCAGACGAGACATCGATTGCCGGAAAAGTGTTACGGGTGCCGTTATCGGGAGCGGGCAATCCGACCGATTGGATTTATTCGTCCGGCCACCGCAATCCTCAAGGCTTGGCGAAGGTCGAAGATACGCTCTATGCGAGTGAACATGGGGCGTCCGGTCACGATGAAGTGAATATCCTTGATGAGGGGAACAATTATGGCTGGCCGCTCATCGAGGCGGAGCAGACGCAAGATGGTCTTGAAACACCATGGTTCGAGGTCGGGGAGACGTCGTGGGCACCGTCGGGAATCGTTGCCGATGACCGGTACGTGTATATGGCGACGCTTCGTGGAAATCGTCTCGTCGCCATCGATCGGGAATCACGTGAGGTCATCCCGCTCGTCGAGGATAAAGGTCGCATCCGTGACGTCTGGTTGGAGGACGAAGGACTTTACTTTATCACGAACAATACGGACGGACGTGGCAACCCTCAAAGTGGGGATGATCAACTGATGCGACTACCCCTTAAATAGAAACTGACGAAATTGTCAGTTTCTATTTTTTATGGATTCTTCAACCTTAAATCTTGTATAATGGTTCTCATATGGAAAATGAAGGGGATTATTGCATGAATCAATCAGATATTAAACAATCAGAAGTGGTACTACCGGACAAGAAACCATCCGGCAAGAAACCATCCGGCAAGAAACCATCCGGCAAGAAACCATCCAATCAGATACAAGCGAGCATGGTACATAAGAACGAAACCTTGTATTTTGGCCTGCTCGTCGCCGCTAGCGTGTTGTCGGTGATACTAGGAATCATCTTCACTATTGCCTCACTCGGCATCTTTTTATGGGTGATGGGAACGATTATAACCCTGTCTCTATTCACGCACTGGCTTCAAATCGGATATATTCGCACGAACGGCGTCAAAGTGACCGAACGTCAATTCGCCGACCTGTATCAGACGTATCAGCGTGTCGGACAAGAAATGGGAATTCGCTTACTCCCGGATGTGTACATTCTTCAAGCCGGAGGCGTCTTGAACGCTTTCGCGACCCGTTTCTTCCAAAAGAATATGGTCATCCTGTATTCGGATGTCGTCGAGTTGTCACGTGAAGGGTACGCCAAAGAAGTCGAGTTTGTGATCGCGCACGAGTTGGCACATATTCGCCGTAACCATGTCCAGAAACAATGGGCGATGCTGCTCGGCGGTTGGATTCCGTTTTTAGGATCGGCTTATTCGCGTGCATGTGAGTTTACGTGTGACCGCATGGCCGCCCACCATATTCAAGACGAGACGGCATCAAAACGCGCCCTCACGATTCTTGCCATCGGTGGGAAGTTGGCGAAGGAAGTGAGCGAGTTTGACTACTTATATGAGGCGAGCCGTGAGAACGGATTTATCGCCAAATTGAGCGAGCTGTTATCGACGCATCCGCCGCTCCCGAAACGGATTGCGGCCATTGCGACGAACGCCGGTGAAGCGAACGTTCCGGTCTTCAAGACGGCAGGGTATGTCAAAGGGTCGATTATCGGGACGATTGTGTTGAGCGTCATTGTCAACGTAGCCATCGTCGCCTGGCTGTTCACGAGCGGTGGGTTTACAAGCTTCGCTTCATCACCGTTCAGTGAAGGGTTTGCTGGTGATATGACTGAAGAACCGCTTCAGCAGTTGGTTTATGACAATGCAGGTGCGGACGCGATTCGAGAGGAATTGGCGAACGGCGCGGACGTTAACATGCAAGACAGTTATGGTGATACTCCGCTCCATAACTTGCTGTATAACGATGGACTGGACTACGATTCATTAGTATTGCTGCTCGAAAGCGGAGCCGATGTCACAATCGAGAATGACGATGGGATGACACCAGTCGATGTGGCGAAAGATTGGAGTCACGAATTTGGGATTGTAGAATTGCTACGTTCTTATGAATGAACAACTGGCTCGTCTCTCGAGAAACTGGGAGACGAGTTTTTTTCATGACAGTATTGCAAACGCTTGCATAAGCCGTGATATAATGACAGCGAGGAGGCGATGCGCGCATGAGCATTCGGACGAAGCTGACGGGAATGATCGCATTGACGATTATCGTTCCCGTCATTTTGGCGACGGTCATTTCCTTTTGGTACGTCAAAGACCGGGAGCGAGAACGGGGGCTTCAGCTCACCGAATGGTCGCTTGAGCGAGGCACGCTTCAAATGGAACGGTATGTCTCAGACTTGAGTCGCTTGCCGACAAGTCTGTATGCGAATCGGGATGTGCTCGATATTCTCGAGTACGGCCCGGGACTGTCGCTCGAACAGACTGAACTCGAGGTACGACGGGCGCTGCTCGGGATGTACTTATCCCGTGAGGATGTGGCCCAAATCCAACTGCTCATGCTTGAGGATATGGATTCGTTCGCCGCCTATAAGATGAAAGTGTCCCCGCGCTCGAAACGGCAGCCAAGTGAGATTCAGCAACAACTATTGAAATATGAGGAGAGCCGCGTCCTGCTTGAGGCCTCGCATCCGCTCGTGCCCTATCATGATTTCGGGCCGCTCGTCTCGGAAGAGCAGGTCGTCACACTCCATTTCCGACTCGACAAAATCGAGACGGATCAGCCACTCGCGATATTGTCGATTGATATTCCGGAGGACATCTTCATCGGCCAACTCGCCTCACTACAGAACAATCCGAGCGAGAGCCTCTGGTTCGTCGGGGGAGGCAATCAAGTGTTCGCACAACTCGGTGACGGTGAAATCCCGCAAAATGTATCGACGAACTCGCTGTCGAGCGATGGAAAGCATCATCGGATCGTCAAATCGTTCGAGTTTGAGAACCAGACGTTCTACGTCGGAAAATCGATACCGGATCGATTGTTGACCGAGCCGGCGTCGCGGACGTCGTTCATCATCTTTGTCGTCGGGATGGTGTCGCTCGTATTGGCATTGATTGGGGCGACCTATGCCTCGATGCGTTTGACGACTCCAATCAAGACGCTCACGTCGAACATTTGGCGAATCGAACAAGGGGACATGACGGTCTCATTCGATTCCCTCGGAAATGATGAGTTCGGCGTGCTCGGACGGCAGTTCAAGCGGATGATTGAACGAATCGATGATTTGATTCAACGGGAGTACCGATTGGCGCTCGAGAATCGGACGAATGAGCTTAGGGCGCTCCAAGCCCAGACGAACCCACACTTCCTGTTCAACGCCTTGCAGTCAATCGGGACGCTCGCATTGAAAGGCGATGGCAAGACGGTGTACCGTCTCATCACGCAGCTCTCCTCGATGATGCGCTATACGATGCACCCTGATGAGTCGCTCGTGACGCTAAAGCGAGAAGTCGACCACCTCACGTCCTACATTCGCTTGCAACAAGTCCGGTTCCCGGATCAATTTGAGATTGAGGTCGATGTGCCGGAGCCGCTCCTCGATTTGATTGTGCCGAAGATGATTTTGCAGCCGCTCGCCGAGAACTTTTTCAAGCATGGGTTTGAGCGCGACGGTGCGACAGCGGCCAACCGTTTCTCCGTGCGAATTCATCAGTCGGGACAAAATCTTGTGATTCATTGTGAGAATAGCGGACGCGATCTCTCGGATGAAGAGTTGACGCTATTGAAAGAACGGATCGAGGTATCGACCGAGCCATTGAATGGGGCGGAAGGTACCGGTTTAAAGAACATTCGGGATCGACTCATGTTAAACTATAATCGGGAGGCTCAGTTTATGTTGGCTACACCAGAGACAGGCGGATTTCGTATTGTCATGCGTTTCCCGGCCGTAAAGGAGGCGGATGCGTCATGACGAAAGTGTTGATCGTTGATGATGAGTCGCCGGTACGGGAAGCGGTGAAACTGCTCGGGGAGTGGGAACGGCTCGGCGTCACGAAAGTGATTGAGGCGCAAGACGGGGAAGAAGCGAAACGGATCATCGTCAAAGAACGGCCGGCGTTGATTTTATCGGACCTGCAAATGCCTCGATGTAACGGCATCGAGTTGATGGAGTGGGTCCATGTGGAGGCGGAGACGGCCAAACTGATCGTCTTGACGGGCTATGACGAATATTCGTACATGCGGCGCGCGATCCAGCTAGGCAGTTTCGACTACTTGCTGAAACCGATTGACCCGGATGTCTTGAACGAGACGCTCGCACGTGCCCTCGCCGACGTCATTCCTGACGAAGACGATCCGATTCTACAGATTGGCGCGTTCATCGAACGCCATTATGCGGAAGAACTCAGCTTACAAGGGATGAGCGAGCGCTTTTACTTGAGCCGCGAATACATATCGCGTCGCTTCAAACAGCAGTACGGCGTCAACTTATCCGAATACTTGCTGTCGATCCGGATGCTCGAGGCGAAACGTCTCCTTGAGACGAGTAGACAACGTATTTATGAAGTCGCCCAAGCGGTCGGCTTTTCGGATGATAAGTATTTCCGGAAAGTCTTCAAAAAACAGATTGGTATCACCCCGAATGAATATCGGGAGCAGTGCCAACGACTATCTTGAAGGAGGAATTTAATCATGAGTGTACACATTGGGGCAGAAGCAGGACAAATCGCAGAAACGGTATTATTGCCAGGAGATCCGTTGCGTGCGAAATATATCGCGGAGACGTTCCTCGAGGATGTTGAGTTATACAACGAAGTCCGCGGCATGTATGGCTTCACAGGAACATATAAAGGAAAACGTATTTCCGTTCAAGGGACTGGGATGGGTGTTCCATCGATGTCGATTTACGTGAACGAATTGATTATGTCATACGGCGTAAAAAACTTGATTCGTGTCGGTACGGCTGGCGGAATTCAAGAAGACGTCAAAGTACGTGACGTCGTCATCGCGATGAGTGCATCGAGTGAGATGGCCCAAAACCGGGTTCGTTTCAACGGCATGGACTATGCACCGACAGCGACGTTCGACCTCCTACATCGCGCGTATATGAACGCCGAAAAGGCTGGTATTCCGGTCAAAGTCGGTCAAATCTTCACAGCCGACCAGTTCTACCAGGATGATTTCCACCATTTCAAGAAGTGGGCCGATTTCGGTTGCCTTGCCATCGAAATGGAAGCGGCAGGTCTCTACACACTCGCTGCGAAACACAAAGTGAACGCGTTGACGATCCTCACAATCTCAGACCACTTGTTGACAGGTGAAGAGACGACATCGGAAGAGCGTCAATCGACGTTTGACGAAATGATTCGTGTCGCACTCGATACAGCGGTCGAAGTCACAAACTAATGAACACGCCTTACAGACCACTGGTTTGTAAGGCGTTTTTGTGTCCGCGCGCCTTGTCTTGTATACAAAGTGAAACTGGCAGGCTAGACTGAAGCTGAAACGAACAGTTCCCGTATTGGGCTGGATCAAGGAGTTGTCATCATGAATAAAGCGTCCGCTTTTGTCATTTATAGTATCGTCTTTTTTGCCTTCTTTGATTTATTCGCCCAGCTTCCGGTCATGAGCACGTTTGCGACATCGGTTGGTGCGACACCGTTCATCGCAGGGCTCGTCATCGCCATCTACTCGTTGTCGAATACGTTCGGCAACATTTTATCCGGCATTTGGACCGACCGGATTGGTCCGATCGTCATCTTGCTCGTTGGTCTTGCGCTGTCGAGCCTCAGTCTCTTGTCGTATCATCTCGTCGACACAGCGACGACGCTATTAATTGTCCGGATCGTGCACGGCTTTGTAGCGGGTTTGATTGTCCCAGCCGCGTTCACGTTGTCCGCCAATCTGACCGCCGCGAACCGACAAGGTAAAAAAGTGGCATTGACCGGCAGTTTTGTTGGTTTGGCAGCCATCGTCGGTCCGGCGTTCAGCGGCATCATGGCCAGCCAGACGACCGTGCCGATCGTCTTCACATACGTCGCGCTGTTCGGGGTAGCCGTCGCGCTCCTCGCACTCGTCTTTTTGCGCCCGTCGAAGTTAACGCTTGAACCTTCCCATCGTACAGATGAAGGGACGTCGCGCCTGGAACGAGACGTAGTGAAAGCGTATATCGGCGCCTTCCTCTTGATGTTCTCGCAAGGGGCAATCGCGTACTTGCTTCCCCTTTACGTGCAGGCGCTCGGGTATGACTCTCGTCTGAGCGGGACATTGCTCAGCACGTTCGGTATCATGGCGGTGCTCGTGTTTGTGTTGCCGACGAATCGCCTGTTCGACCAAATCGAACCAGCGAAGCTCGCTGCACTCGGTGTCGGCATTCTCGGTGTGAGCCAACTGTTGATTGGCCGATCAGAGACGTCGCTCCTCTTGTACGCTGTCCTCGCCTTGTATGGCGTCGGGTTCGCTATCTTATTCCCAGCCATCAATACGATGTTGATTAAAGCGACGAATCAGGCCAATCGTGGTAAGTCGTACGGCTATTTTTATGCGTTCTTCTCGCTCGGGACAGTGACGGGCTCGGCATTGTTAGGCTGGCTCTCGATTACGCTGACACAAAAATTCGCGCTGACGGGTGGCATCCTGCTCGTCGCCGGTTTGATATTTGTCGTCATGCAACAAACGAAGAAACGGGACGTGCCTGTCAGATAGGACGGACGCAGATCGAAGGTTCAAAATGGTCGCTGACCGAGTGAAGATGATAAGATGAAGCTAGCGTTATCATCCAAGGGAGGCAGATTTATGCTCGCACCAATCGAACAGTTGACCATTGAAGAGCTCATTCGTAAACAGCGTCGCTTCTTTCGGACGCAAGCGACCAAGTCGCTCGCATTCCGTCTCAGCATGTTGACGTTTTTAAAAGAGTCAATCAAGCATCATGAAGCAGAGATTCTTCAAGCGTTGGAGCAGGATTTGAACAAATCAGAACTCGACGCGTTCACGACGGAGATCGGTTTCGTCTATGACGAAATCACACGGACGACACGTGAGTTGAAGCGTTGGATGCGCCCGAAACGTGTCCGAGGCGCCTCAATCCATCTCGGGACGCAAAGTGAGGTCATGTATGAACCTTACGGAACGGTACTCGTGATCGCTCCGTGGAACTATCCGTTTCAATTGGCGATGGCGCCGCTCATCGGAGCGATTGCCGCAGGCAACACGGCTGTCGTGAAACCTTCGGAATTGACACCGAACGTCGCCCAAATGATCACGAAAGTGCTCGAACGGGCGTTCACCGACCGCTACGTCGTCAGCGTCGAAGGAGATAAGGACGTTGCGACCGAGTTGCTTGCCCAGAAATGGGACCATATCTTCTTCACAGGGTCGACGCCAGTCGGGAAAATCGTCATGGAGGCGGCGGCGAAGCACTTGACGCCCGTCACGCTCGAACTTGGTGGGAAATCACCGGCCATTGTCCATGAAGATGCCAATATCGAGATTGCAGCCAAGCGCATCGCCTGGGGCAAATGGATGAATGCCGGGCAGACATGCGTCGCTCCAGATTACGTCCTTGTCCACGAATCTAAACGAGAGGCATTCCTCGAGGCCATCAAACGGGAGGCCTTCACGATGTTCGGAAACGGCGTCGGGACGAAACGGTTCACACGAATCGTCAATGAGACCCACTTCGACCGCTTGACCGCATATTTGACAGAAGGAGACATTTTCTTTGGTGGCCAGACGGACCGGGACGAATTGAAGATTGCCCCGACCGTGTTGACGGATATCGAAGAGGACGCGAACGTGATGAAAGATGAGATTTTCGGACCGATTCTACCAGTCCTCACGTACCGCCAACTCGACGAAGTGATTGAGTTTGTGTCATCGCGTCCGCATCCGCTCGCGCTCTATTTGTTCACCGAGACGAAAGCCGTGGAGCAGACCGTGATGAAACACCTCACGTTCGGTGGAGGCTGTGTCAATGACGTGCTCATGCATTTGACGAACCCGAACCTGCCGTTCGGCGGCGTCGGCGAGAGCGGGATGGGCTCGTACCATGGACGTTACAGTTTTGAGACGTTTAGTCACGCCAAATCGATTTTACGAAACACGACGAAATTTGATTTACCGATTCGTTATCCGAACTTCAAAGCTGCCGAGAAGTTGATTCGACTCGTCTACCGTTGACCAGACTAGACTGCAGGGAGCCTGCAGTCTTTTTTTGTGGGCAAAGAATAAGAAGATTGTTTGAAATGTCACATACTTTTATGAAACTAGCTACATACCTCTTGTATAATATAGCCATACACATGACGTACGAGACTTAATCAGATATACGATTAGTGGAGGGAGCAGATAACATGACTATGAAATGCGGAACGACCAAACCGAACAGCTTTGTCTTTTCGCAAGAGACGAAACAGCTCTTGCTCGAGATGATGACGTTTCAAGATCATTCGAAAGGGAGCATCGTTTGTTGGGAAGGCGAGAAGTGCAACAAGTTCTTTTATTTGAAGAGCGGTTCCGTCAAATTCACGAAGCTGACGAAAAAAGGGAGCGCACTCATCATGTTCATCTATGGGGCGGACGACTTCTTCGGGGAGTTCGATATCGACGAGGTGTTCCCGAGTTCGTATAGCATCGAGACGACTTCGGACAGTGTCATCGGTTGGATTTCGAAGCAAGAGATGGATGAACTCGTTCGGCGCGATGCGCAGTTGGCCACTGAAGTATTGCGGTGGACGTCGATGATGCGCAAGCAGTCCGAGATGAAACTCCGTGACTTGCTGCTATATGGGAAACCGGGTGCCCTCGCCTCCACGTTATTACGCATGGCGGCGATGGACGGCGTCGAGTCAGCAGAAGGGATCGTCGTGCCAAAACATCCGTCAGACGGGGAGCTCGGTCAGCTGATTGGCGCGCCTCGCGAGACGGTGAATCGGATGATGAACCAGTGGCGGAAGGAAGGCATGTTGACGACGACGGGGACAGAGATGATTTTGCATGACATCGATTTCTTGAAAGAACTATGTTACTGCGAAGGCTGTCCCGCCGGTATCTGTCGGCTTTAATCTTTCAAGAGAGCTGCAACATTTCACCTTGTCAAAGCGCGTGAAACCGAACAGGTGGTTGACTCGATTCGTGTCGGGACAATCGCCTTTTTTGTATGCCTTTATACCAAATGTGAACTTTATGTGTGGAAACTACGCAAATTTGATGTGATTGTCACTTTTGGAGTGATAAATGTCACATATTAATCCCCATCCCATTTCATACAATAAAAGTGGAAATCACAGGGAAAGGGGTCCTTCACGTGGAGAAAAACGATGGACAAGAACCGAACTTAAAAGGCACGTTCACATCGGTCATGATTGTCGCGGGCGTCATCATTGCCATGTGGTCGTCAGTGTTTTACCTATTTATGACGCGATAACGAGCAGGAGGAGAGCAACATATGCATATTCATAAACTTGAAAAATATTGGCTTGTATTCGGCATCATTTTATTAGGTGTGTTTTTAACCGTGCTTGGTATCTCTGCCTTTGCGGCAGGAAATCAACCGGCTTCGGACGCGGATTTGATCGATCCGGCGAAAGTGCATCAAACCGCACCGTTCGACAAACCGGGACTTCATAAAATTGACGACAACGAATATGAACTTGTCATGGTCGCGCAAGCGTTCACGTTCACGCCGGGCAACGTCGAGATTCCAAAAGGGGCGAAAGTCACGTTTCTCGTCACGTCACCGGACGTCGTTCACGGTTTCCAGTTGACGGGCACACCGGTCAATATGATGGTCGTACCTGGTCATATCAACTCGCTCACGTATACGTTCGATGAGGCGGGCGAATTTTTAATCCTTTGTAACGAATATTGTGGTACCGGACATCACATGATGTCGACAAAAATTAAGGTGGTGGACTAAATGAATGACGTAGCCTCAAAACTAAAGCAGTGGGAAATGGAACGCGGCGTACCGGTACCGAGTATCGGTGTCAAAGAAGCACGCCTCGCCTATGCCCATGTCGTCATTTCGGTCCTCGCCGTCTTAATCGGTGGACTAGCCGGACTCATGCAGACGCTCATCCGGACCGGTGTCATCCCGGAAGTGTTCGGCTATTATCAACTGTTGACTGCACACGGCATCATGCTCGGTCTCGTTTTCACGACAATGTTCATCATCGGTCTGCTTTACGCGCTCCTCGCCAAGTCGTTCGGACGCTTTGAGTCGTTCCCAACGAGGGTCGCTTGGCTCGGGTTTTGGATGATTATCGCCGGTGCCGTGCTCGTCACGATCATGGTGCTCGCCAATAAAGCGACCGTCTTGTATACGTTCTACGCACCTCTCATGGCCGACCCAGTGTTTTATATCGGTCTCGTCTTGTTCGTCGTCGGTACGTGGTTATCGGCGTTCGCCATGTTCCGGATGTATGCGGACTATAAACGAGAAAATCCGGGCGTTCATCCGCCGCTTCCAGCGTATATGAGTATCATGACGATGCTCTTGTGGGTCATCGCCACGCTCGGTGTCGCCGGAACGATTTTATTCCAACTGCTCCCGCTCTCGCTCGGTTGGAAAGATACGGTCGGAATCGAGTTGTCACGGACGCTGTTCTGGTATTTCGGTCATCCGCTCGTCTATTTCTGGCTCATGCCGGCCTATATCGTCTGGTATACGGTCGTGCCGAAAGTCATCGGCGGAAAGATTTTCTCCGATGCGCTCGCCCGGATGGCGTTCCTGTTGTTCCTGTTATTCTCGTTCCCGGTCGGCTTCCACCACCAGTTGACGGAACCAGGGATTGAACCGTTCTGGAAGTTCGTTCAAGTCATCTTGACGTTCCTCGTCGTCATCCCGTCGTTTATGACGGCGTTCTCGCTGTTTGCGACGTTCGAGCTGCGCGGCCGCGCACTCGGAGCTCGCGGTTTATTTGGTTGGGTCAAGAAGATGCCATATGGGGATGTCCGTTTCCTCGCTCCGTTCGTCGGCATGTTGTTCTTCATTCCGGCTGGAGCCGGCGGAATCATCAACGCATCGCACCAATTGAACGCGATGGTCCACAACACACTTTGGGTCACGGGCCACTTCCATATCACGGTCGGAACGGCCGTCGCCTTGACGTTCTTCGGAACGGCATATTGGCTCGTGCCGGTATTGCGCGGTCGTATCCTAACGAAAAAGATGAATCGAATCGGATTGATTCAAGCAGGCACGTGGGCGTTCGGAATGTCGATCATGTCTTACGCAATGCACATCTCAGGACTGCAAGGTAATCCGCGTCGGACCGGTCCGGCAACGTACTTCTCGGATGCGCTTACGCGCGAGTGGATTCCATACCACATCGCGATGGCGATTGGCGGGACGATCCTCTTGATTTCGGTCCTCATCTTCGTCTATTCAATGTTCAACTTGTCGTTCCTCGCTCCGAAGGGAGAAGAGGAGTTCCCGCTCGCCGAGACCGAAGAGGCGGCGATGGAGACACCGCGTTTCTTCGAGAATTGGAAGCTTTGGATTACGGTCACGTTCGTTTTAATTGCCTTCGCCTATACGATTCCGATTTGGCACTTGATTGAAAGTGCGCCGCCGGGAGCTAAAGGTTGGGTGCTCTGGTAAACTGAAGTCAGCCCTGTATTTTAGGGCTGACTTTTTCTATTTGTGAAGGAGGGACAGAATGGATACGGTGAGACAAGTCATTGAAACGGCGCACGCCAGTCATGAGCAAGGACGTCCGTTCCTCGTCGCGATCGACGGGTTGAGCGGGGCAGGAAAGACGACGATGGTCGAACAACTACGCGGGATTGCAACGAATGAAGTGGTGTTACATATTGACGACTTTATCGTCGAGCGGCACCGACGTTACGCGACGGGACAGTCAGAGGCGATGGAATATTATGCGCTCCAATGGGACGTCGAGTTGCTCGTGGAGACCTTGTTCAAACCGCTTCGGGAAGGGCAGACGAATCTGATGTTGCCGTATTATGAGCGAGACCAGGACGCGGTCAACATGCGAACAATTGAGATGGCTCCGAACACACTTGTCTTGATCGAAGGGATCTTCTTATTGCGGGACGAGTGGCGTCCTTATTTTGACTACATCGTCTATCTCGACTGTCCGCGGGAAGTCCGGTATGAACGGGTCTTGAATCGTGATACGTATATCGGCGACTTGTCGGAGCGGCTTGCTAAGTACGAACGCCGGTATTGGCCGGGAGAAGCGCATTACATCAAAACGATCAACCCGCAAGCCCAGGCCGATCAAATCGTTCCATCTAGTTGACGCATCCATTTATAGGGGATGCGTTTTTGTTTTGGAAAAAACTGTTGACTCCGTTAGTGTACTACGGTGATAATACAGTTAGATAGTGTATTATTCGCATCATACACTTAGAGAGGTGACAACATGATCATACAATTCAACACGAGAGCCCCGGTTTACATTCAAGTCGTCGATTACTTCAAAAAGAAGATGGCGCTTGGCGAACTGCAGGCGGGCGAAGAGATGCCGTCGCGACGTGAGCTCGCGACCGAACTGAAAATCAATCCGAACACCGTCCAAAAGGCGTTCAAAGAGATGGAGGAACAACAATTGATTACGACCGAACGGAACCGTCCGAGCCGCGTGACGACAGATGAACATGTATTGAAACGCATCCGCACGGAACTCGTCGATGAGGCAGTCGCTGTCTTTGTCGAATCGATTCAAGAACTTGACGTCACGATGGATGAGCTCGTCGATAAAATCAAACGGCAATACGGGGAGGGGAATATTCATGATCGAAGTACTGGGAGTTAAGAAGCGTTACCGCAAAAAACAAGTCATCGAAGAGGTGTCGTTCACGGCCCAAAAAGGGGAAATCACGTGCTTGATCGGGTTGAACGGTACCGGGAAATCGACGATTTTAAAAGGCATCATGGGACTGACGCCGTTCGACCAGGGGACGGTGCTCGTCGACGGCAAACCGATTGATTTGAATCGTGTCGCGTTCGTACCGGACCATTCGACGTTTCCCATCCATTTCACCATTGAACAGTGCGAGGCGTTCATGCGCGACTTTTATCCAAAGTTCGACCCGAAATTGTTTGCCCGTCTTGTCGATGAGTTCAAGCTGTTCCCGGAGGACAAGTTGAACGAACTGTCGAAAGGGACGCTCGCGAAAGTGAACTTGGCGCTCGGCATTGCCCAAGATCCGGACTATTTGTTGCTCGACGAACCATTCTCAGGGATTGATGTGTTCTCGAAAGAACAAATTGTCGAGTTGTTCTCGAGTGACATCATGGAAGACCGCGGCGTATTGATTACGACGCATGAGATTGAAGACATCGAATACTTGGTCGACAAGGCCGTCATGTTGAACCGCGGCCGGATCGTTCGCGAGTTCGACGTCGAGGACGTCCGCTTCATTCATGGGAAGTCGATTGTCGATGTCATGAGAGAGGAGTATGGCGCGTGAACCTATTAAAATTACTCGGGTGGGAAGTGGAGCGGGCGACGAAACCGTATCTCATCTTGATCACATTGCTTGTTGTCGCACAGTTCGCTTGGCTCGGCTTCTTTTTATGGAGCGAGACGAATATGTATGAAGAGATTCGTCGCACCGGGACGCCAGATTACGTCTTAACGTTTGCCAATTATCTCGGAGGGACGCCGTTCATTTTGTCAATCGGCGTGGCCGTCGCAGCGATGCTCCTCTACAGCTTTTGGATTTGGTATCGTGACTTTCAAGGCCGCTGCACGTTCATGATGCGACTATTGATGATGCCGCAACAACGGATGCTTGTCTTCGGTGCGAAGCTGGCAACGATGATATTGATGGTGCTCGGGCTCTTATCGGTTCAATGGATTGCCCTTAAGCTTCAGTACATAGCATTCACCGGGTGGTTCGATTCACAGATGATTCCGGTGGGTGGGTCGTTCGAACAAGCGATTCGCTTCGATGGGGCTCTCTCGCCGATGTATCCTGCGTCTTTCGTCAATTTCCTGATTCATCAAGTGCTCATCGTGCTCGTCATTTTATTCATCTTCGCATTCGTGTTGATTGAGCGGAGTCTATGGCAACGCACATTGTGGTCACCGATTATTGCGATATTGATGCTTGGGGCGTTGATTGCCGTTCCAGTGACGGCGTTCTTTTTCCTAGAAAGTCGATTGTTCATGGACGAGATGATGGTTGTGGTTGGGCTCGGTCTGATGGGATGGATGAGTGTAACGGTATGGTTAAGTCGTCTCTACTTGACGAAAAAACTAAGTGTGTGAGGTGAGCAGATGAAACGAATGTGGAATGTGGCCGCGCTCGGCGCGGTCATCGTCATCGGTCTCGGGACGTTTGCTTTTGATATGAGGGACACGAAAGCAGAATGGGACTTGGCGGTCACGACGAATCCTGAGGTTTGGAAAGATCAAACAGTGAACTTGTACTACAATACGGAAGAAGGCGAGAAAGAACGGTTCGAAGTGACGATCGACCAGAGTCAGGTGACGACTGATTTGAATTATATCGAACAGGCGTTAGCGTATGACGACGAGGTCGACTCGTCCGTGCGCGACTTTTATCGGCAACTCTCAGGTCTAAGTTTTGTGCAATCGATTCAGACGCCTGACGGTTATATCGGGATCGGGCAGGACGGGAATAAAGAGATTGCTGTGTTTCGCTTGAACGGTCAGGATGTGACTAAACAAATCTTTGGGACAGACGTCAATGGTGCGTCTGAACTCATGGATAGCCCTTGGGCCGGCCTGTTCGTTCGTGCAGGAAACGTACATGTCATTTATCGCGACGGTTACGGGGAAAATCCAGTCACAAAAATTGCCATGATCGATGAAGGCGCCAAACAAATCAAGATCGAAACCGTGAAGCTGCAAGATGAAGCCATTTCGTCCGTGACAGGCACTTCTTGGGCATTCCGACCATACGTGGCAACGATTGACGCAGACAATCGGTTCATCCCGGTCAGCATGACCGAACAGACATCGGTTACAGAGGGTGGAGAAACGTATTTGAGTGAGCAAGAGAAAGCGGGGCTTCATGCGTATGACGTGGAAACGAAGCAAGTCGTTGAATTGATGCCAGATGGTGACATGTGGAATGCGACCGTTTATGAGGATCAGTTAATTGCGTTACAAGAAGGTGGGACCGAACTTGTCGTCGATTTGAAGACGGGTAAACAATCGACGCGTCAAGTCATCGATGGTTCGGTCGGCACGACCTCTTACGTTGGCGACCAATTGTACCATGCCCGTCCGACAAAAGAGGGCGCCGTCATCGATGTATATCAAGATGGAAAATCCATCTCGAGCGCCGTTGTGAAAGCGACGAACGATGAGGCGAAAGCATTGCTCTCAAACACACAGTATTATGTAGAATAACAAATAACCGAGAGGCGGCCGCCTCTCGGTTATTTTGATGGTTTCGGGACGATGACCCCGTCTTCTAAATCGAGTAACATGTCGATCAGTTCCGCACAAAACTCTGGGAACTGGTCGAGGAACGCACCCGGACCGACCTCATCGGTGAAGTCGATATACAGGTCCGACACGTTACCGGCCATTTTCGCCGGAAGAGCGAGGAACGCCGACCCGAAACGCCAGCTGCCTCGGATATCGAGCAGCTTGCCGAGCATAATGTCGCCGACCTCACGTTTTTCTGGAAGGTTGACGTGATACGTCTCTTTCGTCTCCCAATCGCGCAGTCCTTCCTCGGTCACTTCAAACACTGAACAACGCGGGACCGCCAAGCCACGGAGCGCGTGATACAAGGCAGGGGACATGTCGGCTTTTTGATCCGCCAAATAGCGGCCGTGCGGTGTCATCCCGTCCTCGTCCGTCTCAAAGAAGACGGCCCAGTCGATGAACAGGTCGCGGAATAGCTCGGCGTCTTTCAACTGCCACGTGCCTTCCGAGGCGATTTCTTGAATATAGTTCGTCCAATGTGTGCTGCGCGCGAGCGCGGCTTGCTCATACAACTTTTTCAGCTCGGCCAGCAATTCGGACTCTTCTACAAGCAAAGGGAATGGAATTACTTTCCGGTCTTTTTTCATCGGCGCGGTCCTCGTTTGTTCGCAGGACGCTTCACGACCGGCGGTTTATCTTCGATCCGTTTCTCGATGACATCGCCACGATAAATCTCGAGTTCTTTCAATTCCACGCCTAGCTGGCGAGCGAACGATTTCAAGTGCGTCAAGTCTTCATCCGTCACGAGCGAGAGCACGGTCCCGGCCGCATTCCCGCGTGCCGTCCGGCCCGAGCGGTGAATGAAGTCATCAATCGATTCTGGCAAATCGAAGTGGACGACGTGCGTCACTTCTTCGATGTCGAGACCACGGGCCGCGAGACCCGTCGTGATGAGAAGTGGATAGTCGCCTTTCCGGAATTCACGGAGCGTCTCCACGCGTTCGCGTTTCCCTTTTAGGCTGTCGAGCATCCGGTAATTCACTTTCATTTTATCGAGTTCGCCTCTGAGTGGTGGCAAGAATGAGCGGTTGTTGATGAAAGCGAGCGCTTTGACGCCGTTGACATGTGACAAACGACGAAGCAATTCCGGCTTATAGCGGCGTGTCGTCAACATATAGCCGTACGTCACTTGACTGCTCACAGCTCGTTCGATTTTCACGTGTGCCGGCTCCTTCAAGAACGGGGCAGCCCATGCTTGAAGCGTGTCTGTGAGCGTCGCCGATACGAGGGCGATTTGATGTTCGTGCGCCGTGTGCTTGATGATGCGTTCGGCAGCTTCTGTCAATCCGCTATCGATGATTTGGTCAGCTTCATCGAGGACGATCGTGTGCGTCTCATGAAGCTTCAATTTTTTCTTGTCGATCAGTTCGACGAGTCGGCCCGGTGTCCCGACAATCAAATGGGGCTTTTTCTTCAAGCGGTCGATTTGACGTTTCAATTCGACACCGCCAATAAATGAAGCGATGCGGACATCACCTTTCTCGGTGAAGCGTTGCGCGACCGTTTGAATCTGCATGACGAGCTCACGCGTCGGCGCGACGATGACGACTTGAATCCGGTCGTTCGAGGCGTCGATTTTTTCAATGGCGGGTAACAAATAAGCAAGCGTCTTCCCGGTACCTGTCGGCGCTTCGATCGTGACGTCTTTTCCGTCAAGAAGAAGCGGGAAGGCTTCGGCTTGGACCGGCATTGGTTCAGTAAAGCCAAGGCGATCCCAGGCTTCGTTAATAAATGGTTTTGTAAAGTTCATATCAATTCTCCTTATCGTGGGGCAAAAACAAAGGAAGCATAAGCGCTCCCTGTCTTAGATATAGCGAACATGTTCAGTATCTTGGTCGAATGAAGAACGGAGTGTCTGTGTGAACGTCTGTCCGTCCTCGATGAGTTTGATGTGCACATCGATTTGGTCAGCCGACGCCTCGACGCCTTCGACGGTGAAGCCTTGATACACACGATACTGCAATTCTTTCGTCAACCGTTCGTATGAAGCGAGCTCTGGATACGTCGCTGCCACGTCAATCGGGCGCGAGATGAGAGCAACGAGCAAGTTATCGCGGTAGTCGATGAAATCCTCGTTTTCGATGTCGTCGTCAAACCGAATCCAAAAACCTGCGTCTTCAAATTCTGTGATAAATCCATCACGTTGTTCACCGTTCGCTTCTACTTTAAGGGAGATGCGGTCACCGGCTTTCAAGTCGTGATCAGCTGTCAATAATTCGTACGTCATGGGAAGAACCCCTTCCTCTTCTACAATGTTCTGCCTTCATTGTGTCCGATGTAAGGCAAAAATTCAAGTTCTATCCCCGAGTCGTGATATACATCACACTAAAAACTGTATAAATCGTCACATCCGAATCGAGATGATACAGAATCGACGTAAATCCTATCGTGACGTGAATTATCTGTTTCATAGTGAATGAGAAATGCGTTATAACAGATTTTAAAGCGCTTACAAAAATGGCTTTAAGCCAACGTTCATGAGATTGTTACAACTTTCACAAGAATGTAAAACATAATGTTCACGTTTTCACGTACACTCAACTTATAGAAAGCACGCAGTTATCTCAACTATGAGGAGTGACCCACAATGGCAACCGAAATTAAATCAGCCTGGTCAGGATTTGTACCTGGGCAGTGGACGAACGAAGTGAACGTCGGTGAGTTTATCCGTTTAAACCGACATGAGTACACAGGAGACGACCGTTTCCTCGTCGGACCGACGGAAGCGACGAATCAGCTTTGGGCACAAGTGATGGAATTGACGAAAGAAGAGCGGGAACGCGGCGGTGTTTGGGCGGTCGATCAAAACAACCCGTCGACCATCGTCTCGCACGGACCGGGATACTTAAACAAAGAGCTCGAAAAAGTGGTCGGCGTTCAAACGGACGAGCCGTTCAAACGTTCGATTCATCCGAACGGCGGCATCCGGATGGTCGACGCTGCACTTGAATCGTATGGCTTCGAACCGAACCCTGAAATCACAAAGATTTATTCGGAAATCCGCAAAACGCATAACCAAGGTGTCTTCGATGCGTACACACCTGAGATGCGAGCAGCACGGAAGTCAGGGATTATCACAGGACTTCCTGACGCTTACGGACGTGGACGGATTATCGGCGACTACCGTCGCGTTGCCTTGTACGGGTTAGACTTCTTGATTGCCGCACGTAAAAAGGACTTGGCGAACCGTGGCGGTTTCTTATCAGAGGCAGATATTCGGACACGGGAAGAAATGTCTGAGCAGCTCGGGGCCCTCCAAGAGTTGAAACAACTCGGTGCGGCGTACGGGTTTGACCTCGGCCGTCCGGCGGAAAATACACAAGAGGCGTACCAATGGGTATACCTTGCATATCTCGCAGCCGTCAAAGAACAGAACGGCGCCGCCATGTCACTTGGACGTGTCTCGACATTCCTCGATGTATACGCAGAACGTGACATCGAAGCAGGTCGTTTGACCGAGTCGGACGTTCAAGAAAT
Source organism: Exiguobacterium sp. KKT215 (assembly GCF_055635335.1). Lineage (NCBI taxonomy): Bacteria > Bacillati > Bacillota > Bacilli > Caryophanales > Exiguobacterium > Exiguobacterium sp. KKT215. The sequence goes on along the minus strand of NZ_CM145756.1, from coordinate 2,400,157 downwards.
CGTCGACCACTTCATCATGAAGCTTCGGATCGTCAAGTTCTTGCGCACGCCTGACTACAACGAATTGTTCTCGGGTGACCCAACATGGGTGACCGAGTCAATCGGTGGGATGAGTGAGGATGGACGTTCGAACGTGACGAAGAGCTCGTTCCGCTTCTTGCATTCACTCTCGAACCTCGGGCCAGCACCAGAACCGAACTTGACGGTGCTTTGGTCGACGAAATTGCCAGAAGGCTTCAAACAATATTGTGCGAAGATGTCGATTGAGACGTCCGCCATCCAATATGAGAACGACGACCTCATGCTTCCAGAGTTCGGTGACGATTACGGCATCGCCTGCTGTGTGTCACCGATGAAAATCGGGAAACAGATGCAGTTCTTCGGAGCCCGCGCCAACATGGCGAAAGCACTCCTTTATAGCATGAACGGAGGCCGTGATGAGAAGAGCGGCGACCAAATCGCACCGGTTTGGGAGATGAACACCGAGGACGTGCTCACGTACGACAAAGTGTATGCCGACTTCGACCGGACGCTCGATTGGCTCGCCGAGCTCTATGTCAACACGCTCAACGTCATCCACTTCATGCATGATAAATATGCATACGAACGAATCGAGATGGCGCTCCACGACCCTGAGATTTTACGGACGATGGCATGTGGCATCGCCGGCCTCTCGGTCACGGCGGATAGTCTTTCAGCCATCAAATATGCGACCGTGAAACCGGTCCGCAACGAGCAAGGCATTGCCGTCGACTTCGAGACAGAAGGCGACTTCCCTAAATTCGGCAACAACGACGACCGTGTCGATGCGATTGCCGTCGAGCTCGTCGAGTCGTTCATGCAAAAAGTACGCAAGCATAAAACGTACCGCGATGCGCTCCATACGCAATCGGTCTTGACGATCACATCAAACGTCGTTTACGGCAAAAAGACAGGGAACACACCGGACGGACGTCGCGCCGGCGAACCGTTCGCACCTGGTGCGAACCCGATGCATGGCCGCGATACGAAAGGGGCAGCTGCGTCGCTCTCATCAGTCGCGAAACTCCCGTTCGAACACGCACAAGACGGAATTTCATACACGTTCTCAATCGTACCGAAAGCGCTCGGTAAAGAAGAAGTGGCCCGTGAACTCAACTTGGCGGCACTCCTTGACGGTTATATGGGCGGCGAGCATAAAGGACATCACTTGAACGTCAACGTCTTCAACCGTGAGACGTTGCTCGATGCGATGGAGCACCCGGAAGAATATCCACAGCTCACGATTCGTGTCTCTGGCTATGCGGTCAACTTCATCAAATTGACACGGGAGCAACAAATCGACGTCATCAACCGGACGTTCCACGGTTCATTGTAAACAAAGGCTTGGCGGCCTTCACTCGAGGGCCGCTCATTCGTTAGGAGGTCATTTCGATGACAATGGGATATGTACACTCGGTCGAATCGTTTGGAACCGTTGACGGCCCGGGAATTCGTTTTATCGTCTTTTTACAAGGTTGTGCGCTTCGTTGCTTGTATTGCCACAATGCTGACACGTGGGATTTCAAAAAGAATAACCATCGTTCGGCCGAGGACGTCATTCAAGAAGCGCTCAGCTATCGTCCGTTCATGGAAGCGTCAAAAGGCGGCATCACGATTTCTGGGGGCGACCCGCTCGCGCAGCCAGAGTTTTTAGAGGCGCTCTTGCGTGAAGCAAAGAAACACGGGCTTCATACGACACTCGACACGTCCGGTGCACTCCGTCCCCCTAACTTGGATGCGATTTTAGACCATACGGACCTCGTGTTGCTTGATATCAAACATATCGACGATGACATGTGTAAGAAACTGACAGGACGGAGCAACGTCAACACGCTCGCGCTCGCTGAACATTTATCCGAGCGCGGAACGAAAATGTGGATTCGCCACGTCCTCGTCCCGGAATGGACACTTGATGAAGGAGCGCTCCGCCGCACGGCAGCGTTCATTCAAAAGCTCGACCACGTCGAGAAAGTCGAAATTTTGCCGTACCATGAGATGGGCGTCTATAAATGGGAGGCGCTCGGTCTCGACTATCCGCTCAAAGGAATTAAACCCCCGACGACGGAAGAAGTCGAATGGGCGGAAGGGATTTTACAAGGAACCGTTTAAAAAACTGCGCAGACCATCATGGTCTGCGCAGTTTTTGGATTACAAATGTTTTTGACTGACGTGCTGACGGATGGCGGCCTCATCGAGAGGACGTTTGGCGACGCCGGTCTCGACGGCGGCTTTGGCGACCGCGACCGCCACGGCCGGTGCGATTCGTTCATCGAATGGGCTCGGGATGACGACACCGTTCGCCAAATCTTCTTCGGTCAATAAATCGGCAATCGCGTGGACGGCCGCTTCCTTCATCTCCTCATTGATTTCGCTGGCGCGAACGTCAAGTGCGCCCCGGAAAATACCTGGGAAGGCGAGGACGTTGTTCACTTGGTTGGCGAAATCGGAACGGCCGGTCGCGACGACACGCGCCCCGGCTTTTGTCGCGAGGTCTGGCATAATCTCCGGAATCGGGTTCGCCAGAGCGAAGATGATTGGATCGACGGCCATCGAGCGGACCATGTCTTCCGTGACGGCCCCGGCCGCCGAGACACCGATAAAGACGTCGGCACCTTGAAGCACGTCGGCGAGCAATCCTTCGTGTTGCTTCCGATTCGTCGCTTTGGCGATTTGATCTTTGAACGGGTTCATCCCTTCGACGCGTCCTTCGTAAATCGCGCCTTTCGTATCATAGATGACGAGGTCCTCGACACCGAAACGCTTCAACAGTTTGGCGATGGCGATGCCCGCGGCCCCGGCACCGTTCATGACGACACGGAGTTCAGGCATCGTTTTATCGACGAGGCGCAACGCGTTGACGAGACCGGCCAAAACGACGATGGCTGTCCCGTGCTGGTCGTCATGGAAGACAGGAATCGGGAGCGATTGTTTCAAACGGGCTTCGATTTCAAAACACTCGGGTGCTTTAATGTCTTCTAAGTTGACGGCACCAAACGTCGGTGCGAGCAGTTCGACCGTCCGGACGATTTCATCGACGTTGTGCGTGTCGAGACAGATGGGAAACGCATCGACGCCAGCGAAGCTTTTGAACAAGACGGCTTTTCCTTCCATGACCGGCAGTGCGGCTTCTGGACCGATATTGCCGAGACCGAGCACGGCGCTCCCGTCCGAGACAACGGCGACCGTGTTGGCGCGGAGCGTGTAGTCATACGACAACTCTTTATCCTCGGCGATGCGACGGCACGGTTCGGCGACGCCAGGCGAATAGGCGAGGCTGAGTGCTTCTTTCGTGTCGACGTCGACTTTCGGTGTCGTTTCCAATTTTCCGTGATGGAAGGCATGCATCTCGAGTGCGCGTTCGTTCAATGTTTTCATAAGTCTCTCCCTATAATTAGCGATTTTAATCTGTGACAATACGAGTCCATTGTAACGGAGAAACCGCTTACTTTCGAGGGTTTTACCTGCATTTGGGCGAACTATTTCTGAACGGTTGTTCACAAATGTCGGATTGCTGATAGGACTTGGTGCTAGGTCAGGAAGGTCAAAAAAGGAGCCACAGTTTTTCTGTGACTCCTTTCGTAGATTAAGCTTTCGTTTTTCGTTTCTTCTTCTCGGCGAGACGAGCCGCTTCCGCTTGTCGTTTTTCGGCGTAGCGGAGTTCACGCTCGAGCTTGACGAAGCTTTGATAGCGCTTCGCGTCGAGCATCCCGGTTTCAATCGCCTTGCGGACCGCACAACCGGGTTCGGCCTGGTGTGAACAGTCCCGGAACCAACACGTCTCGGCGAGCGCCTCGATATCCCGAAACGTATCGTCGAGGTGATCGGCACCGTCCCAAAGGCCAAATTCACGCATCCCGGGTGTATCGATGACGAACAAATCGTCAATCTGGAACAGTTCGCGATGCGTCGTCGTATGCTTGCCGCGTTCATCGCTCTCGCGGACGGCCTGTGTCTCGGCGACGGTCGTCCCGGCGAGCGCGTTCGTCAGCGTTGATTTCCCGACACCGGACGAGCCGACGAGCACGATGGTGCTTCCGCTCGGCAGTGCGGCTCGCAACGCTTCGACGCCGTCACCAGTGACTGAACTGACAGGGAAGACGTCGACCCCAGGCACTGTCAACGTAAGTTCGTCGACGAGTGCATCTGCGTTGTCGACTTGGTCCGATTTCGTCAAGACGATGAACGGCGTGGCGCCGGTTTCCCACGCGGCGAGCGAGTAACGCTCGAGCCGACGCAGATTGAAATCGTGTCCGCACGCCATCGTGATTAAGATAAAGTCGACGTTCGCACAGATCAGCTGTTCGCGCGTCTCGTTGCCGGCGGCTGCCCGTGATAGGACAGTACGCCGTTCAAGGAGACGTCGAATTACGCCTTGACCGTGTTCGCGAACGGTGAACTCGACGAAGTCACCGATGACCGGATAGTCGCGCTCGCTTTCAGCCTCATGTCGGAATTTCCCGGTGACGCTACACGTGTAGGCTGCATTTTCAGTCGTGACCGTGTACATATGTTGGAACTGTGCCGTGACACGCCCCGTTGTGATTGTTGTTTGATTCAAATAGAATCCTCCTCTTAGTGATGGAGGACAGTCGCCCTCCGATTGGCTGACAAGGTGTATACTGCGTTAAATACGGTGCTCATAAAACATCATCCTTTCATTGTTCGATGCCTCTAGTATAGCACAGGATTTGAGAACGCTATCATCTCAGTCTACAGACCGAGGGAAAACGGGCCTTGCGCTCGTCGCGCTATAAAAAATAACGTATTATGATAAGAGTGTACTTAACGAGGAGGGATGATAGATGAATCGCCAGATGAAACAAGTGTTGTTCATCGTGGCCGCGATCTCTTTAGTTCTCGTTCTAATCGGCTTTTTACCGAATATGATCATGTTCGGTTTGGGGGCGCTCTTAGCACTGTGGGCTGGAGTCAGATTCATGGCCGTGACACATGTCGGCGCAAAAATCGGTTACGGCGCGCTTGCCGTGATCGGGATCATCACAATTTTATCGAATATTTGGGCGTTAATCGGGATTGTGGTGGCATGGGTATTGTTTAAAGGGTATATGATGTATGCCAACCAAAAACAAGACGTCGAGATTTTGAATGCGGACGGCTCGCGTGCGAACCGGAGCAGCTTTCAATCGTTTGATCAAGTGTGGCAGAAGTTTGTAAACCGTCGCTAAGCTTCACAAGGAGGATATTATGATGAAAACACCATTTGACCAGTTTCGTGATTTAGCTAACGAGTTGACGAAAGAATTGTCGAAAGAGATGAAGAAGTTCCAAGATAAAGAGGGTCCACGTTCGGCACCGCGTTCGAGCGGGGAGGCCGAGTTGAACCGCCACATCCGTGGTGCTGAAAAAGAAGCGATGTCTGTCGAACGTCTCGTCGAACGTCAAAAGGCGCTCCTCGATGAGCTGGCGACAAAACGTGATGACGCTAAACTGATGGCGGATAAGCGTTACGAGCAGACCGAGCTCGCCAAACAAGCGGGCGAAGAAAAACTCGCGGAGCGGGCCGCGCTCGAGTCGAAGCATTACGGTGAGCAGTATCGTTACTTTGAAGGGTTGCTCGACGAAGGAGCGCGTGAACTCGACGCCCTCGAGCGCCGTGCCCTCGAGATGCGACTGAAACTCGATGAGATGCAAAACAAACGCTATGAGTTCGCGATGCGAGAAAACCTGGATTTATTGAAAGGTGCGCTCGATCAAATCTTCGGAGCGGAGACGTCGAAGACTCATCCGTTCACGGAAGAAGAGAAGAAGCAAGAACCGGCCGCTGAAGAGAAAATCGATGCAGCGGATGAAGATGATTTCGAAGCAAAACTAAAAGAACTTGAGCGTCGTTTCAAACAAGACTGACGCAACGGTTCAGCGATGGTCCGGCGAATGAGTTGGGCCATCGCTTCTTTGCTTCATTGTACATACTGTCAGAGAGGGGGGAAGCAACGTGGAACGTTGGAACACACGCCAAATCATCGGATTCATGATTATTTTGTTTGCCATTGGACTATTTATCGATATCGTGACGGGTGGAAACAGCGTCCTCTTCAGCATGGTCGTCCCGTTATTGTTGCTTTATATCGGACGACGTTTCAGCCGCAAAGGCAATCAGCCGGTCAGCTATATCTTTTACGGAATTGGCGGCATCATGCTCGTCGGACTCATCTTTTCGTCGGCGGCATTTGGTTTCGTGCTGTCGGGTCTATTGCTCATGTTCGGTTATCGGCTGTATAAAAACCGTCCGCTCGAATCGAGCCGATTCAAGTCGCATATCCGTCAAGAACAGGCGTTTACGTTCGGGACGAAAGAAAGTGGTCACTACGTGCTCCAAGACACGAATGAATTTTTCTTGTTGCGTGACGTTGAACTCGACTTGTCGCGCGCGATTATTCCGGAAGGAGAGACGTTCTTACTGTTGAATGGGCTCGCCGGGGATATCCGGATTCTCATTCCGGCCGGTTACGATTACTCGATTGACGCCTCGATCGGGTTCGGCAAGATTCAAGTCGACGAATCGAATTATTCGCCCGTGTTCAATCGTCGCTTTTATACGGCATCGGACGATTACGCGTCAGCGACGCGAAAAGTCCGGATTCATATCGTGCTCATGAGCGGAAGTGTCGAGGTGATGACTGTATGAAGAAGGACTCGTATCCAAGGACCGTTGTCTGGCATCAACTGTTCAGTAGCCTCTTGACGGCACTGTTCGTCACGATTGCATTTTTAATAGGTGACTCGACTTCACTCCGAGATTTGTTCACACGTGAAGAAGGGTTGCCTTTCGGTGTGTCTATCCTCGTCATCGCCGTCTTGATCGGCAGCGTGTTCGGGGTCGGTTCGTACTTTTATTTGCGCCGTGACTTCCGGGAAGTGGCGATTGCCTTATGGAAGCTCGAGAATCAAAAAGAAATCACGTTCCGTCCGCTGTCGCCTTATCGCGATACACTCGAACGGATTGCACGCATCTCGAAACAGCGCGCAGAAATGGTCGAGATGGCGAAACGGGTCGGTGACCGGCCTGTCAGTGTCGAGGAAGCACGTAGTGAAGCCGTCGTTGAGGAGCGGCGCCGTGTCGCCCGAGAGTTACATGATTCGGTCAGCCAGCAACTGTACGCCATCTCGATGATGACGACGGCAGCCAAGCAGACGATCGAGGCGAAGCCGGACGTGGCCGCCAAACAAATCGAACAAGTCGAAGTGATGGCGCAAACGGCTCAGGCCGAAATGCGCTCGCTCTTATTGCAACTTCGTCCCGTCGAACTTGAAGGGATGACGCTCAAGACGGGTATCGAGCGATTGTTAGAAGAGCTGTCGCGCAAACAGTCGACCGAACTTATCTGGCGCCTCGAAGAAGTCGAGTTGTCGCGTCACACCGAAAATGAACTGTTCCGTATCGTTCAAGAAGCGATCAGCAATACGCTTCGACATGCGAAAGCGAAGCGACTCGAAATCGAAATGCGGACCGTGCAACAAACGGTCATCTTAAAAATAAACGACGACGGCATCGGCTTTAATGTCGATGATACACAAGTCGCCTCATATGGCTTACAATCGATAAGAGAGAGGACGGCTGAGGTCGGCGGGACGTTACGACTCGTCAGTGTGCCCGGCGTCGGTACTCAGATTGAAGTGCGTGTGAAACAACAAGTGGAGGGGTTACAATGATTCGAGTCGTATTGATTGATGACCATGAGATGGTGCGGGCCGGAGTCTCGGCGTTCTTGTCGACGCAGCCTGACATCGAAGTCGTCGGAGAGGCATCGGACGGCGCGACTGGAGCGGAACTCGCGATCCAAGAAAAGCCGGATGTGGTCTTGATGGATTTAGTAATGGAACCTGTCGATGGGGTCGAGTCGACAAAACGGATCAAGGCGAGTTGGAAAGACGCTAAAATCTTGGTCGTGACGAGCTTCTTAGATGATGAGAAAGTGTATCCCGTCATCGAGGCCGGGGCGATGAGTTACGTCTTGAAGACGGCAAACGCCAATGAGATCGCTGATGCGATTCGTCAAACGGCAGCGGGCAATCCCGTCATGGCCGCCCAAGTGACGGGCAAGATGCTCGAGCGGCTCCGTCACCCGGAAAAGACGTTGCACGAGAGTCTAACGGCCCGGGAACGTGAGATTTTGCAGTTGATGGCAGAAGGAAAGTCGAACCAAGTCATCGCCGACGAACTATACATCTCGTTGAAGACGGTAAAGACGCACGTCTCCAACATTTTGACGAAGCTCGACGTCTATGACCGGACGCAAGCTGTCGTCTATGCATTTCAACATAACATCGTCAGTAAAGGGTGAACGGGATGCTTCCAACGATTGAAACGGAACGGCTCCGATTACGACAACTCGACGTGACCGACGCTGAACGGCTGTTTACCATCTTTTCAGACCCAAACGTCTTGCGCTACTACGGAATGGAACCTCACACGTCCATCGTGGAGACGCAACAGATGCTAGCCGGTATGCTCGAAGGGATTGAATCCGGTGCGGTGATGCGCTGGGGCATCGTGACGAAAGAGTCGTCTGACTTGATTGGAACGATTGGATTCCATAACCGAGCGCCGCGACATCGACGTGCCGAAGTCGGCTATGAAATTCACCCGAACTATTGGCGTCACGGATATGCGACCGAAGCACTCCAGGCCGCGTTAAGCTATGCCGCGCAGACAGGCGAGATGGAACGGGTCGGGGCCATCGTCTTCACCGAGAACGTCGCGTCGCAACAAATGCTCGAAAAGAACGGCTTCTCGCGGGAAGGGACGCTCCGTCACTATATGCGACAAGGCGACCGCGCGCACGATGTGCATGTATATGGCTATACGACAAACAAGGATCACGCCGACGCGTGATCCTTGTTTTCATTTCTTCTGTGCTTGAATTTGTTCATCAATCTCCGATAAATATTCCCAACGCTCCATCTTCGCATCGAGTGCTTCTTTCAACGCGGCGATATCGGCGTACAGTTCATTCACTTTGCCGAGGTCGCTTCCGGCTATAGCGAGCCGAGCCTCCGCTGCATCAATCTCGGACTCGAGAGAAGCGATATCTTCCTCAATCGTCTCCCATTCCTTCTGCTCTTTGAAAGTGAATTTGACGACGTCGACTTTGACGCGCTCTTTCTTCTCTTTCGATTCTTTCTTCACTTGTTGCTTCGTCTGTTCTTGGAGTGTGGCCAAATAATCACTGTACTCGGCGTGATAGACGTTGATTGTCCCATCTTCGAAGGCGATGAGCTGCTCAGCAATCCGATCTAAGAAATAGCGATCGTGACTGACGGCGATGACCGTACCTGGGAACGACTCCAAGTAGTCCTCGAGGACGGACAGTGTCTCCGTATCAAGGTCGTTCGTCGGTTCATCCAAAAACAGTACGTTCGGCTCGTCCATCAAGATACGGAGCAAGACGAGGCGGCGTTTCTCGCCACCGGATAGTTTGGCAATCGGTTTGTATTGCGCGTCTGGGGTGAACAGGAACCGTTCGAGCATCTGACTGGCCGTGATCGTCTCGCCGTCCGGCGTATAAATGACTTGAGCGATGCGTTCAATCTCATCGATGACGCGGCGCGATGTGTCCTCAAACTCGACTTGTTGCCCGTAATAGCCGAGATGGACCGTCTCGCCATGGACGACCGTTCCTTGCGTCGGTTGAAGGCGATGGGCGAGCAAGTTCATGAGCGTCGTCTTCCCGCTACCGTTTGGTCCGACGATGCCGTACCGCTCACGTCGTCCGAACAACCACGTGAAGTCTTGGATGAGCAACTTGTCGTCGTAGCCGAATGATAAGTTCTCGACTTCAATCACTTTTTTCCCGAGACGACGTGATCCGACGGACACTTCGAGCGCCTCATCCTCGGCGAGCGTCTCTTGGTGTTTCAAATCTTCGACGCGTTGGATACGCGCCTTCTGTTTCGTCGTCCGGGCTTTGGCGCCTCGGCGCAACCAGGCGAGCTCGCGGCGCAAGATGTTTTGGCGTTTCTGCTCCATCGAATGCGACCGGGCTTTTCGTTCGGCGCGTTTTTCAAGGAAGAGCTCATAGTTCCCGTCATAAAAATAACTTGTCCCGTCGGCGATCTCGAGAATGTGGTTCGTGACTCGATTCAAGAAATAGCGGTCGTGGGTGATGAGTAAGATGGCGCCTCGATAATCGGCCAGAACCGTCTCGAGCCAAGCAATCGTATCGGCGTCGAGTTCGTTTGTCGGCTCATCGAGCAACAACAGGTCGGCTTCATCGAGCAGGGCGGCGGCCAAAGCGACCCGTTTCTGCTGTCCACCGGAGAGCGAACTGATTTCCGCCGTCACATCCGGAAGGCCGAGCCGATTCAAAATCGATTTCAACTTGGCCTCTGTCTCCCAAGCGTCGGCTGCATCGACTGCTTGTTGGGCTTTCATGAAGCGTCCCAACCACTGTTCACTCGTCGGGTTTGCCTCGAGTGCTTGGCGGGCCAGTTCATATTGCTTCAATGCTTGAACGGATGGGGTGTCACTCGTGAACAAGGCGTCCAAAATCGTTTGACCCGGATCGAAATCGACCGTTTGCGTCAAATAGCGAATCCGATAGTCGTTTGGATGTTGCATCGAACCGCGGTCTGCCGTCTCGACGCCAGCGACGATTTTTAAAAACGTCGATTTTCCGGAGCCGTTGACTCCAATCACACCGATGCGATTGCCTGGATGAATCGTCATCGTGACGTCATCGAATAACACTTTATCTGCAAATTCTTTGTGGATACCTTCAATCGTTAATAAGCTCATGATTCTTCTCCTTCAACAACGCGGCGAATCATCGTCTCCGCAAGCGCGGCAATTTCTTTGTTCGGGACGTCGGCCGGATCGATGACCGGTAAAAAGGTGACGTCGACCGTCCCAGGGGTGATACGATTTTTCGTTTCGAGCAAATGATGACTGCCTTTGATGGCAACCGGGACAATCTTGGCGCCACTTGATGTGGCGAGCGTCAGGCTGCCGGCTTTAAACTCTTTAATCGGCCCGCCTTTCGAGCGGGTGCCTTCCGGGAAGACGATAATCGATTGGCCGGATTGAATCGTCTCGACGCCGGAGCGGATGGCTTTAATCGACTGGCGGCGGTCGCTGCGGTCGATGAAGATACAACCCATTAGTTCCATCCAACGTGGGATGATTGGGAACTTTTGAACTTCGATTTTTGAGATGAACGCTTTCGGATGTTTTGTCGCCGTGATCATGATCGGGACATCGAAGTTCCCTTGGTGGTTCGCGACGTAGACGACCGGTTCATTCGGAATGTTCTCTTGGCCGTGAACGCGGACGCGAGCGCCGGCAATCCGGAGTAGAAAGCTTGCCCATGTATAGGCGACGGTTTGAACGTACGCGTAACGTTCGGGCGGCGTCAGCCGTTTCGCTTTCGGATAGAACGGAAGCGTCAGCGGTAAGACAGCAAAAAAGGTGATAAACCAGATGGCGGTGCGGATCATGAGTCATTCTCCTTTCAATCGTACAACTGTTAGTCTGGACACGAAGAAAGAGTCTTCTTCTCTAAGCGAGAATCCGACTCTTCGGCATGAATCCTTATTCCCAGAAGCGAGATTCGCTTTCCTCTTCTTCTTCCTCGAGTTCGAACGTGATTCGTTTATTCACCGGGTCCACGGCAAAGTAAGCCCCGTCTTGATCGATGCTCTTGAACTGCATGACGTGATCAGTGCCGATTTCGAGGGTGAGTCGAATCCGGTTGTCATCGTCGACGAGCAAGATGCCGTCTTCTTTCAGCCATAGCTCCATGACAGGTGAATAACGTAATAGCCATTCGTTCGATAAAGGGATTTCATTCATACGTGTTTGTGCCTCCTACGGGTTGAGTCCGTTTTGCTCTCTGTCTACAATAGGATAACAAAAGTGGAGGGTGAAGACGAGTGTTATGTAGAACGTTTACGTGTACTTGAATGCATACGTGCCACGATGCGTTTGATTTTTTTCTGGTTGCGGCGTTCAATCAATAAGACGTTCGTTTGTGCGACTAACTGTTTAAATGAAGATAAGCCCATGGCGAGCAATACGGCGAACAGGAATGTACCGATCGGGTCTTTGAAAAAACCGGTTTGGAGCGAGACGGACAAACCGACGACCGAAAGAATCGTGGTGAGAAAATAAAATAGCATGAGTGGCTCTCCCTTCCCAGATGATTCAATAGTAAAAGCCGAACGTTATGTTCGTTCGACAGCTGCACAAAAAATCCCTTTTTTTGTCGGAACAAAACAAAAAAACGCCTTCTGTCAGGAGAGGGCGTTTACTCTTGGACCATCGTGACGGATGAAGATACGTTTGTATCGACTCCGTTTGAGAAAATGAAGCTAAGTGAAGCGAGTAGCGCGAAGAAAGCAATCAATAAGCCTTTCATAAAGCGCTTCGCAAATGATCGAGATTGAACATCAAACATTTATTATCCCCCGTTCGGCCATGGCTGAAACCTAATTCGTTAAACAACACTTCCTTAATAATAACGTTTTCAAAATGTGGATACTAGATGGAAAATGCACGTTCACAAAATTGTCACAAAATTTGAAATAAAGACGTTAGAATGCTCGCCAATCGGTCATATGCGTCTTCGTCTCTCGTTCACAATTTAGACACAATTAAGCGGAGCAATGAAATCGAACATGATATGATTAGGAACGTGTGTAGGTAGGTATACTGACAGTAATAGATGAAAAAGGATGTGGATTGTATGGCATTACGTGCAGGAGAAGTAGTAGACTTGGTCGCGGAACGTTCAGCTGATTTTGGAGTGTTTATCGGTAACGGTCGCGAAGAGGTACTCCTTCATCGAAAAGAACAAACAGAAGAAGTTGCGGTCGGACAGACGGTACGCGTCTTCCTTTATCACGACTCGGAAGGACGTCTCGCTTCGACGATGACGATTCCTAGTGTCACGTTCGATGACTATGAATGGTATGAAGTGACAGGGGTCCGGTATAACACAGGTGTGTTCGTCAATATCGGGATTCAAAAAGATGTACTCGTCTCATTAGATGATCTTCCTGAGAACCGGTCGTATTGGCCGAAAGAAGGAGACAAGCTATGCATTCGTCTCAAGTACGACCAAAAGAGCCGCCTCCTCGGCGAACCGGCTCATTACGCGTACTTGAACTTATTGGCGCGTCCCGCCAAAGAAGAGTGGGGCAACCAAGATGTGCAGGCGATCGTCGTCAATCGACGCGACGTCGGTGTGAACGTCTGGGTCGAGAACGAGTCGCTTGGCTTCCTACATGAAGCAGAGATGACACGTTGGCCGCGCCTCGGTGAGCAATTGACGGTGCGCGTGACACAAGTGAAGCAAGACGGGACGGTCCTCGTCTCAATGAAACCTCGGGCCTATGAGGCGATCGACCCGGATGCGGAAAGTATCCGTGCCTACATTGAAGAGCGCGGCGGCCAAATGCCTTACGGCGACAAGACGGCGCCGGATGTGATTGATCGTGAGTTCGGGATGAGTAAAGCAGCGTTCAAACGGGCGCTCGGGAAACTGCTGAAAGAAAAGCAAGTTGAAAAACTCGACAATGGCTATAAATTGAAATAAGATAACTCATGTCCAGGTGGCTATAAAAAGTTTTAGAATGTATTTCTTTCATTTTAGAAACAAATGCGTTATAGTAGTAAGAGTTGACTACGAGGAAACATTGTAAAAACGTCTGTAGAACTAAACCTCAGACGTTTTTTGTATGAAAAAAGGAGAATATAATTTGACAAAATTCCAAGATTTACAGTTAAGTGAAGTATTAGTAAAAGGTGTACTCAAAATGGGCTTCGAAGAAGCTACACCGATCCAAGCTGAGACAATTCCTGTCGCACTCACAGGAGTGGACGTATTAGGTCAAGCGCAAACAGGTACAGGGAAAACAGCAGCTTTCGGTATTCCGACAATTGAGCGAATCGATACAAAGGCACGTCAAGTCCAAGCACTTGTTCTTGCACCGACACGTGAACTTGCGATTCAAGTTGCAGAAGAATTGAACAAAATTGGTGAAGCGAAGCGCGTTTACGCACTTCCAGTATACGGTGGCCAACAAATCGACCGCCAAATCCGTGGTTTGAAAAAGAACCCACAAATCGTCGTTGCGACACCTGGACGTCTCATGGACCACATGAAACGCAAGACGATCAAACTCGACGAGATCCAAACAGTGATCTTGGATGAGGCAGATGAAATGCTCAACATGGGCTTCGTTGAAGATATCGAGATGATTTTGAAAGGCCTTCCGGCTGAACGTCAAACGCTTCTCTTCTCTGCAACAATGCCACCACAAATCAAGAAGATTGCTGAGCGCTTCATGAAGTCGCCGACAATCATCAAAGTCAAAGCGAAGGAAATGACAGTTGAGAACATCAACCAACAATTCCTCGAATTGCGCGAAGGCCAAAAATTCGATACGCTTTGCCGTTTGATCGACATCGACTCACCAGAACTCAGCATCATCTTCGCTCGTACGAAGAAACGTGTTGACGAAGTGACAGAAGCACTGATCAAACGTGGTTACACGGCTGATGGTCTTCACGGTGACTTAACGCAATCAAAACGTGACCAAGTCATTCGTCGCTTCAAAAACAGCACGATTGACATCTTGGTCGCAACAGACGTAGCGGCACGTGGTCTTGATATCACAGGCGTTACACACGTTTACAACTTTGACGTCCCACAAGACCCGGAAAGCTACGTGCACCGTATCGGACGTACAGGCCGTGCTGGTAAAACAGGTACAGCTCTTACGTTCATCACGCCACGTGAATTCGGTCAAGTCAAAGCAATCGAACGCGTAACAAACAAGAAGATGAACCGTCGTCACGTTCCGACAATCGCAGAAGTGCTTGAGGGCAACCAAAAGCAATCGGCTGAAGATTTGATCGAACGTGTACAAGCGGGCGACTTCAAAGCTTACACGCAACTTGCGACTGAGCTTCTTGAAGAGTACGAAGCAGTCGAGCTTCTCGCAGCGGCACTTCGTGGATTGACGAAAGAGCCAGATTCAACTCCGGTTGAAATCTCGTATGCAGAACCAGTTCGCGTCAAACGTCAAGGTGGACGCAACGACCGTGGTGGATACCGTGGAAATCGCAGTGGCGGCGGCGAACGTCGTGGCGGCGGTGACCGTGGTGGACGCAGCGGTGGCGGCGGTGGATACCGTGGCAAACGCACGGGTGGAGAAGACCGTCGTCGTTCAGACGACCGTGGCCCACGCCGTCCGCGTGACTAATCAATAACCCAAAACCGCATCTCCCTAAGTGGATTTGCGGTTTTTTTTTTGGTGTCATGCTACACTAAACGAGTAGAGACAGAAAAATGAGGTGTCAACGGATGATTGAACTAGGTTTTGGTCTCGTCATACTATTGGCGTGCGTCCTGGCTTTGAAACCGATTATAACGCGGACCGAGCGTCCGAATTTCCGATATATCCCGGTCGCCACGCTCCTGTTCGGCGCCATGATTTGGCTGGTGATGGCCATCGGCGTCGGTGGGAAGATGGGAATCGGGTACGGTGTGATGAGTATCGTATATTTCATTGCTTGTTTCGGTGCCTATATGTATGTGCATACACGAGCGAGCTGAGCCCAGCTCGCTTTCGTGTTTAGAAAAAAAGACGAGGTGATCAAGGTGGATGCAGTGGATGTGATGATGAACCCAGAGGAAGTCGAAGTGACATTTGAACCGATTCTCGGGGCTGCTACCTTTCAAGTAGAGGGGTATATGGTGCATGGGCAGTTCAGGGGCGAGTCGCTCACGCCTTTCTTTTATGACGATGACGTTCCGCTTGAGTACCAGCTCGATATCGCTAAACGAATGGAGCGTCTTGCGGCCGAACAGTTGCGGGACGAAACGCAATTCGTCACGTTCCGATGTCGGTCGGAATGGATTCTCGATCAAGGCGGCGAGGCGTTTTTGGCCCCGCTGCGGGAGTTGAACTTCCCGCTCCATCGCATTTACGTGACACTTCAAGGGACTGACCTCGTCGACGTGTCACGTTTGTCACGAGTCGTCCAATATTATCGTTCGTCCGGTGTCAAAGTCGCGCTCGACTTCGCTGAGTCGACAAGCATTGAAGATATCATGACGGTGGCGCCTGAGATGCTACTCGTCGATTTGGCGACGATGGTCGAGAAGAAGACGTTATCGGTCACGTATCCGCAAATGCTTCAGACGATGGAATATATCGCTTCCCGTCTCGGGGCTCCGCTCTTGTACAAATCAATTGATCACCTCGGGCAGCTGCGTTATGCGTGGCGTCATGGCGGACGTTATTATATGGGTGGACTCCTGGGTCAAGGTGATGCGACACCGCCGCGCGAAGCGAAAGGCATGAGCGTCTTGACACAAGAAGTGCCGTCATTCTTCTTGCACGATCAAGAGCGGATCAAGCGATTGTATGAGCTTGAGTTCGAACTCCATAAACAAATTCACGACCTCGTCCAAAGCGGGAAGTGGTCGCGCGATAAAAAAGATGAATGGTTGCTCCATATTGCGCCGAAACTCGAAGGAACGTTCGTCCGCTACTATTTGACGGACCAAACCGGGTTCCAGACGAGCGCGAACGTCTATCAGGCGCAGTCGAATTGGACGGTCGACAATACGTATCGCGGCTATAACTGGAGTTTCCGGCCGTACTTCATTCGCACGATGGCGGCGATGGACGTGCGCGGACGAGGCTACTTGTCCGAGGATTATCGTGACTTCAGCTCGAACGAAGTGACACGGACGTTCAGTTATCCGTTACCGGATGGCATGTTCTTGTTTGCGGATTTATCAGAAGAGTTCTTATATCAAAATCGACTATTAGATTGAGAGGGAAAACGATGTTAGATTATGATTACGATGCATTGCGTGAGATTGGACGGATTGTCGCCTTGGCGCGCGACGAGATGGCGAAAGCGGTCAAACCGGGCATGACGACGAAACAGTTGGATGAGATTGGACAACGTATTTTGGAAGCGGAAGGGGCCGCCTCGGCCCCGATTACGATGTATGAGTTCCCAGGCTACACGTGCATCTCCATCAATGAAGTCGCAGCCCACGGGATTCCGGGCGACCTTGTCATCCAAGACGGGGACGTGGTCAACGTCGATGTATCGGCCGTGAAGGATGGCTACTATGCCGACACTGGGCGTACGGTCATCGCGGGCACGCCGAAATCGGCTAAACACGAGCGTTTGGTCGAAGTATCATTGACCTCGCTCGAAGCAGGTCTCAGTAAAGTGAAGGCGGGCGTCAAGGTCAACCAAATCGGCAAGGCGATTTATGCCGATGCCCGGAAGAACGGCTTCACGGTCATCCGCAACTTAGCGGGCCATGGTCTTGGGCGCACCCTTCACGGGGAGCCGGAGACGATCTCGAACTACTATAGTCGTGAAGAAAACGACATCTTGAAAGAAGGTCAAGTCATTGCCGTCGAGACGTTCATCTCGACGCAAGACGAAATCGTCTATCAATCGGAAGAAGACGGCTGGTCATTGTTCACCCCGAACAACAGCCTCGTCTCTCAATTCGAGCACACGGTCGTCGTCACGAAAGACGGCTATGAAGTGTTGACGGGCACGTTCCGTTAACGATGAAAAGGCGGCAGACGCGAGGTCTGCCGCCTTTTTTGCGGAGTTTTTACAGGAGTCGAATCGTCTGTTCGCTCAGTTGCTCGATTGTCGTCCAATCCGGTGCGACTTGATTGGGAAGCATCAACTGTCCGTTCTCGACCTCGAGCGGGGTATCGAGCAAATCGGTCTCGAAGTAAGCGCTCGTCCCGGCCATATCGGCCGGGTAGGCGGCTCCGCTCATTGAGGCGAATAAGAGCGTGTGATAACGGCCGATGGAGGACTCATACATACCACCAACCCAGTAGGGGGTGCCGCTATCGCGAATCGCGAGTGCCTCGCTCCAGCCGCCTACGCGGGCCGGTTTGATATTGACGATGCGACCGGCTCGAAGTCGATGCATCGTCGCCACGTCTTGAGCCGAGCTAATCGATTCATCGAGACAAATCGGTGTGGTGAGCCGTGCCTGCAAGTCTGCTGTCTCGACCCAATGTGTGCTCGGATAAGGCTGCTCGATCATCAAGAGACGGTAGGTATCTAATGCCTCGAACCAGTCAAGCGGTTGCTCGGAGCCACTTCCGTTCAAATCAATCATGAGCGGGGCGTCCGGAAAATTGTTCCGAATCTCGCTGAGCGCAGGGAGTAGTTCATGCGGGGACGCTTTTAACTTGATCCGGTCGAATCCGGACGCGAGCGCAGACTCGATGGCGTTCAATGTTTGACTGAGCAGACCGATGCCGATGGTCCGGCCACAGGCCACGGTGTCGCCGGCTTGGACGTATTGTTTTAATGTCTGATTCGCTCGGGCCGCTTCCACCTCCCATAGAGCGCTCTCCCACATCGCTTTCGCCATCGGGTGGCCGATGATGGAGCTGACATGGGTACCGAACGAGGCGGCGGACAACGTCCTCCCTTTCAACAGTTGGATAATTAAAGCGGACGTATCGATGACGGAGCGGACGGTCTCAGCCGTATACCATGGCGTCTCGAACGCGACACCTTCCCCGTAGCCGACAACGCCGTCGACCGTCTCCAGACGGAGAATGACCGTCCGTCTCGTCGTCAACACGGCGTGGGCGGTGACAATCGGATGTTTGAACGTGAGGGGGACGATATACAGTTCAGCGCGACGAATCATGGTCAGCCTCCTTTAAGCGATGACGCATCAATTTACCGTTGGCGTTACGAGGCAACTCGTCGACGGCAATCCATGCTTTCGGATGTTTATAAGACGCCAGATTGTCGTGCAACAGCTGAATTGCCTCATCGAAATCGAACGTACCGACCGTGAAGGCGACAGGTATCGCTCCCCAAGTCGGGTCGGGACGACCGACGACCCCTACGTCTTGAATGCCCGGGCAACGCAATAACACGCTCTCGATTTCGGCCGGATAAATGTTCTCGCCGCCAGAGATAATCAAGTCACTGCGACGGTCATGGACGTACAAGTAACCGTCCTTGATTGTGCCGAGGTCACCGGTCTGCCAATAGCCGTCGGGCGTCCAGGCGTCGGCCTCTGGCTGTTTATAGTAACCAAGGGTCACCGTCGGTCCGTTCACTTCAATCTCCCCATCCGCATTGATGCGGAGTTGGGTCGGCGCGATTGCTTGACCACTCGAACCGATGTGGGCGAGCGCCTCAGATGGCAAGAGCGTCGCGACTTGCGAACACGTCTCCGTCATTCCGTACGTCTGGGCGACCGGTAACTGCCGCCGCTCGGCTTCTTCGAGCAACGGGCGCGGTACGGGACCACCGCCGACGAGCAGAAGTCGTAGCTGATGGCGGGAAAGACCTGCGTCGAGGAGACGCTGAAGCATGACGGCGACAAGCGAGATGTGGGTGATTCTTGCCGTCTCAATCAACTCGAGTGTCCGGACGACATCGAACTTCGGTTCGACGTATAATGTCGAACCGAAACGGGCGCTCCGATACACTTGGGCGAGTCCGCTCATATGGAAGAGTGGCGTGACGATGAGCATCCGGTCACGCGTCCCATATCCGAGGCGCGTCTTGGCAGCGTCGGCGCTCGCGATGTGATTGCCGAACGTCTGCTTTACGGCCTTGGCCCGCCCGGTCGTGCCTGAGGTGAACATGAGCGACATGACTTCATCGTCTGCCCATTCGTGCGATGTGGCGAGTGACGCCTCATCTCGTGACGTCAACTCGAATTGGGTGATTGACAGGTCAATCGGTTCATCGACGAGCAATACATCGATATCGGCCGTCTCGATTTGTCCTGCCAGTTCGCTCATCGTCAACCGTGTGTTGAGCGGAACGAGCACTTTTCCGAGTAACTGGATGGCGTGGACAGCGATGACATAATCAGCGCTGTTCGCGGCGCGTAATCCAATATGGCGGGCTTCGGGTGCGACTCGTTCCAGGAAGTGGGCCAAACGGGCACTTTCCGTGCTTAACTCGGCCCAGGTCAAACTGACGGACGCGGTGACGAGTGCCATGGCGTCACGTCGATATTGTGTCACATAACGATTCATCATCAGGACCTCCAAAAAAAGAGTAGCGAAGTCGCTACTCTTTGTCGATTTACGGGAAACGCGGGAACTGACCGAAGTCTGGGTCGCGTTTTTCTTTGAAAGCGTCGCGTCCTTCTTTCGCTTCGTCTGTCGTGTAGTAGAGAAGCGTCGCGTCGCCGGCAAGCTGTTGAAGTCCTGCAAGTCCGTCCGTGTCGGCGTTCATCGCTGCCTTCAAGAAGCGAAGTGCCGTCGGAGAGTGTTGCAAGATCTCTTGGCACCATTGGATCGTCTCGGCTTCAAGTTGCTCGAGTGGGACGACCGTGTTGACGAGTCCCATGTCAAGCGCTTGCTGTGCGTCGTATTGACGGCAGAGGTACCAGATTTCGCGTGCTTTCTTGTGGCCGATGATGCGAGCCAAGTAACCTGAACCGTAACCGGCATCGAACGAGCCCACTTTTGGTCCAGTTTGACCGAAACGGGCGTTATCGGCTGCAATCGTCAAGTCACAGACGACGTGCAAGACGTGTCCGCCACCGATCGCATAACCGGCTACCATGGCGATAACTGGTTTCGGGATGACGCGAATCAAGCGTTGAAGGTCGAGGACGTTCAAGCGTGGAATCTCGTCGTCACCGACGTAGCCGCCGTGGCCTCGTACTTTTTGGTCGCCGCCTGAGCAGAAGGCTTGATCGCCTTCACCAGTCAAGATGATGGCACCGACTTCTTTATCGTCACGGGCGCGTGCGAACGCGTCGATGAGCTCGTTTACCGTGAGTGGACGGAACGCGTTCCGTACTTCCGGGCGGTTGATGGTGATTTTGGCGATGCCATTCCACTTCTCGTACTTGATATCTTCGTACGTGCGGACCGATGTCCAGTTTGCTACTGATTCCATTTAAATTCCCCCTAAAATCAATTTCTCTATCATTGTACCAAATTGTTGGGCATTCTCGACATGTGGAGCATGAGATGCGTCCGAAATTTCATGAATTTCAATATCGGGACGAATCAACTGCATGTTCCTAGCAATCTGTTGAAACTTCACATCGTGTTCCCCGACGATCAAATCGGTGCGAGGTAAACGGTCGAGTAGTGGCCAGAGCGACGGCATGCTGCCCGTCCCGATAGCGCGGAGGCTGTCCGCGAGTGCGGCTGGACGTTGGGCCAACCGCTCAGGACGGAGTGCGGCACGCATCTCATCAGTCTGATGCCAGAGCGGAAGCTGTTCCCAACGGTCGACGAACGCCTCAAGTCCTGCTTGCTCGATGAATTCGGCGAGCTTTTCGTCTTGAAGCCGGCGTTGTCGACGTTCGGCCGCACTGAGTCCGGGCGTCGTGCTAATGCCAATGAAATGGGTGACCCGATCATCATAGGCGGCGAGTGTCATGCCGACACGTCCGCCGAGCGAGTAACCGACGACCGTCCACGGACTTTCGTCCGTATCGAGTAGCGCCGACAAGTCTTTTACCTGTTGACTCATCTTGGCACGCTCGACCGGCTGATGGCCCGTTTCACCATGTTGCAACAGTGTCGGGGCGACAAGTCGGACGGGTAGTTCCGGGAAGCGGGAAAGCCATCCCGCGTTTCCTGTGAAGCCGTGCAACAGCAAGACCGGCCGGCCGTTGCCGCGTTCGAGCACCTCGTACGAGACGCCTCGCAGCGGACGCATCACGACTCATTCCCCGTCGCCAAGCGGTCCGTGAGCGAAGCAGTCCAACGACGGTGCTCCGCCACGTTCGTCGTACGGTCGGATGGAAACTCGATGAGTTGGACGCCCGCCTCGATGGCGGCCGTGACGTCTTCAGGCTGCTCGAGCCGTTGATAGCTGAGCCCGTACGTGTCAGCGAATCCACGTAGATTCAACTGCAGCGGCGTCCCGAACAAGTCCTCGAACATTTGCGGTGCAATCGAAGCTTGTGGCAAGAAGGAGAAGATGCCGCCCCCGTCGTTGTTGACGACGACGATGGAGAACGTACCTGGGTGCGATTTGACGAGTTGGAGCGCGTTGCTGTCATGATAAAACGCCAAGTCGCCAATTAACAGGGCAGCCTTGTCCGTATCGTGACAGGCACCGAGCGCGCTCGAGATGATGCCGTCAATCCCATTCGCCCCGCGGTTGGCGACGACGTCAATCGACTGACCGGCTGAAAGTGTCGTATCGATATCACGAATCGGCATGCTATTGCTAACGAAGATGCGTTCGAGACGTGACGCTAGCAAATGACGCGTCAATGCACTTTCTCCGCTCAAAGCAGGTTTCGCGGATTCGGTGATCTGTTCGAACAACGCGAACCGATCGAATAAGTCGACGTCATAGTTTTTGTTGATGGCGGCTACATAATCAATCGCATCTCCGTACACGACCGTAGCATGATTTGACGGGTCGCGGAACGAGCCCGGTTGCTCAATCAAGACGCACGGGACGTCCTGGAGCCACTGGTTCAATCGTTTCGAGACAGGAGCGGCGCCGAAGCGGACGACCGTGTCAGGCGTCCATTCCGTCCGATGCTCGCTCGCGAGCCATGTGTCGTAGTTCGTCAGCACGTGATCAAATCGGCGCATCCCGCTCAACGGGTCGGCGAAAATTGGGATATGATACGTTCGCGCCGCTTTATAAATCGGCTCAAGCCATGACGCCGGTGTCCCGGGACCGACGAGGAAGGCGAGACGGTCAACATCGATGTCTCGTTTGAAGCGGTTGACGTCACTTGTTGTCGGTTTGAGATAGGTCGGTTCAGACAATTCGGTGTCCCCTTCAAGCAGTGACGTTAAGCGTTCGATGTCCGGCAATAACGGCTCGCGGAACGGGATGTTCACGTGGACTGGTCCGAACGGCGCGTGCATGCTCGTTCGAACGAGCCGTGTCACCGCTTGTTCCATGTAGCGCTGGCTGGCAGCTTCAGGAACAGGGAGGTCGATGCTCGCTTTGACGTGCTCGCCGTACAGCCGGACTTGATCGATTGCTTGAGGAGCGCCGACGTTCCGTAGTTCATGCGGACGGTCTGTCGTCAATACGATGAGCGGCAACTGCGAGATGTTTGCCTCGGCCACCGCGGAAAAGTAGTTGGTCGCAGCGGTGCCACTCGTGCAGATGAGCGCGACCGGTCGCAACGATGAGGTCGAGCGGGTCAAGCCGAGAGCGAAGAAGGCGGCCGAACGTTCATCGACGATGATATGATGACGGACGCTCTGATGAAGATAAGCGGCCATGGCCAGCGGGGTCGAGCGCGAACCGGGACTGATGACGATATCCTCGACGCCTTGTTCGACGAGCCGGTTCATCATCTGGGCGACCCAATCCGTTAACGTTTCATTCATGCTTGATTGCCTCCTGCGCTTACTTTGTCCAACCCGAGTGCTTGCTTGATTGGACTGAGCTTGATTTCCGTCTCGGCGAGTTCCGCTTCGAGCTCAGACTCTTGGACGATTCCACAGCCTGCGTATAGCGCCACGAATTGGTGATGCACGAGGGCGGATCGGATTGAGACGACGAATTCGCCTTCTCCTTCCGTATTCAACCAGCCGAACGGCGAACCGTACCAACCGCGGTCGAAGCGCTCAATCTCACGCAATAAGCGGACAGACGTCCGTTTCGGTGAACCGCCGAGCGCGGGGGTCGGGTGGAGCGACTCGATGATGGACAGCAATGACGCGTTCGTATCGAGCGTCGCTTGAATGGGTGTATGCAGATGGAACACCGAGCGATTTTCTAATATACGCGGCGTTTCGGGTGCCTTGATAGTAGCCGCGTATGGAGTGAGGGCGTTTTTAATGTCCTTCACGACAATTTGATGCTCATCTAAATTCTTCGCATCGTGCAACAGCGTCTGTTTGGCTACATCCGCCTCGATTTCTGTGTCCGGTCGTTTAATCGTTCCGGCGATGGCTGCCGTTTCGATGTACGGTCCTTGTTTTTTGACGAGGCGCTCCGGGGTCGCCCCGAAAAAGCCGATTTCTCGCTTTGGTTGATATAAGAAGACGTAACTGCCCGTTTGATGTTCTGACAAATGGCGTAACGTCGTCGCGAACGGGAACGGCTCTTCTGATGTTTGATAAATCTCTTCACGGGCGATGACGATTTTCTCGACACGTTCTTCCGAGATGTTCAATTTGGCTTGTTGGAAGCTCGACTTGAAGTGGTCGACGCCATCTTTCACTTGAGAGTAGGTCGGTGCCTGCTCGTCGGGAGCGTGCAACGCGTTGAACTGGGCGAGCTGATCGGCCAGTTGAATCAAATATTGTTCGACCGAACGTTTCGCCGACACGAGCGTCGAGACGGTCAACGTGTGTTTGTCACCCGAACGGCGATATAAAAATTTAGGCACGACCAATGACGCTTCGCCGAACGCTTCCCACATATTTTTCTGGGGGCGGATGAACGTGTCGAACGAGAAGCCCGAGAACGCATAAATGACCGCGTCGACGTCCCGGCGGTGCAGGCTCCAATCATATTGCAACCGTTGGAACCGTTCCGGGCCAGAAGCCGTCAACACGAGCGCATCGGCACATCCGAGCATCTCGAGGGAGCGGTCGGGTGTCGAAAAATAATAATGGGACGTTTCCGTGTTTTGAATGATATGAAACGCATCGAACGAAGGGATCTCCCACGTGTAGGAGGCCAAGACCGGCCGTTGCCAAGCACGTGCCCGTTTATGGGCTTGCTCGATTCGTTGTTTAATGTGTGTTTGAGTATCTGGCATGTAAGAAAAGCCTCCTCAATCCAATGGAATTCTCATTCTTTAGTGTATCATGACTTCACGGCAGAACTGGCCGTCAAATGCTCGGGAAAGTGAAGGGAACCGTTCGAGCGACGGGCATTGACAGATTTTTTTAAAGAGACGTAAACTAACGAAGGGAGGGAAGTGCATGAAGAAGAGAGAGAAAGGTGCCTATTGGCGCATGATTCGTCCGCACACATTGACGGCGAGCTTCATACCGGTGCTGTTAGGGACGTTCATCGTCCTCGGGCAAGTCGAATTGAAATGGGGACTGTTCCTGGCGATGCTCATCGCCTCGGTCTTGATTCAAATCGCGACGAATTTATTCAATGAGTATTACGATTATAAGCGCGGGCTCGACCATGAAGGGTCAATCGGAATCGGCGGTTCAATCGTACGCGATGGATTCACACCGGGCCAAGTTCTCGGGATTGCCCTTGGGATGTACGGGGTAGCGGCCGTGCTCGGTCTTTATATCGCCGCTTCGACAAGCTGGCACTTGATTTGGATCGGTGTGTTGTCGATGGTCGTCGGGTTCCTCTATACAGGAGGTCCGCTTCCCATCGCCTATACGCCGTTCGGTGAACTCGTCGCCGGTCTGTTCATGGGCTATGTCATTATCGGGATTTCAGGATACATCCAAATCAGAACGGTGACGACGGAGCTGTTGCTCGTGTCGTTCCCGATGGCGCTTTTAATCGGGGCCATCTTGCTCGCGAACAATATTCGCGACTTAGATAACGATAAAGTGAACGGGCGCAAAACGATTGCCTGTCTCGTCGGACATCGACGTGCGGTTCTCGTCTTAGCTGGATTCTTTATCGCGGCGTTGATTGGCATTATCGTCGCTGTCGTCGGGTTTGGCGTGACGCCTTGGGTGCTGTTGTCACTCTTGACCATTCCGATTATGATTCGGGCGGTGAAACGCTTTTGGGTCAAACAGGAACCGGCTCAATTGATGCCAGCGATGGCGATGACCGCAAAAGTGAACACGTTGTTCGGTGCTTGGATGGTCATCGGTTTGATGGTCGCGCGATTCATCGCGTAAATAAAAGGAGGGAACCATATGTCAGTCGTTCAAGAAATGTTAGCGTTCAATGAAAAATTCGTCTCGGAGAAACAATACGAAGAGTTCGTCTCGGACAAGTTCCCCGATAAGAAAATTGTCATTTTAACATGTATGGATACACGTCTGACGGCGTTACTGCCGAAAGCTCTCGGTTTGAAAAACGGGGATGCTAAAATTATAAAAAATGCGGGTGCTGTCCTATCACATCCGTTCGGTTCGGTCATGCGTTCCATTCTTGTCGCGCTGTATGCGCTCGGAGCGGAAGAAGTCATCGTCATCGGGCACTATGATTGCGGGATGGCGGCCATCGACCCAAACGCGGTCATCGGCGAAATGGAGCGTCGCGGGATCGAACCGCAAACGCTCCAGACGCTCAAATCGTCGGGTATGGATTTGGAGAAGTGGCTACACGGGTTTGACTCGGTCGAAGCGAACGTCGTCAACTCGGTCAGTCTCATCAAAAATCATCCGCTCTTGCCACCGGGCACGAACGTCCACGGATTCGTCATCGATCCGGCGACAGGACGTCTCGATGTCGTCGAAGCATAACGTAAAAGGCGGTCTCTCCTGCAGAGACCGCCTTTCTTTGGTTACCCGTATGTGTTGACGGGAATGTCTTTATACTCGTCCTCGTCCGAATCTTTCGATTTGGACTTTTTATTTTTCTTATAGTTTTTCTCGTACTCACGTTCGCTCGGCGTTTTGAAGAAACGTTGCCAAGTAGCATTGATTTCTGACCCGATCAAAATGATCATGCCGGTCAATTGTAACCAGAGCAACGTGACGATAATCCCCCCGAGTGAACCGTATGTCGAATCGTAGTTGCCGAAGTTTGAGACGTACAGGCTGAATCCGAGCGAGACGAGCTGCCAGGCGATGACGCCGAAGATCGCGCCTGGAATCGTGCTCTTCCAAAACACGTGTTGTTGAGGAGCAATCTTATAAAAAATCGAGAGCGTCAAAATCAAGATGACGGTCGTCAACACGTAGCGGAACACGTTAATCAAGATGACGTCAGCCCCTGAGATGGGGATGAAGCGCATCAAAAAGTCGATGATTTGTGAACCGAACACGTTCGAGACAATGAGCAACAGTACGCCGACACCGAGCAAGAGCGTCAAGCCGAGCGCGATGCCTTTGCTGACGAAGAAGTTTCGTTCGTTGTCTTCCCCGTATGCGTGAATCGCCATGTTAATCAAGCGTTCGACCCCTTTAGCGGCCGACCAAATCGCCAAAATCGCACCGATTGAGAGGAGTCCGCCGCGCGGTTCGCCAATCGCGTCAAAAATCCCGGTCAAAAAATCAGTCGCGGCCGCCCCAGGCGCCAAGTTGTTCAACTGTTCTTGGAACGACGCCTGTGAAATGTCGAAAAATGACAGCAACGCGAGAATGAAGATGATGCCCGGGAAAATCGATAAGAACCAAAAAAAAGCGAGCGTCGCGCCGTAATCTTGAACATCATGTTCTTTGAAGCGACGAAGCAGCTCCTTCCCGAAGGCGAACCAATTCTTTTTTTCTTTCACTTCTGTAGTATCCATGTATGAGCCTCCTGAACGTTATCGTTAGAAACTTTCTTTCCCGAAATGTCAGGAGGCTACACATAAAATCAGTCTTCGGCCAGCGTTTTATTGAAAAAGCGCTCGGCCTCGTTCGCGAGCAAGTCGGCGAGTGACGGCGGTCGTACCGGCAAATGGCTGAGCGCGCTGCGTTTCACCCACATCGGTGTGTATGAACCGTTCGTCTGTTCGGCTTGAAACTCTTCGCCTGTGCCGGTGCCGAATTCGCCACCGGTCACGCGAGCCCAGTAATACGGGTTCAACTCGCCATTGAAAGCGACGTGAGCGGCGACCCCTTCGAGTTCGACGTGGACGCCGAGCTCTTCGAACGCCTCACGGACGGCCGTCTCTTCGGCGGTATGGCCGAATTCGACTCCGCCACCTGGGAAGACATAATACAAGAGGTTCTCTTTTTCTCGGCGAATGAGCGCGACTTCGTCATGTTCATTCACGAGGATGATGGCACTGCGTAATTTCGTTCTGACCAATGGAATCGTTCCTTTCGATTTCGAATCGTGAACAAAACGCATCGACTCGCGGCCGATGCGTTTTGGTTAATCTGCTGCTGGTTGTTCGAGTGATGCATACATATCAGGCGTCAGGCCGTTATCGTGCGAGGCGATGACTTTCCCGGCGACGCGCATGCCGAGTCGGAGCGCATCCTCAATCGGATGACGTTTCATCAACTCGGAGATGACAGCGGAGAAGAACGAGTCACCGGCACCGGTCGAGTCGGCGACTTTCACTTTCGTCGTCGGGACGTGGCCTTGTTCGTTCGTACGCAAGTCGACATAGACCGCACCGAGTTCACTCATCGTGACGATTGTGAGCGGGGCACCTTTCATGGCGAGCACTTCGGCGACACGTAACGCATCGTCCACCGTGACGATCGACATGTCAGATAAAATCTCTGCTTCTTCACGGCTACAGATGAAGCCGGTGAAGCCTTGAAGCAAATGGCGGTTCCGTTCGATGACAGACAGATGGCCACACACGCCGTAAAGCGGGAGTTTCATCTCGCGGCATAGCTCAATCGTCTCGTTGAGCACGTTGACCGACAAGTCGAGGTCGATGGCGACCGCCTGACTTTCGGCGAACACCGTATCGATGCGACGAAGGATACATTCTTCCATCATCGCCTCGTCCGGTTGCTTCGAGATCGACGTTTGAAGATCGCCGTTGTTATCCATGACGGCCAGCCACATGCCCATGCCGTTGTCATCGAGCAAATCGACGTGATCGACGTTCACATTCAAACCGCGGAGTTCCTCGAGGACACCCATCCCGATTTGATCGTTCGTCACGGTCGACACGAAACGGACATCATTGCCGAGGACACCTAAATTTTGAGCGACGTTACGGCCGGTTCCGCCGTTTGAGAACGCGATGTCACCGACGTTCTTGGCATCTTTATGGAGCGGGGCGAACGAGGTTCCTTTAATATCGACAAACACTTTGCCGATTACTGCTATCGTATTCATACACTGTACCACCTTTAGCCAATCTTCCTAATCAGTTCCGGTCTAATTAGACACATTGTTTCAATTATAGCGAAATCGCCAACGGCTTTCAATGACGGTGTCGATTTTTGTCAGTCCCATGACGTGCTGAGCAAGCGTAGGCCGTTCAAAATGACGAGGATGGTCGATCCTTCGTGCCCGACGACGGCGAATGGCATGACGAGCAATTCGAAGATGTTCGTCGCAATCAAGACGAGGATGACCCCTAATGCGAACACGACGTTTTGGAGGACGACCCGATTCAACTTACGCGACTGTTTGATGGCCGAGCTTAGGCGGTTCAAGTCGTTCTTCATCAAGACGACGTCGGCCGTCTCGAGAGCGGCGTCCGTCCCTTCTCCCATCGCAATCCCGACATCGGCCGTCGCGAGGGCAGGGGCGTCATTAATCCCGTCACCAATCATGCCGATGCTGCCATACTCTTGTTTCAATCGTTTAATGTGCTCGACTTTCTCTTCCGGAAGACATTCGGCAATATAGCGGGTCAAGCCGGCCTCGGAGGCGATGGCGCGTGCTGTTGCCTCGTTGTCACCCGTGATCATGATGGTGGCGATGCCGAGGTGGTTGAGTCGCTCGATCGCTTGCTTGGCCTCGGGACGTAACGTGTCTCGAAGCGCGAACGCCCCAATTGTCTTCTCTTCGTCACTGATGAATACGAGTGTGTGGCCGGCCGCTTTCAAACGTTCGACTTCGTCGCGGAAAAAGTCGTGGCTGCGATCGGCGAATTTCTGTTTACCGACCCGGTAAGCGACACCGTCGATGGTCGCTTCAATCCCAGACCCGGTCACGTCTTTAAAGTGTTCCATCGCCCCCGTATAACTGCCCGTGTACTGAACGAGCGCCTCGGCGAGCGGATGCATCGAATGTTCTTCAATCAAGCTGACAATGCGATACACGTGTTCTTGTGTCGTATCGGGATGAATCAACGCCGCTTGGACTTCTGGTTTACCGATTGTGAGCGTACCGGTCTTATCGAACGCGACGGCTTTCAAACGTCCCATATTTTCGATATGGACACCGCCTTTGAATAAAATCCCGTGTTTAGCAGACGAGGCAATGGCTGCGAGTGCCGCCGGCGTGATGGCGGCAACGAGTGCACACGGCGAAGCGACAACGAGAAGGATCATCCCGCGGTAAATGCTCGTCTCGAGCGACCATGACGTCAATACCGGGCCGAGCAAGATGATTGCCGTGACGGAAGCGAGCACGACTTGAACGTAGCGTCCCTCGTACCGGTCGATGAACTGGGCGGACGGTGATTTTTCTTCTTGCGCCTGTTGGACCATTTGAATGATTTTTTGGAACAATGTCTCTGTGGCGAGCTTTGTCACTTCGAGCGTCAAGACACCGTTCAAGTTTACGCTTGATCCATATACCTCATCGCCGACGTTCCGGTCGACCGGAATCGATTCACCGGTGATGGCGGCTTCCTCAATCGAGGCGCTACCTTTCAAAATCTGACCGTCGACCGGGATGCGCTCGCCGGGTCTTACGTAGATGTGGTCACCGACGCGCAGTTCGTCGATATGGACGACCTCGAGGCCGCCCGAGCTGTTCAATCGGGTCGCCTGCTCAGGTTGGAGTTCCATGAGCGATTCAAGGGCACGCTCATTTTTATTCATCGTATACGTCTCAAGGGCGCCTGATAACGCGAAGATGAAGATTAGGATGGCGCCTTCCATCCAGTACCCGATTGAAGCAGCACCGATGGCGGCGATAATCATGAGTAGCTCGACGTTCAAGGAGCGCGTCTCCCATGTATCGGTCAAGCCTTCCTTGGCTTTGGCATATCCGCCGATTAAAAAGGCGGTCAAATACAGAGTGACGTAGAGCGCAGGAGCTCCGTCTTGTCTTTCCGCGATATATGCGAGTACAATCAATACACCACTGATGAGCGCCATGATGAGCTCGATATGTTCGACCCAGCTGGCCCGTTTGAAGACGTGGCTTTTTTCGTGTGTGACGGTTGATGTGTTCATGTGAGCACCTCTTTCTAATTGAGAATATATATCAGTTAAATGATAATGAATGAGGATGATTATCATTATCTATTGTTGATATTATTAGGTTTTACGCGAATTAAAGGTGAATCCCTTATTTATAATGATTATCGTGTAAGTCTATTTTAGCACCAAACGTAATCACTCACAAACTAAAAGATTAAGGAGTTTTTGTGTCATGTCGAATGTATTTCAACGCCCTTGGACGGTCACGTTCTTAGCCCTATTCAACACGTTCTTATGGGGGAGCGCTTTTCCGTTCATCAAACTGAGCTACGAAGCGCTCGATATCCAGGAAAACGAATACGGGCAACAGCTGTTCTTTGCCGGGGAACGCTTTTTATTGGCCGGTCTGCTCTTACTCGTCATCAGTCGACTCGTCTTCAAGCGTCCGATTCGCTTAACTGCTGAAAAGCTAAAGGCGTATGCGCATTTAGGGGCATTTCTGACGTTCTTACAATATTTGTTCTTCTATATCGGTCTTTCGATCTCGACGGGGGTGCAGGGCTCGATTATCGCGGGGTCGACGTCATTTTTCCAGATGGCACTCGCTCATTTTCGTTATGAGGATGATCGCTTGAATCGCTTGAAAGGGATTGCCCTTACGCTCGGATTCTCCGGAATCGTCATCGCCAACTGGCCGACGGCAAGCGCGGAAGTCGGGTTTGGGATTGGAGAGATTCTGCTCATTATGGCGATGATCTCAGGCGCGTTCGGGAATTTGATTGCCAAAGATTATTCGCGCTCGCATGACGTCGCTCCGATGACGGCTTGGGCGATGGTGATTGGCTCGCTCGGACTACTCATCGTCGGTTACGTGCTTGCGCCAGGGGATGTGTTCCTGCCTTACACCGTGACGACCCTCTTCTTCTTGTTGTATCTCGCCCTCTTGTCGGCGGTCGGGTTCACATTATGGAATACGCTGATGAAATATAATCCGGTCAGCCGGGTATCGCTCTATATGTTCTTTGTTCCCTTATTCGGTGTCGTCCTATCGAGCGTGTTACTCGGGGAGACAATTCCATGGAACGCGCTCGTCGGGTTGTTGTTCGTCATCGCTGGGATTTATCTCTCCACATATTTTCAAGGACGAGCGAATCGGGGAGTGCGATGACAAAGTGAGGGAGAGGCATGGTTGACGGAATCTTGTTCCCATGGCAAAATATATTAAAAATTCTGAATTCTTTCAGTTGAAATCGGTCTTCGTTGTAAAGACTTGCGTGCGAATCGAAAAGAAAGGAGGGTGCTACCGTGGCAAGAAATCCAATCGTCCGAAACATACTCATCTCTCGCCAACCGCGAGACGAGTATGTCAAATACGTGATGAAGTGCGTAAGTCGCGGGTTGAAGGAACATCATGAGCAAGTGGACGCGCGTGCTATGAGGCATGGCGAAGACATTCAGACGAAATGGCAAATCAATGATCGAGTCATTGAAGTCACGCTCAAGTCCGATGTGTTGGCCTCGCTCGAGACGGAACCGTTCGCGCTCGATGAGGTGTTCATGCGGGCGTTCGAACGAAACGATGTCAGGCTCGGTCCGCTGAAAGAATAACGTGAAACAGGGAGGGTCTCGGCGGAGACCCTCCCTTTTAGATGTCAATCGGCTTGGCTTTCGCCGTGAATAAACTGACGGCCAGAATCCCAAGAATGAGCGTATACATCAAGAAATACACTTCTTTTGGTAACGCGATCCAAAATGCGCCAATCATCGGTCCGCTAATCGAACCTACGCTGAACGAGATGCTATAGAGCATATTGCCGGTCGGTAACAACGAACGTGGCAACACTTCCGTCATATGGGCCAGTCCGAGCGAATATGTCGAGCCGAGCCCGGCGCCTGCGAGCGCGAACAAGACGAGGAGCCAGACGTAATGGTCGACAGCCAGGTTGGCGATCGCAAAAACGAGCGTGCCGAGTGTCAGGACGATTTGAAGAATCCGCTTTTTCCCGAAGTGATCGGCGAGCCGACCGAGTGGTAATTGCACGACAATCGAGGCGACGATGAACGTCGTGATGAGCGTGCTCGTCTGCGTGAGCCCGATATCGTTGCGGACTGTGAAAATCGGTAAGTTGGCATTCAAGCTCGCTTCAAGGAACCCGTATGTAAAAGCAGGTAAGAGCGTATACCCGCCGCCGATGAGGACGAGTCGGATGCGTCCTTTCGAGTCGGTCTTCACTTTCTCGGCCTCAGGATACTCATTGTCGACCTTGAAGATCAAGAACAAGGATGCGAGACAGAAGACGATCAAGACGAGGAACGGCAGCCAAAAGTGAAGGTCGACGAGCGGCGCGATAAGCGGACCGACCGCGAAACCGAGGCTGAACGCCATCCCGTAATACGCCATTGCTCGTCCCAGGCTTCGCTTGTCGCTCGCGGACGTGACCCACACTTGGGATCCGTAATGGAGCGCCGAGTCACCGAAGCCGATGACGAAACGCATGAGCGCCCACATGAGCAGGGACGGCCAGAGCGGCAAGAAGAACGTAGCGAGCGCCGTCAAGATGATGCCAAGGACGATGGTCGGACGAAATCCGTACTTGCGGACGAACCGTTCGAGTAGCGGGGCGGAGACGATGACCCCGAGATAGAGCATGGTCGCGTTCAACCCGTTCAACCAGGCCGGGTTGCCGTCCCGTTCGATGAGTGTCGACAAGAGCGGGATGAGCGCACCTTGAATCAAGCCGGAGATAAAGACGACAAGTAATAAAATTGAAAATCGAAAGCGTTGCATAGTTCACCTCATCATTGATTGCATAGTAAAAAGCTGAGAAGAGTCTCAGCTTTTTGGCTCGTCAATCGGTTGGGGTACATGGTTCAAGTGTAAGAGTTCATCGTCCCAACTGCCTTGACTGAATACTTCATCACGGTCTACTTTGTCTGAAACGAATGTGGCTGTCAATAAGATGCTGAGCACACCACCGAAAATGATGATGGCCATGACGGTGATCATAAATACATAGATGGCTGTCATCTTCAAACACCTCGATTCAGTTTATATACTGAACATTTCCCGAATCGAAGTAATTAAAACGGTTCGGCCACACGTTCCCGGAAGTTCACTTCAGGATAGTACGCTTGTTTGACGAGTGCGTTCGGGCCGAGGCATTTGACAGCCGGACAGTGGCAGGACAGTGTGGCGTTCAAACTGCTGTTCGTCCACGCCTCATACGCGTCTTGGAACGAGGTGTCATACAACGTCCCGAGCGTGCCGAGCTCATCGCCGAAGTCGGTGACGATGATTTGGCCGTCGAAGATGTTCGTGTTGAGGCGTGAGCGGCCATCCGGGTCGTTTCGCACGGTCACGTTCTTCGCCTCGTGGAGCCGTTTCAATAAAGCGCGGTCTTCCGGTAACTCGGAACAAGCATAGAACGGCAACGTTCCGAACAGCATCCAAACGTTCTCGTCCCGGACATCGAGCAGGTCGTGAATCGCCTGGCGAGTGTCAGGGAGCGACGCCGACTCGAGCGCACTGGCAAAATCGGCGGGGTACATTGGGTGCACTTCATGACGTTGACAGCCGAGTGCGACAATCTCTTCATGGATTTCCTTCAAGTGCGGAATCGTCCGTTTGTTGAGCATCGTCTCGTCCGATACGATCACACCCTCGGCCGTAAGCGCACGGGCGTTGTCTTTCATCGTCTGAAGCATCTTCAAACGTGCCTCCGCGCTCGGTTTTCGGTCCATCATCGCGAAACCGCCCTCTAAGAAGTCGGCGTCCGTTCCCCAGTTATGCGAAATGTGCAAAACGTCGAGGTAAGGGGTAATAAGATGGTAGCGAGAGAGCGGGAGCGTCAAGTTTGAGTTGATTTGCGTGCGGGCGCCGCGCTCCTTAGCGTAACGCAAGAGTGGGACGACGTAGTTGCGCACCGATTTCATCGACAGCATCGGTTCGCCGCCCGTAATCGAAAATGCGCGTAAATGCTCGATTTCATCCAAACGCGAAATCAATAAGTCGAGCGGGACTTCGGGTTCTTCTGTCTGGTCGAGCATATAGCCGACCGCGCAATGCTCGCAGCGCATATTGCATAGTTTGGTCGTCGTCACTTCTACGTTCGAAAGGACGAGGCGACCGAACTCGGTTTGATCGAGGTATGCTTCCCACGGATCAAACGTTGTCGAGATGTTTTGCATATCAATTCCACCTTTTCATCAAGTCACACGAAATAGTATGCTATAATAACAACTCTTTGTCACGAACCAAAGGAGCGATCACGAGATGGGTAAATCACGAACAGATACGGCAGGAAAAATGAACGTGTTAAAATCGAGAACGGAATTACTGTGCTTATCAGTCAATACGTTGGACGAATTCACGACGCCAGAGGATTTGCATCGATTGTTAGCTGATATTGATTCCTTACGTGCGAAAGTCGTACGTTACGCCAAAGATTTAGAACAAGTATCTCGAAAGGATGAAACACATTGAAACTGATCGTAGGAGAATACACAAGCGCCCAAGCCGAGCGGCTAGGGATTAACGGAGAGGGCATCGCGACGATTGATCGCATGGTCATCTTCATTCCGAACTTATTACCTGGAGAAAAGGCGAAAGTCGAAATTACGCGCGTCGAGCGGAACTACGCCGAGGCACGCGTCATCAAGCGCGATAATGATTCACCGGACCGGGTCAAGCCACCATGTCCGATTTATGACGAGTGTGGCGGTTGCCAGATTCAACATATGAGTCCGCGCCTGCAGATGGACTATAAAGAAGAAATCGTCCGCAACGCCTTCCGTCAAAAGACGAAATTGAACGTCGACAAATCGGATATCCGTGGTACGAAAGGGATGGACAACCCTTGGTATTACCGCAACAAGTCACAATTCCCGCTCTCGACGCGCCGCGGTGAAATCGTGTCAGGGCTCTACAAGCCGAACACGAATGAGCTCGTGCCAATCGAACACTGCATGGTGCAGCAGCGCGACACGACGAACATCAACAACGCCATCGTCCGTATTTTGAACGAACTCGACATCCCTGTATACGATGCGCGCCGTGACGTCGGTTTTGCCCGTACCGTCATCGTCCGCTCGGGCTATAAGACGGATGACGTCCAAGTCGTACTCGTCGTCGGGAATGAAGATGTCCCGCGTTTGGACGAACTGAGTGACCGCATCATGGCGTTGCCGAACGTCGTGTCGTTCCACTTGAATATTAACTCGAACCGTTCAGGCGTCATCTTCGGGTACCGCACGGTTCATATCGCCGGGCAAGACAAGATGGACGAACAGCTTGACGACGTCCATTACCACTTGTCACCGCGTGCGTTCTTCCAACTCAATCCGGCTCAGACGGAAGTCATGTATCGGGAAGTCGTCGAGGCGGCTGGCCTAACGGGTCAAGAACGGGTCATCGATGCGTACGCTGGTGTCGGTTCAATCGGGCTATGGCTCGCGCCACATGCAAAAGAGATTCGCGGGATGGAAGTCGTCCCAGAAGCAGTCGAAGATGCGAATGCGCACATGCGTGAGAACGGGTTCAGCCATGCAACCTATGTTGAAGGCCGGGCCGAGCACTGGATTCCGCGCTGGGTCAAGGACGGTTGGATTCCAGATGTCATCGTCGTCGATCCGCCGCGCACTGGTGTCGATCATCAGCTCCTCAACGCAATGATCTCATCGAAAGCGAAACGCATCGTGTACGTGTCATGTAACCCACAGACACTCGCACGGGATGCGGACCAACTCATGAAAGCCGACTATAAAATCAACTATATCCAGCCGTACGATATGTTCCCGCAGACGGCGCACGTCGAGTCAATCGTCGTCTTCGAGAAGAAGAAAAAGAAAAAGTATTGACGGGGTTGTGAAAACGCTTGCAAAAACAGTGTTTTCACGCTATAGTTCAGATGTCAGACTTCTTTTGATAAACGTTAAGAAGCGGAGGAACATCAGATGATCCCACAAGAAAAAGTGAACGAGCTTGTCCATAAAGCAATTGATGCACGGTCGCGTGCCTATACACCGTATTCGAAATTCAATGTCGGGGCCGTCGTCATTGACGAGACCGGCAAAGAAATTTTAGGTTGCAACGTCGAAAACGCTTCGTACGGGTTGTCGATGTGTGCAGAACGGACCGCCATCTTCAAAGCGGTATCGGAAGGCAGCAAGGCAATCGAGACGGTCGTTGTCGTTGGAGACACAGCGGGCCCAATCTCGCCGTGCGGTGCTTGCCGTCAAGTCATTGCCGAGTTTGCGAGTGACGACTTTACGTTGATTCTCGCGAACATGGCCGGAGAGACGAAAGTGATGACAAAAGAAGAGATGCTACCATACGGCTTCTCGCCAAAAGATTTAACGTGAAATAAAGATGCGGACGAATTCGTCCGCATCTTTATTTGTTGCCGTCATATTTTTTCTCGCTGGCCGAGTCGTCCTTCGAGTGTCGTTTCTGTTTTTCATCTTTCACTTTTTGGTTCAGCTCTTCCACCGGAATCGGGTCGACGGTCTCCATGCCCTCCTGGTCGAAGATGCTCTCCTTGTCGGTATCGACAGCATCCGGATTATCGAACGGTCGCTTTGACGGGTTCTGTGATTTCTTCATCCTCATCGCCTCCTTGTGTTGATTGTTATTCCACTCTGTTAAATTGTGTAAACGCTTTAGGAAACGGGTTTCGATTTTGCGGAACAGTGGAATTATCGGTACATAGTGACTAAGGAGGGGTATTCGGATGGATAAGAAAGTCTTAATGGGAATCGTACTCGGTGTGGCCGGGGCTGCGCTCGTCGCGCCGAAAGTGGCAGCGCTCTTGACGCAAGACCACGATGAGGATACATGGAGCAAGATGGATCGCATGGAAAGTGTCGATTCAGATAAAGACGAGGCGGAAGCGGGTCTCACTCAACTTGACTCGAATCACCGGGCCGAGTGGCAAGCGAACGGCTTTCCGCAGACGCACGCTGAGCGGGAGCGTCTCATGAATGAATCAGATGATGCCTATAAAGGGAAGGACATCTAAAAACAGACAGCCATCGCGGCTGTCTGTTTTTTAAATATCTTCGTCCGGTAAAAGGGGGAGCGTGAGTGTGACGGTCGTCCCGTTGCCGACTTCTGAGGCGAAGTGCATCGAGCCGCCGTGGCGCTCCATAATATGTTTGGCGATGGCGAGCCCGAGTCCGGTCCCGCCGTCTTCGCGTGTCCGTGACTTATTGACGCGATAGAATCGTTTCGTCAGCTGATCGAGGTCTTCTTTCGGGATGCCCCGGCCTTCGTCATGAATTTCGGTGACGGCATTGTTCGCGGTCGCATACGTCTTCACATGAATCGATTTGCCGGCTTCCGTATAGCGGAGCGCGTTATCGAGCAAATTCCCGACGACTTGCTCGAGTCGATCGTGGTCCCCGAGAATAATCAAGTCGAAGTCGAGGTCCGTCTCGATGGTGACGCCTTTCGCCCGCGCGATCGGCTCGAAGCGATAGAGAACGTCTTCGAGCACTTGCGAATAGACGACTGGTTCTTTCGTCATCGGATACGAATCACGCTCGAGTTGGGCCAAGTCGAGCAAATCGTTGACGAGCCGTTGCAACCGTTCGGTCTCGTTCTCGATAATTTCATAATATTGATTTTTCGTTTTCTCATCGAGCGACGGGTCTTGGAGCATCTCGGTATAACCACGAATATACGACAGTGGCGTCCGCAATTCGTGGCTCACGTTCGCCAAGAACTCTTTCCGTTGTTCTTCGACGAGACCGAGCGATTCGGCCATCCGGTTCAGTGTCTCGGCAAGCTCACCAATCTCATCATCGTAATAGATGGGGATGCGGTGCGAGAAATCACCTTTGGCATACACTTGGGACGCTCGTTTCATTTGAATCAGCGGTTGGATGATTGTATCGATAATCTGAGTGCCGAAAATGAGTAAGTTCACGATCATCAAGATGAGCAAGAACGTGATCATGAGCCGAATCGGTTGGAACGGTTCACTGATTTTACTCAGCTCCATATACAGGATGAGCGCATTATCGAGTTCGCCGTCTCGGATGAGCGGGAAGGCGGACATGAGGATGTCGACGTCTTCGGTCGGGTGCTTGCGGGTAACAGAAATCGCATAGCCGTCTTGCAACTTGGCGAGGTCCTGCTCCCGTAAAAACGTCTTGCCCGATCCGAGACTGTCTTCCCGGACGGACGAGAGAAACACTTTCGTCTCGGTCAGTTCGTTCGTGTACGTCATACTGTCGGAAAACGCGTCAGAGAAGCCGTCCGCCTTATAGATGGTGACGAGCTTCTCTCCGCGGTTGATGAGCAGTTCTTCTTGCGTCTGAATATAAAACTTGTCATACAAGTAAAACGTCATGATGATGAACACGAACGCGGAGAAAAGGCTTGCGGTCCAGATGGTGATCCAAATCCGCTTCCGGATCGTGTATTGCTTCATACGGTCGCCTCGAACTTATAGCCGATCCCCCAGACGGTTTGGATGTAGCCACCCGCTTCGCCGAGCTTGAGACGAAGTGTCTTGATATGTGTGTCGACCGTTCGGAGGTTGCCGTGATACTCGGTCCCCCAAATTTGGTCAAGCAATTGTTCACGCGAGAACACTTTCTCTTCGTTCGTGATGAACAAGTAGAGCAAATCGAACTCTTTCCGGGTCAAGTTGACCGTTTTGCCTTTCACGCTGACCGCACGGCCATCGATATCGATGGACAAGACTCCGGTATCGAACGTCGCTTCTTGTTCTTTCGAGAAATTATGCGTCCGACGAAGCGTCGCTTCGATTCGAGCGAGCAACTCGCGGGGGCTGAACGGCTTCGTGATATAGTCGTCCGCGCCAATCTTCAAGCCGTGGATGCGATCGAGTTCTTCTGAGCGGGCCGTTAGCATAATGATCGGCACGTTCGAGAACTCACGGATGCGCATGCATGCCGTGAGGCCGTCGAGTTCAGGCATCATCACGTCGAGCAGCACGAGGTGGAACGACTGTTCTTTCAATAAGTCGATTGCCTCGAGACCGTTCGTTGCTGTGACGGTCTCGTATCCTTCCTTCTCTAAGTTCGAAACGAGTAAATCCCGCATTTGCTCTTCATCATCGGTCACTAAGATGCGAAACGTTGGTTCTGACATTGGGCATTCTCCTTTACAAAACGGTTAACGGGGACGTGTGATAATTCCCTCATACTTCTATCATACCTATCTCTCCGAATTAGAACAGAAATATTCATTGTCGTAAAGTTGTCCTCATGAAATCCACACAAAAACGCCACAAAAAAGCCAATTCTTTGTCAGAATTGGCTTATGCTTCGAGCTGGGCTTCGTACGTATGGTCAAATTCAGGCGCATGGAGTGAGTGCAAGTAAAGTTGGAAACTCGACTTCGACACTTCATACAGCACGTATTCGACATCACCTTGATTGATTTCAGTTAGTAATTCAGACCGAATCTCATTGGCGCAGAAAGCGTACGGCAGTTTTTCCGCCGCCGCGATTGAACGCTCATTCGATTGACGGATTTTCAAAAATACACTTTCAATGTCAAGTTCGAAGAAAAGTTCTGAGAAGAACGCTTCTTTCGCGACTTGATTGTAACCTTTGCCGTGATACGGTTTGCCAAGCCACGTCCCGAGGAATCCATAGCCGGATTCCACATCGAACAAGCTGATTGTCCCGATTGGGGTACCAAACTCGTTCGTGATGGTACGTGAGATGATGTTTCCTTGCTCTTCTAGCTCGATGATTTGCTTCGTGCTAAATAAAAACTCGTCAAAGTGGACCGTCTTTTGACGGACATATGGAAAGACATCTGGGTGTTGCATCAGTTCGAACAACTCCGCGCAGTCGGTAAGCTCACGAAATTTGAGCACCTTTACATTCCTCCTCCTATTTCAGACCGCTGAAGAATAGTTGTAACGAAAGCATACTTCTGGCTTCGTTGTTCGAACTTGCCTTGGCTGCTCCCTTTTATGAAGTTACAAGATTATTTTATATAGTTTTTTTAAAAAAGCAAGTAAATAAAATGCAACTTCACAAAAAAATAATAAGAGCGCTTTCACGACTGGTGTCACTCACATCTCGTGATGCGTTTTCGAGCGGCTCGTCGAGTAAACGATGTGACCGTCGACGATGGTCATAATCGGCTTCGACATGTAGTCGAGCGGGAAGTGGCTCCATAGGACAAGATCGGCATCTTTGCCGATTTCGAGCGAGCCGATGCGGTCGTCTACTCCGAGCGATTCAGCCGGATGAATCGTGATGGCGCGGAGCGCGACGTCGACGGGAAGCCCTTCGCGGGCAGCAAGACCGGCGCACAAATTCAAATATTGAACCGGCGTATAAGGATGATCCGTCGTGATGGAGACGATCATATCGTGCTCATGTAAGATTCGGTACGTCTCCCACGTCTTGTTTTGGAGCTCGATTTTCGACTTCCGTGTGAACGTTGGTCCGACAGTGACATGTTTGACACCGAGTTCGCGCAACTTTTCGGCGACGAGATGTCCTTCCGTACAGTGCTCGATCCGATAATCGAGGTCAAACTCTTGTGCGAAGCGGACAACCGATAAAATATCGTCGGCGCGGTGGGCGTGGACACGAATCGGCATCTTGCGATCGAGCGCCAGTTGAATCATCTGGCTACCGAACGTGCCGATCGTCTTTGTCGAATCAACGGTCCGGAACGCTTCACGCAACAAGCCCATGATTCCCATCCGGGTCAACTCGCCGGATTTCCCCATGCTGTGGACACGAATCGGCATCTTGCGATCGAGCGCCAGTTGAATCATCTGGCTACCGAACGTGCCGATCGTCTTTGTCGAATCAACGGTCCGGAACGCTTCACGCAACAAGCCCATGATTCCCATCCGGGTCAACTCGCCGGATTTCCCCATGCTGTGGACGCGCTTCGGGTTCTCGCCGAGCGCGAGTTTCAGGCCGGCATAGCGGCGGAGCACCATGTCCTCGATGAAGCGGCCATGGGTTTTGATGACACTCGTCACGCCGCCGATGACGTTCATACTGCCAGGCATGACTTGGACGGCCGTCACCCCGGCCATGAGCGCTTCCCGGAAGCCCTCATCGAGCGGATAGACGCCATCGATGGCCCGTGCGTGCGGGGTCATCGCCTCGACGGTCTCGTTCGCATCGTTCCCGACTGAACCCGTCCCTTCGTCATACAGTCCGAGATGGGTGTGGGCATCGATGAAGCCGGGGAACAAGAAGTTGCCTTCGGCTTCGATGACCGTCTCTCCGTCGAGCGGGTCCAACAAGTCCGCCATCTCGACGATTTTGCCGTCTTTGACGCGAAGGTCCCCGTAAAAATGTGGTGCGGTGATCGGATAGATATGGGCGTTACGAATTAACAAATTACTCACGTGCTGGCTCCTTTCAAGTCAAATGAAGTAGTTGTTTCAGGGCAGGTTCTAACGTTTCGTAGCGGAACCGGAAACCGTGATTGAGGGCTTTCGTCGGAACGACTTTCGCTCCTTCGAGGACGATGACGCTTTTCTCTCCGAGTGCGAGCTTGAGGAGCGGCGCTGGGGCGGGTGCCCAGTGGGGACGATGCATCACCCGGCCGAGCGTCTTCCCGAATTCGTCCATCGTGACAGGCGTCGGTGCCGTGCCATTGACGGGTCCCTCGATTGTACTCGTCTCGAGGATATGGACGAACAGACGGACGAGATCGTCTAAATGAATCCACGGCACCCATTGCTTACCGGAGCCGAGTCGTCCACCGACACCAAGCGTGTACGGCAACTTCATGAGTGGGAAGGCGCCGCCGTCATTCGATAAGACGACACCGGTCCGCATCGTGACGAGACGGATGCCCATGTCTTGAACGGGTTGCGCCTCTTTCTCCCACAACACGCAGACGTTGCCTAAAAAGTTGGTTCGGTCGGGGAGCGGTGTCGCTTCCGAATACGTGATGGATCGATCTTCACCGTATATCCCGATGGCGGACCCGCTGATGACGACGCTCGGCTTGCGTTTCATATTTTTAATGATGCGGACGACTTCTTTCGTCCCATCG
This sequence comes from Exiguobacterium sp. KKT215, assembly GCF_055635335.1. Lineage (NCBI taxonomy): Bacteria > Bacillati > Bacillota > Bacilli > Caryophanales > Exiguobacterium > Exiguobacterium sp. KKT215. The sequence continues at coordinate 2,357,292 of NZ_CM145756.1, read as the reverse complement.
ATCCGACTTTGAAGAATGGCTTGCTTTTGTTTGTGCGTCCAACGTCCGTCGTTGATCGAGGCTCCTGCCAAATGGACGATGGCATCGACGTCTTGAAGCTCGGATTCAGGATGACTATCGGGCGTCATCCATTCGACGAACGAGATCCCTCCTTGCCGCGGACGTGGGTGGCGCGTCAATACGACGACTTGATGTCCGGCTTCGGCGAGCGCGCGTACGAGCGGTCGGCCAATCAATCCGGTACCACCAGTGATTGCTATTTTCATGGGTCTCCCTCCAATATCCTTTAAGCGATTTCAAAACGGGTATGAGGACTATAGGAATGTCTTGTACAGATAATACCCCTTCTTCTAACTTATCAAAAATCCTGCCCGAACGGGGAACGTGATATGTTAGAAGCAGGAAATGGAGGGATTTTGTGAAAATCGCCAAGTTTACGACCCAGAAGAAAAATCAAGATCGATTGAACGTCTTTGTCGAAAAAGACGGACGTGAGGAATTCGCGTTTGCCATCGACCTCGACGTCTTCATCAAATACGAATTGACGAAAGGGATGGAACTCGAGGACGATTTCGTCCGGGACGTCCTTCAAGCGGAAGAAGAACAGAAAGCGTACAAAGCGGCCGTCAACTATTTATCGTATCGAATGCGTGCCGTCTCAGAGGTGCGTGACTACCTCGTGAAGAAAGAGATAGATGAGTCAGCCATCAAACGCGTCATTGAACGCTTGATTGAACAGCGCTATTTGAACGATGCCGAGTTCGCCAAAGCTTACACCCAGACAAAGTTCAATACGAGCCCGAGCGGACCCGTGAAAATCAAACGAGAACTCGCTCAGCTTCAAATCGCTCCGGATCTTATCGAAGACGTCATCGCCGCCATCTCGCACGAAGACCAGCTTGAAAAGGCCGGAAAGTTCGTAAATCGGAAACAAATGGAAACAAATCGCCGTTCCGCCACAGAAGTGCAACAAAGAATTCAACAAACCCTGATGCAAAGGGGATTTTCGTTTGATATCATTTCAGAGGCGATTCTCACGTTTTGGGAGAACGAGGATGAGGACGTTGAACTTTCAGCTTGTCTGACACAGGCTGAAAAACTGAATCGAAAGTTTAGCGGGTACGCTCCATATGAGCGGAAACAACGGATGAAGATGCAGCTTCGTCGCAAAGGTTTTCCGTATGAGGTGATCGAGAGGGCGTTAGAGAGGCTCGCTGAACAAGAGTCATAATGGGAGATGTTTTTACGGTAGGGGAAAAAACTGAAAAGGTGGGTCTACATTGACGATTTTTGAATGGATTACAGCACTGATGCCGATTGTGGCAGTGCTCATCTTATTGGTCATTATGCGTTTACCGGCGTCGGTTGCGATGCCACTATCTCTCGTCTTGACGGCTGGACTTGCGTTCTTCGTCTGGCAGCTCGACGCGACGCGAATCATGGCGGCGACGCTACAAGGACTTGTCATCGCCGTCACGACAGTCTGGATTGTTTACGGTGCGATTGGAATGATGAATACGATGAAAGAGGGCGGCGGCATGAACGCCATCCGTTCCGGCTTCATCAACATTACGCCCGATCCCCGGATTCAAGTGCTCATCGTCGGTTGGTTGTTCGTCTCATTCATCGAAGGCGCATCAGGTTTCGGTACACCGGCCACGGTTGCGGCACCACTGTTAATCGCACTCGGCTTCCCGCCAATCGCTGCCGTTGTCATCGCCTTGTCGGCAGACGTATCGGCCGTCACGTTCGGCGCGGTCGGGACACCGGCCTTAATCGGGATTGGGAACGGGCTGTCACTTGACGTCAACCAACCCGAGACGATTGAGTTTTTGACAACCGTCGTCTTGCAGACGGTACTCATCGATATGTTCGTTGGTCTTTTTATCCCATTCATTTTAATCTTGATGCTGACGCGATTCTTCAGTAAAGAAAAATCGATTAAGCCGGCGCTCGAAGTATTCCCGATCGCGATCGTCGCGGCGCTCGTCTATAGCATCCCGGCCTATATCTGGACGCTCATCCTCGGATTCGAGTTCGGGGGTATGCTTGGTGCACTGACGGGTCTCATCATTCTCGTCACGATGGCACGCAAAGGCATCCTCATGCCGAAACGGTTATGGACGTTCGACGGTTATGCCGATGAAATCGATCAACCGCTCGAGAAGCCGTCTGTCGGCAAAGGCAAACGCGAGCTTCCGCAATGGAAAGCGTGGGCCCCTTACTTGATTTTAACGATTTTCCTCGTGTTGACGCGGACCGTGCCGTTCTTGAACGAACTGACGCGTAGCGTCCGCATCGATTTGCCGAACATTTTGAGTATCGAAGGCATCTCGACATCGTGGGAACCGTTCTATTCACCAGGCTTCATGTTCATCTTGACGATGATTGCGACGTTCTTCCTCCATAACATGAGTTGGTCGCAAGTGACCTCGGTGTTTAAAGCGACGACGCTCGGTGTCGTCGGGACGGCGATCACGCTCGCTGCTTCAGTACCGATGGTTCGGATTTTCATTCATTCGGAAAACGGTGGGGCAGGTCTCGCTTCGATGCCGGTCGAACTCGCAACGGCTGCGGCCGACACGTTCGGTGGCGTCTGGCCGCTCGTCGCACCGTGGATTGGTGCGCTCGGGGCGTTCGTTTCCGGGTCGGCTACGTTCTCAAACATGATGTTCTCGAGTTTAACGACGAATGTCGCCGAGTCGGTTGGAGTCAACGAGACACTTGCCTTGTCGATGCAGATGGCGGGGGCGAACGCCGGTAACATGATTTGCGTCTTGAACGTCGTCGCAGTCGCCTCAGTGGCAGGGCTCCTCGGAAAAGAAGGAACGATTATCCGCTATACGCTCATGCCAATGATTTATTACGTGACAGCGACCGGTCTTGTCGGTTTGATGCTCGCTGCATTCTTCTTGTAAAAAGTTACAAATTATTTACGACAATAATATTGACAATTTTCTGAACAGTCTGCTAAGGTTTTAGTAGATTTTCAAACTATGAACAGAGAGGAGCCAGCATGATGAAGTACATCCCAACACTACAACGCACACACACAACATCATATGGCTACTCGTATTTGACTGCGTAATTTGGCAGCTGGATAGGGGTAGTGTCCTTTCCCTGACCATGCAAAAGACTGAAGACTCAGAAGCGTACTTCATCCGATTGGTTGCACAATCAGGTGACGTGCGCTTTTTTGCGTGCGCGGAAAGGACGAAAGGGGGAATCAGTCATGAAACTGATTAAACAATTAGATTGGTTTATTAAAAGACAAAAGCGGACGTATATCGTCGCCATCATCTTGTTGATTATCACCGGGGTTGTCGATATGCTCCCGCCGTGGATCATCGGACAGGCGATTGATGCGATTCGCGAAGGCAGCCTGACGACAGAACGGCTTGTTATGATTGTCGGGTCATTGCTCGGCATCATGGTATTATCGTACGTCCTTTCGTATGTATGGATTGCCCGCCTCTTCGGGACGGCGTTCCTGCTCGAGAAAAAACTGCGGGCCCGATTCTTCGGACATCTGCTCCGGCAGACACCGCGCTTTTATCAACAGCACCGCACGGGTGATTTGATGGCGCTCGCGACGAACGATTTAAAAGCGGTGGAACGGACGGCTGGATTCGGTGTCATGACACTCGTCGACTCGTTCAATATGACACTCATCGCTCTCACCATCATGGGAGTGTTCATCGATTGGAAATTGACGCTCGCGGCACTCCTGCCGATGCCGCTCCTTGCCTGGTCGATGAATAAGCTTGGCCGCCAAATCCATGCCCGCTTCACAGCGGCGCAGGATGCGTTTGGCGTGATGAACGACCAAGTCGTCGAATCGATTTCAGGCCTTCGGGTCGTCCGCTCGTTCGTCCAAGAAGACGCGGATACGAAAAAGTTCGATACAATCACCGACGACGTCATGGCCAAAAACATGCACGTCGCCAAAATCGACGTCTTGTTCGAACCGGTCATTAAACTGCTCGTCGGCTTGAGCTATTTGATCGGGTTGTCGTTCGGCACGTACCTCGTGTTCACGAATGACATCACGCTCGGACAGCTCGTCTCGTTCAATATTTATCTCGGGATGCTCATTTGGCCAATGTACGCGTTCGGGGAACTGATTAACGTCGTACAACGGGGAACGGCTAGCCTCGAACGAATCGAAGCGACGATGAACGAGACACCGGATGTCGTCTCGACCGGCACGGTCGAAGTCGGCGTCCCGGAGAAAATCACGTTCAAATCATTGTCGTTCCAATATCCAGGATCGACCCGCGCCTCGCTCGAAGACATCGTTTTGCACGTGTCGCGTGGTGAGACGATTGGGGTCGTCGGACCGACCGGGGCCGGCAAGACGACGCTGTTGCGTCAATTGCTTCGGGAGTATCCGATTGATGACTCGTTACTCGTCAACGGTGTCCCGATTCAAGACATCAAACTCGATACGGTACGCGGTTGGAGCGGTTACGTCTCGCAAGAACATTTGCTGTTCTCGAAGACGGTCCGCGACAACATCTTGTTCGGCTCAAACGATGCGTCGGCACAAGATCTCGAGACGGCCATCCGGCTCGCGGCGTTCGATACCGATATCGAACATTTGGAAAACGGTCTCGACACGGTCGTCGGGGAGCAAGGGGTTATGCTCTCGGGCGGTCAGAAACAACGGCTCTCGATTGCCCGCGCCCTCTTGAAAGATCCAGAGATCCTTTTGCTCGATGATTCGCTTTCAGCGGTCGACGCCAAGACGGAAGCGCGCATCATCGATTCGGTCCGGACGAGCCGGGCCGAACAGACGACGTTCATCGTCGCGCACCGCCTATCCGCGGTCGCCCACGCCGACCAGATTCTTGTGTTACAAGACGGTCGTGTGACGGAACGGGGCACGCATGACCAACTGATGAAACGACGCGGTTGGTATTATGAACAATACGTTCGACAAGGAGAGTCGGAGTAATCCGGGAAAGGGGGAATCTCTCATGATCGATCAATATGAATTAGATCCAGTCCGCAGGAAGAAAACGATCCGTTCACTCGTCGGCTATGCCAAACAAGTGAGACGCTCGATTTTCCTCGGTTTGACCTTACTATTTTTAGCGGTCGGCGCCGAATTGGCCGGACCGTACATCGCCAAAATCATCATCGACGACCACATTGTCGCCATTGAGCGGGATTGGGTACAAGTCGAGTCAGGCGGGAGTGTCGCTTTTGACGGAAACTCCTATGAAAAAGAGACGAGGATTGACGGAGAGACGGTCGTCCGTCCCGTCTCGATTGTGCAGACGACAGACGGCTATTATCTCGTCCCTGACGCCGTCATGAGTGGTGGCGTCCGTGAGGTCGAAGATGACGTGCTCACCATCACGCGAAGCGAAGAGACGGCGACGTATGACAACATCGTGCCGCTCTCGTCGACCGACGTCTTCCGTTTTTACGAGACGGATTTGCGGGCCGTGCTGTTGCTGTCTGGTCTGTACGTCGTCTTGCTTCTTATCGCGGCAGGGTTGAACTGGGGGCAACAGATGCTTCTCCAACGCTCGGCCCATAACATCGTCAAAACGATGCGCCTTGACGTCATGCGGCATTTGCAGACGATTCCGGTCCGTTACTTCGACCAGACACCAATCGGGAAAATCGTCAGCCGGGTCACGAACGACACCGAGACGATTCGCGACCTATATTTGGGCGTCCTCGCACGTGTTTTCCAAAGCGTCGTCATGATGATCGGAGTCTTGATCGCCATGTTCTTCTTGGACGTGCGCCTCGGTCTCGTCTCGCTCATCATCATCCCGGTCGTCATCGTTTGGATTAAATTGTTCCAACGCCTGTCGACCCGGAACAACTTTCGTGTCCGCGCCCTCGTCGCGGATATGAACGCCCAATTGAATGAGAGCATCCAAACGATGCCAATCATTCAGTCATACGTCAAAGAAGATCTCGTCTATGACGAGTTCAACGAGAAAAACAGTGACAACTTCCAAACAAGACGGAAGCTGCTCAAACTGGATGCACTCATGTCGCACAACTTGGTCAACTTCTTCCGCAACATGGCACTCGCCTTACTCATCTGGGTCGTCGGTGCGCAGACGCTCGGAACGGGGAGCGTGCTCACGCTCGGGATTTTGTACGCCTATATCGATTACGTGTCACGGATTTTCGAGCCGGTGACGCAAATCATGAACCAACTGTCTCCGCTCCAACAGGCACTCGTCTCGGCAGACCGGATGTTCCAGTTGCTTGACGAGAAAGGGGAAGACGTGTCGGCAGAACGCATCGCACGCTTTAAAGGTGAGGTCGTGTTCGACGACGTGTCGTTCAGCTATGAAGCCGGGAAACCGGTACTCCAACACATCGATATCCATGCGGCACCAGGTGAGACGGTGGCGCTCGTCGGACATACCGGCAGCGGTAAGAGTTCGATCATGAACTTGCTCATGCGCTTCTATGACCCGTCAGAAGGAACGCTCAACATTGACGGTATGGACGTGACGAAACTACCGACCCAAGCCGTCCGGGCCCATCTCGGCATCGTGCTTCAAGACCCGTTCTTGTTCACAGGCTCGATTCGGACGAACGTGACGCTCGGCGACGAGACGATCTCGGACGACCGCGTATGGCGCGCATTGACGGCGGTCGGAGCCGATCGTTTCGTCAAACAGTTGCCACACAGGCTTGACGAGCCGGTCATCGAACGCGGCGCCTCGCTCTCGAGCGGAGAACGCCAGTTGATCAGCTTCGCCCGCGCCCTCGTCTTCGACCCGGCCATCCTCGTCTTAGACGAAGCGACGGCAAGCGTCGATTCAGAGACGGAAGCGCTCATCCAAGACGCGCTCAAAACGCTCACGTACGGCCGGACGACGTTCGTCATCGCGCACCGTCTCTCGACGATTCGGGAAGCGGACCAAATCCTCGTCCTCGACCACGGTCACATCATTGAGCGGGGCAACCATCAGTCGCTCATCGCGGCAGGCGGCGTTTACGCCCGGATGCATGAGCTGCAAAGTAAACAACAAGCCATCAGTTGAGGAGGTCTTATGGAGATTATCGGAAAGCATAACCGGGCCAAAGTATTCAATGAACGGATTGACGATACGACGCGGGCCCAAATCCAAACGCTTGTCGACCAACCGTTCACGCAAGGCGCCTCGATTCGAATCATGCCGGACATGCATGCCGGCAAAGGGTCGGTCGTCGGGACGACGATGACGATTCACGACAAGGTCGTACCGAACCTCGTCGGCGTCGACCTCGGGTGTGGCATGCTCTGCACGGAAATCAAGGTGAAGCGAATCGACTTTCAACGGCTCGATGACGTCATCCGTCAATACGTACCGAGCGGGATGAGCATCCGGGATACAGCACACCCGTACGCCTCTGAGCTCCCGCTCGAGGACGTGCGGGCGCCGTATAAGCTGGACCGGGCACTCCGCTCAGTCGGCACGCTCGGCTCGGGCAATCATTTCATCGAAGTGAACCGGGACGAAGCCGGACGCACGTTTCTCGTCATCCACTCCGGCTCACGCCACCTCGGTGTCCAAATCGCTGACCATTATCAACAGTTGGCGGTCGAGCACATGATGAACACGGTCGACATTCGGGACGAGATTGAACGGATGAAGGCAACGGGGCGGCAGCAGGACATCTCGGCCTATCTCGAGACGGAGCGCGAGGCACGGAAACGTTTCCGCGACCTCGCCTACGTCGAAGGGGAAGCGATGGAAGATTACATGCACGACGTGCGCATCGCACAGCAATATGCGGCCGCCAACCGTCTCGCCATGACCGACGTCATCGTCGAGGCGATGAACTGGAACGTCGTCGATCAATTCGATACGGTCCACAACTACATCGATCACGACGCGATGATGCTTCGAAAAGGGGCCATCTCGGCGCGGGACGGCGAGCGGGTCATCATTCCGATGAACATGCGCGACGGCTCGCTCATCTGTACTGGCAAGGGCAACCCCGACTGGAACTTCTCGGGACCACACGGCGCCGGTCGCGTCATGTCACGCTCGGCCGCGCGAAAACGCGTCGACTTCAACGAATTTAAAAAGTCGATGGCAGATGTCTGGTCAAGTTCGGTCCGACCATCGACGATTGACGAGTCACCGTTCGTCTATAAGTCGATGAAGGAAATCGTCCGTTATATCGAGCCGGCCGTCACCATCAATCAAATCATCAAACCGCTCTACAACTTCAAGGCGAACTGAACATCGTTTCAGTTTCGCCTTTTTCTTTTCCACGAAAAATCTGATACGCTACAAGAGAGGTGAGCGAAATGGAAAAACGATTAAGCGATTTATCAAAATATGAGCTTGAACAAGAAATTCGAGCGCTCCATGAACGGAAGCGGAAAGCCGAACAGATGGGCATGGTCAGTGAGACTGAGGTCGTCTTGCGACGGATCGCGATTGCCGAGAGTTATTTGATTGACCCGAAATCGTTCAAGCCGGGGGCGACGTATATCGTCAACTATAACGAGCGCCCGTTCCGCTTGAAGTTCGTGAACGGTGTCATGGGCTGGGGGACGTTTGAAGGGGAGACGGCTGAACATGCGATTCCGCTCTCGGAGTTGTCGGAGGTGAAAGCATGAACCGGACCGAACAATACGAGCGCTTGGCCGAAATCTTGAAACAGAAAAACGATGTCTTGAGCGAGCTTGAGGCGTTGACGTGGGTTGAAGTGCTGTGGGAGGATTTTGAGACGACGCTTGCCCGTGCCGGCGAACCGTATCCTGGGGAAGCAAAATCGTTCCAATATGTCGTGCAACAAATCGATGCGTACGGCCCCCAGCTCCACCTGTTTCAAACAAAAAATGAGAAGTTCAAACATTTGATGTCTAAGCGCGACATCCATTAAAAATCACGCCGGAAATCGGCGTGATTTTTTACTTGCAAACTGCACACAATCCGTTATAATAAAGGTCGCTATTAGTTCGCTTTGTAGTTAAGTATTTATAAACTTTCTTTAGTTGGAATCATCTTTCACTAAACTTGAATCAAAGCTGAAAGGAGGGATTGTGACTTGGAAGTCGGTCAAAAAATCAAGCGGCTCCGCGTCAAGAAAGGGCTGACGCAAGAAGAGTTGGCCGAGCGCACGGATTTGAGTAAAGGCTACATTTCTCAAATCGAGCGTGATTTGAGTTCACCTTCGCTTGAGACGCTATTCGACTTGTTGGAAGTGCTCGGATGTTCGCCGAAAGAGTTTTTTGATGAAGATGTGAATCAAAAAGTGATCTATACCGAGGACGATCGGACCGTCTACGTCGACGAGGAGCGGAAATATCGGACTGAATGGCTCATCCCGGAATCGAACGAAAAAGAGATGGAACCCATTTTACTAACGTTCTCGAAGCAGGGCGAGTTCAAACGATATGAGCCGTCGCGATCGGAGACGTTTGTCTATGTCCTATCGGGGCACATCGCGCTAAAACTTGGCAATCATACGTACTTCGCCAAGACCGGAGAAACACTCTATTACGTCGCCTCCGATTCGCATCAACTCGTCAATGACTACGACGGCGAGAGTGAATGTTTAATCGTCGCGACCCATTCATATTTATAAGGGAGGAACTGAAATGAACCCAGAAACGATTATTCGCTTTGACAATGTGTCGAAGCGTTACGATGACACCGTCGTCTTAGAAAACATCAGCTTCGAGATTGAGAAAGGGAAGTTCTACACGTTGCTCGGGCCATCTGGATGTGGGAAGACGACGATTTTACGCTTAATTGCCGGCTTCACGGATGCGTCAGCAGGCGATATCCAGTTCAACGGGAAACGCATCAACGACGTCCCGGCGAACAAACGTCAAGTGAACACCGTGTTCCAAGACTATGCGCTCTTCCCGCACTTGAACGTGTTCGAGAACGTCGCGTTCGGTCTGCGCATCAAGAAGATGAAAGAAGCGGACGTGAAGACGAAAGTCGAACAGGCGCTCAAATTCGTCAACTTGAAAGGGTATGAGTCACGTGAAATCGATGAAATGTCAGGCGGGCAGCGCCAACGTGTCGCCATCGCCCGGGCCATCGTCAACGAACCGGAAGTCATCTTGCTTGATGAACCGCTCTCGGCGCTCGATTTGAAACTCCGGACCGAGATGCAATATGAGCTCCGCGAATTGCAACAGCGTCTCGGCATCACGTTCATCTTTGTCACGCATGACCAAGAAGAAGCGCTCGCGATGTCGGATGAGATTTTCGTCATGAATAACGGGAAAATTGTACAAAGCGGGACACCGACTGATATTTACGATGAGCCGATTAACCGTTTCGTCGCCGATTTCATCGGGGAGTCGAACATCGTACCGGGCGTCATGCCAGAAGATAACGTCGTCACGTTCGCCGGGAAGACATTCGATTGCGTCGACCAAGGGTTTGACCGCAACGAGAAAGTCGAGGTCATCATCCGTCCGGAAGATTTAGAGATGACATCGGTCGAATCTGCGAAACTTGTCGTCGACGTCGACTCGCAACTGTTCCGAGGCGTTCACTATGAGATTTGCTGCTATGACCAAGAAGGCAACGAATGGCTCGTTCATTCGACGAAAAAATCGGTCGTCGGTTCGAAAATCGGCCTCACGTTTGATGATGAGGCGATTCACGTCATGCGCTTAGGAGAGACGGAGGAAGAGTTCGACCGTCGTCTCGAGTCCTATGAGGAGGTCGCTCATGAATCAAACTAGTCAAACCGCGAAGACGGTCTATTTGACGACCTACTGGTTATGGATTGCGCTGTTCGTCATCGCGCCGCTCCTGCTCGTCGTCTACTACTCGTTTTTTGATATCGAAGGGAACTTGAGTTTAGAGAACTATCAGATGTTCTTCACGTCGACGTATTTGACGATGACGTTATCTTCTTTCTGGTATGCGTTCTTGATTACGTTCTTCTCGCTTTTGATCGGGTATCCGACCGCCTATTTATTGACGAAGACAAAGCATAAGCAACTTTGGCTTTTGCTCATCATTTTGCCATCATGGATTAACCTATTGCTCAAAGCCTATGCGTTCCTTGGCATTTTTGGGACGTACGGCATCACGAACCAGTTTTTAGAGGCGATCGGCATCGGGACACAACAGATTTTGTTTACGGACTTCAGTTTTGTGTTCGTGTCAGTTTACATCTTCATCCCGTTCATGATTTTGCCGATTTATAACGCCATCGAGAAGCTCCCGCCGTCGCTCGTCTATGCGTCGCGCGATCTCGGGGCCTCGAACTGGACGACGTTCCGCCGGGTCATCTTCCCGCTCACGCTCGACGGTGTGAAGTCGGGGATTCAAATCGTCTTCATCCCGGCGTTGTCGCTCTTCATGATCACTCGACTGATTGCTGGAAACCGTGTCATCACGCTCGGGACGGCGATTGAACAACAATTCCTCGTCACGCAAAACTGGGGCATGGGCTCGACGATTGCCGTGTTCTTGATTTTGGCGATGGTCCTCGTCATGGTCATCACACGTGACTGGGGCGCGAAAGGAGCGGTGCGTCGATGAAACCGAAAAAATTTAAATTAGCCACCCTCTATTTGATGGCGGTGTTCTTCATCCTCTATGCACCGATTCTCTATTTGGTCGTCTACTCGTTCAACAGTGGCGGGACGATGAGTAACTTTGAAGGCTTTACGCTCGATTGGTACAAGTCGCTCTTTACCGACACGCGCCTGCTCGTCATCGTCTTGAACACGATTGTCATCGCCTTGCTGTCGGCGACGATTTCAACCGTGCTCGGCGTCATCGGGGCGCTCGCTATCTATACGGCGCGACAACGCTTCACGAAGACGTCACTCTTATCACTCAACAACGTGTTGATCGTCAGCCCGGATGTCATCATCGGGGCGTCGTTCCTCATCTTGTTCACGATGCTCGGGATTCAGCTCGGTTTTTACTCGGTTCTATTGGCGCACATCGCCTTCTCGGTACCGATTGTCGTCATCTTGGTCTTGCCGAAGCTGCAAGAGATGAGCCCGACGCTCATCGATGCGTCGCGTGACCTTGGGGCAAGTACGTGGGACGTCTTGACGAAAGTCATCTTGCCATATATCACACCGGGTATCTTTGCCGGGTTCTTCACGGCACTCACGTATTCGCTCGATGACTTTGCCGTCACGTTCTTCGTGACCGGAAACGGCTTCACGACACTTGCCGTTGAAGTCTACTCACGCGCCCGTCAAGGCATCTCGCTCGAGATTAATGCCTTGTCAGCCATCTTGTTCTTGTTCACACTCATTCTCGTCCTTGGGTATTATGTGCTCGCCCAACGCGGTGGTAAAGCGAAGGAGGTAAGACGATGAAAAAATTGGTCATCATGTTGACGGTACCGGTCGTCGTCAGTTTCGGCCTCTTGCTCTGGGTGTATCAAATCAATATGGCGCAAGGGTTCGGCGGCGATAACACGCTCGTCGTCTACAACTGGGGCGATTATATCGATGAAGACTTGATTGGAGAGTTCGAGGAAGAGACGGGCTTGAAAGTCATCTATCAGACGTTCGACTCGAACGAGGCGATGCTCACGAAAATCGAGCAAGGCGGTACGGCGTTCGACATCGCTGTCCCATCGGATTACGCCATCAGTAAAATGATTGAAGAAGACCTGCTCTTGCCGATTGATTATGACAAGCTCGAGAACTTCGATAACATTGACCCACGTTTCCTAGACAAGTCGTTCGACCCGGGCAACACGTACTCGGTCCCTTACTTCTGGGGGACGGTCGGCATCGTGTATAACCCTGAACTCGTCGACGGTGAGATTACGTCGTGGAACGACCTATGGGACATGCCGCTCGAGAATGACATCTTGCTTGCAGACGGGACTCGTGAAGTGATGGGCTTCGGTCTGAACTCACTCGGTTACTCGCTCAACACGACGGACAAAGATGAGTTGCTCGAAGCGGAGAAGAAGCTCGAGACGCTCTGGCCGAACATTAAAGCGATCGTCGGCGATGAAATCAAGATGCTCATGGCCAATCGCGAAGCGGCCGCGGCCGTCGTCTGGTCAGGTGACGCCTCCGAAATCATGTACGAGAACGAAGAGCTGACGTACGTCATCCCGGAAGAAGGGACGAATCTCTGGTTCGACAACCTCGTCATTCCGAACACATCGAAAAACATCGAAGGCGCGCACCAGTTCATCGACTTTATGCTTGACGCGGAAATCGCGGCCCGAAACACCGATTATGTCGGATATTCGACACCGAACGAAGCGGCACTTGAATTTTTAGATGAAGAAGTGACGTCAGACGAACGTTTTTATCCGACAAAAGAAGTGACGGATGAGCTCGAAGTGTATGAGAACTTAGGCAAACGCATGAACGCGTACTACAACGAACTATACTTGCGCTTTAAAATGCAGAGTAAATAAAAGGAGTCCCGCTCACCGTGAGCGGGACTTTTTTGGATGGGACAGCCCATCACGTCACCCGTTGCTTGGCGGCGATATGGGCTTCCTTGACGGCTTCGTCAGCAGATGCGAATTGGAGCAGGTGCTCGTAGATGGCCGTCTGTTCCGCCAACGTCAACCGGGCCTCACCTGGCAAGGCAATCTGTTGTTTCCATGTCTTCCGGTTCAACACGGGAACGTCCGCCACGTCGATGCGTTTCAAGGTCGACCGGTCGCTGAAGACGATCCAAGAGTGTAATAGACTCCGCTCCACAGCAAGCGTTTGTTCCATCGCTTTCATATGTAACTCATTTTGTTTGATCGGATTGAAAAACCGGAACTTCTTTCGGTTCGGCATCGATTGGGTCCAATGCCGTTCTTGTTCATGTCCAAAAATCCAGCCGCTATAATTTTTCGACTCAATCACGTGGACACCGCTCTGGTTGATGAAGACCACATCGATTTCAGTCGTACGCTCTCGATTTTTTGGATGGGGCAAATATAGATTCGTCAAGATGAAAGGATTCGGGACGCGCTCCTCGATGGCGGCGACACATAAATATTCGCCGTATAAGCCGGTGTCTTGAACGACTTTGAAATAGCTGTGTCCGGTCTGGGCGTAATAGCGGCTCCGTTTATAACGCTTGACCTTCGTATACAATATACCGCTCATCACCAGGAACAGAGGACCGAATAGACTGACCAATGAAATCATCATACCGTTAAGCATGCTCGTGAGAAGCTCGGACATAGGCTGCCTCCTTTCGTGTCTCTTTTTACTATATCGAATCGAGTCGATTGTTAGGTTGGTTTTTGGGTTAAATTGGAAATGTGATTTTGAGAAAAGGGTGCCCTTTGACTAAAAAAAGACCAGCCCTCGAGATGGCTGGTCTTCTACATTCAACTCTGTTGCAACTCGGCCCGCTCTTCGTCCGTGAACACGCGGGAACGGCTTAAAAACCGTTTTCCTTCGACGCCCTCGACCGAGAACATACCGCCCCGGCCCTCGACGACGTCGATGATGAGCTGGGTGTGCTTCCAGTAGTCGTATTGCTTCTCGTGCATATAGAACGGACAACCGCCGATTTCGCCGAGCAGGACGTCATGATCTCCAATCATGAACTCGCCTTGCGGGAAACACATCGGGGAGCTCCCGTCACAACAACCGCCCGACTGGTGAAACAAGAGCGGTCCATGTTTTCGTTTCAGCTGTTCGAGGAGCGCGAGCGTGGCGGGGGTGGCCTCGACGCGGTTCACCATCTCAGAAGAACCCGAGTTTTTGTTCGCTATAGCTGACGAGCATGTTTTTCGTCCGTTGATAATGGTTGAGCATCATCTTATGGTTCTCGCGGCCGATCCCAGACATCTTGTATCCGCCGAACGCGGCATGGGCCGGATATTGGTGATAGCAGTTGATCCAGACGCGACCTGCTTGAATCTCGCGACCGAACCGGTAGGCGCGGTTCATGTCACGCGTCCAGACGCCGGCACCGAGTCCGTATAACGTGTCATTCGCGATGGCGAGCGCCTCGGCATCGTCTTTGAACGTCGTCACCGATAAGACCGGTCCGAAGATCTCTTCTTGGAAGATGCGCATCTTGTTATGACCTTTGAAGATGGTGGGCTGCACATAATAGCCGTCGGCGAGTTCGCCGTCCATCATGTTGCGTTCGCCGCCGATGAGGCACTCCGCGCCCTCCGACTTTCCGATCTCCAAATACGACAAGATCTTTTCCATCTGCTCATTCGAAGCTTGGGCACCCATCATGACGTCAGGGTCGAGCGGATTGCCGAGCTTGATGGCTTTGACCCGTTCGAGCACCCGTTCCATGAACGGCTCATAAATCGACTCGTGAATGAGCGCGCGTGATGGACACGTGCATACCTCGCCTTGGTTCAAAGCGAACATGACCAGCCCTTCGATCGACTTGTCAAAGAAATCATCATCCGCATCCATGATGTCCGCGAAGAAGATATTCGGTGACTTCCCACCGAGTTCGAGCGTGACCGGGATGATGTTTTGTGAGGCGTACTGCATGATGAGTCGACCTGTCGTCGTCTCACCCGTGAAGGCGACTTTGTCGACGCGGTCGCTCGACGCGAGCGGTTTGCCGGCCTCGAGTCCGAACCCGTTGACGATATTCAACACGCCTGGCGGGAGTAGGTCTTCAATCAATTCCATGAGCACCATGATCGAAGCCGGCGTCTGTTCGGCTGGTTTCAATACGATACAGTTTCCGGCAGCGAGAGCCGGCGCGACTTTCCAGACCGCCATTAAAATCGGGAAGTTCCATGGGATGATTTGGGCGACGACACCGAGCGGTTCATTGAAATGATAAGCGACCGTGTCGTTGTCGAGTTCACTGATGCCGCCTTCCTGTGACCGGATGACGCCCGCAAAATAGCGGAAGTGATCGATAGCGAGCGGTAAATCGGCATTGAGCGTCTCGCGGACGGCTTTCCCGTTTTCCCACGTCTCGGCGTATGCGAGCATTTCGAGGTTCGTTTCCATACGATCGGCGATTTTATTTAAAATGACAGAGCGTTCAGTGACCGACGTTTTGCCCCAGGCGTCTTTGGCAGCATGGGCCGAATCCAAGGCGAGCTCGATATCTTCTTTCGTTGAGCGGGCGACTTCGCATAAAACTTTACCATTTACCGGAGAGGTGTTCTCAAAATATTCTCCCCCTGCAGGCGCGGTCCACTTTCCGTTGATGTAATTCTCATAGCGGTCTTTAAAGTGAACTTTCGTGCCTGTCGAGTTTGGGACTTCATAAATCATGGTCGTTCCTCCCTTTTCCGTAAAGTATAGGGATTCTATGTATGCGCTTACATTTTACTGTAAGTCAACAGCTCCCTTTTTTTATCGTAACGGGTCGGCGTGATAAAAGTCAAAATTTTTCGACAATAATTTGTCACATTTGAACGGAAATGTTTTGAAGTCAAGATTTGTGGTAAACATCATATTAGTATCAATTCCAAATCGAAGGAGTGGACAGATTCATGGCAAAAACATATCAAGTCGACCCGGCACACAGTTCGATTACATTTACGGTCAAGCATATGATGATTTCGAAAGTAAAAGGGGAGTTCAAAGATTTTCACGTCGAGGCGAACGGACAACCGGACGATCTCGCGAACGCGAGCGTGAAGGTGACGATCAAGGCGGCATCAATCGATACGAATAACAGTGACCGCGACAACCATTTGCGGTCTGGAGACTTCTTCGATGTGGAGCAACATGAGGACATCGTGTTCGAATCGACATCGTTCCGCTCAAAGGGTGGCGGTGAATTCGAATTGACCGGGAATTTAACGATTCGCGGGACGACCCGGGAAGAGACGTTCGAAGTCGAGTACGAGGGAAGCGCGAAAGACCCGTGGGGCAATATGAAACACGCTTTTACCGGGGACGGGTCAATCAACCGAGAAGATTACGGATTGACGTGGAACCAGGCGCTCGAAGCGGGTGGCGTTCTCGTCGATAAAAAAGTCAAATTTGACTTTGAGCTCCAGTTCACGGAGTCAGAGGCATAAAAAAAGTCGCTCCTGTGAGCGACTTTTTACTGTTCGTAGGCCAATTTCTTTTGCAAGCTCTCTTCACTGAACACCCAGCCAGTGAATGAAGACAGCACTTCATTCGATTCTTCGTCGACGATGACGACGGCGACGAACGGATAAATATCTTTCGCGAAATAGCGCAAGTTCGTGAAGCGATACTCGATCATACCGTTGTGACGCGTGACCGTATACGTGTGAATCTTCGAGAATTCGAGGAACGATTGAAGATCCGCATTTTTACGGGCTTCCACGAAGTGAAGGTCATCTTCACCTGGCATCGGCTTGTCACGGAAACTACCACATTCGATGACTGTTCCTTTTTTCACTTTGACGGCACCTAAACCGTTGCGGAATCGAACGGCGACATGCCAGTCATCCCAACCGATACCTGGCGAGATGAACAGTTCGTGTGCACCAGCGAAGTGACGGGCGACCGTGGCGAGGGCGCGGTTACGCAACTTGAATTGAATCGCGTAATAGCTGATGACGAGCGCAATGAGCAGTGCAAAAATCGGGACAGTCGCCCCTGTGATAAGCCATAATACATATGCCCCATAATAGGCAGAGAACAAATACGGATCAAACGTCCCGATGACGCCCCAGCCAATCCATTTTTTCGAAAACGGTTGAAGGGCCTGCGTCCCGTAGGCGTTGAACAAGTCGACCGTAACGTGTAACAACACGGCGATTTGTGCCATGACCCATAATGAAGCGGGGTTGACGCCAAGCGCGAGTCCGATGACGGCGCTGACGATGATCGGCCAGGCGAGTAGTGCGGTTATTCCGTGTGAACGACCGCGGTGCTGGCGTAAATACGTGCTATTTCCTTTTAGTTTGAAGACCGTGTCAAAGTCCGGAGCATGTGAGCCGACGAGCGCCGTCGCTGTCATGGCTAGAAACATTTGTGCGTCGCCTGACACCTCCGGGCTGAGTGTCGCGATTGCACTTAAACCTAGTCCCATCCCAATGTGAGTAGCAGTATCCAATGTGCTTCAGCACCTCCATAAAAGTAGAAAAACCGCATATTTTAATCCACTACATCATACAATATTTTTAAAACGAGGGGAAACAAAATGCTCGATGTTGATAAATTGTTCACAAATTATAATATTCAAGAATTCAACACAAATTTAGTGACGTGGTTCAATCGCGAAAAGCGTGATTTGCCATGGCGTCACGGAAAAAATCCATATCGGGTCTGGGTGAGCGAAGTCATGCTCCAACAGACGCGCGTCGATACCGTTATCCCATACTATAACCGTTTCATGGAGCGGTTCCCGACGATTGAGGCATTGGCAGCGGCCGAACCCGATGAGGTCGTCAAATATTGGGAAGGACTCGGTTATTACTCACGGGTTCGAAACCTTCATCAAGCCGTCCGAGAAGTCGTTGCCGTGTACGACGGGATTGTCCCCGAGGAAAAAGAACGGTTCGAAAAACTGAAAGGTGTCGGACCGTATACGACTGGGGCGGTGTTATCGATTGCCTACAATCAGCCGGAACCGGCCGTCGATGGCAACGTCATGCGCGTCATGTCCCGTCAATTCGGGATTTATGACGACATCGCCGTCCCGAAAACTCGAAAACTGTTCGAGCAAGTCGTGCGCCGACTCATGGACCCGGCGCATGCCTCAGACTTTAACGAAGGCATCATGGAGCTCGGGGCGACGGTATGTACGCCGAAAAACCCGATGTGTTCGCTCTGTCCCGTTCAAGATGATTGTTATGCTTATACCCATAACGTTCAAGATGAACTCCCGGTCAAGACGAAAAAAGGGGCGGCTCGGATTGAGATGTATGATGCGCTCTACTGTCGCCAGGACGGCCGGACCGCATACGTGAAGCGCCCGGATGCCGGTCTTCTCGCTGGAATGTGGCAATATCCGCTTACAGACCGCGGAACGGGGGAACAGTTAAACGGAACCTATATTGGACAAGTGAAACATGTGTTTTCCCATATCGTCTGGTACATCGACTTATACGAGGTCGAGAAGCTACCGGACGGCGAGTGGGCTTGGCTCGACGAAGAGGCACGCGACGTGGTGACGGTATCGGTCGCCCAACAAAAATTAGAGCAGATGGCAGGTGCGAAAGATGAGACAGTTTGACGTACGAACACCATTCGACACGTCTGTGGACACATTATGGACGTTGCTTCAAGACGCTTCGCTCTTATCAAAACTGACGTCCTTCCCGAAAGTGACGCTCGTTGGAGATGGGGCTTCGGTCGAGGGGAACGTCGTTCAGCTCCGTATCGGGGTTGGGCCGGTCTCTTTGCCTTGGAATAGCGCCATCACATTGGCTGGAGACCGTGCCTTTTGTGATCAAGGCGTAAAGTTGCCGTTTCCTTTCCGTCGTTTCAGTCACGTCCACCGCGTCGAACAAGTGGACGGGCAAGCAGTTATGGTCGATGAGGTCACGTTCGACAGTTACGTGCCGACTGTCCTCGTCGAGTACTTCGTGCTCCGGCCGATGTTCAAAGCGCGAGCCGAGGCATTCCAAAAAACACTAAATTCGTGAAAATAAGAGATTTCCTTTTTCATTGGTTCTGAAAGTCGCTATAATTAAATATGAGAATTGTATAGCATCATAGCGGAAAGGAGGAGCTTATGAGCTTATTTCCCAAAGCAGGTAGCAAGATCGAGATACAGAGCTACAAGCACAACGGAACTTTGCATCGCGTTTGGGAAGAAACGCTCGTCCTTCAGTCGTCAAAAACGGATATGATCGGATTCAATGACCGCATCATGGTCAGTGAGTCAGACGGCCGGCAATGGAGAACACGTGAGCCGGCAATTTGCTACTTTTCATCTGAGTTTTGGTTCAATGTCATCTGCATGATTCGCGAAGATGGGATTTACTACTACTGTAATCTAGGTTCGCCGACAACGTTCGATGGGGCAGAACGTGCCATCAAGTACATCGATTACGATTTGGACATCAAGGTGTTCCCGGATATGTCGTACACGATTTTAGATGAGGATGAATATGAGCGGCATCGTCGCGAGATGAATTATCCGAAAGCGATTGATCGAATCTTGAAACAGAACGTTCAAGAACTTATTAACTGGATTCGAGGACGGAAAGGGCCGTTCAACCCAACATTCGTCGATGAATGGTATCGCGAATACGAAGCACGTTACCGGAGATGATCGCTCATCTCCGCTTTTTTTCTTGAAGGAGGAACTAATGGGTAGTATTAAACGTTATTTACAGTTCGTTAAACCGTATAAGAAACAAATCGCACTGACCATTTTCGTCGGGATTTTGAAATTTTCCATCCCACTCGGGTTGCCGCTCCTTTATAGATATGTCATCGATAACTATTTGACAGACCCGGAACCGGCTAGAGATTATACCGAGCTCGTCTGGCTGTTCAGCATCGTCTTCTTCGTCTTCCTCGTCTTGAAGCCGCCAATTGAATACTTGCGCCAATATTTGGCGCAATGGGCAGCGACGCGGATTTTGTTCGACGTCCGGAACCGATTGTTCGACCACGTCCAAAAACTATCGCTCCGCTATTATTCGAACAATAAGACGGGACAGATTATCTCGCGCATCATCAACGATGTCGAACAGACGAAAGACTTCGTCATCACCGGTTTGATGAACATTTGGCTCGATATGGTCACGATTTTAATCGCGATCGCCATCATGTACACGATCGACCCGCAATTGACGCTCATCGCCATCTTGCCGCTCCCGTTCTACGCCATCGCCGTCCGTTACTTCTACGGACGACTGCGCCGGCTCACGCGGGAACGCTCGGCCGCCCTTGCGGACCTTCAAGGTCATTTGACCGAACGCGTCAACGGGATGGCCGTCATCCGCAGCTTCGCCCTCGAACCGTATGAGAACAAGGCGTTCGAAGAACAGAACGGTGGCTTCTTGAAGGCTGCGCTCCGTCATACAGGGTGGAACGCGAAGACGTACGTCGTCGTCTCGACGATCACGGACATCGCCCCGATTTTAATCTTCACATCGGCTTCTTGGCTCGTCCTGCAAGAACAAGTTTCACTCGGGACACTCGTCGCCTTCATCGCGTATATCGATCGTCTCTACGCACCGCTCGGTCGTCTCGTCAACTCGGCGACGACGCTCACGCAGTCGGTCGCTTCGATGGACCGGGTCTTCGAGTTCCTCGATGAGCCGTATGACATCGAAGAAAAATCGAGTGCGTTCGTTCCCGTGAAAACGGCAGGCGAGATCGAACTCGAGCAGGTCAGCTTTGCGTACGAGAAAGACGGTACCCGCGCCCTCCGTGACGTCAACCTGCATATTCGCTCTGGAGAGCGGGTTGCGTTCGTCGGCATGTCCGGTGGCGGAAAGTCGACGCTCGTCAGCTTGATTCCACGGTTTTATGACGTCACGTCGGGTAGCATCAAAATCGATGGCACCGACGTCCGTGATTTCAAATTGCGGGCTCTGCGCGATCAAATCGGGATGGTCATGCAAGATTCGGTTCTGTTCAGTGAATCGGTCGCGATGAACATCCGGATGGGGAATCCGGAAGCGAGTGACGAAGATGTGATCGCCGCCGCGAAAGCAGCGAACGCACATGAGTTCATCTCGAACTTGCAGGATGGCTACAATACGCCGGTCGGGGAAAAAGGTGTCAAACTGTCAGGCGGTCAGAAACAACGGCTTGCCATCGCCCGTGTCTTCTTGAAACATCCGCCAATCATCATTCTCGATGAAGCGACGAGTGCGCTGGACCTTGAGAGTGAGGCGATGATTCAGGATTCGCTCGCGCGTTTGACGAAAGGGAGAACGACGCTCATCGTCGCGCACCGATTGTCGACCATCACCGATGCCGATAAGATTGTCGTCGTCGATAACGGACAAATTATGGAGACCGGGACGCATGAAGAATTGATGCGTCGCCGCGGAGCCTATTACGATTTGTATATGATTCAAGATTTGGCAGTCGTCGAATGAGACGCGGCCTCGAGGAGACTCGGGGCCTTTTTTTGTTTTCCGTGACAGTGAGACGGGAATGAAGAAACGACATGCCAAAAGGGGGAGAGTCCAATGATGAACGGGGAAGGTTTAATCACAGTAAAACCGCTTAAGGATGCGCTCGAGCTGACGTGGTCAGTGGAGGGGAAGGTCCGGCTTACGCGGAACGGGAAGTATGTGTATGAAGGGACTGACCAGCACTATGTCGACCATGAGACGGCCGTCGGAGAGCAAGTCGCCTATCGTCTCACGGATGAGCAAGGGGAAGTGGCGAAAGTGTATACGGCCGCTGTCGACCCGAGCGATGATTTGTATTGGAATCGACATATCACATCGGCCGTCGTCGCGTCGACCGGTACCCATCTCCAATGGGATCCGATTCCTGACGTCGAGACGTATGCGATCTATCGACAAGGACGACGAATCGCCGAGGTCGTCGGGAACGCCTATTTGGACGACACACCGCTACACGAACCGACGATGTATGAAGTTCGGGCGCTCCGCCCGGTGAAGCGGGACGCGAAACCGGGGACGCGTCTCATTCACGCTGTCGGCAAAGCAATGTCACTCGCCAAAGAGCTGAAGACGGACACGCGGCGCGACAAAGAACTGTTCGTCATGTATTTTCTTGTCAGTCCGCTCCGTCCTGATTTGGAGACGGTCAATCAGATTCAGCTTCGCGTCCAGACGTTCATTCGTCCGCCGATGATTAAAAATCCGAACTTATTGTCGCCTCACCCTTATTTTGAAGGGGATGGACGACCATACAACGTTCATGCGAACGACTATCGGACGCGGACGGAAGTGAAAGTCGAAGGGATGCACGACATTCCGATCGTCTCTATCAAAAAAGATGCCGGAGTGACGCGCGGATACAACGCCCGTCATCAACTGACAGGAGAAGATGTCGCTTCGGTCGATCAAGTGTATCTTGACGATATCGATATTGACCGGGGGCGGACCGCATACCGCTTGCACCATTCGGTCGGCAATCCGCTCGTCATCGCGCCGGACATCAAGTACACGATTGTCGCACAATTGAAGGACACTGCCACGTTCAAACTGTCCGGTAGTCATACGCAATCGCCGCACCATGAAGTGTATCTTCAAGTCGGGGATGCCCCGTGGACGACGATTCACCGGGCCGATGACCTCGGTGTCAGTTTCATGGGCAATCCGATGCCGGAGTGCCATTGGACGTACTTGACGTGTATGGACTAAAAAAACCGTCGACTCATCGAGTCGGCGGTTTTGGTTGTTGATCGAGAAACCGGCTTCGTTCTTCCGGTGTCGGCAGTTTACACGTCTGTTTTTGTCCGAACCATTCGTAACGATGCTTGGCGATGACATCATAGCCGAAGTCGCGAATCGGTTTTGGGACGATTTTCACGAACCGGAGCCATCGCCACATCCCATCCAATCCTTCTGCAATCCGGATGGCCGCGTCGGATTTGATATAAGGCACGCCGTCACGAATCAAGACGATGCTGTCAACCGAGTCGCTGATGCGGTGACGTTCACGTAGCGTCTTCCCAGCGTCGCCTTGAAGCGAGGCAAAGTGGAAGTTCCCTGTTGTGTCCCGATTCAAGATGAATTGGACGCTGGCGTCGCAAAAATTACAGTCTCCATCAAACAATACAATGGCTAGCATTTGGTTCGCCCCCTTCACTCTTGCCTGTTTCCGTTCCGGAGTCAGTTCAAACGTCATGCGGCAAGCTGGCGCACCGATTCCATTTTATAGAGCGAGACGTAATAAAGATACGCCCCGAGCGCCCCGAACAAGAAGATGTAGCCGCTCATGAATACAGGTCCGATGAACGCCCCGACGACGATGCCGGCCGCGGCCACGAGTTTGGCCCCATGGAATGTGAGTCCCCCAAAAGCGAGATACGAAGCGCGACGCTCTGGGTCGAGCAGGTCGACTTGCTTCACTTGGCGGATTGGTGAGTATAGCAACTCGCCGACCGTGAAGACGACGGCCAAGACGGCGAGAATCAGAAATGAGTTCATCGATGTGATGGCCGCATACGCTGTGATATAGAGTGACAAGCCGATGAAGAATACGTATTTCTCCCGGTACCGTTTCACAAAGGCGGTGACGGCGAACGTGATGGCGACGACGAGCAATGTGTTCTCGAGCTGCATGAACGCCATCATCCGGACACCGTCGAACGGCACGCCGATAATCGCACGTTCTTGGAACGATTCGGCCAAATGAACGCCGATATAGTTTGCCATATGAAACTCTGTCGAGAAGACGAGCATGCTACCGAGCACGAAGAGCATCCAGCGTCGGTCATTCAAGGCAATCCGATAGTTTTGAATCACGCCGACGATCGGGTTGGCCGGCGTCGACCGGTTACCTTGATGTGAATCGACGAGATAGCGTTGCAAGACGACCGTTGTGATGGTCAATACGAGCGTCATACCGATAAATAAACCAAACCGGTAGTCGCGATAGAACGCACCGCCGAGCATGACACCGCCGGCGATCGCTAAATTGACGAGCCAATAATCATATACATAAATCGCTTTCCGATTCGATGGTTCCATCGAGTCGATGACGATCGCTTCGAGAGCCGGATAATTCAAGCCGTTGGCGACGGCATGACCGAAATAGAGGATGGCCACGACGAGTGCCCAGTTATTTGATGGGTGAATCGCCACTGTCATCCCCACGAAGCAAAGGATTTGAATGAGTTGGCCGATTTGTAAGACGTGCTTGCGATTAAAGCGGTCCGAGAAGTACCCACCGAACAAACCGGTGATATACCCGACGATGACGAATGACGTCATGATGATTCCGGCAGCGATTTTGCCGAGTTCTTCTGAAAAATATAAAGCCATGAAGGGAAAGATGGCCGAGCCGACGATGCGAATAAAAAATCCACAGACGAGTCGAAGTCGGACGTTAGTTGGGAAATCTTTGAATTTCATGTGAGCACCTCCTTGTCACTACTTTAAACGTGGACTACACTTGGTAAAAAGAGACAAATTATCTGGACATGTCCACTTTTAGGGGGAATGACATGAATGCAAAACTAGTGGCCATTTATCGCTATGCGTTACAGGCAGACAGAATGGACGTGACACTCCGGCAAGCCGTCGAGGTGGTCGGCTATAGTGAGAAACAAGTGAAGCGCGATATCAAGGCATGGGAGGCGGTGGGGTGGGTGACCTATCAAGCCGGCAAAGGGCGCGGCCATGAATCGATGCTTCGTTTTCAGTCGGACTTTGACGAGACGCTCCAGGCGTGGGTCGTAACCTCATTTTCTGAGGCTACAATGGCGCAGGCGGCCAAATGGTTGGAGTGGGATTGGCCACCCGCATTACGGGAACTGATCCAAGCGCGGATTTGGAACCGATTTGGTTTCGAACAGACGGAAGAAGACCGTTTTATTTTCCCGAGGACGCGGACACTCGAGTCACTTGATCCGCTTGATATCCACATCGCGATGGAGGCGTCGTTATCGCGTCACGTCTTCGACCGCCTGTTCGAATGGGACGGGACCACGGTTCAACCGTCGCTAGCCCATCATATGGAGGAGACGCCATTTGGATTTCGCTGTTACATCCGTAAAGGCGTCGCTTTCCACAACGGGATGACGTTAACGGCAAAAGACGTCGTCTACTCGTTGAGCCGACTCTTGGCTCGCGGCAAACAAGTCTGGTTGTTCGCGCCGATTGATTGGGTCGATTCGCCCGCACCGTATGTGATTGATCTCTACACGAAAGCACACCGGGCCTATATCGAGCGCTTGCTTGCTCAAACACCGGCATCCGTTACGTATGAAGGAGCAGAAGGGATTGTTGGGACGGGGCCTTTCAAATTGGAGAAACAATCCGGCGACGTCGTGCGCTTACGGGCGTTCGAGCGTGGGTTGCGCCCGCGCCCGTCATTGGACGTGGTTGAATTTGTCACGTTCTCGGAAGCGGACCACGCCAAATGGAGCGCCCGGGACGATCATAGCGTCGTGAAATGGATTGCCGAGGCCGGAGCACGCTATCTTATGTTCAACTTGCAGCACTCCTGGTTGAAAGAGGACGTGACGGCGCGACGCGCGATTCAACGAGCGATTCATAAACAGGCGTTCGTCGAATTGGGTGGAGAGCGTCATCAAGTGGCCCACGGCTTCTTCCCGGAAACGAGTCGCCCGATTCCACTGGACGAGCCAGGTCGAAGTTCCAAACGTCCGCTCCGACTATTACACTTGCCGTTCGACGTATCGACGGAAGACGCTGCGCTTGTCGCATCACAGTTGCGGGCTGCTGGTTTCATTGTCGAGACCGAGACGTATACGCTAAGTTGTTTACTGCAGGAGGAGACACTTCGCCGCGCCGATTTGATTTTATGCGGGGAGATGATGAGCGAAGACTTGGATTTGGCGTTTCTCGCTTTTTTGACGAGTGAACTGTCGCTCGTCGGCAAGCTCGTCGCGAATGAAACGGAACTGCGAACGATGATGGACCGCTACCGTCAAACCGATATGAGCACTTGGCCGTTGCTCCATCGGGAAGTCGAACGCTATTTGACGGAGTCGGCGCTCGTCATTCCGCTGTACCATGTCGAGCGGGAGCGGAGCTTCCCAAGTTTTCTAGGCGACGTGCCGGTCGATATATTCGGTCATCCACGCTACGATCAGCTGTGGATTCGACCTTCGGTGTAATTAAAAAAGGAGATGCCGCGGCATCTCCTTTTGCTTATAGTTGGGCGAAGGCACGATTCACCGCGTCAATCGTCTCTTCGATATCTGCCTCGCTATGCTCAGTCGTCAAGAACCAAGCCTCATACTTAGAAGGGGCCAAATTGACACCGTTCTCGAGCATCAATTTGAAGAAGCGTCCGAACACTTCACCGTCCGACTTCTCGGCTCCCTCATAGTCGGTCACGACCTCGTCCGTGAAGTACACCGTAAGTGCGCCTTTTAGACGGTTCAATGTGATGGTCACGCCGTGTGTTTCAGCGGCTTCACGAATCCCGGCCTCGAGCTGGGCACCGAGCGCGTCAAGCTTTTCATACACACCCGGTTGCTCGAGTACTTCGAGGCAAGCAATCCCTGTTGCCATCGATGCCGGGTTACCGGCCATCGTTCCGGCCTGATAAGCTGGACCGAGCGGAGCGACCGTTTCCATAATTTCAGCTTTACCTCCATAGGCACCAATCGGCAAGCCTCCGCCGATGATTTTCCCGAGGGCGGTCATATCCGGCTCGATGCCATATACTTGCTGGGCACTGCCGTATGTGAAGCGGAACGCCGTGATCACTTCGTCGTAAATAACGAGGGCGCCATGTTCATGGGTGATGTCGTTGATGGCCTGGAGGAATCCAGGTTTCGGCTCGACGATGCCGAAGTTTCCGACAATCGGTTCGACGAGGACACAGGCGATTTGACTGCCCCATTCGCGCATCATGTCTCGGAACGCCTCGACGTCATTGAACGGCACGGTGATGACTTCTTTCGCCGTGGCCCGTGTGACGCCGGCCGAATCTGGTGAGCCGAGCGTGGCTGGTCCGCTGCCTGCTGCGATGAGCATCAAGTCCGAGTGGCCATGATAGCAACCGCTGAATTTGACGACGAGTTCGCGTCCCGTGTAAGCACGGGCGACACGTACGGTCGTCATGACCGCCTCGGTCCCCGAGTTGGTGAAACGGACCTTGTCCATTGACGGGATGGCCGCCTTTAGTTTTTTCGCGAACTCGACTTCAAGCGCATGCGGTGTCCCGTAAAGGAGTCCTTTAGACGAAGCCGCGATTAACGCTTTATGGATATGCGGATGGGCGTGGCCCGTGATAATCGGACCGTACGCCGCCAAATAGTCGATATAACGATTGCCGTCGACGTCATAGAAATAGGTGCCGTCTCCTCGTTCCATATAGACGGGTGCACCTCCGCCGACTGCCTTGAATGAGCGGGAAGGGCTGTTGACCCCGCCGACGATATGCGTCAAGGCGTCGGTATACAAAACGTCTGAATTGTTACGTGTAGATGATGTTGCCATATGTATTGCCTCCTTTTACAAATTCGCACTTATTGTATCACAGCCGTCAACCGCTTAAGCTCAACGTTTGACGACCGTTCCAGAAATCAGTACACTATTTATAAAGATTACTATGTAAGAAATAGGTTAATTACTACTAACACTTCGAATGAATTCTATAGAAGAAATGAGGGATTGACGTGGGAAGCGAAATGCTTGACCATGCTGTTCAGTCGCTCCGAGAACATGGAGTCAGAATGACGCCTCAGCGCCAGGCCATTTTGGAGTACCTCGTCACGGAGCACAGTCACCCGACAGCGGATGACATTTATAAGGCACTTTCGGCGAGATTTCCGAACATGAGTGTCGCTACCGTCTATAACAACTTGCGCGTCTTTAAAGAAGTCGGTCTCGTCCAAGAGATGAATTACGGAGACGCATCGAGCCGGTTTGATTTCGTGACGTCGCGTCACTACCACATCATCTGTGATGCGTGTGGGAAAGTCGTTGACTTCAACTACCCGGTCCTCGATGAAATCGAATCGGTCGCATCTCAATTGACTGGGTTCAAAGTCGACCGCCATCGTCTCGAAGTATACGGGACATGCCCGGCGTGCCAAGCTGAACAAGCGCATAAACATTAAAAAAACATCCTCTGCCTGAGGATGTTTTTTTATTCGTGTGAATGTGATTGGCGTTTGTTATATTTTTCGTCGAACTCTTTACCTTCGAGCGATTGGTCGATCGTGAGCGGTTCGTCGCAATGCATACATAAGTCGACCCGACCGAGCATCTTTGTCTGTTTCTCACAATTCGGGCAAGTGACGACGATGGCTTTCGTGGATGCCATCCCAATAATAAAGTAGAGCGCTGAACTCGATAACACCATCACGAAGCCGAGCAACATGAAAATAATCATCAGCCATGTGATGCTTTTCGCCAACAGGCCGAGATACATGACCCCGATTCCCGCAAAGACGAGCAACAACGCAAGGTTTCGAGCGCGGTTGATTTTATTCCCCCGTTTTTTCATTTCGTAATCCCTCCATGTCTGTCTTTACTATAGCTCATCTGCTCGATCGTGAGAAGTTCATACAATCGCTGGCAGGAGAATTTTAAAAGAAGGCGAATCATTTTCGTATCAGATTATTGGGTGGACGTTTGAAGTTCATCATATAGAAAGAAGGTATCAAGGTGACTATGGAGTATGCCACACGCACGATCTATTCGGAATATGCAGCCTTGAAGACGACGCTTGGCATCATCGAAGTGAAGAAGAAACGACCACGCGATCCGTTGACCGACCAATCGGACCGGTTGTTGATTGTGATTGAAGCCAAAGAAGAACCGTTCTGGACAGTGAAACACTATCAGGTCGGACAAGAAAAAATCATTCTCCATTTGGTGAGTGATTCGATGATGGACCGCTGGATTTTGATGAACGAGAATCGCCGGGCCATCCACTGGATTGAAGATGGAATGGTGTTGTTTGAACGAAATACGTTTTTATTAGACTTGCGACAACGTCTTCGTAATTTCTCAAACGATGAGCAACGTCTGCAACTATCGCTTGCTTTTGCGAAATTGCTGCGACGCTTTGAAGACGGCCGAAGCTTATTTTTGCAAGAGGAACACCAAGACGCCTTCACCCAAATTCATCATGCCTTGACTCATTTGGCCAGATTATCGGTCTTAGAGGCCGGGATTCATCCTGAAATCGTATTATGGAAACAAGTACGCACACTCGATTTAGAAATATATAAACTCCACGAGGAACTCGTGAGCGGACAAGAGTCGCTTGAACAACGGATTCACTTGGTGATTATCGGAATGGAACATTTGATTCAATCAAAAGTGTTGCCGGGCACGCTTCTGCTACTGCAAACGATGCAACAACGCGACGAACCGTGGCCGTT